>JBGSLR010000046.1:0-29721 GCA_041740615.1 Desulfobacterales bacterium
ACCGCCAACATGGGCTCCGTGACCCTGAAGGATTCCAAGGTTTCCGGCACGATCGTGAACGATTCCAAGGTCGACAAGTCCGCCAATATCGCCCTGGGCAAAGGCAGCGAAGCCAGCATGGGTTCCGTCACCGCGGAATAAAGATTGTAAAAACGTAACGAAGCTGATTCCGATTGAAAACCGGGGCGGGATACAAACCGACCCCGGTTTTTTATTGTCAGCAACCATATCAATCCATTACCGTTTTGATATTTCCGATACCCAGCGAATTTCCCTACGTCCTTTCGGCCGGTCATCCCCTGCTTCAACTGTTCACGAAATCTCTTGACAATCCCCCCCTTTCCCATTAATGAACAAATTATCTTTTTGTTCATTAATTCATTTAAAAAAATATCGGGTTTCCCGATAAATGCTGCAGGTGGTCATGCGCAAAAAAGAAAACATGGAAATCATCTATGAGGCGGCCCTTTCGGTATTCGCGAAATTCGGCTTTCGCAAGGCAACCCTGGAAGATATCGCAAGCCGGCTGCAGATGACCAAAAGCAATCTGTATATCTATGCCCCCAGCAAGAAAGAGCTGTATCGACAGACGGTTGCCTGGGCGCTGTTGAGATGGCAGCTACGCGTCCGCGAGGCAGTGGAGCAGGAAAGCGGCGCCAAAGAAAAATTCACGGTGATGTGTTTCAAGGCGGTGGCGTATCTCGCGGAAGACGAGGCATTCCGCCAGGTACTCCTCCATGATCCGGATATCTTCCCCATGTTTCCGGTCACGGATCCGTTCCAGGAGATCAACCGGAACTCCGTACTCATGATCCGGAACATTCTCCTTCAGGGAATTCAGGAACGTACGTTTCGTCCGGTGGATCCGGAAAAAATGGCGGAGGTCATTTTCATGATCTATAAAATGTTCATTATCCGAACCTATATCAAGACTGAGGAAAAGCAATTCCAGGAAGCCTTCGCCGACACATTTGAATTGCTCGTCAACGGTCTGTTCGTCAAGAGTGAAGCGTGAAAGCGGCCCACACTCATTTCACGCTTCCCATTTCACCCTTCATCACCAGGAGGTCATCATGAACGACAAATTTCAGTATCTGAGTCCGGAATGGCGGGAGCAGGCCGAACAAAAACTGAAGGCCGAGCTCACCCCGGAGCGGATGAACCACATCACTTCTTCCATGTCCAACATTTATATCCACTGCCCGGACGGCAACGACCGGTATCTGTTTTTCAATTACGAAGGCGGCGTCCTGAAGGAACTGCTTGCCGGAACCGGTGAGCCGCCCCTGGCCGAATTCAGAATCACAGGCGATTATGAGACGTTTGCCAAAATCACCCGGGCGGAACTCAGCTCCCAGAAAGCGCTCATGACCCTGAAGCTGAAGTTGAAAGGCAATATGATCAAGGCCCTGAAACTGGCATCCGTGGCCGACCGGCTCAACAAGGTCCTTTCCGGCATTCCCACGAATTATTGATTAGGAGGAAATCATCATGGCAACCCTGCTCGACAAAAACAATCCGTATTATATCGATTTCCCCAAACGACTGCAGGAAGTCCAGGCGGAAATGGCCAAACAACACATCGATGTCTATTTGGGCTCGCGACTTCGCACCCTGTCCTGGATGTCGGATGCCTTTTGCCCCTGGCGCAGTTTCATCGTCATTCCCAATGAAGGTCTGCCGACCATTTTCACCTTTGTGATCGATGCCGCCAGAATCGCAGATGACTCCTGGCTGGGCGAGTCACAAGTATATGGATTCGCGCCCATGGGCGGACAGGATCAGATCGAACAGATATCCGATTTCATCAAAGACCTGCTGAAAGGCGGGAAGGGACGCATCGGCATCGAAAGCGGCATGTCCAACTACCTGCCCGAAGGGTGGCTGACCCACTATGAGTATACCCAGTACCGGGCCGCATTGCCGGACGCCGAACTGGTCAATGCCCATACGATCATCGACAAATTGGCCCTGATCAAGGATCCCGGCACCATCAACCGTTTTCGCGAAGCCTCCCGGATTGTCGACGTGGGGCATCAGGCGGTATTGCAAGCCCTGCGGAACGGCGGTTACAAAGGAATGACCGAGACGGAAATCGCCGGGCTGGCCGCTTACGCCATGCGCAAGGAAGGCAGCGAATTCGAATGGTCTTTTACCGGAGGAAATGAAATCGCCAGCGGTTATCGCACCAGCTATATGGGAGGCGCCTGCACACCGGCTTCGCGGCGGGAAATACAAGCTGGAGAGCCCCTCATGGTGGATATCCATTCCATGTTCATGCTGGGTTTGGGGGATCATGCCCACAATTACCTGATCGGCCCGGCAACGGATCGCCAGTTTTGGCATGCCGGCAATTTCGTGGACATCGTCCGGTTGACCCTCAAAACCTATCGGGCGGGCATCACGCCATCCAAACTGGCCGAAGAAATGATGAACTTTGCCGACTCACGGGGATTTTCCGATTACATGGTGCCCGGTTTCGAACACGGCATCGGCATGATGGGTGACGAATGGCGCATCGGACTGAACGACGGTCCCTTCCCGTACTGGACAAATCCCGAACATATTTACCGGGAAAACGAAGTGCTGATCTGCGCCATGCAATATGCCTGTCCCGATGAACAAATCGGTTTTCGCTATGAAAACCCCATTGTGATACACCGGGACGGTTGTGAAGAGCTATCCAAATTTCCCCTGGGCATCGAGGAAATTATCTGACCTTCGGTCATCACTGACCACAGCAGGTGTTTTTTTCTCACGGAGCGCACAGAGACCACAGAGACCACAGAGGAAAAGCGATTTTGTCCCCGTGTCCTCCGTGTGCTCTGTGAGAGACTTATTTTTTTACCATAATGGACGGTTTTCTTTTCTCACGGCCCACGGCCGCTCATGGGCTATCCGGCTCACGAGAACCCGCCTGTTCCGCCGGGGGCACAGGCTCCCAGGCCGTTTCCCGTAAGGAAGCTGCCGGCGCTCAACAGCTTTTTGACGTTTTTGGACCCGCATTGGGGGCAATCCATCCCATCGCTTGGGTCCCCCTTCAACAGCAATTTTTCAAAAACCGTTTCACAGGTCTTGCATTCATATTCATAAATCGGCACGGAATCGAACTCCTTTCGTGTGGTGGTTGCAGCCCTTCTCCAACGACCTCGAACGTCATTTCCAAACCATATCCGTTTGGGATTGACGATTCATAATATAGGCTTCTTTTGCCGCATTGCAAGCGCACCTCAAATTCTCAGGGCGCTGCGAATCGCCTTGACCGCGGCCTCGACGCCGATGATTTCGGTATTGATGATCAAATCATACTGAAGCGGGTCCGCGACATCCGCATTGAAATATTTGCGGACAAAGGCTTTCCGGTCGGACTCCGTGCGGATGACACGCCGCCTTGTGACTTCTTCCTCCGAGTCGAATTGACGACAGACATTCTTCACACGGATATCCAGCGGTGCAATGATACGCACGCTGAAACGGTTTTCCCTGGGGAGGAGATAATGGGCGCCTCTGCCCACGATGATCGCTCGGCCGTGTCTTGCGATGGCGCCGATCACCTTCATGAGATGGCGCAGGTATTCGTCCGGCCAGAGATGGCGATCCAAAATCGCCGCGGATACCCAGTCCTCGATCATGGAAATGCCTTTTTCATCCAGCGTTTCCAGCAACACCTTGCTGACGTGGGCGCTTTGGGCGATTTCCTGGATGATTTCCTGATGGTAGAAATCCAATTGGAGTTCCTCGGCCAGCTGTTGCGCCACCAGACGACCGCCGCTACCGGGTTCCCGGGAAATGGTTATAATCGGGACGACCTCCTTTTCGATCTTTTCTTCCCGGCGCAATCGCTGCCAGCGCTGCGCCTGTTCCTCGACAATCTGATGAATGGAGCGGTTTTTTGTTTGCATAAGCCCTCCTTATCTGATGATACCGAATACGAAACGACTTGGAGTTGATGAAGCATCCGGAACGAATTCTCCATCCCCCCTGACAAGGGCATGAAACAACCTGTCCCGACAAAAAATAATTCGCGTGTAGTGGAAGAAAGGAGGCGGAGATCAACCGTTACCCGTTTTTTCGCGGCAGGCGCTGCTCAAAATCCGTTCTCGGAGAGGAGCACGTTCGGATCCGGTGTGATTCTGTGTTTACTTTAAAGGGAAAGACGGTTTGAGTCAATACAAAAACATTATGAATCCCAAGATTGCAGCTCGATTATATTCCCTTCCAAATCGGTTATATAGCACATGGTAACACGCCTGCCCGTTGAGGTGACGAGGGTGATGACTTCTCCCACCGCCTTTCCTCCGGCGGCAAGGACCTCGCGCCGGGCGTCGGTCACGGAATCCACCTCGAAGGCGAGGTGGGCTAACCCCGGTCGGTTCACGGCCGGAGTCGGCCCGTCAGACAATCGCGAGTAATTGAAAATCTCCAGGGTCGGTCCCTTCTCCCCATGGCCGGGAAGGCGCAAGTGGGCGCCGCAAAGGGTGGCGCCGGGGACACCGGTGCCGGCTTCCAATTCAGGCCCCGAATACTTGCGTTCAGGCGGAACCAATACACAACCGAACAGAGACTGGTAGAAATCCGCAAGTTTCCGCCAATCGCGGGCGACGATATTCGTATGGGTATAAGTCGCTCCCGGAATCATCTTGGAACCTCCAGCCGTGCTTTCCGTTTATCGGCAATGCTTTTCTTGATCCACGCGATCCAGGCGTCAAACCCTTCCTCGGTCTTGGCCGATATGGCAAAAATCGGCATATGCGGATGGATTTGATGAATATTGTGCTCCGCCGCGGCAAGGTCGACATCCAGATAGGGCAGCAGATCGATCTTGTTCAGCAACGCCACATCGCTTTCCCGGAACATCAGAGGGTACTTCAATGGTTTGTCCTCCCCCTCCGTAATACTCAACACCACCACGCGGGCATCCTCGCCGATGTCGAATTCCGCCGGGCATACCAGGTTTCCGATGTTTTCCACGATCAATAAATCCAGATCGGCGCTGTTGAGACCGTCAAAGGCGGACGCGATCACATGGGCGGTCAGGTGACAGTCGCCGCCGAATTCATCCGTGTTGATCTGCACCACGGGTACACCGGACTTGGACAGACGGTCGGCATCGTTGGTGGTGCAGATATCCCCTACGATCACGGCGCTTTTTATTTCGGCGGCGATGATGGCCAGGGTTTTCTCCAGTGTCGTGGTCTTGCCCGATCCCGGAGAACTCATCATGTTCAATACAAAAATCCCTTTTTCCGCGAACAGCCGGCGGTTGCGCTGGGCCATTTCCTCATTGACGTCCAGCACCCGGCGCAGGACCTTGATCTCCCGCCCGCCTACGGTTTTGCTCTCGACCCCTCCCCCGCCCCGTTTATGGGTGTGGGGCCCCTTATGGGATTCTTCATGATGGCAAAACTTGATCGTATTCAGCTCCATATCCAACATCGCAGCGCTCCTGTCATTCAATCAGTTGATTTTACACTTCGTTCCCTGAACGCTTTCATGATGATTCCAATACGCGTATAAATCAATCATTTTATTTCCCGAGGCATCAAATGCCGAAAACCCGCTTCATTGGAATCCCCTCATCCGGATCCCCCATCAGCACGGCAAAGGATTTAACCCCTTCAATTTTTTTGGATAATCTGGGTACCAGCGAGGTGTTTTTCATTTGAAGCTCCATGAAGACATCCGTGGGCGCCCGGCGGCCCGCCTTGCGACTCAACTCTTGTGAAAAACAAAACACATCTTCCAGTTCATCCAGTTTGACAATTTGGTTTACGTGTAAAAATATTTCCGGAAATGTTTGAAAAGCCTCCCGCACCCAAGGGGTGTTGGAAAATTTTTCCGCATATACCCGTTCGATCCCCATGTCTTTGGCCAGGCGGAGGATTTCATGGATCACCTGATAAAAAATACGATCGCGATTTTCCAGCAGATCCTCCTGACAATGCCCCTTCATATCGTCCCGCAAGGCCCGGACGGTTTCAATGGCGTCCACCGCCAGAATCATCCGGCCCTCCCCGTTCTGGAGAACAAACAGGGGCAGCAAATGGGCTTTCATGACAAAAACCCCCTGATGATAGACCTTCAAGATCTGGTAATTGCGGTCCAGAATCCACGGAAACACGGTCCAGTATATGTTCTCCACATGGCGATCGGCTTGAAACGTCGTTTTGTCGGCCGTGCAGTCGCCCGTTTTCTTTCCCAACAACAGATAGCGTAAATCCCGACTCGCAAACGCAAAATCGATTTCACGCCCGGCCGGACAGACCAGATCCCCGACACCGGCAAGGGGCATGATGTTTCCAATCTCGTAAAGCGCCGTTGCAATCTCATCCGCAAAGATGGAGAGGCCCTGATCACCCGGGCGGGCGAGATCAAATGAAGTGACGGACCAAAGGCGCGCAAGGATATCATTCACCTGAACCAAGGCCAGGGCCTCCCGGCAGGAAGCGCTTTTTTCCCCGGACCCCATGCTGGCGATTTTTCTGGACAGAATTTTTTGAGTGGTATGGGAAAGATCCTTTTCCGCGATGGAGTTGAGTACATCCTTGCGGATAAAACGATCGGACAAAAAAGGTCGCAGGGCCGTGTTCATGACCCGCAGCAGTTCGTTTTGATTGTCCCGGATGATGCGGCCCACCCGCGAAGGCGTGTTCAAGTTCCAGAAAGGTTCAAGGGACAGGTCGAACTCTTTCGTATAGTCGCGATGCCAGTCGCTGTAGAACCGAAATACCGCCGCCTTGAGGATGATTCTCCGATCTTCGAGCAGTTCCGTCAGGAGTTTGCCGATGGCCAGGTTCAGACCCTTTTTGTTTTTCCGGCTGTTCTTGGCGGAAACGAATTGATAATCACTGGGCAATTGTCCGTAAACCCGTCTGGCTTCCTGCAGCGGGATAAAAACGGGTCCTTTTTTTTCCGTAAATCCGATAATATACGGGTTGTATTCCGGTCGATCGAGTGATGGCATGACGGATTCCGCTTGGGGATTGATAACAACACGGTCTTCTTGGTGAACCCATCACCGGGGGTATGTCTCTCCGGCGAATCAGGTACACTTTTCTACAATTCCGGCCAAAAGTCAACCGATCCGAATCCATCATCCATCGCTTGCCGATGGATCAGAATCCGTACCCACGCCCCATGAGATCCGTCTCCAACGCCGCCAGCAAATCTTTCATCTTTTCCGCGATCTCTTCATATTTTATCCGAATTTCCTCCCGGAAATCCTCATGAATTCTGTTGATACCCGATTTACATGTATCCAGGATATACGTCCGCCGGCGCCATAACTGTTCCGCCAACCGCATGGCCTCCTTGGAATTGTTCACGACCGTGCCGGAGTACTGGTTGACCTGCTCCTTCAGGGAACGATAGCAATCATCCAGATAGGAAGACATTTCTTCGATCTTCAGCGTCTGCTGCGTGATCATGTGAAAATGATGTCCGATGATGCCGTATTTGATCACTTCCCCGAACACATGCGGGTTTTTCAGAAAATGATAGCCGACAAACTTCAGATACTGAAACCCGTATGGGGTGAAGGTCTGCATGGAAATCGACTTCCACAGCATGCGGATTTCCTTTCGGCCGATGTCCCGCTGGAAATGGGGTGCGCTGCCCAGGTTCTCCAAAAACCGGCTGCAGCGATCAAAATAATTCTTCAGGTTTTTGTCATAAAGGGCCCCCAATACTTCCCGATACCCTTCTTTTAATCGCCGCAGATCCATTTTCGGCGCAAAGTTCAGGTTCAGACAGTGGGTATTGTTTCCGGCCGAGGACGACAGGATCCGTCCTTCACGCTCCAGACGTTCGTACAAATCGGTCCCCGGCAGTGCGGTCAGCAAGCCGACCATTGCCTTGGGAATTCCGGCCTGTTGAATAAAGTCGATCTGGCGTTGGAATATATCTTCCGAATCGTTGTCGAAACCCACGATAAACCCGGCCATCACTTCCATTCCGTGGCGCTGGATGGCTTGCACCGCCGTTTGCAGATCGGTTTTCAGGTTCTGAATTTTGCCGGTTTCCCGAAGGCATTCCGTCGACGGCGTTTCAATGCCGATAAACACTTCGTTGAATCCGGCGTCCCGCATGCCGTTCATCAGATCGACGTCATCGGCCAGGTTGATACTGGCTTCGGTGAAAAAGCGGAAAGCGAAATCGTGCTGTGCCTGCCACGCCGTTACGGCAGGTAGCAACGCCTTCTTCACGCACTTTTTATTGCCGATGAAATTATCGTCCACAACGAAAACAGCCCCCCGCCACCCCAACCGGAAAAGCGCCTCCAGTTCCGCGAGCACCACATCCGGCGACTTGACCCGCGTCTTGTTTCCGTAAACTTTCCAGATGTCGCAGAATTCACATCGGAACGGACATCCGCGGCTGTATTGGATGGACATGGCAGCATAGGCATCGAGGTTCAGCAGATCGAATCGGGGAGTCCGGGTGTGGGAAATGTCGGGTTTCGTCCGGCAGTGAAACGCCTTGGGGGCGGTTCCCTCTTCCAGCTGAGCCAGAAAGGCCGGAAAGACTTCTTCGACTTCCCCCAGTACAAAATGGTCCACGCCCACGATTTCCCGCCAATTGGAATTGGCGTACGCTCCTCCCAATACCGTTTTTTTGCCCTGTTTCCGACAGGCGGCGACAACCTGGTCCACCGATGCCTGCTGGACGATCATGGCCGAAATAAAGACCGCGTCGGCCCATGCGACATCTTCCTTCCGCAGGGGCTCGATGTTCATGTCCACCAGTTTCAGTCGATAGCCTTCTGGGAAAAGTGCCGCAACCGTGATCAGGCCGAGGGGCGGTTGGGCGCTTTTTTTCCCGATAAAACGCAGGGCGTATTTGAAACTCCAGTAGGTATTGTTGGGCACCTCAGGGTAAACCAACAGGATATTTCGTATTTTTTTCATCTTCGGACCCTCCGATAAACAGCCGTGGAAATGACAACGTTTTACGTCTGGAATGAATCGATTCCATCGTCGATGGCACGCGAACAGTGCGGGGAGAACCCGGTATCTTCATGACCGGAACGGCAATTCGTCTTTTTTCGCGCTGCGTTTGGCCGCATTTTCGGCGAAATATCGCTTTTCGTACGAATCGCATGGACTAATTGCCCATTTATCGCGATCTTTGTCAATTGGCAATGATTTATCGCTTGTTTTACAATTGTTTTACAAGATCCAGATTTCGCCCTCCCGGTTTCGCACTCCGCGATAAGATGACCCGCCAACGCCGGAAGCCTGGAATATCTTCGCGTCAATATGGTATCACCCGTAGTGGTGAAAAATAACCACGGATGACACGGATCAAACGGATACAGGGAGGGACCGTCGATCGAAATGATTCACTGAAACCGGGATGCGGGGGCGCCGGTGTTTTGTCCTTGATCTTTTCGCCCAATAGTGGAATTCTCTCCCCTCGGCCGCGGAAGACCGGCTGGAAGGACGGGGGCCGGACCGTCGATACGGAATGATGTGTAATGGATGGGACGACGATGTTTTTAGACAATACGACCCTGTTGGTGATCAGCGCCTTTGTCCTTGACCTGTTCATCGGTGATCCGGTCTATGGCTTTCATCCGGTTCGGCTGATCGGCAACGGCTTGATCACGCCCATTGAAAAAAGACTGCGCCTGGCCGGAATGGCGACCTATACCGGCGGCTTCCTGCTCTTTGCGGCAACGGCTTCCATTTCCGTTGGCGTGGTTCTGGTGATCAACCGATTGCTCTCTCCCTACCCCGTCCTATTGTTTCTGTTCAACGGATACCTGATATATGCCTGTCTGGCAGTCAAAGACCTGCATGACCATGTGGATGCGGTGCGGATGGCGCTTGCGGCAGGTGATCTGGAACGGGCCAGGAAGCGGCTTGCCGCCATTGTCGGTCGGGAAACCGACGAACTCGATGCCGAGGCCGTGGCCCGGGCCTGCGTCGAAACCCTTGCGGAAAATCTTTCGGACGGCGTCATCGGCCCGCTTTTCTTCGCCTTCCTGGGAGGCGCGCCGTTGTTGGTGTTGTACAAGGCGGTGAGCACCATGGACTCCATGGTCGGCTATAAAAATGAACACTACCTCCGACTGGGATTCTTCGCAGCCAAGTGTGACGACCTGCTCAACTGGATTCCGGCGCGTCTTTCCCTCCTGTTGATCCTGCTGGCCGGAAGCCGTCGCAAGGGAAATCCGGGCGACAGGTGGCGGATCGCCCTCCGGGACCGGCATTGCCATACATCCCCCAACGCCGGCCATCCGGAAGCCGCCATGGCCGCCGTCCTGAATCTGAGGCTGGGCGGCCCCAACCGCTACCACGGGTTGCTGGTGGAGAAACCCTATATCAACGCCGAAGGAAATCCCGTCCGTATCGAGGACATCCATTCGGCCTGGCACATATCCTTTGCGGCGGCGCTGCTGGCCCTTTTCACCTTGGCCATGGCGCGCGCCCTGATGTGATTTTCGGAATCCGCGCATGTCTTCCACGTTGAAAATCATGTTTCTCGGGACCGGATCGGATGTCGGAAAAAGCGTCACCACCACCGCTTTTTGCCGGATCCTGAAACGACGCGGCATCCGGGTTGCACCGTTCAAGGCCCAGAATATGTCCAACAATTCCTTTGTCACCGTCGAAGGCGGTGAAATCGGCCGCGCCCAAGTGGCCCAGGCCGAGGCCAGCGGTTTGCCGCCGTCCATCCACATGAATCCGGTGCTGCTGAAACCCAACAGTGATCTGGGCTCCCAGGTGATCCTTCACGGCAGGGTGTTGGGCAATTTTTCCGCCGGCGCCTATTATGGGATGAAACCGAAGCTCAAGGCCGCGGTCCGGGAAAGCTTCCATCTCCTGGAACAACAGTACGAGGCAGTCGTCATGGAGGGTGCCGGATCATGCGCCGAAGTGAACCTGCGCACCCACGACATTGTCAATTTTGAGATGGCGATCATGACCCGCTCCCCGGTGGTATTGGTGGCGGACATCGATCGCGGCGGCGTCTTTGCGCAGATTATCGGGTCCCTTGCCGTGATCACCCCGGAAGAACGGGACCTGGTGGCCGGCTTCATCATCAACAAGTTCCGCGGAGATCCCGGACTGTTTCAAACAGGTATCGATTATATCGAGCGCTGTACCGGGAAACCGGTGTTCGGCCTGGTTCCGGTTTTCACGGGATTTACCGTGGATACCGAAGACAGCATGTCCCTTGACCAGACCACGACGGTCCGACCGCCCCAAGAGGACAGCATCAATATCGCCGTCGTCCGTCTGCCCCATGTCTCGAATTTCACCGATCTTTCGGTTCTGGCCCAAGAACCGGACGTGGTGCTGAACTGGCTCGAGCAACCGTCCGGGCTTACAGCCTATGATCTCCTGGTTCTTCCCGGCAGCAAAAACACCACCTCCGACATGTCCTGGCTGGAGAAAACAGGCTGGAGCGCGGCCGTCCGAACATTTGCACAGACCGATACCAAAATGGTCATGGGTCTGTGCGGCGGGTTTCAAATGCTGGGCAGGGAGATTCAGGACCCCCACGGATTGGAGGGCGCGCACCGTCAAATCGACGGTGTCGGCCTGCTGGACGTCACCACCCGGATCGAACAAACCAAAATCGTGAGACAGTCCATGGGAAGCGATCGCCTGTTCCATGCCGGTGTCAGAGGATACGAGATTCACATGGGAAGAACGGAAAGGGGGAATGCGGCGAAACCCTTTCTGGAACTGGATACCGGTCCGGAAGGCGCCTGCAATCCGGACGGAAATGTGTTCGGTACCTATCTGCACGGCCTGTTCGACAGCGCGGCGTTCCGGAGCGGACTGTTGGGGCACCTGGCCGCCCGGAAAGGGCTGTCCATTGATTCCGCCTTGGCGCGGGAAGACTACTGGCGTGAAAAGGAACGCCATTACGATCTTCTGGCCGAACACTTCGAACGATTTGTGGATATCGACGGCATCATCCGGACAATGCAGGGGATCAATTCCGGTTCGTAAGACACGAATCCGGATCGCCGAATCGATTCCTCAATCTCCTCACAAGCGCCCTGTCCGCCCGCGCAGAGACCATTTCAAAGGGCGAATAGCCCCGCTTCCAAGCCAGATACAGGGTGACGCCCAGCAACACCGCCGTCAGGAGGATGTTGGGCCAGGCGTTCAACGTCCATTGGCCGCGCCATGTGAGTTGCCAGGCATGGGAGAACGGCAACAGATAGGGAATCGGCCATTGGTAGCCGTCCGGCCCCCGGGAACCGACGAGATCGCCCAAAAGATGCAGATGAAAGGCCAGCGGTGCGAAAAGCGCCGTCTTCCACCGTCCGACGGCGAAAAAAAAATATGGCAATCATCCATACCATGATTCCGGCCTGCGCCCCATCCATTTCGCGTTCCGGTCAAAAAATCTTGCGCCTTTCCGACGGTTGATGATATTGAGTGCCTGAATGAAAGGTCCGAATTCTCCCTATCCCTTGACGGCAGAGGGTTGGGCTGGGGGGAATCGAAACGGATTTCACTCAATTGTCCCCTCCCCTTGATCCCCTGCCACAAGGGACGGGGCAAGCCGAGGGTTTCGGTCAAACAGGAATTATGATTATTTGATGAATTCTGATTCACTGCAGCAAAAGCGAGCCGGCATGGCGGATCCGAAAAAACGATTTCAAGCGATTGTCACAAAACTCAAGGAAAACAATCATAAGCTGACGCCCCAACGGCTGGCCATCGTACGAATCGTGTCCCACAGTATCGGGCACCCCAATATCGAGGCCATATACGAACAGCTTCGGGCCGATTTTCCCACCATGAGTCTGGCGACGGTGTACCGGAATATCATGCTGCTCAAATCATTGGACGAAATTTTGGAATTGGGCTTTCCGGACGGCAGCAACCGGTATGACGGCAACAAGCCTTATCCCCACCCCCATGTGATTTGTTTTGAGTGCAAGAAAATCATCGATCCGAACCTGGATACCCTGCAAGACATGACGGCGGAAATCGCTGCCGAAACCGGTTTCCAAATTTTGACCCATCGATTGGATTTTTTCGGTATTTGCGGGGATTGCTTGAAAAAAACACCTCGGAATCCACGCCGCAACGCTCGATAACCACCCGACAAAGGTGTGAACATTTTAAATTTCCCGGCAGGAGCACGGCATACGGATGAGACGATTATCCGTGTAATTTATGTTATCAGTGGCCATTTTTGCAACCACGGATGACACGGAGGTGATGTACTGACTTGAAGATACTACAACCATCCGGTATTTTATATCACGCCTCGGATTTCAATCAATTGGTCCCCTGCCCCTTGATCCCCCCAGACGGGGCGAGGAACGACGAGTTTTTCGATCAAGCATGAAATATTTTGACATTTAAATGATAATAATTATCATATAGTAAATTTTTCTATCTATATGGATATCTCAACACAAAGGGAAAGCATTGCGCTGATGCCGACGGTTTGATAGGAAGGAAATCATACCGCCAGACAATTTTTCGTCTATCGCCATGGTTTGCTCCTTCCGGGATCGGAACGGATAGGGGGAACAGCCATCCCGCAAGGCCGTTGGCGGATGCGTGAACTTCCCGTAACCCTTACAATGAGGAGGTGTGATAATGAGCGATGCCAAAAAACTGACCACATCGGCCGGCGCCCCGGTCGCCGACAACCAGAACGCCATCAGCGCCGGGCCACGCGGACCGCTTCTCCTTCAGGACTATCAACTGATCGAGAAACTGGCCCACCAGAACCGGGAACGGATCCCCGAGCGCGTGGTGCACGCCAAAGGCTGGGGCGCCCACGGCGTCTTGACGATCACCCACGATATCACCCGGTACACCAAAGCCGGCATGTTCTCGAAAGTCGGCAAAAAAACGCCCATGTTCGCGCGATTTTCAACCGTGGCGGGCGAGCTGGGGGCCGCCGATGCGGAACGCGACGTGCGTGGTTTCGCGTTGAAATTCTACACCGAGGAAGGCAACTGGGACCTGGTGGGCAACAACACGCCGGTCTTTTTCATCCGGGATCCCTATAAGTTTCCAGATTTCATCCATACCCAGAAACGCCATCCCAAGACCAACCTGCGGTCCGCGACCGCCGCCTGGGATTTTTGGTCCCTCTCGCCGGAATCCCTCCACCAGGTGACGATTTTGATGTCCGATCGCGGTCTGCCCATCGGCGTTCGCCACATCAACGGGTACGGCAGCCATACCTACAGCTTGATCAACGCCCGGAATGAACGTTTCTGGGTGAAATTCCATTTCAAGACCCAGCAGGGCCACAAACACTGGACCAACGCGGAGGCCGCCGAAGTCGTCGGCCGGACACGGGAGTCCACCCAGGAAGATCTTTTCAACGCCATCGAGAAAGGCGATTTTCCCAAATGGACTTTTGCCGTTCAGGTAATGCCGGAAAAAGACGCCGACAAAACCCCCTATAACCCCTTTGACTTAACCAAAGTGTGGCCCCATGGGGATTATCCATTGATCGACGTGGGCATCATGGAGCTGAACCGCAATCCTGAAAACTACTTTGCCGAAGTCGAACAGGCGGCTTTCTCGCCTTCGAATATCGTTCCGGGTATCGGCTTTTCACCGGACAAGATGTTGCAGGGCCGGATTTTCTCCTATGCGGATGCCCACCGCTATCGGATCGGGACCCATTATGAGGCCCTGCCCATCAACGCGCCCAAATGCCCGGTTCATCATTACCATAAAGACGGGCTCATGCGCTTTACCCCCAACTTCCCCAACCCGGACGCCTATTACGAGCCCAACTCCTTCAACGGCCCGGTCGAGTCCCGGGATTTCAGCGAGCCGCCCCTGAAAATTTCCGGCGACGCCGCCCGCTACAACCATCGGGAAGGCAACGATGACTACGGCCAGCCACGGGCGCTGTTCAACCTCTTCGACGCCGGTCAGAAAGCACGTCTCTTCTCCAACATCGCCGAGTCCATGCAAGGGGTGCCGAAACACATCGTCGAGCGCCAGCTGGGACATTTCGAAAAGGTTCATCCGGACTATGCCGCCGGTGTCCGCGCCGCACTGGCCAAGTTGAAACAATAAGAAGCCCTGTACCGGGGGGAATCCGTCTATACGGTCCCCCCGGAAAAACAGAACTGAAAAATGGTTTCATCTCATTGTTCGGACTTACAACGTACGAGAAAATCTTCTGAGACGGAAAGGAGTCACGGTGTTTATTTCCAATCCTGTAGGCCGTATTTTTGCAAAATTTTCGCCAAATCGCCGGACTCTCTGATCGCCACCATGCCCTTTGACAGAATCTCGGCATACTCCTTTGATTTCGGATTGGCGGGGGAAAAAGCGACGTAGGCTTTCTCTGGCTTCACCGCAACTCCAGCGGGTTTTATCTTGTCCGCCGCTTTCATTTGGGAGGCTTTATACTCGAACACATATTTGTTTTCCAGAACGGCATCGATTCTGCCGATCAGTAATTTCTTGATGTTTTTCTCAAGCGCCGTCTCGCCGCCGTTCAGTTGGACCTTGTCGGATCCATGATTCTTTTTGATATACTTATTTATTTCCTCGCCATAGTCATATCCTCTTATCACGCCGATGCTCACTTTATCTAGAGATAAAATACCATTATATGTCCAGGTGCTGTCCTGACGAACAAAAAAGGAGTTGCCGATCACGGCTTGCTCATTTTCCGGAAATACGAAATCCGGCGCATCACCTGTATAAGCGCCGATTATCCCGTTATAATTACCTTTGCGGGTTTCCATGACCGCCCGCTCCCAGGGAACCTGTTTATATACCAGGCTGTGTCCGGCTTTTTTAAAAATTAGTTCCGCGACCTCCACCATAATTCCCGGTGCCTCAGAGCCCGGCGCGCAATTAATAGGACACCATTCGTCCGACACAATGGTGACCTGATCGGCATGCCCGTTAATCGCGAACAAGCTGAGACAGGCTGACAGCAAGAGAATAAAAATGAATTGTTTCATGGTCTCCTACTCGGTGGATGAATTCGATGCTTCAACATCCCTAAAGGAATGAATCCATGAAAGTGAGAAACGGCGGCAAGGAATGATGGAGCGGCACGGATTGATTTCGATTGTTTCTATCAACCTCTGAAGAAAAAAGCAAATATATTCTTTTATATAAAGGCGTTCCTTAAAAGGCCTCTCGAATGCCCAAGGCAAGACCGAAACCGCCGTCCACGAAGCTGACATCGAGCCGGATATTGAACCGCTCGGCCGGATTGAGCGCATAGCGGAGTCCGGTACCGATGGAATATTTCCAGCCGTCGTTCTTCAGAGCGCTCATTTCATAAGCGGTCTGGGCGGTTTCTGCAAACACGACGCCTCCGAAACGCTTATAAATCGGGAAACGCCACTCGGCCTGCAGGGCCGCCATGTCGCGTTCCCGGTAGCGACCCTTTTCAATTCCGCGCAACAGATCGAATCCATCCGGCGTGCTGAGATCCTGGAAAGGAATGGCGCCCCGCATCATCGTCAGGTAACCGCGCACCGCCAGGCAGGTCGATGGGGTGGTCTGGAAATACCCTCTCAGGTCAAGAGTCTGCTCCATGTAGCGGTAATCGCTGCCCAGGCCTTCCTCGAAGAATAAGGACTCGTACCCG
Organism: Desulfobacterales bacterium; assembly: GCA_041740615.1. Classification (GTDB taxonomy): domain Bacteria; phylum Desulfobacterota; class Desulfobacteria; order Desulfobacterales; family SURF-7; genus DYJD01. The sequence goes on from JBGSLR010000046.1 coordinate 16,570, forward strand.
ACATAAACACCGTCCCGGGCGTCGTTGAGATTGTCCCGGGTATCATAGGAGCAGGTGACGCCGACGCCGGATCGCACCCCGCCGTTCACCCCGGTGACCGCTTCTCTTTCCAGTACGCCCGTATCCAGGGCGTCGATTCTTTCATTGATATAGCGATACAACACGCCGGCGTACAACAAGTCGAACCATTTTCGTTCGAAACCGAGTCGCAACGAAACACTTGTCCCATCGTAGGTTTCTTTCCGTTCTTCCACCGTATCATTGCCGATCCCATAGAAATTCGCCGGCCAGAATTTACCGCTGAGGCCGCCGTACAAATGATGCCGATCTTCGTTGAAATAGAAATTGGGCGTAATCCCGGCGAAATATTGTCCCTCAACGGTTCCGAAGCCGATGAAATCAATGGTGGACGAATGTCCGCCCGGCGAATCCGTCGGAAAAAAACGCACCGCCAATGCGCCCAGTTGCAGACCGGTCTCGGTGCTGCTGGCGATTACCGGGAAAAAAGCCCATTTCTGATACCCTTCCGTTGGCTGTAACGGCGCCTCCCCAAGGGATGACGTCGCTTTCACGGCATCCTCCGCGCAATGTCCGACGACAAGACCATTCCCGAGCAATGCGGTTCCCACTAGAAGGATCTGCATCGCGGAAGCGATGACAATTCTTGTTCCTCTTTTCATATTCTGTTCCACCCTGCTTGAATGATGACAACATGCCCATTCCGCAACGAGTTAATTTATGTAAAGGCTCCGCATATGTCAACATCTACACGTTCTTTGGCGGAGCCACCTTGAAGTTCCCTGAACGCTATGATATTGTAACGCGAAATACATTCTTGACCGGCTGGAGCCACCCTTTTATCGTACCGATCAACCTTACTGATGACACGGAAGAGGCGACTATGTTTGCGATCATTCCCCGGGGAGACAAAGCGCAGGCGGTGCGGGTATCGCGTCAACTGATGGCCGATGCATTTTTTATCATCTGCTTCACGGTGGTGTTCATTGCCGCCAGAGTGGGACTGGTGACCATGACGTTCGGCCAGTTGATGTTCTTCTTCTTCGCGGTCACTTTCACGCAAGCCTTTTTTTTCATCCTCCTGCGGAGCGGCATGAACAAGGGGTTCAAGGATCCAAGCCTGACCATGCCGCAAATCAGCGCGGCATTGGTCTTCATCAGTTTTTTCTTGTATTTTGTCAACGAAGTCCGCGGCGGGGTGATGGTGTTTTATTTCCTGACGATTCTGTTCGGCGCCTTCCAGCTCAGCCGCAGGGATTTCATCATCGTCTCCCTGGTGGCCGTCACCGGATACGGCATCGTCATTCTGCTGAATGTGTTCGCCGAAACGCCGGGATTCAATCTGGCGATCAACATGGTGCAGTGGGTCATCTGCGCCCTTGGTTTGGGTTGGCTTTCCTTTGTCGGCAGTTACCTGAACCGCCTGCGGGACAAACTGAAATCCAGGGAGGCCGAACTGCAATCGAGCAAGGCCAAATTGCATGAGGCCATTCTGGAAATCCAGCATCATGCGGAAATCTTGACCACGTCTTCCGTGAATCTTTCCGGGCTTTCCAACCAGATGTCGGGGGGAGCCGAAAACATGTCCACCATCTCGGACAATGTGGCGGCGGCCTACGAAAATTTCAGCGACAACACCAAATCCGTGGCCGCGTCCATCGAGCAGCTTTCCACCAACGCCAACATGGTGGCCTCTTCGGTGGAACAAATGACGGGAACGATCAACGAGATCGCCCAGAACACCAACAGCGCCCAAAAAATCGCCCTGGATTCCGTTTCCCAGTCCAAGAGTGTTTCCCAAAAAGTTCACCGGCTGGGGAAATCCGCCCAGGAAGTCGGCAACGTCACCGAGGCCATCAAGGATATTTCCGAGCAGACCAATCTGCTGGCGCTCAATGCCACCATTGAAGCGGCCCGGGCCGGTGAAGCCGGCAAAGGCTTCTCGGTGGTGGCCAACGAAATCAAGGAACTGGCCAAGCAGACATCCACCGCGACACAGCAGATCAGAGAACAGATCGAAGGCATCCAGAACGCCACGGCCGAGACCGTGCGCGAAATCACCCAGATCTCGAACATCATCAATCAGCTCAACGACTTCGTCACCATCATCGCTTCGGCGGTGGAGGAACAATCCGTTACGACCAAAGAAATTGCCGGCAATGTGGCCCAGGCCTCCGTCGGCATCTCCGAAATCAACCAAAGCATGGCCCAAAGCAGCATGGTGGCGGTGGAAATTTCCAAGGACATCAGTGAAGTCAACCAGGCGGCCGGGAATATGGCCGCCCAAGGCAATCAAGTCAACGCCAACGTCCGGGAACTCATGGAGCTTTCCAAACAGCTCAACAACATGGTCAGCCGCTTCAGCTCCATGTGACAGGCATTTCCGGATCAACTGGATTTCAAGAACTCCGGAACCTTGGCCAGGGCCGCGTCCAGCTTTTCCGGTTGGGTGCCGCCGGCCTGGGCCATGTCCGGTCGTCCGCCGCCCCCGCCGCCGACCTCCGCCGCCACTTGTTTGACGATGTTGCCGGCATGAAACCGCCCCATGAGATCCTTGGTGACGACCACGATCAGCAAGGCCTTACCCCCGGATTCGGCGCCTAAAACGACGACCCCGGATTGGATCCGGTCCTTGAATTGATCCGCCAATTCGCGTAACGCAGCCGGCTTGTCCACCGCGACCTTGCGGATGACCACCCGGACGCCCTCGATGGTCTGGTATTCCTCGCCGCCGCCTCCGCTGGACATCAAGGCCATCTTCGTTTTCAGGCGTTCGGTTTCCTTTTCCAGATTTTTCTGGTCGGCCATCAGTTTTTCAACCCGATGCTTCAAGGCCTCCGGTTTTTCCTTCAATAGCAGCGATGTCTCCTGGACGATCCGGAGGGTTTCCTGTACGTGAGCCAGGGCAGCGGCGCCGGTCAGGGCTTCGATGCGCCGAACGCCGGCGGCCACGCTGGCTTCGCTCATGATCTTGAAGAGCCCGATGTCGCCGGTCCGGCCCGCATGGGTGCCGCCGCAGAATTCCTTGCTGAACGTCCCCAGGGAGATGACCCGCACCCGATCGCCGTATTTCTCTTCGAACAGGGCGGTCGCGCCGGTCTTGAAGGCGTCCTCCGCTGCCATTTCCTCGCTCATCACCGGAAAATTTTCACGAATCCGCTCGTTGACGTAGGTTTCAACCTGATCCAGAACCCCCCGGTCCAACGCGGCGAAATGGGAAAAATCAAACCGCAGCCGATCCTTCGACACCAGCGACCCGGCCTGTTTGACATGCTCGCCGACGATTTTCCGCAAGCCGGCATGCAGAATGTGCGTCGCCGTATGATTCAGGGCCGTGGCCTTGCGGGAATCGTCCGAAACGGTCAGGGTCACCGTCTCTCCGCTGCGGGCGGTTCCCGTTTGCAGGATGCCCTTGTGAATCATCAGCCCCGTGGGGTCCTTGACGGTGCCGGTCACCTCCATGGAAAACGCGGCATTGTGAATACGGCCCACATCACCCACCTGACCGCCGGATTCGGCGTAAAAGGGAGTTTTATCCGTCACAATTTCCACTGCCGTCCCCGCTTGCGCGGTTTCCACTGCCGCGCCGTCGGCCACCAGCAGTTTCACCACGGCGTCGCATTGGAGTTGTTCATACCCCACGAAGTCCGGTTTGAACCCGCCGGCCGACAGGGACTTGTAGGCGTCGCTGATCTTGGTGAAGGCGGATACGGAGCGGGACTTGACTCGCTGCGCGTCCATGGCGGCCTCAAATCCGGCCGTATCCAGTTGCATGTCTTCGTCCCGCACCACATCGCGAACGATATCCACGGGGAAACCATAGGTGTCGTAGAGTTTGAAAATCACGTCTCCGGGAATGGTCCGGATCTGTCTGGATTTGAGTTCCCCCAGGGTGTCGTTCAGCAATTTCAGTCCATTGTCCAGGGTCTCGGCAAACCGGATTTCCTCGTTTTCGATGACATTGGTGATGAAGGCCCCGGAATCGGTCAATTCCGGGTAGGCCGGGGCCATGATATCGAACACCACGCCGGCCGTCTGGTGCAGGAACGGACGCTTCAGGCCGATATTGCGGCCATAGCGGATTGCCCGTCGCATGATCCGCCGCAACACGTACCCGCGCCCCTCGTTGGAGGGCAGGACGCCGTCGCCGATGAGAAACGCGGCCGCGCGGCTATGATCGGCGATCACCTTCATGGCCACATTAACGGCCTGGTCCTCTCCCAGGCGCTTTTCCGCCAGGGCTTCCACCTTCCGGATAATGGGCAGGAACAGATCGGTTTCATAATTGGTGGGCGCCTTTTGGAGCACCGAGGCAATCCGTTCCAGCCCCATGCCAGTGTCGATGCTCGGCTTGGGAAGCGGGGCCAATTCCCCGGAACCATCCTGATTGTACTGCATGAAAACCAGGTTCCAGATCTCGAGAAAACGGTCGCAGTCACATCCAACGGCGCACTCCGGTTTTCCGCACCCATGGGCGTCCCCGCGATCGATATGGATTTCGCTGCAAGGCCCGCAAGGTCCCGTGTCCCCCATGGCCCAGAAATTGTCTTTTTTCCCCAGCCGGACGATCCGATCCGTGGGAACGCCGATCTGGCTGCTCCAGATATCAAAGGCTTCGTCATCATCCAGGTAAATGGAAATCCACAACTTTTCAGCGGGCAGGCCATAGCCGTTCACCAGCAGATCCCAGGCGTATTCGATGGCCTTTTCCTTGAAATAATCGCCGAAGGAAAAATTGCCCAGCATTTCAAAAAACGTATGATGACGGGCGGTGTAGCCGACATTTTCCAGATCGTTGTGTTTCCCGCCGGCGCGGACGCATTTCTGGGAGGTGGCGGCCATGCTGTAGGGCCGGAACTCCTCGCCGATAAACACGCGCTTGAACTGCACCATACCGGCATTGGTAAACAAAAGGGTCGGGTCATCATGGGGAACCAGGGATGAACTCCGCACCAACTGGTGGTTTTTTGCCGCAAAATACTCGATGAACTTCTTCCTGACGTCATTGCCTGTCATGGGGTACTCCAACCTTCTTTGCTCGATTTGTGGTTCACGATGGTCAAACCGCCTGTTTTGCCGCCGCTCCTGATTTGACTTTTTCCGGTTTGGTGGTTTCCGTTGCGGCGTTCTCCGGCTTGCTCTTCACCAGCCCCATTGCTTCACGGACCTTCAGCAGAATCTCGTCATACAGGTCCGGATTATCGCTGAAAAATTTCTTCACCGTCTCCCGGCCCTGCCCGATGCGTTCGCCGTTGTAGGAATACCAGGATCCGCTTTTCTCGACGACTTCCACCAGAACGCCCATATCGAGGAGATCACCGGACTTGGAAATGCCTTCACCGTACATGATGTCGAATTCCGCCTCCTTGAAAGGCGGCGCCAGTTTGTTCTTGACGACTTTGGCCTTGGTCCGGTTGCCGACGATTTCCTGCCCTTCCTTGATGGCATTGGAACGACGGACATCGATGCGCACCGATGCATAGAATTTCAAGGCATTGCCGCCGGTAGTGGTCTCGGGATTGCCGAACATGACGCCGATTTTCATACGGATCTGGTTGATGAAAATCACCGATGTCATGGTCTTTCCGATGGTCCCGGTCAATTTCCGGAGGGCCTGGGACATGAGACGGGCCTGGAGTCCCATGTGGGAATCCCCCATCTCCCCTTCAATTTCCGCCCGCGGGACCAGGGCCGCCACGGAGTCGATCACCAGGATATCGATGGCGCCGCTGCGAACCAGCATATCGGTGATTTCAAGGGCCTGTTCCCCGGTGTCCGGCTGGGACACCAGGAGTTCGTCGCAGTTCACGCCCAGCTTCCTGGCATAGGCGGTGTCCAGGGCGTGTTCCGCATCGATAAAAGCGGCGATCCCGCCCTTTCGCTGGGCCTCCGCCACGGCATGGAGGGCCAGGGTCGTCTTTCCGGAGGATTCCGGGCCGTATATTTCGGTGACCCTCCCCTTGGGCAACCCGCCGATACCCAGGGCCTTGTCCAGGGCCAGGGAACCGGTGGAGATCACCGGCACTTCGATGATCGTTCCGCTCCCCAGCTTCATGATGGAACCTTTGCCGTACTGACGTTCGATTTGACTGATGGCGGCATCCACCGCCCGGTCTTTTTCCATGGAATTGCCCATGATTCCCTCCTGAAATAATCGTTTTCGCGACCGCCGATGACCAGCCGGAAGCGGAATGCAGCCCAATGAGCGTTGCGACAAAATCCTTCGACACCGAACCGGATCCCTACCGGATTCCCAACGCCGTAAAAAATGAACCCCCTATACTATTAAATGCAATCGAATGCAATCGGCTGATGCCGAATCCATCCGCCAGTGTGCTCTGTGGTCATATCTTTTGGTTTATGATAGACGCCTTCATCCTATTCTTCGACGGCCCACCTCTAATCGTTTTACAACAAAACCTTTTTCCACCACAGAGCCCACGGAGAACACAGAGGACCCAGTGTATGGGCATCTCAAATCCGTTTCTTTTTGCTCTGTGACCTCTGTGCCCTCTGTGGTGGTATCTTTTGGTTTATGATAGACGCCTTCATCCTAATTCTTCGACGGCCCACCTCTAATTGCTTTTACAACAAAACCTTTTTCCACCACAGAGCCCACGGAGAACACAGAGGACCCAGTGTATGGGCACCTCAAATCCGTTTCTTTTTGCTCTGTGACCTCCGTGCCCTCTGTGGTGAAATGTATACGTTTGCGCCTTTGTTTACGAAAGCCGCATCAGGTGGAATGTCGCCAGTCGGGTATACACCGCCCCGGAAGGCTGCAGCTCGCTCTGAAACAGCGTGACGGCTTCCCCTTCAAAGAGCGGAGACTGGAAATCGACCAGGGAACGGATGGCCTGGATCAGGCGACCGGTATCGGTCGGGCCCTTGAAACGCCCCACGGTCAAATGACCTTTGAAAGGACGGTTCTCCATGGCAAATCCGATTTCCCCAAGCCCTTGATCCAGTTCCTGCTGTAAAAGAACCAGGGAATCCAACTGCCCGGCAAGACCGATCCAGAAAACATTCGGTCGCCGGATATTGGGAAAAACACCGGCGCCCTTGGCCGTCAGTGATACCGGCGCTTTCCCGGAAACCGTCCGCGCAAGAACTCCGGCAATGGTATCGACCTGCTCCGGGTGGATATCGCCCAGAAATTTCAGGGTCAGGTGCAGGTACTCCGGATTCACCCAGCGGATGTTCAGTCCCTGTGATTTCAGCCCTTTCCGGACCGTCCCAAGGGCGGCGATGATCGCTTCCGGCAGTTCCAGGGCGATAAAAGAACGGATGACGCTCATCTCATGTCCACAACAGTAGTCCCAACCGCAGTACCAGCGTTGCGTAGACACCGGCGAGCACGTCGTCCATGACCACGCCCGCACCGCCGGGAATGCGCCGCTCCAGCTGACGGATGGGAAAGGGTTTCCAGATGTCGAAAAACCGGAACAGGAGAAATCCGGCCAGGGCGTTTCCAGGAGAAAAAGGAAGTCCGTAGAGAGTGACGGCCATGCCGGCCATTTCGTCGATCACGATACGGCCCGGATCCGTTGCGCCCAGAATTGTTTCCGCCTGCCCGGCGATCCACATGGACAGACCGATGCAACCGATCAAAACCGGAAGGCCTTTCAACGGTGCCAAGCCGGACAACAGCCAGCACCCCAAAAGGCCTACCACCGATCCGAATGTTCCCGGCGCAACCGGAATCTTTCCCGAATAAAAGCCGGTGGCGAGCAGCAGGATCAGGTGTTGTCGGAGGGTCATGATATTCACTCGGAACCGACCTCCCGCAGAATCGTACGGTACACGTCCTGAATGGGAAGGTTGCGCTGTCGGGCGATTTCACGGCAGGCCTCGTATTCCGGCGTAAGGCATTCCCGGCCGTCCGGCCGGAGAATGGCCTTGACCGGAACCCGTCCAAAGGAAGTGATCACCTGCCGGTTTTCCCGTTTCAGAATTTCCCGCCGGACATCGTGATAGCGAACCCCGATGGTGGTGGTCTCGGACAGCAATCGCTGCACGATTGCGGAGCGATTTTCCCGACGGCTCAGCACCTGCACCAAGGTTCCGGGACGGTTCTTCTTCATTTGCACCGGAATCCAGCAGACATCCAGGGCCCCGTCTTCGAAGAGGCGCTCCATGACAAAACCGAACAGCTCGGGATTCATGTCGTCGATGGTGGTTTCGATCACCACGATTCCGTTCTCCGTTTCCAGCGAGGCCCCGCGCTCGCCGAGCAACAGCCGCAACAGGTTGGGCTGCTGTTCCAGATCCCGCTTGCCGGCGCCGTAGCCGACCCGGTGAATCGTCATCTCGGGAATGGGGCCGAATTCCGTTGCCAACCCCGCCACGATCGCCGATCCCGTGGGGGTGGCCAGTTCATGGGGGACGGTGGTCCCATATGCCGGCAGCCCCTCCAGAATTTTCAGGGTCGCCGGGGCCGGAACCGGCAGGACCCCGTGCTGACAGGTGACAAAGCCGCTGCCCAGGGCCACCGCCGATGAACTGATGGAAGTAATTCCCAGGTAGTCAACGGCAAGGGCCGTGCCCATGATGTCCACCATGGCGTCCACGGCCCCGACTTCATGGAAATGGACCTCCTCCGGGGTGCATCCGTGTATACCGGCCTCGGCGGCGGCGATCCGGGAAAAAATATCCAGACTGTTTTTTTGGACCGCTTCCCCAAGGCCACTGTTCCGGATCAGATCCCGGATTTCGGTAAAATGGCGGGCATGCACATGACTCGTGACATGCACGTGCAAATCCACGGCCTGGATACCGCTGCGCATCACCCGGTCGGTGGTCAGATGGAAATCATCCGGCGGCAAGACCCGCTGCAGTTGGGCCTGCAGCCAGTCCGCGGGGACTCCCAGGTCCACCATCGCAGCCAGGGTCATGTCGCCGCTGACACCGGAAAAACAATCAAAGTGGAGGTGCATGCTCAGTTTTCCCCGTTCTCGGCGTGCAGTTGAATGATCCCGAGCAACAGCTCGGTTGTCCGCACCATATGCTCCAGCCGAATGGACTCGCGGACCGTGTGCATGTCCTGCATCCCGGTTCCCAGGACGCCGGTCATAATCCCGTGCTTGAAAAAAATGTTGGCGTCCGCGCCTCCGCCGGTGGTCTTCAACGCCATCCGACGGTCCAATGCGGCAGCCGCCCGTTTGGCCAGGACAACCACCCGGTGGTCATCCGGAATGTGGGTCGCGGTAAAATCGTTTTCCACTTCCACTTCCAGGCGCGCTCGTCCCACGCTTGCATCCGTCGGCGCATACTCGTCCACCACCTGCTGAAAAGCCCCCACGATGCGATCGGTCAAACGCGCCAGCTTGTTTTCGTCGTGGCTGCGGGCCTCGCCGTGCAGGGTCACCAGACTGGGAATGATATTCGTGGCCACGCCGCCTTCGATGGTGCCGATATTGCAAGTCGTTTCCTGATCGATGCGACCGAGGTCCAGATTGGCGAGGGCTCGGGCCGCCAGGGATATGGCGTTGATCCCCTTCTCCGGCGCCACGCCCGCATGGGCGTCCTTCCCGTGAATCCGGAACGTCAGCTTGTTGGCCGCCGGCGCACGGGTGACGATTCCTTCCGTATCGGTGGTGTCCAGCACATACCCGAAGCGGGCCGTGATCATATCGAAATCCAGATGCTTCGCGCCCTGAAGCCCGATTTCCTCGCAGGTGGTCAGCACCACCTCGATGGGGCCGTGGGGCAGATCGTGTTCCCGGATCAGCGCCATGGTTTCCAAAATGATGGCGATGGCGCTTTTGTCGTCCGCGCCGAGAATCGTATCCCCCGTGCTCGTGAACACGCCATCCTGAAACCGGGCCCGAATCCCGATGCCGGGTTCCACGGTATCCATATGGCCGCTCAACAGCATGGGTTCGACGTTCCGATTGCCCTTGAATTTCAGGATCAGATTTCCCGTATCGCTTCCGGTATTTGCTGCGGAAGCATCGGTCAGCACCTGGGCGCCCAGGCCTTCGGCCATCTGCCGGATTTTGGCGGCCACCCGACTTTCCTGCATGGAAATGCTGTCGATTTCCACCAGGGTTGTAAAAACATCAGCCAATCGTTTCTCGTTGATAATATGCATTATGTTGTTCCGGATAATGGGGTTGACAGAGTCCATCAAATCATCATATTTATGGTCCGCTACGGAAGTGCGCAGCTTACTGGTGAGGCTCCCGGACTTCAAATCCGGTGTGGGGCGCTAATACCGTCCCGGGTGGGTTCGATTCCCATGCACTTCCGCCATTTCCATAATCTAATGATTTCGTTATAATTTCCAATCGTCGCCATACCGTTTTTATATACCCGTTCACAACCGCATTTGTCTACGGCGCTGTTGGCCATGGCGACGTTTACCTTCCACTCCTCAAGCTTGACGACAAAACAAACGCTTTGACTGATAGCATACTTCAGGGGGTAACACAATTTACAAGGTGTGATTTTTTCATCTAATACTTTCGCTTCCGTCGATCAACAGGACTAATGACGGCCCTGCCTCCCCTGTTCAGCACGTGGGTATAAATCTGGGTGGTTTTCACATCCCGATGCCCAAGAAGTTCCTGGATTGTCCGGATATCATACCCGCTTTCCAAAAGGGCTGTTGCAAAACTATGGCGGAACACATGGCTGCTCACCGGCTTGTGAACCCCAGCGGTCCTCGTTCCGATTTTGATGGCGCTGTGCAGGCTGCTTACATGCATATGATGCCGTCGCTTGGCCCCGGACCGCGGGTCCGTCGAAAGCGTCTTGGAAGGAAAAACATACTGCCAGCCCCACTCCTTTTCGGCATTGGGATATTTCCTGGCCAGGGCAAACGGCAAATACACCGCTCCAAAACCATTCTTTAAATCCATTTCGTGCTGAGACCGGACAAAACGCAGATGCTCCTCCAGAGGGGCTTTGCATTCCTCCGGAAGCACCGTGGCCCGGTCCTTCTGCCCTTTGCCACGACGCACCATGATCTCGCTTCGTTCGAAATCAACGTCCTTCACCCGCATCCGTATGCATTCGATCCCGCGCAGTCCGGATCCATACAGAATTTTGACCATTAATTGCGGAATACCGGTCATAGCGTCAATGATCGCAAACGCTTCCCGTTCCGTCAGCACCGTCGGAAGGCGCTCCGGCATCTTGGCGCGCATCGCGTCGATATTCTCCAGCATATTCATGTTCAAGACCTGGTCATACAAAAACAATATTGCATTGAACGCCTGATTTTGGGTCGAAGCGGCGACTTTACCCTGTACCGCCAGATGGGTGAGAAATTTTTCGATCTCATGCCGCCCCATATCTTTCGGGTGACGTTTATCATTGAACAGAATGAACCTTTTAATCCAAGCTACGTACGCCTGCTCCGTACGAATCGAGTAATGCTTTACCCGAATGCGATGCCGCACGATGTCCAATAATTTCGTCGGTTGTTGGTTCATGTTAATTTCCCCTTGATTTTTAGTGTGTTATTGATTAAAAGTAGCTTTCGTAACCACAATAACCAACGTACATTTTTATAAACATATAAATATATATTTTGCAACACCTATTTTCATTACAAGAACAATATTTTCGATTTTTAGTGAATTTCCACAGGTGTATTGTAATATTATGAATTTTTCATGAATTCTAAAAACCAATATACACAACACAAAATCGACATTTATTTTTATTTTAAAATGTTATTTTTTATATACATCGGCAATATGATATAATATTTATCAAAAATCCACATGAATAATTGTTAGCTGAAGGAATAAATATGAATAAGAATAGAAAACTATTTTTGATAACATTTTTTACTATAACCCTATTTACTTTAAGCTGTGCAGGAAATCTTGAACGAATAGTCATTCATGGTCGAGGGCCTGTTTATGAACTGACTGTACCAATAAGTCACTTGAGGCTACTAATTCCCCAAAACAGATTTTTTATTGATGAACATGATAATGATAATCCTAGATATTTTCAATTTTCAAATAAAAATAAGCCACAGATAATCATTTCTGGATGGTTTGAAAATGAAAATAATTATCCTGGTATTAAGAAATTGTGGTCTGATGACTTAGAAGATTGGCCACGTTCATTTCTTCCAGAACCTCAGAATATTTTTTTTAGTAAAATTGGAATCTGGGAAGTTGTTACTTATGATTTGCCAATTTCTGAGGGTACCAATTCACACATTCGTGCTCAATACGTAAAAAAGGGAACTTGGATTGATCTACATTTATCAATTACATCGAAAAAATCAATCTCTGAAAATCAAAAAATTTTATCGGACGTGCTACAAAGGATACAGATTGAAGAAAAACATTAGTTGACAGCTAACTATTCGCTTGTGTGGAACCGGGAAAGACCGTGGCATTTATCAAGTTTTTTCCTGGTAAAAATTTTGTATCTTTTTACAAGGCTTTGGGGTTGCGTTTCCCGGTCCCACAGCTCAAGCGTTGGGTGCTCAAGAAAATTATATGGAAATTGAAAATGGATCACTAATAATTGGGCATTGGCATGAAACGCCGATAAGGATAAATTGGACCATCCTTTTAACACCCATCTTTTTTGGTAGGTTTGAATTTCTGCCATTCTTTTGGATAGCATTTTTTGCTCTTGTTTTTATTCATGAAGCCGGACATGTGTTCATTATCAGAATCTACAATTTGTGGATTGATGAAATTGTAATTCATGGACTGGGTGGATATTGTAGGTGGGTTGGTGATGTCAGTGAAATTAAAAGAGCTTTAATTGCCTGGGGCGGTGTTATCGCTCAATTATTGCTCCTGTTCGCTGCTTTATTGGCAATTTTTATTTTCGGACCACCTAAATCTTCATATTCGTCGCAGATATTTCATGTATTCATACAAACAAACATGTGGATGGTATTTTTTAATTTGATCCCAATTGAGCCTTTGGATGGGGCAAAAGCTTGGAGAATAATCGACCCGATACGCGGTTTTATATCGTCAAAATTTACAGAAATGAAACATCAAAGGCAGGTGTCAATGATCGCCTTAATGGAGCCACCCATGATCGGCGTAATGGCGCCAGTTCAAAATCATCAAAACACTGTTTCGGACGGCCTGTTAAAATGACGATATGAGCAGAAAATCATCATGGGCGAGAATGGGCCCTTATTAG
>JBGSLR010000047.1:0-44365 GCA_041740615.1 Desulfobacterales bacterium
CATATTTGGAAGCTATAGCACATGTAAAATGAAAAATCTAGCGAAATATTCAATTATTTCAATAAATTATAGTTGCAACAAATTTGTTTTTATTTCAAGTGGTTATAAATTAAGCTCCACCCCCCTGAATAGGTACCAAAAGGAAGATCAAGATGCCCCTTCACCACCCGCATCCGGTTTCCCATCCAGACACTCTCCCGCCCATCGGCGAGCCGCGGGCAGAAATGACGTTTATCATCGATGTGCTGCGGTCCATCAACCAGGCCTTCAGTTTACCCATGATCGCCGAAATCGTCACTGGTCAAATCCGGGACTGGCTGGGAATGGAGGCGGCGGGAATCCGCCTGAAACAGGGCCTGGATTATCCCTATTTCGCAACGATCGGATTTTCTCCGGCCTTCATCGAAACGGAGAGCCATTTATGCGCCAAGGATACCGACGGACGATCGGTCATGGACCCGATCGGTATGCCGATGATGGAATGCATGTGCGGCGCGGTGATTTCCGGTCGAATCGGATCCGACCCGTCTTGTTTTACCGCCAACGGCAGCTTCTGGACCAACAGCACAACGGACCTTCTCGCCGCTGCGAACGGGGATACCGGCGTGTTCCGACCCAGAAACCGCTGCAATACGGAAGGCTTCGAATCCATCGCCCTGATCCCGTTGAAAACAGCCGGGGAAACCGTGGGTCTGTTGCAGTTCAACGACCACCGAAAAAATCGGCTGACCCTTGAAACGATCCATCTGCTGGAACCCATCGCCGGAAACATCGCGGTCTCCATCGCCCACCAGCTGGCCATCGAGACCATCAAAGACAACGAAAAAAAGCTTCGGCAGACTCAGAAAATGGAAGCCATCGGCGCCTTGGCCGGTGGAATCGCCCATGATTTCAACAACATTCTGTTCCCCCTGATCGGCTTTACGGAGATGCTGCAAAACGATGTCCCGGAAGACAGCAAGCAGCGGGAATTCACCGATGAAATTCTGAAAGCCGCCCTGCGGGCCAAGGACCTCGTCAAACAAATCCTGGCTTTCAGCCGGGAAGCGGACAAAGAAATCAAACCCTTGCAAATTCAACTGATTGTAAAAGAGGTGGTCAAATTCATCCGTTCCACGCTTCCCGCCACCATCACGATCAAACAGAATATCGACAATCACTGCGGCATGGTGCTGGCCGACCCTACCCACATTCATCAAATCGCCATGAACCTGATTACAAACGCCTATCATGCCATGGAGGACACCGGCGGCACCTTGACCATCACCCTGAAGGAAACCGCCTGCGATATCCATCATCTTCCAAGCCCGCATCTTTATCCAGGCAACTATGCGCTCCTGAGCGTAGCGGACACCGGTTGCGGCATGAACAACGCCACGCTGGAAAAAATATTCGACCCCTATTTCACCACCAAACCCAAGGAAAAAGGCACGGGATTGGGTTTGGCCGTCATCCACGGGATCGTCAAAAGCTACCACGGCGATATCGTGGTGCGCAGCCAAACGGGCCAGGGATCGGTGTTTGATATCTATTTGCCCCGGGACGCCGACCTTCACGAATCCATGGAACAATCCCAGCAGATTGAAATTCAAAAAGGCTCGGAAACGGTGCTGCTGGTCGATGACGAAAAGCCCATTCTCAAAATGGAGAAACAAATGCTGGAGGGACTCGGCTACCGGGTTGAAACCCATACCAGCGCCAAGGAAGCGCTCGCAGTATTCACTTCCCACCCAGAGGCCTTTGATCTGGTCATCACCGACATGACCATACCGGACATGACCGGCGCGGATCTTTCCCTTCGGCTTCTGGAACGCCGCCCGGATATTCCCATCATCGTCTGCACCGGTTTCAGTGAAAAAATTTCACCGGAAATGGCCTACACCATCGGTATCAAGGGTTTTTTAACCAAACCGGCCGTCAAATCGGAACTGGGCGCCATCATCCGCAAGGTGCTGGACGAACCGTAGGGACTTCCTCTCATAAAGCCGCGTATCGGGTCGGATCCTTGACCCCCGCATCCCGGAATCCGTTTTTTCGCAGCAGGCAACTGTCGCAACGCCCACAGGCCGCACCCGCCGGCGATGGATCGTAGCAACTGTGGGTCACGGAATAATCCACTCCCAGGGCCATGCCTTTTTGAATAATCTCCGCCTTGGTCAGGTGGATGAGGGGTGCATGAATGCGGATGGAGATCTGTCGCTCGGTGCCGATCCGGGTGGCCAGATTGGCCATCCGTTCGAATGCCTCGATAAAGGCGGGTCGGCAATCCGGATATCCGCTGTAATCGACGGCGTTGACGCCGATAAAAATATCCGCGGCCATAATCACTTCGGCCCAGGCCAATGCATGGGCGAGAAAAATGGTGTTGCGCGCCGGCACATAGGTAACCGGGATCCGGGAAGCCATCTCGGCCGATTCCCTTTCCTTGGGCACCTCGATATCATCCGTAAGCGCCGACCCGCCGATTTTCCGCAGATCCACATGGATCACCAGGTGCTGCGCGGCGCCGAACATTTTGGCCACTTTTTCCGCAGCGGTGAGTTCATGGGCATGCCGCTGGCCATAGAAAAAACTGAGACTGAAAATCTCGTACCCCGCCTCTTTGGCCATGGCCATCACGGTGGTGGAGTCCAATCCGCCGCTGGAAAGCACCACGGCCCGGCTGGTTTTCTCACCCATCATACGCCCCTCTCGATGTTCGGCCATAACACTTTATGCAGTTGGAGTTGAAAACGGACATCCAGCCGATCCGCCAGGATCCATTCCGCCAGCACCGCCGGATGTAAACAACCCGCCACCGGTGAAAACAGAATCCGGTCGCCGCCGATCTTCCCTCCGGCCACGGAATTCGTAAGCGTTCGGGCGTATTCATAATCCGTCCGATCCATGATCACGAATTTGAGCTGATCCCCGTGCCCCAGACGTCCCAGGTTTTCCAGATCCATCCGATCCGCCATTCGACTGCCCGGGCATTTGACATCTAAGATCTTCACGCAACGCCCGTCCACCTGACCGATATCAAAACTGCCGTTGGTTTCCAGCAGCACTTGAAACCCATGGTCCAACAGCTTTTCGATCAACATCGGCGTTTCCGGTTGCAACAGCGGCTCGCCCCCTGTAATTTCCACCAGACGGCAAGCGAAATCCCCTACCTGTCCCAGAATATCCTCGAGGCCCATCTCGGTCCCCTCGGTCCAGGCGTACCGTGTATCGCAATAATCGCATCGCAGATTACAGCCGCTCAACCGCACGAACACGCAAGGCCGCCCCACATCAATCGACTCCCCTTGAATACTATGGAATATCTCGTTTACTCTCAATGCGGCTCACCCGAACTTTTGTCTTCCCGTTGGCCGGTTGGCCAGTTGGCCCGTCTTATAAATTGGCCCCGATCCACCATTCGTAATTAGGGCTTGACCGAAAACCTCGTCTTCCCCCCCGTTGTTACTTCCCACCTGTTTTTCGATTCTTTTCCGCAAAAACCTGACAGGGCATCCCCGAACTGTTCAACACCGAAATACACGGTTGGGCTTTGGTCTTGAAATTCATGGCCCGGCACCCATACGGGAACTGCGGATCCCACGTGACATAGTAATGTTTACACTTGCGGCAATCTATAGTATTATCTTTCTTTGAATCAACCGGCGACAAGAGCAGCCTCCCCGTGGAATGAATTCAGTATACCCGGCCGCGGGATATTTTCAAGCAGGAAAAAGCGATGATCCAATCCCTCCTCGCGCGCAACAAGAAAACCTTCATGGAATATATTGGTTTTCGAAAACAGCTCTTTTCCGAGTTGGCTCCCAAGGACAGCGAAGATATCCTGTATCTCCTGCCCTGGTTGTTAAGCATCAACCATAGCGCCTGCCCCGGTTATATCGCCGCCCTGGAAAAACCCTTCCGGATTTTCGGAATCGACAATGACAAAGCGATCCGCAAACAGGAAGACGCCTTCAAACAGCGTTTCGGCATCCGACGGAGAGGCTCCTTGCTTGCCGGCCAGGCCGGCGGCCCACCCATCGAAGGCGTCTACACCATCGGCAGTGTCGGCACGGTCAGCCAAACCAGCGCATCGGATTGTGACATCTGGATCTGCTATGACAAGACGCACTATACCAAAGACCACTGGCGCCGTCTGAATCAGAAAATCAATCTCATCAAGGACTGGATGGATCAAAATTTGCGTCTGCCGGTATATTTTTTTTTGACGGATATCGACGACATTCGTCAGGGGCGATTTGGTCGAGTCGATATGGAGAGCGCCGGCAGCACCCAAAAAAACGTATTGAAAGAGGAGTTCTATCGCACCTGCATTGTCATTTCCGGGAAAATTCCCTTATGGTGGCTGGTTTGGGATGGAGAAAAACCGCTGGATTATCAAGCGACGGCGACACTGGTGATGGATCGCCTTTACGGGCATTACGATATCATCGACTTCGGCGAACTCGAAAAAATCGGGAAAGACGAATACTTCGGCGCCGCCCTCTGGTATCTTCACAAATCCCTCAACAATCCCATCAAAAGCATCATCAAGATGTTCCTGTTGAAAATTCTGCTGGACGCGCCGGAGGGGCTGCTCATCTGTCATCAGTTCCGCAAGCAGGTCTTGGGACGGGAAACGAGCCGCCATTTATTGGATCCGAGCATCTTCGCCATGAGCGTCATATTCAACCATTATGCCCAAACAAATGAGCCGGAACCCCTGTCATTTTTGAAACAATGCTTCTACCTGCGGTGCCGGATCAAGCCCTACGATCGAAGACACATTTTCAAAAAAGAACTCATCGGCGCCCTGTTCAAGGATTTTCCACTCGAACTTTCCATCCGCGTTCGACTGGGAGGATACGACACCTGGCCCTTCAACGAACAGATCAAACTCGGAAACCGCTTGTTCAGCCTGATCATGAAAACCTATCGGGAAATCATGGATTCCCATGCGGGCATTGCCGGCGACATCGACAAAAAGGATTTAACCATCCTGGGACGCAAGATATCCGCCTCCTACCAAAAAAAGAATTTCAAGGTGCCGGTGTTGCCGAAACCCACCGGAATCCTGAACTTCTCCGGTCTGACATTGCGGTTGACCGGCGATTCATGGGCCGTATTCTCGGAAAACGACCCGTCTGTTCCCATCGTGGTCAGCGACGACATCGTTTACAACGTCGCCTTCATTGTCTGGAATCATCTGTTTATCCCCCACCGTCTGTTCATGGAACCCAATCCTTCCCAGGTGACGTTGCAGGAAGTCATCAACCTGGGCAGAAAAATGAATGATTTCATCGGCCGTTCCATGATTTCCGAAAACGAATTTTCCCATTATCTCAATCAGGAACTGCTCACCAAAATGATCGTGGTCGTGAGTTTCGAACAATCCCCCTGGGAAAAAAACATCAACGACTTTCGAGTGGTGTATAAAAACAACTGGGGAGAATTGTTTGTCCGTCGTTTCCATTCCCACCATAAACTCAATGCGTTTTTATCCTCGTGGGGCGGCGAACGGCATATGATCGACACCACCTACTATCTCCAACGCAACAGCTCGTATTACGAGAAAATCATCGAGCGCACCAAAAGCATCCTCTTTCCGGTCCTCTTTTAGGCCACCTGAAATCCAAATAGGGAAAAGGAATTCCCTTGACCCTGAAAGACCGACATTGTAATATCGGCCAAACAGCTGAAAAATATCCATGGGAACTGAGATGATGCAACAAATCGGCATAACGGAAGTGGGAATTTACTGGTGGTGGCGCAGCCTGAGGCGTATGCCTGACGGTTGATCCACACTTTTGCCGTGATACAAGGGAAAGTGAAGACCGCGGGTAACGCAAAATGCCCTGCGGTATTTTTTTTGAAGGCCGCGGGGGAGAACCCTGCGGCCTTCTTTATTGATATGGATGGTAACCCGAAAGGAGAATGAACGATGCTGATCGTAATGACCAAAAACGCAACCCAGGCAACCATCGACGCCGTAGTGGCCGCCGTCGAAAAACGAGGTTATGAGGCCCGCCCCATTGCCGGAGGCGACCGCGTCTCCATCGGCATACTGCATAACAAGGGATCGGTGGATGCTTCCCATTTTCGGGCCCTGCCGGGAGTCAAGGACGTCATTCCCGTGACCCGTCCTTACAAACTCGTCAGCCGGGAAGTCCACCCCCTCAACACCGTTATCCGGGTCGGCGACGTGGTGATCGGTGAAGGCTCCCTGACCATGATGGCCGGTCCCTGCGCCGTGGAAAGCGAATCCCAGGTATTGACCATCGCCGAGCATGTCCAAAAAGCCGGCGCCGTGATTTTTCGGGGAGGCGCCTTTAAGCCGCGCACCTCCCCGTATTCTTTCCAGGGTCTCGGCGAAGAGGGGCTTAAGATCCTGGCCAAGGTTCGCGAAAACCTGGGCATGCCGGTCATCACCGAAGTCATGGACGATGAAACCTTCGGCTTGGTGGAAGCCTATGCCGATATCATTCAGATCGGCACACGCAACATGCAGAATTTTTCCCTCCTGCGTCGGGCCGGACGCGCCCGCAAACCCATTATGCTGAAGCGCGGAATGGCGGCCACCATCGACGAATGGCTCATGGCCGCGGAATATATCCTGGAAGAAGGCAATTCACAGGTCATTCTGTGTGAACGCGGGGTGCGCACGTTTGTCAACCACAGCCGCAACACCCTGGACATCTCGGCCATTCCGGTAGTTCGCAAGGAAAGCCACCTGCCCATCATCGTCGATCCCAGTCATGCCGCCGGCATCCGCGACCAAGTGTTGCCACTGAGTCTGGCCGCCGTTGCAGCCGGCGCCCACGGGCTGATGGTCGAGGTACACCACAAACCCGAGGATGCCCTAAGCGACGGAGCCCAGTCCCTGTACCCGACCCAATTTGAATCCCTGTGCCGTAAAGTGGAAGCCATCCACCGGCTGTCATCGGAAGACATCGCCGGATCGGCGGGGAGGAGTCTGTGAAATCCATCACGATTCAAGGCCGGAACGGGTCGTCGACCATTTTGATCGGTGAAGCGCTGGCCGATGTCGGTCGCTATCTTCCGGCCGGGAAGTGCATCATCGTTACCGACCCCAATCTGCTGCGCCTCCATGGAAGTCAATTTCCCGATGCGCCCGTCATCACCATCGGCCTCGGGGAAACCGGTAAAACCCTCGAGACCGTTCGCGAAATTTATGAGCGACTGATTCAGCTATCCGCCGACCGCTCCACTTTCCTGCTCGGCATCGGCGGCGGCATTGTCTGCGATATAACCGGTTTCGCGGCTTCCACCTATATGCGCGGAATCCCCTTTGGTTTCGTTTCCTCCACCCTGCTCGCCCAGGTGGATGCCAGTGTCGGCGGAAAAAACGGCGTCAACCTCCACGGCTATAAGAATATGATCGGGGTGTTCAACCAACCCGATTTCGTGATCTGTGATTTATCCCTGCTGGATACCCTGCCGGAACGAGAAATCCGGAACGGATTCGCCGAAATCATCAAACACGGCGCCATGGCGGATGAGAAATTGTTCTCCTTTCTGGAGACCAACCGTGACAAGGCCCTGGCTCTCGATCCACAGGTGATGACCAGGCTGGTATACGATTCGGTGGTCATCAAATCGGATATCGTCAACCAGGATGAAACCGAAAAAGGCCGGCGGCGACTCTTGAATTTCGGCCACACATTCGGCCACGCCGTGGAAAAAGTGATGGGCCTGCCCCATGGCGAAGCGGTGGCGCTGGGAATGGTGATGGCCGCGGCGCTTTCCGTGGAAAAAGGTCTTTTGTCCGCAGCATCGGCCCAACGGTTGGCAGAACTGGTCGCGGCGTATGGTCTTCCCTGTCGAACCCGACTGGACCCCCAAAAAGCACTCGATGCCTTGCTCAAGGACAAAAAACGAATGGGACGGACGATCCACTTCGTACTTCTTGAAGACATCGGCAGCGCCCTGGTTCAACCGGTTTTGCCGGAAGAACTCAAGACCATGCTGCCCAAACTGTCCCATTGCGAATTCCAATGACGGGGATAAAAAAGAATTTCACCCAGGACACCGGGGTAAACATGTCAACCGCCCACTGCACTCTGAGGACATCAAATTTTCATCCGTCGACGGATTGGATCTTGAATTCGCCTTCCGTTATTTGTATTCTCGTCCCAGAGAACGGATGTATCGCCAGCAGACTGCGCAAAGGAGACGCCACATGAAGATCGAGCAACGGAAATGGACCCCCGACGTCGGCTGGGACATCCCCTTGTCGAAAATGGACAAAACCCCGGCCCATCTGGTGTTGATTTTCGGCAGCGTCAACGCCCTGAACATCTCATCACTTTTTAATGAAATTCGAAGCACTTATCCACAGGCAACCCTATTCGGCTGCTCGACGGCCGGCGAAATTTGTTCCACACAGGTGTCCGATGACTCCCTGGTACTGACGGCCATTCATTTCGAGCACACGCAAGTGAAAAGCGCCCACATCATGGTTGAAAACCCCCATGACAGCCTTGCCGCCGGAGAAACGTTAATCCAATCGATTC
This sequence comes from Desulfobacterales bacterium, assembly GCA_041740615.1. Classification (GTDB taxonomy): domain Bacteria; phylum Desulfobacterota; class Desulfobacteria; order Desulfobacterales; family SURF-7; genus DYJD01. The sequence continues at coordinate 8,514 of JBGSLR010000047.1, forward strand.
AGGCCCATGGCCTGCGCCATGTAATTGTCCTGTCCGACGGCCTGCGTGTCAACGGCAGCGATTTGGTGAAGGGAATCACCCGGCATCTGCCTGCGGATGTGTCGGTGACGGGCGGCTTGTCCGCGGACGGAGACCGCTTCAAGGAAACCCATGTCGTCATGAACCGTCCGGCGGCCCCCAACACCATCGCCCTGGTCGGGTTTTACGGAGATCGGTTGCGGGTCGGTTATGGTTCCCTCGGCGGCTGGGACCCGTTCGGGCCGGAACGAACGATCACGAAATCCAAAGGGAACATCCTGTATGAACTGGACGGCAAATCCGCCTTGGAGCTTTATAAAAAATACCTTGGGGAACACGCCGGCGGACTTCCGGCCACCGGCCTGCTCTTTCCCTTGAGTCTGCGGATGAAAGAGGGCGAGCCCGGGTTGGTGCGCACCATTTTGTCGGTGGATGAAACCGAGCAAAGCATGACGTTCGCCGGAGACTTGCCGGAAGGCGCCTATGCCCGTTTGATGAAGGCCAATTTCAACCGGCTGGTGGAAGGCGCGGCCGGCGCCGCCAGGACGAGCCGTCGAAACATCCCTGCCGACGGTCCGGAGTTGGCACTCCTGATCAGCTGTGTGGGACGGAAAATGGTGCTGAAACAGCGCATCGAGGAAGAGGTCGAGGCGGTTCGTGAAATCATGGGCGCGAAAACCGTCCTGACAGGCTTTTATTCCTATGGAGAGATATCCCCGTTTACACCCGGCGCCACCTGCGAGCTCCATAACCAAACCATGACCATCACCACGTTATCGGAAACGACCGAATGAAGGATCTCCATTCGTTATTGTCCAGACAGCTGAAACGGTATTTCGGTGAAACGAAACAGATTCCGGACGACTGGAAACCGTTTATCGAGCTGGTCAATGACGCCTATCGAGAATTCGATGAAGACCGCTGCATGCTGGAACGTTCCCTGGAACTGAGTTCCCAGGAATTGCTCCAGTCCAACTCCGAAATGCGCGCGGTCATCAAGACCTTTCCGGACTTATTTCTGTGGCTCGACCGGGAAGGAACCATTTTGGACTGCAAGGAAGGCAGCACCACCAATTTGTTTCTTCCGGCCGATGAGCTGGTGGGCAAACGGATTCAGAATATTCCCCAAAAAGCCATCGGGGACCAATTCGAAGAGGCCATCCATCGGGTGCAGCGGGAGAAAACCATGATCAGCATGGAATACTCCCTGTTTCTAAAAGGCAGACGACATTTTTACGAATCACGGATCATTCCGCTCCTCGAGGATCAATGCCTGTGCATCATCCGCAACATAACCGAACGAAAAGAAGCGGAAGCGGCCCTCCGGCAAAGCGAGGAACGCTATCGGAAACTCTATGAAGAAACCAGGAAGGCCGAAGAGGTCTATCGGTCTCTGCTCCATTCCTCCGCAGATGCCATTGTCATGTACGATCTGGAGGGCAAGGTAAAATATCTCAGCCCGGTATTCACGCAACTGTTCGGTTGGCGCCAAGCGGAACTGGAAGGCCGAAAAATCCCCTTTGTGCCGGAGTCCGAAGAAGAGTCCACCGCCTTCCTCGTCAAGGAGGTCGCCCTCCAAGGCAATCCGGTTCATGGATTTGAGACCCGACGACTGACCAAGGATGGACGTATCCTGGATGTCAGCGCCAGTGCCTCGCGTTTTAACGATCACGAAGGCAATCCTTCCGGAACACTGGTAGTCCTACGCGATATCACGGAAAAAAAACGTCTGGCCGCCCATTTCCGTCAGACCCAGAAAATGGAATCCATCGGCACCCTGGCAGGTGGAATCGCTCACGATTTCAACAATCTCCTTTCCGCCATCATGGGCTATACGGAAATGTCCCTGGCCGAGGCGCCCAAGAACGGCAAAATCGAAAAACGACTCGCCCGTGTGCTGCAAGCCAGTGAACGCGCCAGGGACCTGGTGAACCAGATTCTGACCTTCAGCCGGCAAAAAGAACTGGTCAAGAAACCACTCCAGGTCCGGCCCCTCGTTACGGAAGCCATGAAACTCCTGCGGGCCTCCATCCCCTCCAACATTCAATTTCAGGTTGATATCGCCGAAGACGCCGGCATTATCCTGGCCGATCCCACGCAGATTCACCAGTTACTCATGAACCTGTGCACCAACGCCGCCCATGCCATGCAAGAAAAAGGCGGGACGTTGACCGTTCGGGTCGAGAACATCCGGATCAACAAGGAAGACCGTCATCCCCATTCCGATCTGGTGGAAGGCGAGTATGTCGTTCTGACCGTTACCGATACCGGACATGGTATGCCGCCGCAGCTCATGGAAAAAATTTTCGACCCCTATTTTACCACCAAAAAGCATGGAGAAGGAACCGGATTGGGACTTTCGCTTGTCCACGGTATTGTCCAGGGTCTGGAGGGATTCATTCGCGTGACCAGCAAACAGGGCGTGGGAACTACCTTCCGCATCCTCGTTCCGAGACTCGAAAGCGGCGAACGGGAAGTCGTTACGGAAAAACCGGTTCTTTCCATCGGCAATGAGTCCATCCTGCTGGTCGACGACGAGGACTTTGTGCTGGATATGACCCGTGAGATGCTCGAAAGCCTTGGATACACCGTTGTCGCCAGAATCAGCAGCCTGGAGGCCCTCCATGCCTTCTGCGCCAATCCGGAACGGTTCGACCTGATCCTTTCCGACCAGATGATGCCCACCATGACCGGGTTGGAACTGGCCGTGAAAATCCGGGCCGTCAGGCCCTCCGTTCCATTTGTTCTCTGCAGCGGTTTCAGCAACCGCATCACGGAGGATAAGGCGCGGGAAGCCGGCATTTCCGCATTTCTGTACAAACCGATTCTCAAGCAGGACCTTGCCGAAACGATCCGGCGGGTTCTGGATGACCGCTCCCCCACATTCGTGCATCCGTAAGGGAGATCTGCCTTGGCGATATTCACCGCAGGTATTCGTTCTTCTCGTTCTTCTCGCCTTGACACCATTGCATGTTTCCGCCATACTTCGGCCGGGATGGAAGAAAAAACACCTCGTTACCTTCAAACCAATATTCGTCTGCCCCTTCCAAAGGAGGTCCCGATGCGGCGCTGTTTGCAGCTATTCTGTTGTTTTGTGCTCCTCCCTTTTTGGATCACGGTTTCCGGCCCGAACGTCCACGCCGCCGAAAAAAAATTTTATCCCACAACGCCGACTTCAAACAAAGGCGCACCCTGGAGGATCGGCTACCTCGAAGGGGGACCCTATATCAATTATCCGGCGAACCTGAGAGCGCTGGTGCTTGCATTGGCGGAACTGGGCTGGATAGAGGCGGTCCAACTGCCCCCCCAAACGGATGAAACCGACACCCGAGAACTCTGGGCCTGGCTTTCCCAAAACATCCACAGCAAATACATCCGTTTTGCACCCGATGCCTATTGGTCGAATAATTGGGATGACGCCCGCCGAACGCTTACCAAAAAGGAACTCCTTCGAAGACTCACCCGGAATCGGGACATCGATCTGATGTTGGCCATGGGCACCACGGCCGGCCAGGATCTGGCCAACAACGATCACAACGTCCCCACCATTGTCATGTCCTCCAGCAACCCATTGGCGTCCGGCATCATCAAAAGCTATGGGGACTCCGGTCTGGATCATGTGAACGCCCGGGTGGATCCCACCCGGTATGAGCGCCAGGTGCGCATCTTTCATGATATCTTCGGCTTCAAGAAGTTGGGCATCGTTTATGAAACCGACACGCCCGAAGGCAGAACCTATGGGGCCATTGAGGATGTGGAGCGTGTCGCCCGGGAAAGGGGATTTGAAGTCATCACCTGCCATGCCCCCTTTTCCAACGTTTCCGCAGAAAAGGCCAAAGAGACGGTCAAGACCTGTATCGCCGAACTTGCTCCGAAAATCGACGCCTTTTATTTCACCAACCACCGCGGGGTAACGGATACCAATATGGAGCAACTTCTTGCGCCCCTGTATGCCCGTCGCATACCCACTTTTTCCCAAGTGGGCTCCCGGGAAGTCAAATACGGCGTCCTTTTGAGCATCGCACGCGCCGGATTTAAATACATCGGCGGCTTCCATGCCGAAACCATCGCCAAAATCTGTAACGGCGCCAAGCCGCGTGAGCTGGAACAAATTTTTGAAGATCCGCCCCGGATCGCGATCAATTTAAAAGCCGCCCAAATCATCGGCTATGATCCGCCGGTGGATATTCTGGGATCCGCGGATGAAGTTTACGACACCATCGCGACCGTGAAATAACATCGGTTCAACGTCCGAGCAGTTCATCGAAACCGGAGCTGGTTATGCAGGCCGTCCTCGAGAGTGGGTATCTCACAAAAAGAATCCCCCGTGGTCCGTCGGAAACCCATCCGTATCGAATGGAGTTGCTGGACGATCGGTTCATCCCCGACATCATGGCGTTGCAGGACATCATCATCGGCCGGTTGAGCCGGCCGGAAATGCTCCAGCCCTTTTCCCTGGAATTCATGAAGCGCCATGTGAGCGAACAGGGGCGCATCGTCGGCATACTCGTCCATGAGCAACTGGTCGCCTTCCGCAACATTTTTTTCCCGGCGCAGGATGATCTGGAATGGAACCTCGGCATGGACATCGGACTGCCCGCAGCAGAATTGAGCTCCGTAGCCAATTTTCAGATGGTCTGCGTCCATCCCGAATTCCGAGGGAACGACCTGGCGCTGAAAATGAATTTTCAAGCGCTGCGTTACCTCAACACCCTGCAGACACACCGACACATCTGTGCAACGGTCTCTCCCTATAATTACTGGAATGTGCGAATTCTACTGGACAGTGGGTTTGTCATTCGAAACATCAAAAAAAAATACGGTGGGAAACTGCGGTTCATTGTTTACCGGAACCTGCAAGACACCCGGCCAAGTAGTCCCCACGATATCGTTTCCGTTCTGATCGATAATATCCCCCGGCAGTATGAACTTCTCCAGACAGGGTTCTCCGGCATTCAAATCAATATAACACCCGATTTTTATGCGGCCGAATCTCCCTGTTCGCCCCGCCGGGACCAACGGTCCTACAATGGCTGCGAGGTTGTCTATGCCCGTCGACCATCATAACCACTTTCTTGCGGAAGCGGGTCCTCCAGCGCCTTCCCGGAAAAACCGGATGGGATTCAACGCGAAAATCGTTCTGGTGGTTTTTTGCATCATGGCCCTGTCCCAAACCATGGGAGCCTTGTTCAGCGCCCTTTCCTTGGAAGAAGTCTACTTGGCGGCCATGACCTCCAAATACGAAATCCTCGGGAAAGACCTGAAACGCAGAATCGAACAGTCCTTGAAATTCGGCAAGCGACTGGAGCGGTTCGTCGGAATCGAAAAGCTCACCGATCCCATCCTGCGCCAGACCAACGATATCGATGAAATTTTTCTCTCCGATCGGAACGGCAGACTGCTCCATACATCGAAGGCGTCATCGCTTTCGGAAACCGATTCGGACCTTCCGATGGATCCCGCCCGCCTGCAATTTCTGATGGAACAAGCCAAGGACGAACCCACCTCATCCAGACTGCATTTTACAGGTGGGAGTTATTATCTGTTATTCCCCCTGACAGCGCCATATGGCGGTCAGGGCGGCATTCTGGGGCTGACCTTTTCCCGAACAGCTCTGGATCGGAAAAAAAACCTCCTCATGAAACAGACGTTCCTGCACCTCACCGTCTCTATATTCATAACGGCGGCGGCCCTTTTTCTGATGATTGAATACGGCTTTTCACGTCCCCTCAACCGCTGGGTCGGTGAACAAATCCAATCCGGGGAGGATGAAGGCGCCTTCACGACGGAGCTGGTTTCCGGCCCCATCGAACTCAGGAACCTCTACCAACAAATGAGCGCCTATATCAAACAAACCCGAACCGCCCGCAATGATCTTGTCGCCGCACTGGGGGAAATCGAGACGACCGCTCATGGGTCGACCCATGCCGACCAGGCCGTTCTGCGAATGAAGCGAATTCTGGAAGGGAAAGCCGATGACGCGGATTAGCCTGAAATGGCGTTTGCTGTTGATTGTCCTGGCGCTCACCTTGCTCTCCCAAGGGGTTTTTCTGTATTGGAATGTGCGCTCGTTTCAGAAAGCCTATGAAGCGGAAACCCGGGCAACCTTACAGACGGTCGGGAACAACTTGAAAGAAAACCTGGTCGATATTCTGAACAAAGGCATTCCCTTGAACAAGCTCGTGGGGCTGCATACCCTGTTCAGCGATATCCTGATGGACGCACCAATGATCGGCTATATCGCACTGTGTGATTCCGCGGGGAATTGGGTATACTACTGCGACCGGGAATCCTTTCTGCAAGAACCGCAAGAACTTGCCCAAAAACGGAATTTTCTTGGCGAAGTAAAACCGAAATCGTTTCCCCTGATCGACAAACACCGCCTCCTTCAGGGGAAAATCCTGCTGGCCATGGATCGGCGGCAAACCGCCTTTGCGATCCGGTCCATCGCCCTGGATTCGGCCACCATCGCCCTCATCGCGGTGCTGGCCACACTGGATCTGATTTTTTTCTTCATCGCCTACAGCCTTCTCCTCCCGCTGAAAAGGGCGGAAAACGATATCGAGCAAGCCTGCCGAAGACGAATACCGGACCTTGCCATCCGGGGGAGCGGCATTCTCTTCATGGATTTGCTGCTGGAACAGTTTAACCGCGAACGCATCCGTTTTCAGAAAAAATGGCTGTCGCTGACCGCTGCGGCCCAGCCCATACTGGCCGCTGCCCCTCCAAAAGCCGGAAACATGCCGGGTGGACGAACCGCCTCGTCGGCAACGGTGCGGCTGGCGGAAATTCTGGGTCGCTTCCTCTTCCGCCAACCCAGGTATCAACATCAGGCTGAAACAGCCTTTCCGGCATTGATACGTCCGGCTGTTTTTCTGTTCGTCTTCGCGGAATCCCTGACAATCTCTTTTCTGCCGCTGTTCGCGAAGGATATTTACCACCCCCTGGGATTCCTTTCGGAAAAAGTGGTTCTAGGCCTGCCCATCAGCGCCTTTATGCTGCTGACGGCCCTCAGCATGCCGCTGGGAGGCGACTGGTCTGACAGGTTCGGCCGCAACCGCACGTTTATGGTCGGCGCGACCATCAGCGCCTTCGGGCTTTTCCTGAGCGGGACGGCCGGTCACATCGGCCTCCTGATCGGTTATCGGGCCATTGCCGGATTCGGCTTCGGCCTGGTTTTTATGACGGCGCAGGGCTACATTATCGACGCCACGACACCTGACAGTCGTGCGGAAGGAATGGCTGTTTTTCTATCCGCCTTTTATGGCGGCACCCTGTGCGGCTCTGGTATCGGCGGCATGCTGGCCGATCGGGTGGGCTTTCGGGTGCTGTTTTATGCCGGGGCGTTTATGGCCCTGTCATCCGCTTTTTTCGTCTACCGGTTTACTCCGGAAACCGCCCGCGCACTTCACACCGATCCCGACGGCAACACATCCGGGAACCAACGGTTATCACCGAGGACACTCGTCACCCTCATGGCAGACCGGCAATTCTCCGCCTTGACGCTGCTTCAAAGCATCCCCAACAAGATCTGCTTGATCGGATTCGTTTACTATCTGGCGCCGTTATGGTTGAAAGCCATCGGCGCCTCCCAATCCGACACCGGCCGGTATATCATGGGATACAGCCTCTGCATGATTCTATTCAGTCAGACCTTGTCCCGCTGGAGTGATCGTTTTCGACATCCCAAACCATTCATCGTTACGGGCGGAATTCTTTCCGGCATGGCGCTGGTCCTCTGTTTTTTCAAGCCGGGTACAGCCGCCATCGCCTGCGGCATCCTCCTGCTCGGAATCGCCCATGCCCTGTCGGTGTCCAATCAGGCCAAGCTTGCTTCCCAGTTGAGGGTCATGCAACGGGTCGGCGTGGGTCCAGGGATGGGGATCTACCGACAGATCGAACGAATGGGAAATGTACTGGCGCCCATCTGTCTTGGATTGATGGCGACGCACCTTGGGTATGCGGAAGCCTTGGCTGCCCTGGGCGTATTTACCATACTTGCCAGTGTTTTTTTCAGCCTCGTATATGTAGTCAAACAGGAGTCACAACCATGAGGAAATATCATCAGATGCTGTGCGGTGTCATGACCATGCTGCTGTCCGGTTCGGTCATGGCGGATATTCAAACATTTCATAACCGGGTCGATCAGCCCTTTGCCGGCAGCCAATCACCCGACGACGCCCGGGTCGCGGCCGTGGCCAAAGCCAAATTTGAAACCCTGGAAAAAGCCGGAACCTATTTGGAATCCCTCTCCGTTGTGGAACACAATGTCCTCACCAAAGATGAGATCACGTCCATTGCCGCCGGCATTCTGAAGACCGATATCACCGCACAGAAGAATTACGCCAACGATAACGGTTTCGGCATCATTCTCGAAACCGATATCATCGTCGATACGGCGGTCCTTCAGGAGCGCATCGGCAAGTTGTCCGACGACCGTCCGACCCTGAAAAAGTATCAGGAAGTCCAGCAGCGGGAAAAAGAATTGCTGGATATCATCCGGAAACTGGAACAACAGAACCGGACGCTTTTGAACATTTCCGGAAACGAAAGTCGTGAACGCAAAATGGCCCTCAACAAAGATTTGGACAGTTTCGTGAAAGCACTGCCGGCGTCCGAATGGAACCAAAAAGCCATCGATTTGTGGCATAAAGGCAGCTACACCGACCCGCAAAAAGCGCTCCAATACCTGAACGAATCCCTTCGTCTCGATCCCGACAACCCCAGGGCCTACAATAACCGCGGCGTCGCCTATTTCAGCATGGGCGCCTATGAGCTGGCCGTCCGCGATTATGACAAGGCCATCCGGCTGGACCGGAACTATGCGGACGCCTACAACAACCGAGGCATCACCTATTTCCGTCTGCGACAATACGAACCGGCCATCACCGACTTTGACCAGGTCACGAAACTGAAACCGGAGTGGGTCGAGGCGTATCTGCATCGCGCCGAATGCTATAAGAATCTCTGGCAATATGACCGCGCCTTGGACAATTACAGTCGCGCCACCCGAATCAACCCCGTGTCCACGGACAGCGGACAACGCCGGGATAGCGCCCTGATCCTCCTGAACGAAATCGACGAGCTTTGCCAAAAAGCACGCAAAGCTTGTAAATTGGGCCTCTGCAACGCCTTGATAGACCTGGACTCCAAGGGTTTTTGCCAGTAAGCGGCTAATACTCCCGATAGATGGCCCGGATATCATCCAAACGCCATAGAAAAGCATCCACGCACTTGGGATCGAAATGGGTTCCCCGGGCCTCCTCGATCATGGCAACCGCCGTCTCGAAGGAAATACCTTCTTTATAGCTCCGTTTGGACAATAAGGCGTCGAAAACATCCACCAGACTGACGATTCGCGCCATCAAGGGGATGTCTTCACCCGATGCACCGTTGGGATAACCGCTGCCGTCCCATTTTTCGTGATGGTGAACGGCGATCTGGAAGGCGGTGTCCATCAGCTTGTTGTCCGCCGGCGCCAGGATTTGTCCGCCGATATTCGTATGCTGCTCAATCACTTGGCGTTCTTCATGGGTCAAGGTGCCGTTTTTCTGAATCACCATGTCCGGTATCCCGATCTTGCCCACATCATGCATGGGACTGGCATATTTGATCAATTCGATCTCTTCCGGAGAAAATCCCAGTTGTTCGGCAATCACGACCGCATATGCGCTGATGCGCTGCAGATGCTCGGCCGTATCCTTATCCTTGAATTCCGACGCCGCCGCCAACCGATAGATGGTGGAAAGATGGCTTTGTTTCAATTCTTTCTGCAGACGTATATTTTCTTCCTTGGACGCCTGCAATGCCTTGCGCATGTCCTTGAACGATCGGGACAGGGAATCGATTTCGGAAATGGCCGATTGCGTATCGAAATCCCGCAGAAAATCCTGGTGTTTGACGGCCAGAACTTCTTTTTTCAAATTGGTGATGGGCCGAACCACCAGGCGGGCGATATACAGTCCGATCAGCAAGGCCAATACCGAAACCGCGAACGCAACCATGTAGAGCCGTCGGATATTTCCCCGGATATCACCCAAGTAGTCGTTTTCCGGCACGGTGATGCCGATGATCCACGGCCACTTTTCCTGGGGAAACGGATTGAACGCCCCGATATAGGCTTCCTTCCCAACGGTGATGCGGACCAGCTCAGACGTTTTCGACCCACGCCAGCTGGCTGGATCGGCTGCTAAATTTGAGGCCTGGAAAGCGGCCAGGGCGATCGGATCGTCGATTTCATTGATTTTCGCCAGTCGCAATCGATCCTTCTGGATCGGATCGACGTATTTCATCTTTTGGATATCGTGATAAGCGACGATTTCCCCATGCTGATTGAGAATGAACACCCGCCCGTGCTTACCGATTTCCAGACCGGTCAGGAAGGCCGACAGATCATCGATTTCAATATCGATACCCACGACGCCGTCGAGGTCTCCTCCTGCGCCATAGACGGGAATGGCGGAGGTGATGCCCGGTTTTTGGGAAGTATAGAAGATGTAGGGGTCCGTCCAGATCAAATCGCGGGTATCCACCGCCTGCCGATACCACGGACGATCCCGGGGATCGTAGGCGTCTTCATGATCCATACGGCGCTGCAGCTCCTGGAAATCAGGATCGCGAAACACCAGCAGGACATTTCGTTCGTGGTTGTCATGGGTGATGTGTTTCGTGCGAAACCCCCGGGGATGCTGCTCGCTGTTATGGCTCACGTAAAAAAAGTCCCCATTGGGCTTGGCGAAATAGATCCCGGCAAATTGCGGATGAATCCGCAACTGGTCGTAAAAATAGCGCTCCATGTGAACCCAATCGGTTTGCCGGAGAATGTCGGAGCTGAGCAGACGTTGGGTTAAAGCGGCCGAGCTTCGGGCGATTTCGAAATATCCAAGTGATTTCTCCATGGCGCTTTTGGAAATATTGGTCATGATGTTGCGTACATGGTCGACGAGGACCTTTTCGGTCAGCACATGGGATGCGGCGTGAAAAATGATCTGCATGCCGCAAATCAAACAGATAAAGTTGAAAACCAGAATCCATTTGATGGAAAATTTCATGTTTTTTTGTTTCGTATCCCTCGGCGCGTTAGCGCCCCTCCCTTTTTTTCGACCGGAAATTCGACGCTCGAAATTCCACGCGAATGGAAGCGCCCTGCCGCCCTATGGCCGCAAGGCAATTGTTTCAAGTCTCATTTTTCAGCTTGATTCTATTTCAATAAATCGATAGAAACAAATCCAGATGGTGAATTAGGTCACCATCAAACGTGCAGTGAATGCCGACTTCCCACCTGAGTAACACCGTTCCTGCCGTTCTTCAATATCAAAACTCCTGATGGAGCCCCATAATGATGATCCAATCCGGCAATCGTTTCGTCTCCAGGACGACGGTCTTCATTCTGATCGGGCTTGCCGTTTCCCTGGGCGGTCTATCCATGCCGGCCTTCGCGGTCTTTTTGTTTGCCGGCTCATGGACCATCTTCGACCTCAACCGGAGCGCGCCCGTCACTCTTTGCATAGATGCGGCGCTCTGCGGACTGTTTTTCCTTCAGCACAGCGGCATGGTCCGCGGTCCGTTTCGACGCTGGATCCGACGCCGTATTCCGGAAGCGTATACCGCAACCGTTTACGCCTCGGCCTCGGGCTTCTGTTTATGGGTGCTCATTCTATTCTGGCAGGGATTTCCAGAGCCATTGCTCCAATTCAACGGCGCTTTCAGAGGGTTGCTCCGCATCCTGTTCGGGATCGCCGTTATCGGAACCCTCTGGGGTAATTTGTCATTGACATTTTTCGATCCCATGGGCATCAAAAGCGCTCTGCGGAATTTGCGAAATCAACAGCCGCAGAAGACCCCTTTCAGTGTCCGCGGCCCCTATCGATGGGTGCGACATCCGCTGTATTTTTTTTCGTTACTGATGATCTGGGCATGTCCGGATTGGACCCTGGATCGATTTCTGTTCAACCTGCTCTGGACCGTCTGGATCCTCCTGGGCGCCCTCCTCGAGGAACGCGACCTTACGTCCAGTTTCGGCGATATCTATGAACGATACCAGCAGGAAGTTCCCATGTTGATCCCGTTTTTCATGCCGAAGAACCGCAAAAAGCCTACCAATCCCTAAAATCCCTTGGAAAGCGATTCAAGTCGTCCGTTCAAAATTCAGCACCGGCTTCAGCGGGACAACCGGATAAATCTGCCCGTGGCAGGGCGGCATGGAATTATACACCCAGTCGATATCCACTACACCCAACCGGACCAATCGATGGGGGAATACTCCCCGGTAACGCCCCCGCACGAGTACGTCTTCCATGGACATGGTCAAACCGAAAACAGCCACGCTGGCATCCTTGGGAATTTGTTCCAGTTCCGCGCCGAAGGCCTGGAAAGAGAACGCCAGTCGACGGCTGTTCACCGCCTGGCATTGAATGGCCGGCAGAATGACCGGAAACCCGTCCTCCCCGACATAGGCGATAAATTTCAAGGCATCCAACCGGTTGAATATTCCCTCGGCAAAGGGTTTGAGAATTCGCTCCCCGCTGTTTTGACCCGCTCCCCCCTTGGCCAGTTTTGTCAGAAGAGCGGCCTTGACGATCCGGCCCATGGGTAAGGCCGCACCGGCCGTCACGGAAACCAGATCCAGATAATGAACCGTGTTGATGCCGAAGTAGGCATTGTAGCGAAAGGTCGGCAAGTCGTTGTATTGCTCATATTCGGGGCCTTCCTCGCGCAAATGGGTCCAGCGGGCCTTCCCGCGCCACATCTTGCGGTCCATGGTCATGATCAGAAAGCCGACCTGCGGCTGTTGTTGAACATGCGCTTTGCTCCTGCCTTTACAGAATTCCCCCAGGGTCAGCTGATTCGGCCCTGTGGCGCGGATGGAGGTGATGAGGGTGATGTGGGGCAACCCTTCTGGGTTGATGGTGGCCACCAGTCCGACCTTTTCGGCCGGCATGAAAGCCTTGATTTCTTCCGGATTCAATGTCCTTTGTTGCAACATGGCGCTCTCCTTATCCAGGCGATCGGTGGTTATTCTATTTTTTACAAATGGTTTTCGCGTCCTTACCTGACGGCTCGTCGATCCGTGTCGCACCGCTCCAGTGAACGATGGCGGGATCCACTCCGGAAGACCGGGCCGTCTCGAACAGATCGATCATCCGGGAGGATTCCAACAACCCGTTTTCGTTGTAGGACCAATCCCGGTCCAACCGAAGATATTTGTCCCGACAGAGATTGTTGAATGCACACAGATCCCAGCGCTGCACCACCCCGTTCAAGTGTTCGGCAATGAACCGGCCGATTCCGAGGATATTCTCCTTCTCGGCGGTTGCATTTGGAATGATCGGCGTACGGATCCACAGATCCCGCGGGTAAATATGACTGCGCATGAATTCGCCCGTATACATCAGATTGCGCAAAATGGCCTGGTTGGAATGTCCGGTATACGCCGCGTGCTTTTCCGGATCGATCTCCTTGATATCGTACAACACCATTGCCGAATAGGGCAGCAGCAGATCAAGGGCTTCCCGGGGCACCATGCCGCATGTATCCAGAGCCGTGTGAACCCCTTGCTCCCGCAAACGTTTCAGGAAGGTCGCCACGAAACGGGCCTGAAGCCCCGGTTCTCCACCCGATACGGTAATGCCGCCGCCGGACTGCTGAAAATAGGCGCTGTCCTTCAGAACTTCATGGAGCAGATCGTTCAGGGACCAGTCCTTCCCGATCATTTCCATTGCGGTAGAGGGGCAGACATGGGCGCACAGGCCGCATCCGTTGCAGACCGCCCGGTCGACCCGCATACCCTCCGGCGACAAGGCCAGGGCCTTCTCCGGACAATCCGCAATGCAGGTGCGACAGGCAATGCAGCGGGATGCAATCCACTGGAGCTGCATGCGCGGCGAAATGCTCTCCGGATTGTGGCACCAGACGCATTTCAGGCTGCAGCCCTTGAAAAATACGGTTGTGCGGATGCCCGGACCGTCTTCAGTGGACATGCGTTGGATCTCGAAGATGCGCCCGGTGACGGTTTCGTCAGTCGTGGTCGTTGTCATGGACGGCATCCTAAAACCTGCTGTGGCTCACACGATGAATGATTTCATTCTGAAGCTCCTTGCCGACGGTGGTGAAATAGGCGTTATACCCGGTCACACGCACCAGCAGATGCCGATAGTCCATGGGATTTTCCTGGGCGTCCCGCAACATTCCGGAATCGAGCATATTGATCTGCAGCGCCGTTCCACCATTCTCCGCGTAACCCCTCAGAAACGCCTTGAACTTTTGCCGATGTTCGGGATCTTTGAGAATCGATGGGTTGAAGGTGATGGTGTGACTGGCGCCGTTGGGCAGGCTATTGCAATAGTCGCCCCAGTCTCCTCTTTCGGAAGATCTTCCCCCCAGCACTTTGCCCACTGAATTGGCGTTGGAAGTCGGGCCATGGATATCCACCCCGTTGGATGGACAAATGGCATTGGAAAGAAACTGCCCCTGCCGCCGACCGTCTGCGCTGGCCGCCATGATATAGCCGTCTCCGGCCCAGTAGTTCCAGCTGAGCATTCCAGGCCGATACCGGCGTCCGGTAGTGGTTGTGCGATGCTTCCAGGTTTCGGCGCACCAGAGCTCCATCACCCTGCGCCCCATTGCATCGGCTTCATCATCGTCACGGCCGTATTTGGGCGCCTTGTTTTTCGCCATGGCCTGCAGCACCTCGAAATTCTCCCAGTTGGCCGAAAGCGCCTGAACCAGTTCGGCGATGGTACATTTTTTCTGATCATATATCAGATATTTGATGGCCAGAAGCGCATCCACCGTGGTGGCGAAGGTGACCGCTTCGAGCGTGGTGAGGCTGATCTCCGCGCCCCCCTGGGTGACATCGCGCGCCTTTGTGGCGCAACCTCTGACCAGGCATGACAAATACGGCGTCTGAAAAAAATGCGCACGGATCGCTTCCGAGCTTTCATGGACCTCGACGCATTTCCGAACGATATAGGCTGTCTGTTCCGCATAGGCCGCCCAGAATTCCTCCCAACTCCGGAACCGGCTGGCATCGCCGGTTTTCGGGCCATCCTGCCGGATGGGTTCGGTTTTTCCGGTCAGGGGATTGGTAAAGGGCACCAGGTCTTTGCCGCCCGTCAGCGCAAGCTCCACCGCCTTGAGCAGGTTCAGGTTGTTGTCCACGGTGCCGGAGCGGTCGTTGCCCACCATGGTGTTCTCCAGGCAGCCCACCGGTGCATAGTCATGCACGGTTTCCGGATTGATCCAATCGGTGGCGCCGGTCATCTGGGCCTGACGCATCAAGCCGGCCATGGACCGTTCGTCGAAGTTGAGCAGGAAAGGAGCCCCCTGACTGTCGGCGATCATGGCCACCAGTTTATCCAGGAGTTCTTCCGGCGATTGTCGATGGAGGCGCACATTGGGTTTCGGTTCCAGGATGGGGCTCATGTCATCGATGACTTCCAGCAGGGCATAGGTCAAATCGTTGGTCATATCCGCACCGCCTTTTCCCATGCCGGAAAGGGTCAACAGCTGGCCGAAACCGGCGGTGATACCCTGGTGACCGTTCCGGATCATGGCATCATAGGCCGTGTTGCAATGAATCCAGAAGCATTTGAGAATTTCCTTGCCGAATGCCCGGTCCATGCCGTTCGCCAAAGAGTGTTTCCAGTAGGGCAGCAGGTACTGATCGATACGCCCAAAGGAGACGCCCGGTCCCGGATAGTTCTCATCACTCATGATCAGCATGTGGTTGATCCACAGGGCCTGAATCGCCTCCCAGAAATTCTGCGGCGGTTCCCAGGGCACACGGTCCAGGTTTTTGGCCATCTGCAACAGTTCTTTCTTTCGTTCGGGTCGCGTCTCCGTCGCCGCGATGTCCCGACAGACGGCGGCATACCCCTCAGCCAATTCCTTGGGCATGGAAGCCGCCGTCATCATGGCGCGCAATTGAGCGCCGGCTGCCCCTTTGCGCTCGGTCCCGCTGAGTTCGGCGTATTTGGACTCGAGATCGGCATGAATGCCCTTCCAGCCCAGCAGAAGCGCGCGCTCATGATCCGGAACCAGGTGACCGCTGGTGGCGCCTGCATTTCCGTACCCATGATCATGGAACCATTTCACTTGATGGCGGGCGCCGTTTTTTCCGATGGTCAGGCGATCATAGGTTTTCCTTTCCCCGCGGGTCAGGCACATGGAAGTCTGGACATTGAAGCGGGCACCGGCAATGAGGTCCCCCGGCAGAATCTCCTTGGGGACGTATTTCACCATGGTCTCCTTCACGAACCAGGCCCGACGCTCCACCAGGCTGCGGGACCAGAAATCCGCCGGAAGCGCAACGGGTCGCGCCGCTTGATGAAAGGAACCCTTCATGGTCTGAAGCAACAGATAGGTCTCGGGAACGATATAATAGGTGATCTCATTGAACTGAAGATCCCATGGCGTACCGGTGCCCCAGGCAGTGAACTCGTTGTTCCATTCCCGTTCGGTACCTTTGAAATAATAGTCTCTCAGCCATTGAATTCGGGGAGACAAACCTTTGGGTTCCTTCAATTCCTGGGTTACGGCGCGGGCGGTCGCGGCATGCATACAGACACCTCCTCATTTGGCAATGATGACCCGCAGACGCTCCTCACCATGGACGAGCAGACGCCGCATCGCTGTCATTGCCTGTTGATCGTTTCGATCCGTTATGGCATCGGCCAGTTCGTGATGTCCGGCGATCACGATGGGGATGACGCTTGGTTCACGAAAAAACTGTCCGGAAAGATTGGTATACACCTGCTTGAAAGAGTTCAGCAGCAAGGGATAGCTCTGATTGTCCGTGGCCATGGCGATCAGATGATGGAAATCAAAATCCAATCGGACCCATTGTACGATATCGCCCGGATCGGTTCTTTCTTCCGTACGAATAAGCTCACGGAGAGACCGAAGTTGCTCTCCGGTGCGATTCAGAGCCGCGAGACGCGCGTTTTCCACTTCAAATAAAATGCGCATGGCCAGCAGACCATCCATCAGCTTGGGCGCCAGTTTGCCCTGGTGATACGTCAACAGGGACGTCAGCAAAGCGATGGAACCTTCCTTGCGATAATCGTTCACCACCGTCCCTACCCGAGGAATCAAAGACACCAAGCCTTTGGCGGCGATGTCCACCAAGGCCTCATGGACCACCGGACGGCTGACGCCCAGTTTTTGGGCCAACTCCCTTTCCGGCGGCAATTTCTGCCCCACGGCAAGGATCCCGGATAAGATCCACTCCTCCAAACGATGGGCGCAGACTTCTTTCAGACTGTGGGTTTTGATCGGCTTGAGCGTATCGAGCATGAGACCTCTTTTATTTTGGCTGGTGGTATTACCAGATATATCGATCGAACTGGACAAGTCAAGCGAATTCAACCGAACCAACCGAACGTTGATAATTTTTTTTCCCCATGTTATGCCCTGTGAGCATATCGACAAACTCATTTCGGCCTAATCCAGTCCATCTTGAAACAGACAACAGAAAAGGAGGGTATGATGCGAAAGAGTGCACATCTGATTCTGGCGGTGCTCGTTGTAAGTTTTTGTCTATCATCCGATGCCTTCGGCTTCAAATGGCCGTGGCAGAAAGCGAAAACCATCAAGATCGGCATCAATGCGCCGATTACCGGCGACATTCCCAAAGTCGGTGAAAGCACCAAATACGCCGCCCAAATGTGGCTGGAGGATATCAATGCCGCCGGCGGACTCGAGGTGGGTGGAAAGAAATATCCCATCGAACTGGTCATCGAAGACAACGAATCCAAGGCCGAATCCGCCGTCAAGGCCAACACCAAAATGATCACCGAAGACGAAGTGCTGGCCATCGTCGGCCCCCAGGCTTCCAAGCAGGCCATACCGGCGGGAGAAGTCGCCAACAATTACCAGACCCCCATGATCAGCCCCTGGTCCACCAATCCGGACACCACCAAGAATCGCCCCTTTGTTTTCCGGGGATGCTTTCTCGATCCCTTTCAGGGACCGGTGCTGGCCAAATTCATCAAGGATGAATTCGGCTTTACCAAAGCCGCCGTCCTGTATGACGTGGCCAGTGACTATCCCAAAGGGCTGGCGGAATTCTTTAAAAAATCCTGGGAAGAGCTGCATGGACCGGGATCGGTGGTGGCCTATGAAAGCTTCACCACCAAGGATGCCGATTTCAGCTCCCAGTTGACCAACATCATCAATTCCGGCGCCGAAGTGCTGTTTACGCCCCAGTATTACAACGAAGTGGCCCTGATCGTCCAGCAGGCCCACGAACTCGGCTGGAAAGGCCCCATTGTCGGAAGCGACAGCTGGGGGTCGGCCGAAACCGTCAAATTATGCGGCAAGGACTGCTATGGCCTTTTCTTCAGCACGCACTACGCCGCCGCCGGCGCCACCGGCGCCACCAAAGCCTTTATCGACCGCTACAACGCAAAATACGGCTATGTTCCGGATGATCCCGGCGCCCTGACCTGGGATGCGATTCGGATCATTCAGACCGCCATCCAGAATTGCGGTGAGCTCAGCGGCGATATCGCCAAAGACCGCATCTGCGTCCGGAATGCCTTGGCGAAGATCAAAGAGTTCGACGGCATCACCGGCAAGATGACCTTCACCGAAGAAGGCGATCCGATCAAATGCGCCGTCATCGTCCGCATCAGCGACAAGGGCGAATTTGAATTTTACAAGTCCGCCTGTCCATAACCCTTGGATGACATGGGTACGTCGGCGCTTATTCCCCAAAACCCCATAAGCGCCGACCCACCAAACAATTGCCGGCGGCAAGAGATCCCATCGGGATCGGGATCGGAATCGAAAGGAATGCAATGGTCTTCTTTTTCCAGAACCTGGTCAATGCCTTGCAATGGGGTAGTTTTTACGCCCTGATCGCCCTGGGATACTCCATGGTGTATGGCGTACTGATGCTGTTTAATTTCGCCCACGGCGATATCTTCATGGTCGGCGCCTATATCGGCTTCGGGGTGGCGGCCGGTCTCACCGCCCTGTCCGCGGGCGGCGCATTGGCCCTTCCCAACTGGCTGATTCTGGTTCTGACCATCCTGATCTCCATGTTCCTGACCTCTTTTGTGGGAATTCTCGTGGAACGGATCGGATACCGCCCCCTGCGGGGAGCACCACGCGCCTCAGCCGCCATTACCGGCCTGATGATCGGCATCATCCTGGAAACCGGCAACCTGGCCCTTTTGGGGGCCAGGCGGATCAGCTTTCCCTCCCTGATCGAAAGCGCCACCTATAATATAGGAGGCGTTTATATCACCAACAAAAAAATCATGATCGTGGTGGTATCCCTCCTGTTCATGATCGCCCTCAGCCAATTCGTTCACCGGACAAAATGGGGCATGGCCATGCGCGCCATGGCATTTGATTTCGTGGTCATTCCCCTGATGGGGGTGCCCCTCAACACCATCGCAGCATTGACGTTTGCACTGGGATCGGCCCTGGCGGCGGTGGCCGGCATTCTATTCGGAATCGCCTACCCGGTGTTGGACCCTTATATGGGAATCGTTTTCGGCTGGAAGGCGTTTGTTGCGGCGATTCTGGGGGGCCGGGGTTCGATTCTGGGAGCCACCCTGGCGGGATTTCTACTCGGTTTTATCGAAATTTTCGTGGCCATGATCTTTCCGTCCACGCTGCGCGATCTGATCGCCTATTCCATTATTCTACTGATTCTTGTTTTCCGGCCCCACGGTTTTTTCGGCGAGCCACATAGCGCGCGATTACGGCTTTGACGAAGACCAATGGGAACAGGAGGGTCGAACCCCAACATATTCACGGATGGAGGCAAGGTTGTAAACCATGGCAGTTCATGACAGCAAGACAGTCGAAAACCGGGGACGGATGCAGCGTTTTCGGAACGCCTTCCGGCATGTCCCGTTTCTGGGGTGGCTTCTGGGGGCCCTGGGTGCAGTGCTGGTAGAACATGTTTTCGGTTCCGCCGTCGCCACCATGCTGGGGCTTCCCAAAATACCGGTGTTGTTCGGATGCATGATTATTTTGAAAAAGCCCCTGCTGTTTCCCAGTACGGTGGTGTATATGGGTATCGTTTACCTGCTGCCCATCATGGTCATCGCCCGTCTCAGCGCAGCCGGAACCAACCGAACGGCCGCATGGCTGCTCCGGTATCCACTCTGGGTAGCGGTACTGGTTCATCTCCTGCTGTTTTATCTGATTCTGCATGTCTGGGCCGATGTCAGCGCCTATCGTGTGCTGAGCCTGAAGCTGACCCTGATTGCCGTCATCCTGACCCTGAGCCTGAATATCGTCAATGGGTATATGGGGGAATTTTCCTGTTCCCATCCCGGTTTCATGGCCTTGGGCGCGTATGCGGCCTCGGCTTTCACCGTTCTGTTGTTCGCCGACGACAAACTGTTCGGAGCCGCGTTGCTGCCGGCGTCCATGGGTCCCTACCTGTTTCCCGCAGCCCTGATTTTAGGCGGCGCAGTCGCCGCTTTCGGCGCCTTGATCATCGCCATCCCTTCTTTTCGGACCCGGGGGGATTATCTGGCCATCATCTCCCTGGCTTTCCTGTTTATCGTCAAAAGCATGATCGAAAACATGGAATGGGTGGGCGGTCCGCGCGGGTTGAGCGGTCAGCCGGATTATGCGGGGCTGCCGGTGGTATTTTTCTGGTGTGCCGCATCGGTCTGGATGATCCATAATTTTGTCAGCTCCACAATGGGCAAGGCGCTGAACGCCGTGCGCGACGACGAACTGGCGGCAGAGGCCATGACTGTGAACACCCGCCGGACAAAAATGATCGCCTTCCTGCTGGCCGCCTTCTGGGCCGGTATCGCCGGCGGTTTGTTCGCCCACGTACTGCGGTATGTCAATCCCGGAACCTTCGGCATCCAAAAACTGGCCGAGGTGCTGGCCATGGTCTACTTCGGCGGACTCAACTCGGTCTATGGCTCCATTGTCGGGGCGGTGGGCCTGAGCCTGTTGTCGGATGCACTGAGTCCCCTGGAACTGTTCAAGTGGATCATCATCCCGCTGATGTTGATCCTGATCATGATTTTTCGCCCCACCGGGCTCGTGGCCTTTACGGAATTCAATGTCAAACGTCTGATGCAACCCCGATTGCAACCGGAAAAAGAGGTACAGCGTGCCGATACTCCAAGTGCATAACATGACCCATTATTTCGGCGGACTCCGTGCGGTTCACGATTACAGCCTATCTATTGAGCCGGGTCAGATCCGGGGGTTGATCGGCCCCAACGGAGCCGGCAAAACCACCGTATTCAATTTGATCACCGGTATTCATACGCCGAGCGAAGGAGACATCCTGCTGGATGGAGCGCCCATCAAGGGTCTGCAACCCCACAAAATCGCATCCCGGGGGCTTGGCCGAACATTCCAGAATCTATGCCTGTGGCGACACATGACGGTTCTCGAACATGTGAAAATGGCCCAGTATTCACGCATCGGCTATGGCTTGACCGGCGCCCTTTTCGGCACGGCAAAACGGCATCGGGAAGAAGCGGCCATCCAAGAGCGCGCAATGGAATTGCTGGATTTACTGGGCATTTCCCAACTGGCCGACCAGGTGGTGGTGAATCTTTCCTATGGCGCCCAACGTCGGGTTGAAATCGCGCGGGCGTTGGCCACCCAACCGAAAGTGCTCTTTCTAGATGAACCCACCGCCGGAATGAATCCCGAAGAACTGTCCCAGACCATGGAGATCGTCCGCAAGGTTCACCGGAAATTCGGTCTGGCCATTTTCCTGATCGAGCATCGTCTCAAGCTGGTCATGGAGCTTTGCGACCGAATTCAGACCCTGGTCTTCGGCGAAGTCATCGCCGAAGGAACGCCGGCGGAAATTCAACGGAATCCGAAAGTCATCGAGGCCTATCTGGGAAAGGAGGTGATCCATTGATGCTGGCGGTAGAAAATCTGAAAGTCTCCTATGATAAAATCAGGGCGCTCCACGGCATTTCATTTGAAATGGAAGCCGGGGAAATCGTCTGCATCATCGGCGCCAACGGGGCCGGAAAAAGCACGACGCTGAAAGCGCTCTCCCGGCTGATTCCGGCGGAGTCGGGCACGACCATGACCTGCAATGGGAAAAATCTCCTGACTTACACGGCCGACAAAATCGTCAGTGAACTCGGGATCACCCATGTGCCCGAAGGGCGCCGATTGTTCGGCAACCTGACGATCCAGGAAAACCTGCGCCTGGCGACTTTCGCCCGCAGGGACAAGCAGAAGATCCGGGAAGACCTCGAACGGGTTTACACGATTTTCCCGCGCCTGAAAGAAAGAGAGTACCAGAAATCAGGAACCCTGAGCGGCGGCGAACAGCAAATGCTCGCCATTGGAAGGGCTTTTATGAGCGGCCGAAAAATCATGCTCCTGGATGAACCCTCCATGGGACTGGCGCCTTTATTAATGATGAACGTTTTCGAGGCCCTTCGAGAGATCAACCGGGAGGAAGGCACCGCCATTCTGCTGGTGGAGCAAAACGCCCGCCTGGCGCTGCAATTCTCCACCAGGGGATATGTCCTTGAAAACGGCAACATGGTGCTGCAGGGAGCGTCCAAAGACCTGCTGGAAAACCCGCAAGTCCAAAATGCTTATCTTGGCGGATAAAAATCACCTTTCCGGCACCGGAATAAATCATAAACAAGCAAAACCGCGCGCGATACCGAATAAATAACCTACTTATATATTTGATGATTTTTTGTCTCTCTTTTGCTCCCCCGGGAGGAATAAAACTTTTTCGAAATCAAGCCCGAAAACCCTCATTATTTTATTGACATCACCGCCCATTCTCTTCATACTCGCATCGCAAAAAGACTACTTTTTTCCTTTCTGTTGCCACAGGAGCCAAATGGCCGTTTTTCCAGCATCAACGGAATTTTTTGAGGCCAAACCGATCTGGCCTCATAACCGCCTGATATATAAAATAAATTATTTTTACTGTTTTCTTTTTATTTACTTGCATTTTTTCGGCAAGTCATTATATTTCGCGCTGATGAAATCCGGCTCTTTCCAGGCGGGTTTTCGGATAAAAAGAGACAGGCATCGTTGGTTGCCTATTAACCCCAAAAGAACAAGGAGAGTAAAAAATGAAGAGTGCCTTCGGCATGTCTGGTCGACCCATTTCGGCTGAACCGCCGTGCAACCTGGAAGATAAAGACGACGAACCTCCTGGTTGTAGCTCCGCGCAAACCTCACCTGTCCCATCTTCTCCCGCCCCAACTCCGAAGGGCGGACTCATTGTTACATTCCCCATTTGCCGCACCAACGGCTACCATCCCGCTGCCAGAAAATTTCGTAGAAGATTTTTTTCCAATATTTCAAGCAAATTATGGAACGACTGGCAATGGCAGGTCAGTCATCGCATCCGCACTGCCGGACAGCTCGAAACCATGCTCCATCTGTCCGACAACGAACGCGAAGCCCTGTCTGAAAGCACCGCAAAACTACCCCTGGGCATTACTCCCTACTACATGAGTTTGCTCTCTCCTGACGATCCCACACAACCCTTGCGCCGGACGGTGGTTCCAACGGCGAACGAGTTTCTTCGCGCTGAGGGCGAGGCGGATGACCCCCTTGGGGAAGAGTCCCAAAGCCCCCTGCCGGGTCTGGTTCACCGGTATCCCGACCGCGTGCTCCTGCTGCTGCAGGATTTCTGTTCCACGTACTGCCGCTACTGCACCCGCTCCCGGGTTGTGGGGCATGGAAAAATCATTCCCAACCGGAGCCGTCTGGAAAAAGCCTTGGCCTATATCGAGGAAACCAAGACGGTCCGAGACGTGCTGTTGTCCGGCGGAGACCCGCTGGTACAAGGGGATGACCGCCTGGAATGGATTCTGGCGCGTCTGCGGCGAATCCCCCATGTGGAGATCATCCGTATCGGCACCAAGGTGCCTGCGGTTCTGCCCCAACGCATTACGCCCAAATTCGTTAAAATGCTAAAAAAATATCATCCATTATGGATGAGCCTGCACTTCACCCACCCGGATGAATGCACGCCGGAAGCATACCGGGCATGCGGTTTATTGGCCGACGCCGGCATTCCGTTAGGCTCCCAGACGGTATTGCTGCAAGGGATCAATGACGATGTGGATACCATGAAGACATTGATGCATCATTTGATGAAAATGCGTGTGCGCCCGTATTACCTGTATCAATGCGATCCGATCACCGGCTCATCCCATTTCCGCACGCCGGTGGAAAAAGGCGTTGATATCATACGGGGCCTGCGAGGATTCACCTCCGGCTACGCCGTTCCCACCTATGTGGTGGACGCCCCGGGCGGCGGCGGCAAAATTCCGGTGACACCGAATTACGTGGTTGGACGCGAAAATGAGAATGTCATCCTGACAAATTATGAAAACGGCCGTTACCGGTATCCGGACGGCCCTTGTTCCTTAGACCGATAGTCAACACCCACAAAAGGGGTGCCGGGGGAAATGTTTCCATCCCCTCGGCGCCCCGTCCTTTTTATCACATGGAGGCCTTTATGGTCTGCAAAGAAAATTTATGCGCCAAGTGCGCCCGAATAAGGGAAACCTGTTGCCAAAATACGGACATTTATGTCACCTTGGGAGATATTGATCGAATTCGTCGCTCTACGCAGCAGCAAGACTTCTTTGAATACCGGGCTCCCCGGAACCCGGATTACCTGGATCAGGACGATGATCCTTGCTGGCGCGACCATGTCATCCAAACCGATGGGAAACGACGGGTCTTGAAGAAGTCGGAAAGCGGTTGTTGCTTTCTGGGGAAGACGGGCTGTATCCTTCCCATGGAGGTTCGCCCCCTGGTCTGCCGCCTGCACCCGTTCACGTATACGGCGACGGGTCTTGATGCGGAACCGGACCCGGAATGTCCATCTTATCTGTTACCCGAAGGCGAGACGCTGATGTCCTCCCTGAATATGTCCCGGGAAGAGGCGTTTGGCTGGCACCATGAATTGTACAAGGAGATTCTGCTCGATGAAACTGACCATCGGACTCACCTACGACCTGCGCTCTGAATATCTCGCCATGGGATACAGCGAGGATGAAACCGCCGAATTCGATCGGGACGATACGCTGACGGCCATTGAGGAAGCACTTGCTTCCCTGGGTCACCGCACGGAACGAATCGGCCACGCCAAAAAACTGGTGGAAGCGCTGGCGGCCGGCAGACGATGGGATCTGGTTTTCAATATCGCAGAAGGTCTTCACGGCATCGGCCGGGAAGCACAGGTCCCTGCGATATTGGACCTGTATGAAATTCCGTATACTTTTTCCGACCCGCTGGTCATGAGTCTGACCCTGCACAAGTCCATGACCAAGCGAGTCATCCGGGACGCCGGCGTACCCACGACCGATTTTTGGGTAATGGAAGCGCCCGGCGATTCTCTATCGGTTCCATTCGACCCGCCGTTTTTCGCCAAACCCCTGGCCGAAGGGACCGGCAAAGGCATTTCCGCCGACTCCATCGTCTACAGTGTCGAAAACCTGGAAGCGCTGTGCCGTCGACTCTTGAATACGTATCAACAGCCGGTTCTGGTGGAGCCCTATCTGCCGGGCCGGGAATTCACCACCGGCCTGATCGGAACCGGCGACCGGGCAAGGGTGCTGGGAACCATCGAGGTCACGCTGCTGGATACCGCCGAACCCGGTGTCTACTCCTATATCAACAAAGAGCAATGCGAGCAACGGGTGACCTATAGCCTGCCCCGACCGGAAAATGATCCGGTGGTTGCCGCTGCCGAGAAGGTAGCCCTGGATGCCTGGCGGGTTCTGGGCTGCCGCGACGCGGGTCGCATCGACCTGCGCTGCGATGCAGCGGGCGATCCCCAGTTCATCGAGGTCAACCCGCTGGCCGGAATTCATCCGGGCCACTCGGATTTGCCCATCATCTGCAACCATCTGGGATTGCCGTACCGCACCCTGATCGAACGCATCGTTGCCTCTGCGGCGGAAAGAATCAACAACCAGCGGAGGAAATCCTGATGCGGGTGGCCATCACCCATGACGTGGTTTCCGCGTCTTCGGATCCGGATGCGCGTGACGTTCTGATTCAAGCCGCGGCAGTTCAAAAAGGACTGGAAAGCCTGGGCCATGATGCAACCATGATCCCCTGCGACCTGAATTTGGGGAAAGCCCTCGACGCTCTCCGGTCTTTCCATACCGATGTGGTATTCAACCTGGTGGAATCCATCAATGGGCACGGCCGTCTGATCCATCTGCTGCCGTTCTGTCTCGATGCCGAAGGTATTGCATACACCGGTGCGCCGGCGGAATCCATGCTGGCGACCTCGAACAAGACAATGGCCAAGGCCATCCTGAAAACGGCCACCCTGGACACTCCCGAATGGGTCGGGCCCTTTCCCGCTTCGCCGGGTGAAAGTTCCCACACCGCCCATGCGCCGGCGGACTGGATCATCAAGTCAGTCTGGGAGCACGCCTCCATCGGTCTGGATGAAAACGCCATTGTACGGGGGCTCACTGCGCAGGAAGTGACGGCATTGCTGCCGGAACGCGCAAACGGACTTGGAAACGCCTGCTTTGCCGAGCGTTTCATCGACGGACGGGAATTCAACCTGTCCATCCTCGGCGGAAAACCAGGGCCAATGGTTCTGCCGCCGGCGGAGATTCATTTTACGGACTATGAACCCGGTAAGCTCCGAATCGTCGACTACCGCGCCAAATGGGATGATCGCTCCTTCGAATTTCATCATACGCCGCGCAGTTTTGATTTTCCCACGGAAGACCGGGCATTGCTGACGGAACTCACGAAAATGGCCCTTACGTGTTGGAACCTCTTCCGTCTGCGGGGATATGCGCGGGTGGATTTCCGGGTGGATGTTCATGACCGCCCCTGGATTCTGGAAGTCAACGCCAATCCCTGCCTGTCGCCGGATGCCGGTTTTGCGGCGGCTCTTGAACGCGCCGGCGTGCCCTTCCCACAGGCGGTCCGGCGGATTTTGGAGGATGTTGCCGGCGTTGAGGGGTGAACACGATCCAAATATGGTTGACATTTCCCGGCTGCATGTTATTTGTTTCTTCCTATCCGTGTCATCCGCTTGATCCATGATCGGCTTTTCACAACCGTAACCCATCCGGAGGATTTTACCGTCATGCTTCGCATCCGTAGTGTCTATGATGATTCCCTGCCCATCAACCGCGAAAGCCTGCAACAGGTCAAGGAGATCCTGCGCAAAAGATTCAGCACCGTCCCGGAGCAGGAAATCGAATCCCTCGGCGAGAAACTCCGCAATCCCTTCAAACAGCGCTTCCGCAGCATCCTGCTGGTGGCCGAGACCCTTCGCGGGAAAGTACTCGGTTTCGCCATGCTGCTGATCGAACCGGAAATCGGTTTCGCATTTCTGGATTGGATCGCCGCCGGAACGGGACGAGCGGGCGGCGGAATCGGCGGCGCCTTGTATGACCGGGTTCGACTGGAATCCGCCGCCTTGAAAGCGAAAGGCTTGTTTTTCGAATGTCTGCCCGACGAAGAGGCGGCTTGCCCGGACCCGACCCTGCTGAAGGAAAACCGGGCGCGGCTTCGCTTCTACGAGCAATATGGGGCCCGCCCGATTGTCGACACCGCCTATGAGTCCCCCGTGAAACCCGAAGATACCTGTATGCCCCATCTGATGTTCGACAGTCTGGGAACCAATACCGCACCGCGCCGATCCCTTGCCCGGAAAGTGGTTCGCGCCGTCCTGGAACGCAAATACGCGGAATATTGCCCCCCGGACTATGTGGAGAAGGTCGTGGCCTCCTTCAAGGATGACCCCCTGAAGTTGCGCGACTTCCGCTACGTCAAACCCGAAACGGTCAAAACCGACCTGGAAAGCCGGTCCGCCGAGCAGATCGCCCTGATCATGAACGATCGGCATGAAATTCATCATGTTCATGAACGCGGGTATGTGGAATCGCCAGTGCGGGTTCGCAGCATCCTGGTCGAGTTGGATAAAAGCGGGCTGTTCACCCGGATCGTCCCGCGCCCTTTCCCCGACAAGCACATTCATGCCGTCCATGACGCCGACTTCGTAAACTATCTGCGCAAAGCCTGCGCCGAAGTCCCGGAAGGCAAATCCCTGTATCCCTATATTTTCCCCATCCGCAACAAAACCCGGCCGCCCAAGGAACCTTCGGTACTGGCCGGCTATTACTGTATCGACACCTTTACACCCATCAACCGCAACGCATATCTGGCAGCCCGCGGCGGCGTCAACTGCGCGCTAACGGCGGCCCGGGAGATACTGGACGGCCGACGAATCGCATATGCCTTGATCCGCCCCCCAGGTCATCACGCCGAACGCCGTGCTTTCGGCGGTTTCTGCTACCTCAACAACAATGCCATCGCCGCTCAATATCTGTGTCCCTATGGGAAAGTCGCCATCCTGGACTTAGACTATCACCACGGCAACGGCCAACAGGATATTTTCTACCGCAGGGCGGATGTCCTGACCGTCTCCATCCATGGCCATCCCAGTTTCGCCTACCCGTATTTCAGCGGTTTCAAGGAAGAAAAAGGCGAGGGAGATGGTGAAGGTTACAATTTCAACCTGCCGTTGCCGGAAAAAACCGACGGGAAGGACTACCGGGTGGCGCTTTCCAAGGCCATCGAGCGGATTCAGGATTTCAAACCCCAGTTTCTGGTGGTGGCCTTGGGCCTCGACACGGCCAAAGGCGACCCCACCGGAACCTGGTCGTTGACGACCCGCGATTTTGAAGAAAACGGGCGCATGATCGGCGCCATGGGGCATCCCATTGCGGTGATCCAGGAAGGCGGTTACCGTACGCGAACCCTGGGCGGAAACGCCCGTGCGTTTTTCAGGGGACTGGTCACCGGGAACCTGCAATGGACGGTGGCAAAGCAACAGCCCAAAAACCATCTTCACGGCATTTCGATGCGCACGGAACCGGATCCGGCAGACCCCGAACGCATCCGACGTCTGGTGGAAATCACCGGCTTTTTCTCCGCCGAAGAAGTGATCATGGCCGAGGAACTGGTACAGGAGCGCCTGGGAAAAGGAGATGTCAGCGGGTATCATTTTGTCATCGCCGAACGGTACGGCCGCCTGGCCGGATACACCTGTTTCGGCCCCATACCCTGCACCCAGGCAAGCTACGACCTGTATTGGATCGCCGTGCATCCCGAGGTGCAGGGTCGGGGTATGGGCAAACGACTCCTGGTGGAAACCGAGCGACGTATCAAGGCGGCCGGCGGGAACCGGGTGTATGTGGATACCTCTCAACGGCTGCAATACGCCAGCACCAGGGCATTTTATGAAAACAACGGGTATCGCCTGGAGAGCGTGCTGTCCGATTTCTACGCCCCGGGCGACGGCAAGGTGATTTATTGCAAGGCGCTGATCTAACGAATAAGACGATGATCGTCATTCGCAGCTTTGAGGAAGCCGACTGGAAAACACTCTGGCCGATTCTGGAAACTGTTTTCCGACGCGGCGATACCTATGCCTTTCCACCGGAAATCAGCGAGGTGGAAGCCCACAAGGCATGGATCGAAACACCTCTGAAGGTCTTTGTGGCCATGGACTCGCGTGCAGCGATCGTGGGGTCCTACTACATCAAATCGAACCAACCCGGACCAGGTTCCCATGTCTGTAATTGCGGTTATATCGTTGCGGAGAAAGCGCGCGGAAAAGGGGTGGCCTCGCTTATGTGCCTCCATTCCCAACAGGAAGCCCAACATCTTGGCTTCCGATACATGCAATACAACCTGGTGGTCTCCACCAATGAAGCGGCCATCCGCCTGTGGAGAAAGCATGGATTCGAAATCGCCGGCAGACTGCCCAACGCCTTCGATCATCCGCGCCTGGGACTAGTCGACGCATTGGTCATGTATAAGGAACTGTTGCCGGAAGATATACAGTCCCCCCCAACCGATCGCGGGTCGCATCCGTTTCGCCTCCAGGCGATCCAGGGATTGCGGGAAGGCGATGCCTTCACGGTTACGCGCCGCTTCACCCAAGCGGATACCGCCTTGTTCGGTGACATGACCAGAGACTACAACCCGGTGCATTATGACCTGCGCTGGTCAACCGGGAAAGGTTTCCGTGGGTTGATCTGTCATGGGCTGCTGGTCGGTTCCATGATCTGTGAATTCGGCGGACAAGTGGGTTGGCTGGCCACCGGCATGACGTTCCAATTCGTCAAACCGGTCTACTTCGGGGATACCATCCACTGCACCATCACCATCACCGAAATAGGGGAAAAAGAGCGTGCCGCAGCAACCGCGGTTTTGATCAACCAGGATGGCAAGCAGGTTTGCCGTGCGCATTTGACGGGACGCCTGCCCGACGCAATGGAAAGGCGGCTGCTCCAAAAGATAATCGCCGAAGGCAACCTCACCAACCGATTGTCAGGCCTCGAACCGTGAAGCGGCACTGAGATCTTTTCTGCTTATCCTTCCCCCAGTCTTTTCTTGGCGACTCTTTGCTTTCTTGAACGCAGAAGGTGACGAGGAAGCGAAAAGATTGGAAACCCACCCCGAAAAATGCGGGTTTCCAATCAACGGAAAGCATTCCATACCTATTTGAACTGTTCTCTCAGCACCCGCTTGAGGATTTTTCCGGTGGGGGTGCGCGGAATGGCCTGCGTAAAAACGACTTCCTTCGGGGTTTTGAAGCGCGCCAGCTTGTCTCGGCACCACGCGACGAGTTCTTCCCGGGTAAGGGTCGCCCCGGGCTTGAGCACCACCACCGCCTTGACGGCCTCGCCCCATTTTTCATCTGTCTGGCCGATGACGCCGACGTCGGCAATGGCGGGATGTCCCAGCAGGCAGTCCTCCACTTCCGCCGGATAAATGTTTTCCCCGCCGGAAATGATCATGTCCTTCTTGCGGTCCAGGATGTACAAAAAACCGTCCTGGTCTCGCTTGGCGATGTCTCCGGAATACAACCAGCCGCCCTTGAGCGTGCCGGCGGTTGCCTCGGGATTGTTGAAATATCCCTTCATGGGATGGGTGGTGCGGATGAGCACTTCGCCGATCTCC
This sequence comes from Desulfobacterales bacterium, assembly GCA_041740615.1. Lineage (GTDB taxonomy): Bacteria > Desulfobacterota > Desulfobacteria > Desulfobacterales > SURF-7 > DYJD01. The sequence goes on from JBGSLR010000047.1 coordinate 39,492, forward strand.
TCGGGGCCCACCTCTTTGCCGTGATCGTCCACCACGCGGATATCCGTATGGAACAGGGGCAATCCGCAGGAACCGGCTTTCCGGACAGCATGTTCCCCGTCGATCACCACGGCCGGTCCCGTGCATTCGGTCATGCCATAGAGTTGACGGACTTCCATGCCTTTGGCGGCAAATTCCTTGATGAGGGTAACCGGAACGGGAGCCGCATACACCAGGGCCATTTTGATTGTACGCCAGTCAAACGTCTCGAATTCCGGCACCGATCGCAGAAACATGAGCACCTGGGGCACGGAACCGAACCAGGAGATGTTTTCGGTCTGGATCAGTTTGAGGAAACCGGCCGGCTCGAAGGCCTTCTGAAAAATCATGGTCTGGCCGAAATGCACGCAATGGGGCACCGGCGCCAGGGCCCCGATATGAAACAGGGGCAACGGCATGAGCATGCGATCCCCCACATCCTTGAGAGTGCTTTTGAGGTTGACGGAATTTCCGTAATAGCCCATATGGGTCAACTCCGCCCCTTTGGGCTTGCCGGTGGTTCCGGAGGTATACAGAATGGTCAGGGTGTCGTCATCGCCGCCGACAGGCTCCGGTTCTTCCGTTTGCGCCGGTCCGACCAGGTCCTCGTATTTTCGGGCCCAGTCCGGGGGAGTATCCATGATGGCCAGCAAGGTTTTGGCGGGGATTTTTTCCCGGATGGCCTCGACCACGGAAACGAATTCCGGTCCGAAAACCAGTATGGAAGCCCCGCAGTCGTTGGCGATGTAGGCCACCTCCGGCGCCGCCAGCCGATGGTTGATGGGCACCAGGACCGCCCCGATCTTTCCCAGGCCGAAATACATTTCCAGGTATTCCGGTTCGTTCAAGGCCAGCATGGCCACCCGATCGCCGCGCCTCACACCCGACTGTTTCATGGCATTGGCAAGCTGATTGGCGCGCTCGTTCAGCTTCCGGTAGTTGTAACGCACGTTTCCCACTACCAGGGCTTCCTGGTTGGGGCTCAGCAGTGCTCGTTTGTAAAGGAAATAACCGATGTTGATCTGCATAAAACCTCCTTGTATCCTGTTTCCAGCGATGTGCAACTAATTCGCTTCGTCTATCACCCATTTGTTGTTCGGGCAAGCGATGTAAGAGAACGAATAGGAACACATTGTTTCCTGAATTGGAATCGTTGTCATTTTTTTGCTGACGCCGATCATTTTTCCAATATACATATTTTCCGCCGGATATCCGATCGTATCGTCGAAACGATTCTCCATCAGCATTCCAAGAAGTCCATTGTATTAGGTCGGAACCACCTCTACCATTCATATTCTTTACGTTCGGAAGTCTTCAGAAGCGCTCCACATCCTTTTTTTCCTTCTTTGAACAAGATTACCCGTCGCACTAGGTTTGCGACCAGAATCTGATGCGCATATTCGGGGAGATATTCCTGAAGGAGCTTGATCTCTTCGTCCGGATTCCCTTTTCCGGAATAAGCGCCCTTGAGAATCGCGTATGGCGGAAAGTCAGAAACCATCCAGGTGATCGAATCCTTTGCAAGGGCGCCCATCGGTTGGGATAACCATAAAAAAACAGAAAAAATCGCAGGATCGATAATAAAGGCCATCTCAATTGTTGCGAAAAAAGAAACTATTTTTTGTCAGATTTTTATATTCGTATATTTTCGGTGTCATTGATAATAGCCGATTTGATCGACGACCGTCAAAGCATTTCACAAGTCCGGGATAAGTTTCCAAAACCATTTCGGAATATAGGGAGCTATCAGCCATAGATCCTGAAGATATTCTGGCTTTTCGGCCGCATTACAATCGAAAACGGCCTTGTTTTTGGTTTATATCCTTCTTGACACGCAATTGGCTTCCCCATACAGTCTTCCCCCAAAAGCGAGATCTTATCCAGAAAACTTACAATCGAACACTTTTTGTTACACTTGTTTCCTATTGCAGGTTTTTTACCTGAAAATAGGTCCGATGATGGCGGTCAATGACATATGCCGTAGCGTCTTTCCAGGGCACGGAACCAATAAGGATGATGTAACGTGAAAAATAAATCAGTGATTATCATCGGGGCAGGTATCGCGGGATTGTCCACCGGATGCTATGCCCAGATGAACGACTTTCGCACCCGGATTTTTGAGATGCATACACGACCGGGTGGACTATGTACCTCATGGCACCGAAACGGTTTTAACATTAACGGTTGCATGCATCTATTGGTCGGTTCCGCAAAGCCATCTGAATTTTATCAAGTTTGGGAGGAATTGGGGGCGGTTCAGGGACGGCGGTTTGAACATTATAAAGACTTTATCCATTTTGAGGGAACGGATGGAAAATCCCTCACGCTTCATTCCGATATTGACAGATTGGAAGAACATATGCTGGATGTTGCTCCGGAAGACGCTGCGTTGATCAAAGAATTTATCAATGGGGTTCGCCGCTGCCTCCATATTAAACTTCCGATTCTAAAAGCACCTGAATTATATGGTCCGATTGAAGGGCTTCGTGTTCTGTTCAAATTCGTTCCCCATTTAGGATTGTTTCGGAAATGGCTTACAATATCCATGAAGGAATTTTCCACCCGATTTAAAAGCACGCTACTTCGCGAGCTATTTGCGGATTTATGGTTTCCCGACTCTCCGCTTTTCTTTTTCATGATGACGCTTTCCATGCTTCACCAAAAAACATCCGGTTATCCGCTGGGAGGCTCGCATGAATTTTCCCAGTCAATCGAACACCGTTACCTTGACTTGGGAGGACAATGCCACTACGGCTCAAAGGTTTCCAAAATATTGGTTGAAAATAATCGTGCCGTGGGAATCAAATTAGAGGATGGAACCGAGCATCGAGCAGACTATGTCATTTCCGCAGCGGATGGACACACAACGATTTTCAAAATGCTGGATGGCAGATTTTTGAATAAGAAGATCCGGGGCTATTATGAAAAATATCCTATATTCCCACCCTTACTTTACATCTCTTTAGGACTTAAACAAACGTTCGACCTGGGTCTGGGCAATTCAACCGGTTTAGACTTCCCGGTAAAAGAAACAGTCATCATCGCCGGTGAGAAACTGACCCGGTTGGGAATCCGCACTCACAATTTCGACCCTACCGCGGCGCCTCCCGGCAAAACACTAGTAAAGATACTGATACCATCGAATATCACCTATTGGGAACCGTTTAACCAAGATAAGCAACGTTATCAAGCGGAGAAGGAACATATCGGCAATCAGGTGGTTTCCATAATTGACAAGCGTTTTCCCGGTTTTGCCGATATGATCGAGATGCGGGATATGACAACACCTCTTACGTACGTCCGTTACACAGATAATTGGCAGGGGTCGCATCAGGGATGGATGATCACCCCCAAAACCGGTCTATTTCATATGAAGAATGGATTGCCGAATTTAAAAAATTTTTTCATGGTCGGACATTGGGTTTCACCTGGAGGGGGCATCCCTTCCGCAGCCTTGTCGGGTCGAAACGTTACCCAGTTCCTCTGTAAGCAGAATAGAAGACCTTTTGTAACAACGGTTCCATAAGATAAAAAAGCAGCGGGGAATGGGGTGAGTCACGATCTAAAAGTTCGGATCCATCGCCCTATCGGATTACTACCGAAAAATGCAGTTTTCAAAGCTCTATAAGTGTTCGGGGATAAATGTTTTTCTAGTGCGCGTTGCGCGTATTCAAACAGCGATTCACTTTTCAGCAGGACACTATTTTTTAACCCGCGTTTTAATATTCGGATTGAGAGATCCCTTTTAACATGATTTCCCCATTGCAGTTTATTCCTCGATGTATAGGCCAGCATGTCGTATGCAACCTTTTTGTTTTTGATACAATATTCGATTATATAACTTCGTAAAATGTTCCCCACGTTATATTCGGCGTATTTATAATCGAACCCTTCCTGTAGTTGGTATACGATGTTGTTATATTCAAAACAGTATTGTTGGGCGATCGTCTTTTCATCTAACTTTAAATAGAAAAAAAGAAGCCAGCCTCTTTCGCAAAATTTCTCGGTCAGCACATCATAGAATGCCCGCCTTCGAAAGTTAGCAAAAGCTCCTTTTTCCCCAACGGCATGCCACCGGCTGCTATGATTTTTAAAAAGTATCTGGAGGGCCTCGCTGAGGGTGTCCGGTGTATGAACTCCGAACTCCACGCGAAACTTTTCAAGAAGGCGTTTTCTTGTAGATCTTAGCTTGGTGCGAAATCGTGGTTGTAAGTTGCTGAGGAATTCATCGAAGGTGTCAGGCAAGTTTGCGAATACATACTCCGTGTTTTTTTGTTTAACAAATAACAGATTTTTGCCTGCCCATGCAAAAATTTGCTTTTCAATCAGATTCGATTTCCATAGGCGGTTTAAATTAATGACATCCCATTCTATTTTTTTATGAATCGCAAAAAATATCTTTTCGATGACTTCATCAGCTTTCTGGTTGTAAAGCAAAAATCCAACGTGGTTTGTTTCGTGCGTGCCATCGCCGATCATATTCAGGCGCTTATATTCCAATCCAAAACGCTTGAAGGACGTCAACATCAACGGTGCAATACCGATGGTTTTACCCTGGCCATCCTGAATGACGACGATTCGCAGTTGCGCGTCAGGATGGTATGTGCACCACCAGGCGTACATCCACTCAAAGCTCATAAAAATATTGGCAAAGGTCGATTGTTCTATCAGCTTGTTCCAATCCTCCTTCATTTCCCCAAACTCTGACACTGTCGTCAGCAGTTTTAACTGAATGTCATTCATCGCAGCCGACAAGGGTTCAAGGGCTTATTGAACTTTTTTTTCGCAAAGACAAATACTGAAATTTTACAACGCATTGAATTAGTTAAATAAAAACACCTAGACATAACCCCTAT
>JBGSLR010000048.1:0-72831 GCA_041740615.1 Desulfobacterales bacterium
GTGTTGGGTAACTCCAGATTGGAAGAACCATTCTTCCGGGAGAGGTATCATTTCATCTTTATGAGGAATCAGGTACTGTTGCTGTTCATGAATAATTTGCGGCTTTGGATTTACTCCCGCGATAGCGGGTTACTTGAACCAAGGTTTGCACGGGATCGCGGCAAAGAGCGCCGCTCCCCGTGAAACCTGTCGTTATGGTTTTCTCCTCGATGTCCAATACCGGCTGAGCATCCGATTGTGTAGGCCATACAGAAAACTACGAGTGCGAGCAAAGGCAAATGGAAATCTTCGGATTCATTCTCTCGGCGTCTGACCTCTGGCTGCTCGGCATCGCCGGTGCATTGATCTTGGTTTTTCTTGCAGCCTACCTCCCAGCTGCTATAAGCCGTAGGCATGCCGCCAGCGATGCTTACCTCTCCGCGTTCTCCGACGTTCTCCTTAATCTAAGGGAAAATCCTGACTGTCCGCTCGCTCAAATAGCCCATGGGTGTAACGCGCAAATCATTTCCGCCATTGACAAGCAGAGAAGCAAAATTCCATTCTACCGTCGCAAGCGATTCGAGAGTGACGTTGTTCAATACAAAGCAGCCTACCAAGAGGCTACGCAGTACGGTAGTGTGCTGGCGGTTGCGATGTCCGGGAAAAACGACTTTGCGAGGCAAAACAGAGCGCATTTTCTTCAAGCAATTGAAAAGTTGCTGTCTCATGTCTGATCACCATAACCACAGCATGAAGTGCGACGGCAAGAAGCCGCCGCGCCTTATGCCGAATGTTAACCTTAAGAAATGTACCAAAAAAGCATAAAAATACAAAATTCTGATAAAGCGATTGATGACTCTATCCTTGCAAAAGAGATCGTGAAGAATCTGGAAAAAGTTCGAGCAAGGAATATCGAGATTATTGGCAATCGGATTACGTTTACAGGCGGCTTATTTCGTTTTGTCACGAATTGGAATATTCTGGTCCCAATCACACGTGGCGAGATAAGAATCGATAGAACTAATCAATGTGTGCAATCAGTAGTGTCCGGTTAACATTCAAATAAATACAATTGTTTATCATTTTTAGCAATTGTCTTTTCGTAAGTAGTATTTGTGAGCGCTTGATAAATGGGCATTTTCTCAAAAATTGAAACGCTTAAAATCTGTAAAATTGTGTAGAGGCTTTGTTCAATTTTAAGCCGTTTTTTGATTATGGCGACCAAAACGTATACGGATACAGCTATCCAGATTTGGCTTTTTACGGCATTTTCGGAGGTACCATAGAACGACTTAATCCGAAGATGCTGTTTGATCCATTTAAAAAAAAGTTCGACTTGCCATCTACATTTATAAAGATTGGCAATCGTAAACGCCGGCAATGAAAAATTGTTCGTCGGGAAATCCAATTTTTTATCGCTCACGGCATCGTAATACTTCACCCGGCGTAGTTTCTCCGGGTATGATTTCCGGGCATAGAATCCGGTCAACATGACCACCTGATCGCATTTAAGACCAGTTGCTTCATCAACCGGGCTGGAATACATACGGCGGAACCCTGTGTTCCTCTTTTTTCTTGTTACAAAAAAGGCGAAGTTTTGATGCAACCTGTACAGACGCCCAAAATCCAGATAGCCCCGGTCCATTACATAAATTGAACCGGCTTCCGGAATGAGTTCATCAAGGATTTTTACATCGTGGACTTTGCCATCGGTAATCGAAATGAAGGAGGGAATGTTTCCGCGTAGATCCAAAAGAGTGTGCAATTTGATGGCTGATTTTGATTGGCGAAATTTTGCCCATGGAAAAACAGAAAGGCATAAATCGATTGTTGATGCATCAAGGGCGTATACAGTTTCTTTTAATTCGAGGCCGAAGTCTTCATCTGCATAAAGCCTTCTTGCCTCCTGGATTAAAATTTGTGCAAAATCGCAATAGATGCGCCAATCCCTATTTTCATTTGCATCCGCCAATGTGCTTCGAGACACTTTGCCTTTTATGCCCATATGGTAGAGTTTCTTTTGAAGGGCTCGCAAACAACACTCAATATCTCGGAGGCTTTCACGATATGTGAGTTGAGCAAAAGCCATGCATAGGAATTGATCAAAACACGAAAACGAGCGTGTTCTATGATTGCCATTATAGAGATTGGCGCATCGGTCGAATTTTTTCTTTGGAAGAAAGTCCATGATCTGTGAAAAGATATATTGGCCTTGATTCATTACCCTGCTCCCCTTTATTGCGGTTGCAAAAAATTTGATAGGTAGCAGGGAAAAAATCAAAATTCAAATCGATCCCAAAAAATTTCGTTAATATACAAAATAAATTTAGATAGTTATTTCGTTTTTTAACAACTTTAACCGGACAGTAGTGATTTCTATTAGTACATATCCAAGTACTATTCTGCATGGGTAACCGAATTTTCTGGATAGTGCCGTACTGAAAATTGCATGATCTTTACAGTCCCCTGATTTTTGTCTTGCGATTGTCGAGGCAAAATTGAGAGTTAGTGTTGATTTCTTATTAATTATGAATTCGGAGGTGTAGGAAGCAATTTCAGAAATTTTAGGCTTGTCGCCATAGAGAGCTCTCACATCCTTTATTATACTATCGAAAACAGGGTCGTCATAGTCTACAACAAAAGACGGGGCAATATGCTGTTTTTTAGTTGTTCCGTGGTGAATGTCATCATGGCTGATTGTGATGGCTAAACATTCCGGACTCGGTCGCAAACTTTTGATTCTATGGCTTTTTCCAACCTGCTGTTGTAAAAGAGCACTTGAAATACAATATATGCGATAGTTAACTGGTTTGCCGAAGTCGATCTGATTCCCATTTAGTTCAATGTAATTCACTAGACTTAGAGGTTGCCAGCGAGAATCTATTCCTCCAGAATTATTTGTTGATAAGTTTTCGCTTCTATTGTCAGCTTTCCCGGAAATCGAGTTATTGACACCGGCACAACCGGCGCAGCAGATAAATAAGCATACACTAAGTATGATCAAAATTCGTTTCATTTGAGATTATCCAACATAACGAGATTATATATCAATTTGTTTGGACCGAACGGTATTTCTATTCTTTCTGGGATTGCGTTGTCGCTATTGATTTTTAGTTGAGCCACTAATGGACCGATCTTTTGTTTCATTATTCGACCGTCGATATTCTCAATTGTAGAATTAATTGCACCCAACGGATTTATATCGGGTGAATAGTACCATGAAGATAACGTATGATTTAAATTTGTAAGGAGTTTCTCTTTAATTAACGATTCAATTTTTTTATTGCTTACAATTGGCTCATCTGTTTCAAACGTACATGCGATCTCTTTTCCCTGGATTTTACCTTTCACGGCATATTTAGTATTCTCTACATTCTCCATCTCAATATCTAACGTCACCATACCATTAGTAACTGTTATAAAAATCATTTTTTTTACATTACCTGCAATATCGGCTTTTTCAACAATTACCTCATCTATTGGTTCAAACTTACCGGTTCCTACTGGGACGAAGCTACTTGTTGTTGTTATCAAAGTATCCGCCCCATATTCTCGCTGTTCCAGAAAACCGATATGATTCTCGTTGATTTGACCTATGTAAATTAAATGCCTATCCGGAATTTGGAATTGTTTGCCTGTGTTGATTTTAAGTGATTCAACAATTGTCTTGGCTAAATCAAAAAAGGTTCTACTATATCCTGGCTCATCATGGAACAAAACAATAAGACTATCCAATCGATTATAAAGAAAATATTCCAACTCACCAAAGATTTCCCCTTTATCAGAAATTACTTCATATATGATTTGAACGTGGAAATATGGCTGCTCTGCCAACACACCGGAAGACAGTTTTTTTAAACTCCAATCTTTAATAGAACTATTATGTGATATCATTTTATCAATCATTGTTTTTGCGAGCGAGCCAAGGTCTTTTGGCTCTTTAAATATCAGGCAACTGACTTTTTGTCGTGTGCCGATTGCACAATCAAATGAATAAAACTGGCGGTTTTTATCAAATACAACTTCCGGTTTTTCTACGGCTTTTACTTTAACCAAAAAAAAATTATCTTGTGATTGAATCGTTTGAACTGGCAAATCATTAGAAAGCTCTCTGGCAAACATCTGTTCAACTTCATTACGATGATTTAAAAATGTTATTTCTCCGGTTTGCGGGTTGTTAGATTTCGTTTCCGATAAAGTCAGAGAGTTGCTGGTACAGCCGGCAATAAAAAGATATACAATAATAGTCAAAAATACCTTAGGCATAAAATGATCCTTAATAATAATTAGAAATCATTAAAAATGACTTATTTTTGAAAGCTCCTATCCGAGAAAGACTTGCACATACTTGCATAAAAAGAAAGTAATTTTTTCCCGATTTTTTGTAGCCGTATATTTTCAGTATCGTTGATAATAGTCGATGTGACCGTCGAACGCCAAAATATTTCACAAGCCCTTACTTCAATTGGAGAGTAGACAATCCGAGGGGGCGAGTAATCGACCAGCATACTTTTCAATAGTTAGGCTTTTCGAAGAAAGCGTTTTCTATTTTGATTAAAGAAATTTTGATGAAGTTCTGTTACTCTAAGCCATCCCCTCGCTCAACAGACGTTCGGTTTCCCTGATCAGACCGACGATTTCGGTCTTCTCCATCTCACTCAATGGGCAGCAGGCCAATACATAGTTGGCGGTTCGTAGCACTTCACGCCAGCGAGGATTTTGGGGTAGGCTTTTCAAGCTGAGATATTTGTCAAGGGTCCGGGTCTTCCAGGTGCTGCCGTCCAGGTAGGCTTTCCATATCTTACTTTCTTCCGCCAACGCGACTTTGTTCTTGCCCGTCTTCGTTTCCCAGGTCTTCAAGGAAAGGTTCATGATATCAACAAGCAGGCCGCGCAAATCCGCTCCCTCTTTTGCCACATGTAACCGTTCGCCGATACCGTCCAGAGACGAATCGATGGTTCTCAGCGACACGGCATCTTCATTCCGTGTGCCGTCAATGTAATCTGAAATCGTGACAAACGCGTTTCCGAGGGCCGTCGCATGTGCGGCTTGGGGCAATCCGTTTTCATTGGGTGCCGTCAACTCCGCATATACTTCATCGGCTTTAAAAATCATGGTGTAATAGCAACTCTCACCAATTTCAAAGGAAGACAGAAACAGCACAGTCTCAAACAAGGTGCCGTCACTTTTCCGCCCGGTCACCATCAAATGTCGCCGCAGCGGTGCCATGCCGTTTTTCTTCGTCTTCTGCCCTCTGGTTTCCATGCAGTGACGAATTACCGCGGCAGACGATTCCATCAGCAACGTTTCATAGGTTTGCTGCAAGGCTTCGTTGACGGAATACCCGAACCGCCTCTCCGCCCCCTGGTTGAAGAAAATCACGGCACCGGTTTGATTCATCACAACGATGGCATTATTGGCGCTGTCCAATATCCGTACCAATCGCCGTTGGGAAATTCTCAGTTCGTTTTCGATCTGTTTCCGTCGGTGAATTTCGGCCTGCAGATGCACATTCTGCTTCAGTCGTTGCATGGATTCCTTGGCTTGCAGATGGGTATTCAAGCGCGCCAGAAGTTCCGTGCGATGAAATGGTTTGGTCAGGTAATCATTGGCGCCGCTTTCAAGCCCCTGAATCAAATCGGCCAATCGGTTTTTCGCCGTCAGCATAATGATCGGCAACGAATAGAAATCATGGTCCGCACGCATTTTGCGGCACACTTCGAAACCGCTCATACGGGGCATCATGATATCCAGCAAGACGGCATCGGGTTTTTCTTCCGTTACAATTTCCAAAGCTTCGAAGCCGTCTTGGGCCGATAAAACACGATATCCATTAAACTTCAGCTGGTTATAAATTAGCTGCAAATTAACAGGCTCGTCATCCACGACCAGAATCGTCCGATTATCCGATGCAACGGCAGCCGAAAGAGGATTGTCGATAACTACCTGATTTTCTATCTCTATTTGTGGACTTGCCTGCAACAGTTCATCATCCATGAGTTGAGAACGAACCAAAATATTCTGAGCGGATTCATCCGTAACGTTCTGCGTTGCCGCTTGTAACGTGAACGAAAATGTCGACCCTTTTCCCGGCTCGCTTTTTAGGGTTATGCTGCTGCCATGGAGCTTGACCAGCTTCTGGCTGATCGCCAGTCCCAAACCGGTCCCTGGATACGAACGCTCCACACCGCCATCGACCTGCTCAAAATCCTCAAAAATTCGTTGCTGGTCCTTTTCGGCAATGCCGATGCCGGTATCCGCCACGGAAACAAATACATCGACACCCATTTGTTCGGCCTTGATCACAACCTCTCCGGACGGTGTGTATTTAACGGCATTGCCCACCAGATTGAACAAAATTTGCTGGAGACGATCCTCATCCGCGATGACGGCTGAAACATTCGGCGCAATCTCCTTGCGCAAAGAAATCGGTTTCTTGTAAACAAGGGATTTTGAAAAGGCCAACACAAGATCCGCCATACTATCGAGATCCACGGGCCGCAGGTTCAGGCGCAGCTCACTTTTCCGCATTTTTGAAAAATCGAGCAAATCATTGATCAGATTGAAAAGTCTTTTCCCGCTGCCCGCAATCATATCGAGATTTTGTCGTTGCACCACTGTCAGGGGCCCGGTGGCGCCATGGACCATGGATTCAGCGATGCCCATAATTCCATGGAGCGGCGTCTTGAGTTCATGGGACGTGTTGGCAAGAAACTCATCTTTCAAGATATCCACACGCAGCAGTGCCTTATTTTTCAGGGTAAGCTCATTTGTCATTACCGCCACTTTTTGAAACGTAGCGGCAAATTTTTTAGACAAGAGAAACGCCTGAAAAAAGATGAACATGAACACACCCAGATGGGCCAGCGGGCGAGAACGGATCAGCATCTGCGTGTAAAGAGTATCATTGATTACGGTAAGCAGCAGCATGATAAAACCGCCGGCGAACAGCCAACCGCCGACGATGCCCGCACGGGTAACATTTTTCACGGCGATGATCATGTAGATGCAGATTGGAATCATCGACAGCTGGAACATATCGCCGGTGTAAGCAAAAATATGCAATGGGAAAAGGACGACAGCGCCGATAAACAATAGGTTCACAATACCGACAATTCGATGGAAAAGCCGGGAAACCGTCGAAGGGAACAGGTGGTAAAAAAACAGACAAAATACGGGCGCCCCTAAAAAAAGGAGGACAAATTCGAATCGTTGCAACATTAAAAAATCGAGGGACGGAAAGATCAAGTAAACAATGCGTTGTCCTACCAGCAAACTGCGCCCACCGATCACCAGACAAAACAAACCGAAGTAAAGCGGCGCTTTGTCCTGTGGACGCAAGGCGAACAATCCGATGTGATACATTCCCATAATGAGGAGACCGCCGAATAGAACCGTATCGAAGAGAAGGGGCAGCGTCTCCATCCGAAAGCAATCCTTTTCCGTGCCAAGCTCCAGGCTGTGCCAAATACCGCCATCTCGGTGAAAATAATTGGAAACCTGCAAGATGAACGTTACATGATCCCTTTGGATGGGGAAATGTACAACCTTGGGTGAAAACCAGGGACGCATGGTTTCGCGGTTGCGGCCGACGACGCCGTTTTCAGCAATCAATGTATCGTCGACCCACAGTCGATAGGCAGTGGGCATATCTGGAATTTTCAGACAACATTCGGCTATGTCGGATGGGACATTGCGAATCATCATGCGGTACGTTGCATATCCTTCACCGTTGGGGGGATCGAATCGTTTTCCGGATCGATTCCAGATGCCCGGAACCGGGAAAAAAGTTCTTCTCAGTCTGCGGGGCCTCGACGCAAGATCTTCTTGATTCAACAGTGCGCGCCAATAAAATTCCCACTCGCCGTCCAGTCGAATCGGACCATCCCGGTATGGTTGCCAGCCGGATAGATCGAGCTCCCCCTTACGGACTTCGTGGGATACGGTTCCGGCATCCTTTGGAACAAACAATAATAATATGACGAAAAGGATGATCGCTGGCAGATCCATCCGTCGAAACCGACCCTGCATACAACCCATCTCCTTGTTCTTAAGAGGCTAATTTTAAAAGACATGACCGCCGATCTGATATGTGGCACACTATGGCAAATGGTCAAAGGTGTGTCAAACCGAAACCCTTTTTATCAAATATGACGCGCGCGGCACACTCACTGGAATGAAAATATATCTATCCGTTTTTTATTATTTTTTTCATTTTTGACACGCCATTCTATCCTGAATCGACCTGATTTGACACGGGCCGAACTTGACCCGATTCCGAGAAACATTGTTACATCGCATAAACCAAGTTTTGATACGTATCGCAAAACTCGGTTGGAAGTATCGGCAACGGAAAGGAAGACTGAAACAAATCAGAAAAACGAGGAGGACTGCCATGAAAAGAAGAATGATGATGGCCGGCATTGTTGTAATGTGTCTGTTGGTGCCGCTGGCCGGTGCGGCTTTGGCCTGCAACAAGATCGTTGCCTTCGGCGATAGCCTGTCGGACAATGGGCCTGCGGACGGCTACGGCTTCGGCGTCTGGACAAACGGCAATGTCTGGCTGGAATATTTAGCCCGGGAAATGAATGTCGAATTGGAAGACAGGGCTCTGGGGGGTGCAAAAACCAGCGGTCATGAGTCCGGTTACGACATTTACGGCCTGGATTGGCAGATTGCCCAGTATATGGCCGAAACACCCACCAATGCCGACCTGCGGAACACCTTGTTCAGCATCTGGATAGGCGGCAACGATTTCCTTTTTATGGAGGCAGGCGCGGATCCGTCGGTTGTCGTCGGTACGGCTATCAACAATATCGCCGCTTCCATCCAGATGTTGGTCGATGCCGGTGCGAAGAACATCCTCATACTGAACTTGCCCAATCTTGGTGCGACCCCGCTGAATAACGGAAATCCCGTCACTGCTGCCGGCGCCCAATATATTTCGGAAGCGTTTAACAGCTATTTGCGGCAAACCATGTGCGGTTTCACTGTTCAATATCCCCACGTCCGATTCTACATGGTGGATGTCTATGAACTTCTGAATTTTATTCTCGACGACCCGGCTGATTTCGGTTTTTCCAATACAACCGGGTACGGTGACGCCAGCAACAACTGGGAAGGGTATGTTTTCTGGGACGGCATCCATCCGACCACTGCCGCCCATAAAATCGTAGCGGCAGCCGCCGCTGCCCAGGTAGACCCATGGGGATTGTCCTGGGAAACACGCTTGCTGCTTTACAAAATCAGATCGCTGCATCCTCTTCTGCCCTTTAAATTGGATTGCTATCTGGATTCTATACGATAACGATTCGGCCTGAACGAAAAGTCCTGATTCCCCCTCTCCCTTGACGGGAGAGGGTCGGGGTGCGGGTGAATAAAATCGGATCTCAATCAATTGGTCCCCTCGATGCAAAAGGCGATGCAGGCGAGCCTGTACTCTACTCACCCATACCGGGCATACCGCTCTTCCAGAAAAGCCATGAAACGGGAGAGGGAAAAAGTGAGTACAAAATACAGTAGGGTGACGGTAATCCATACTTCGAAGGTCAGATAGGTGGCGCTCATCAGCTCCATGCCCTGAAAGGTCAGCTCCTGGACGGAGATCACCGATACAATGGCGGAATCCTTGATGGTCGAAATAAATTGCCCCCCCAGCGGGGAAAATACCCGGCGAAGGGTTTGGGGAAAGATGACGGAAAAAAAAGTTTGCACCGGAGAAAGTCCCAGGGAGTAAGCGGCGTCCCACTGTCCCTGGGGAATGCCGGAAAGTCCGCCGCGAATGATCTCCGTCACGTATGCCCCTTCATACAACGCGAGGGTGATCACCGCCGAGAAAAAAACGTTGATCCGGTCCTCGCTGGTGAACAAAAATTCCATGATCGCCCGGAGCGGGGCGGAACTGCCCCGCAGCCGGGCATCCAAATCCAGGGTATCGAAAAACTGGCTGCTGATAAAATAGTAAAAAATGAACACCAGAACCAGGGAAGGAATATTCCGGACGGTATTCACGTAAAGCCAGCCGATAAACCGATACAACCGCGCGCCCCGCGCCCGCATTACCCCGCAAAGGGAGCCGATACCAAATGCCGTCACCATGGACCAGACACTCAGTTTCAGAGTGGTGATAAATCCCTGCATCAGCATGTTGGGGCGCAGTTCTCCGGTTTGGAGATCGAACCGGAACAGGTAGGACGGGATGGCCTCCCATTCCCACTTGTACTGGATCACCACGGTCAACCGGTGAAAAAACAGGCCGACGGCGCCGACCACCAGCATCAGCGCCGCGATATCCACAACTCCCAGTCGTTTCTGCCGGTGGTAGGGAAAATTCATGGGGTATTCTTCTTCCGCATCTTCATCCAACGGGCGAATCGGTATAATCGGATTACTTCACCAGGGACGCCCATTGATCCGTTTCAAACCAATATATTTTCCGCATTTGGAAAAACCCCTCGGTATCCATTTTCAGAATCCAGTTGTTAAAAAAGTTCAAGGCGTCGTGATCCCCCTTGCGAACGGCGAACCCGATGGGCTCTTTGGTAAAAGTTCCCGAAATGGGGAGAAACAACGTTTCCCGATTTTTCAGGGCCTGAAATGCCGGAAGGGGAGCGGAGGCCACCATGGCGTGCACCCTTCCCAGCGAAAGCTCCTGTATGGCCTGACTCTCATTGTCGAAAACCCGGAGCGTCGCCTCGGGCATGTGCTGCTTGGCCGCCTGCTCCGCCGTCGTTCCGATCCGGACGGCGATGGTCACCTCTTTCTTGTTGAAGTCGGCCAGGGTGCTGAAGCCGGCTGCTTTTTTTCGGTGGGCCACGATGGACATGCCCGAATAATCATAGGGATGGGAAAAATTGACCTTGAGATTGCGCTGGGGGGTGATGCCCATGCCCCCGATGATCACGTCGAACTTGCCCGTCAACAGGGCCGGAATGATCCCGGACCAGCTGGTGGGAACAAATTCCACCCGGACGCCCATATCGGCCGCCAGTTTTTTGGCCACATCAATTTCGAAACCGACCAGTTCGCCGTTCTTGTCCTTCATGGCCCAGGGCACGAAGGTGGACATTCCCACCCGGATGACGCCGGCTTTCTGAATGCGCTCGATGATGCTTTCATCGGAATTTTTGTTTTTCGTTTCACCGGCCGTCAACGGAGCCGCCGACCAGAACACCAGGGCAATCATCATTGAGATCCAACTTATTTTCATGGCGCACTCCTTTACAGTATGCGGGCAAGGAAAGCCTTTGCCCTTTCGGTTTTGGGAAAATTGAAAAAATCGGCAGAGCGCCCCTCCTCCACAACCACCCCCTCATCCATGAATACAATCCGGTCTCCCACTTCCCGGGCGAATCCCATTTCATGGGTGACCACCAGCATGGTCATGCCTTCGGCGGCCAGGGTTTTCATCACCTCCAGCACCTCGCCCACCATCTCGGGATCCAGGGCGCTGGTGGCCTCGTCAAACATCATGACGCTCGGCTGCATGGCCAGGGCCCGTGCAATGGCCACCCGTTGTTGCTGCCCGCCGCTCAGCTGAGAGGGGTAGGCGTCGATTTTGTCACACAGGCCGATCTTCTCCAGCAGACCGACCGTCACGGCCTCGGCGTCCCGCTTCTTTCGTTTCCGCACCTTGATCTGGGCCAGGTTGATGTTATCGCGCACCGTCATGTGGGGAAACAGATTGAAGGCCTGGAAGACAATCCCGGTCTCGGTTCTGATCCGCAGGCGGTTCCGGCGGTTCTGATCCAGGGGGATGCCGTCGACGACGATACTCCCACGGGTCTTCTCCTCCAGACCGTTGACCAGCCGCAGCAAGGTCGACTTGCCGGCCCCGGACGGTCCGATGACGCACACCACTTCTCCCCGCCGTACCGTCAGGTCGATTCCCCTCAAGGCGACGAGCCCGTCGTCGAACCGTTTATGGAGATCCTGGATTACCAGCACCGCGTCAGTCATGGCCGCCGAACCGTTTTTCAATCCGTGCAATCAACAGGGACAGAGGGGCCGTGAGCAGGAAGTAACAAAAAGCCACGGTAAACCATATCTCGAAGGTCAGGAACGTCTCCGACACGATCCGCCGCCCCTGCATGGTGAGATCGAATATGGATATGGTGCTGACCAACGCGGAATCCTTGATCAGCGAGACGCCCTGTCCGGCAAGCATGGGCAGAATCTGACGCATCACCTGGGGGAAGACCACACCGATATAGGTGTCGTAAGAAGACAGTCCCAGACTGTAGGCGGCCTCCCACTGACCTCTGGGAAGACCGAGGATGCCCGACCGGATGATCTCGGAGGCGTAGGCGCCCTCGAACAGGCTGAGGGCCGCCAGCGCGGAGACAAACGGCGAAAGCCCCACCACCGGAGAAATAACGAAATACATCACAAACAGCTGGATCAACAGAGGGGTATTGCGGATGATCTCCACATAGACAAGGGCGATCAGGCGCAGCATGGGGGAAGTGGACAGACGCATCAAGGCGATGACGATTCCGATTCCCACGGTCAGAAACAGGCTCAGGAACGAGATCTGCAACGTCACGATCAACCCATCCACCAGCATCCCCGTAACGGGCGCCCCGTCCTTCAGGCGGATCAGGTATCCCGGTATGCGATACCACTGCCAGTTGTAATTCAGACGGTCGTATCCGGAGATTCCCAACAGCAGGAGGAGTCCCAGGAACAAAACAGAGCCGCCGTAGGATTTGATGGAATACCGGTAATTCATCGCTGACCCCATGAAACGACCGGAAACGGGCGATTACAATTCAGGCGAAGTGGGTGGGAAAAAACAGAAGGTCCGTTTTTGCTGTAAAGCGGTATATTGACAATTCCCAAGTTCCATGCCGCCTGCACCGTCCGGCCAGTATGTATCTGGATGATTACCATACGCATCCAGCGAAGGCAAGGCGTTGATGAAAGCAGTGGGAAACACGATCGTTTCGAGCTCGGCAAAATAGGACTTACCGAAAACCGTGTTCCCCTTTTTCCCCCCCATCGGGCAGGGGACTCTCGGCAATATCCTCGTCGAGCCAGGCCGACAGAAGCGTGTGGGCCACGGCCAGCACCACCGGCCCCACGAAGATGCCGATGAGGCCGAAGGCGACCAAACCACCGACCACGCCGGCGAAAATCAGCAGCAAGGGAAGATCGGCGCCTTTCTTGATCAGAAACGGACGCAGAAAACCGTCCATGGTTCCGACCACCAGGGTCCAGAGGAGCAGAAACGTTCCCCAGCCGCTGCTGCCGATACCGAAAAGCCAGATCACCGAAGGCACCAGCACGAGCATGGGGCCGATCTGGGCGATGGCCAGCATGAACATCACCGCCGTCAGAATCGCGGCAAACGGAATACCGACGATTACCAGTCCGATACCGCCCAGAATCGACTGGGCCAAAGCCGTGACCACCACGCCGAGAGCGACACCGCGCACTGCCTGTCCAGCCAATCGGACCGAATTTTCACCACGCGAACCGGCCAAGCGCCTGCCAAAACGAATGATCCACGAGGCTGCTTGTTCACCCCTGGAATACAGCAGCGCCGCAACCACTACGGTGAGCAGGAATTGAAGCACCAAGGCCCCAAAGCCACCGACTTCCGTAGCGAACCACTGAACGGTTTTGCCACCGTATGGGGCCAGTTTTCTCATAAAATCCTGAACTCCCGCCGCCGCAATCTTCTCCCATGCCGCTATCATATCACCACCGATGAACGGCACATTTTCAAACCAGACCGGCGGCGTTGAAACCTGCAAGGTGGCCAGGGACTTCACCCATCCGGCGATCCGGTCGGCGTTCGATACGATCGTTCCGATGGCCAGCCACAAGGGGACCACCAGTACGCACAAAAGGACGACGGTCATCACCGCGACTGCCAGGGTTCGACGGCCCCAAAGTCGATCCTGGATCGAGATCATCAACGGCCAGGTTGCCGTCACGATGGTCACCGCCCAAATCGAGGCTCCCAGGAACGGTCGAAGAATCCACAGGGACGCAATGATCAGGGCGCCGATGAAAAGGACGGCGAGAAAAATGCGGGGTATATCGTCTCGGCTTCCGGTCATAGGGTCTCTCTTTCGGAAAAGGTGTTCGTCAGGCCGTAACCACCAGACACAGATGATGTCTGTTGTCTTATCTTCAAAAGCGCCCCGGGGTCAAGAACGAGATACAACGACGGCGACAACGAAAACAAATTTCTGACCACTCGTTACAATCATGCACATCGGTGGTAACAACATATCGTTGCGGAATGAGTGAGAAACCATTTGATAGGATGACTCCGAACAAGTCGGAGGATGCCTTTCTCTACCATATATTTTTTATAGTGGACATGTTACGGTTCTATTATTTCAGAAAAGAAAGGAACGATATGGTAAGCAAACCAAAAACAAAAATAACGACCCGTAGGTGGCGTCTGGAAGACATTCCGGAAATAATTGCATGCAGCAGAGCAACATACCACGATTATCCTCCCGAATACATATTTACGGAAAGACATTACGAAATGCAGTTCGCCGCATTTCCCCAAGGACAGATTGTGGCTGTCTGCGGCAAGAAAATAATCGGTTACGCCACCTGCATGATTGTCAGCATCGATGATGATTTCTGGTACGATGTCGATGAACTGACCGGGGCCGGGACGTTCAGCACGCACAACCAGGACGGAGACACCCTTTATGGCGCCGACATTGCCGTCCACCCGGACTATCAGCGCAGGGGCGTCGCCATGTTGTTGTATAAACGACGGCGAAGCATACTGAAAAGATACAATCTGAGACGAATGATTGCCTACGGAAGGATACCCGGATATAAAAATCATGCGGGGAAAATGACGGCTGAACAATATGTGGAAAAGGTGAAGAACGGAGAATTACAAGACGCTGCCTTGAACGCCCATCTGAAAGCCGGATACCAAGTCAAGAAGGTGCAACTCGACATCACCGTCGACCGTTCCAGTTTGAATTACTCGACATTCCTTGTCATGCCCAACCCTGATTTTAACGAAACAAAAAAAAAGATCTCTTCGGCGGTGTTCCCCAAAATTCAGGCCCGCCGGGTGCGGGTGTGCGCAGCCCAATATCACATGCGGCCTATCCAGTCTTTTGAAGATCTTGAACGTTCCGTTGAATTTTTTGTTGACTCGGCGGATTCCTATCACTGTCACTTTCTGCTGTTCCCGGAATACTTTACTTACCAGCTCTTAAGTTACAAAAAACGGCTCTCCATGAAGGAAGTCGCCGTGGAACTTGCCGGTTATACGGATCGATACGTCGACATGTTTAAACGATTCGCGCAGCAGTATAACATTTATATTATCGGCGGGTCCCATCCGGTATGGAGGGACGGGAAATACTATAATTCAGCCCATCTGTTCACGCCGACCGGCAATGTTTATACCCAGGACAAGCTTCACATTACCCCGGCGGAGCGCAATGAAGGCGGAATCGAACCAGGACCGACCATCCGGATTTTCAGTACACCCCTGGCCAGAATTGCCATTCAGGTATGCTATGATATCGAATTCCCGGAGTTGTCGCGCCTTCTGACTCTTGCAGGAGCGGAAATCATTTTCGTGCCGTTTTACACCGAAGAAAAAAAGGCCTACTACCGTGTGCGCCATTGCGCCCAAGCCAGGGCGGTTGAAAACTTTATTTATGTTGTGATGACAGGGAGCGTCGGCAACATGAGAACCCAATCCGGCTCCTTTTTAAACTACAGTCAGGCCGCCGTTCTTACCCCTAGTGATTTTTCCTTCCCTGAGAAAGGCATAGAGGGAGAAGCCGACCCCAATGTGGAAGCAGTTGTCGTATCCGAACTTGCCCTTTCCTCCCTTTCACAACAGCGGCATGTAGCAACGGTTCGACCTCTTCATGACATGCGCCCGGACCTCTATGACCTTTGTCCAAAAACAAAAATCGAAATTATTCGAGTTGAGTGAGGTGGTTTCCAAAAAAGACGCCGAGATCCGGTTTGGGATAAAGGCAGCGGATGAATTTAGGTCGACACCGCTCATCGTTACACGTTACGTAAAAGAAGCCGACTTCCAGTGCACTGGGAATTCCCGTCACGGAACAAGAAACGCCGCATCTATATATGCTGATGCGCCGCTCCCTTACCGATGACGTGCTTTCCACCCACACGGCGAAAAATAAGTACCGTCGCATGCGCCCTTTCATAGTGAATGGGAAACCCATCTGTACGCCGGAAAAAGAAGAGGGGTTGAGAAAGGATGCATGGTATTAACCACCGCTCTACCGGCCAGCAGATCCACCCCCGTTCGTTTTAACGTTCGAGCGCTTGATCCGGTCATGATAAAACGCGGCGATTTCTGCTCCTCCATTACCTGATGAATCACATCCAGCAGTTGCGGAATTTTCTGAATTTCATCCAGAACAATGGTTGCTCCCGGAAGGGGGGAAGGTGACGGTGGACTTTCATCAGAATCCCTTTGGATAGACGACCTGATCCGGTTGGAATCCGTTTCGTTTTACGGGACGGCCGGTATTGACGCGCACCACATTGTTTTCAATATGCACTGAAAAAAAGTCCAGCGCCCGGGGGGCCGGCGACTGAGAATTCATTTCCTTGGATATCTGCGTCTGGTGACTTGGATTATACGTTTCCGGATCGTTATTCCATTTTCATGAAAACCACATCAAAAGAACCGCCTGCCGCAGGCTGATGGTAAATGCCCGCCAAGGATTTTTGCTGGGGATAATACAACAGCTGATAAGTCGCCCCCGGATAGCCCGTGTCCCGCAATTCAATGAACAGCTGCAGCGTGGTTCCCGTAACAGAGGCCTGCGCCTGGGAGATATGGATCGGGTTGGAATTGAAATACGCGGCATCCACCAGTCCGTTTGGTTCGACCTTGCGAATATCGATAATATAACCGCCATCCGTCCGCTGCCAGCGACCGATCAGCGACCGATATTCCGGCGCCGCCGGCCGGGACGCATCTTGTTGATCGGACGCATCGACTTTTTGCGATTGGGACGCTTTGATGCGGGCGTCCATGGAAAAATAACCGGCCGCAAACAATCCGGCGGCCCCCAGCAGGACAAGTAGAAATTTGACGGCAAAACGGTTTTTATTTCCACCGCCTCCTGATGTCGGAACGTTTTTTGATTTTCGGGAGTTCATCGGTTCACGTCCATTACGGATTGTATTGTTTCCTCCATGCCTTCCCCATTGATACGATTTCCTGTGTATAGCAAAAATCAGCAAACATATAAAGCCTCGAAGAAAACCACTCCCCTTCTCCTCCGGAACGCGGATTCATTCTGATCCCGGCATGCGATTTGCAATACAGTTCAAAGATAAAAAGACAGATATCCCAATTTCCAAATGGAAGGAAACGAGTGATGAGCGTCATCGACAGCATATATCAGATCAACGACCCGTATCTTAATCCGCGCAACAGAGCGGCGGGCACCGCCGCTGGCGGCGACACCGGGAAGGTTGCTGCCGATACCCGGGAGACAGACTCCGTCGCCGACTACCAGGTTGCCCTCTCCCCGGCGGTTGAATACGCAAAAACCAGAGAGCTGTTGGGACTGCCGCCCACCGGCAAGTTGCGGTTGGACGATTTCAAGGCAGCCATGAACCGCGATCAGGAAACCGTCTCCAATTCCCTTGAATCCATCATAACGGATCTGGGGTTGCCTGCGGATCTCAGCATCGCCCTGTCCCTGGACGACAATGGGGATATTGTAACCAACGGTTTCTTTCAGGGTCAGAAAGCCCTCGAGAAAGCTCTGAACGGTGATACTGCCTTGGTCCAAAGCTTCCGACGACTCAGCACCAACCATAACATCATCAACAACATCGCTGGCACCCAAACCGGACTGAGCGACCTGAACCTCCTGTCCGACATCGATGAGGATGACTCTCAGGACTCCTTGCTCCAGATCGCCGCGCGATATGACGCCTTCCGCTCCACAAAGAATCCCCTGGAAACGCTGGTCCGGTTTGGCGACCAGGGAACGCCACTCACCTTCCTCTACGATCCCAAGGAAGCCGGACACGCCGCTGGTATCGCTTGACCTGACCGAGGGACGGCGACGCCGGATAGTGCTGGTTATGGAAATTCATGCGGCAAAATTTACCAAAAGGAAAGGAAATTGTTTCCCAAGCAACCGCAACCGGCCGAAGTTATGACAAGGAACGCTAATCCTTGACGGCTGAAATGTCTTATTGTAGAAATATGCCATCTTAGCAAAAGAAACTTTCCATATCTATGGATAACAAGGTGGTTTCATGAAGTGGCTTCTGCCGGTACTTTTCCTGTTCCATGCCGTTTCGCCGGTTCTGGCCGCTCCTCCGGCGAAAAAACCACAGCCGACCCAAGCAGTGTCCCTCAAAAAAAATGTATGCGCCCTGCCGATAACCAACCGGTCATGGAAGGGCGACTTCGATGAAATGATGGAGCGTCGCCTCATCCGGTTGCTGGTGCCCTACAGTCGAACCCTTTATTACAGTAACAAGGGGCAAATAAGCGGCATAACCGCGGAAATGGCCCGCAACCTGGAGAAATCCATCAACAGTAACCATTTAAAAAAACTGGACAAACGTCCGATTGTAGTTGCCATTATCCCCACCAGCCGTGACAAATTGCTGCCCGGGATCATCACCGGCCTGGGCGATATCGCCGCCGCCAACCTCACTGTCACCGATGAACGCCTCCAATTGGTGGATATTGTATCACCGATCCATGGACGCTCTGTTTCGGAAGTAATTGTAACGGGACCGGGTGTCAAGCCGCTTACCCGAGTCGAAGAGCTGTCTGGTAGACGGATCTATGTTCGCAAGTCCGCAAGCTATTTTGAAAGCATCGTCCAACTCAACAAACGTTTTCAACAGGAAAACCGAGCGGAGATAAAACTGGTTCCAGTGCCCAATAGCCTAGAGGATGAAGACATGATGGAGATGGTGAACGCCGGAGTGCTGGAAATGATCGTGATGGATGATTGGAAAGCAGATATATGGAGAAAGGTTCTGCCCAAATTGATTATCAACAAGCAGTTCACCATTCAAACCGGGATTCGAAAAGGCTGGGCTGTTCGAAAAAAAAGTCCTTTGCTCACGGCGGAATTGATCGACTTCTTTGATAGCGGCGTTACAAAACAGAACGGCATCGAATATCGGGTAGTCAAAAGCAACAGAAGTTTTCACCAGATCTGTAATCCCGTCGATCTCGACGATTGGAAACGTTTCGAAAGGATGTATGCATTGTTCCGGAAATACGGTGATCAATACGGCTTCGACCCGCTGATGCTGGCAGCCTTGGGATATCAGGAATCCAGGCTGCTCCAGAATGCGCGAGGATCATTCGGCGCCGTCGGTGTCATGCAGCTCCTGCCAGCCACCGGAGCAGCCATGAAAGTTGGGAATATCAACATTCTGGAGTCGAATATTCAGGCCGGCGCCAAATATATGCATTATCTCCTCAAACAGTATTTTCAGGATGCTGATTTCAGTGAACCAGACCGCACTTTATTCGCTATCGCCGCATACAACGCTGGACCGGCTAGAATTACGAAAATCCGGAAAGAGGCGGCCAAGAGCGGTCTGGATCCAGACCAGTGGTTCAACCATGTGGAAATGGTGACCGCACAAAAAATCGGCATGGATACTACGATCTATGTACGCAATATCTATAAATACTTCGTAGCTTATACGCTGGCTTTTCAAGCGCAGGAGCAGCGAAACAAAGCCCGCGAGAAATAGAAACCGAAAAAACAAGTCTCATTGAGGAGAAGAAAATGGCTGTCCGTGTCATCGTCGAAGTGGAAAGAGAGTTGGAAATCGAAAGCGATTACGACACCGTGTTTGAATACCTGGCGGATGTACCCCGGTCGGCCAGACACTTTCCCAATGTGGATAGGCTTACCGATCTCGGCCAGCATGCCTACAAATGGGAGATGAAAAAATTCGGCGTGGACAAATACGCTATTCAGTCTATCTACGCCGTGAAATACAGCCAGAACAAAAGCAAGGGCTGGATCAAATGGGTGCCGGTCCCCGGCATCGGCAACGGCGTGGTGGAAGGGAAATGGGCCATCCGGGATCGGCAGGGAAAAATCCACCTGACCTTTTACTCCAAGGGCGAAATCACCCTTCCCCTTCCGGCATTGACCAGGATCATCGTCGCTCCGCTGGTAGTGCGGGAGTTTACCGGACTCGTGGACAAATTCCTCAAGAGTTTGAAAAAGGAGCTTTCCGCATAGATCGCCTGTTAACCACAACGCAACGCAAATACCAGGAATCGCTTTGCTCCATCATCTGAATACAAAGAGTGGGACACCATGCTTCGATATTCCATGGTTCTTTTCTCCTTATGGTATTGAAGCCGATAGCCGCCATTCCAGGATATTCTGCTTCCCTCCCCCTTTATGGGAGAGGGTCAGGGTGGGGGTTGTACATGATCCTAAACCCGAATCACGAGAAATAGATCAAACATCCCTCATTCGGAAGGCGCCACAAAATGCCCACCCTCGTTACCCGTTTTCCGGCAACCGCTTTCGCATCCAGCGCGACAGATGGGGCCAGACATGCCCGGGGGCATGTCTGCCGAGAATCAGGTCGATGTGCCCCCAGTGATTGCCGGTTGATTGGGCATCGAAAACCTTCAAGGTCTTGTCCGACGATCCGGCTTTTTCATAGGCCTCCTGAACCGCTGCCAGGGGAACGGCGAAATCCTTGTCACCGACAACGAAAAGGATCGGGGCTTTCAATCGTTCGATGTTGTTTTCGTAATCGACATTCCCATACAGGCTGCGCAATCTCCCCTGGGAACCCCATTTGAACATGAAGCGGACCACATTGAATCCGGTGCGGTCAAAGCCTTTCTGAATCCTTTCTTCCAGGATATCGCGCTCCATGCTGCCGGGATACCAAACCTGGAGGGGAATCTTGAAAAAACGATTGTCCATGATGAACAGACCGGAACGCGCCGCGGCGCCGATATAGTCGATATAAAACGCCTTGGGATACGGCATCCGAAACGGCAGCAGTTTTTCAAGGGTCACGCCCGTGCGGGCGATGGTTTTCAGCAGCAGATTTCCCCTGGCCATGTTGAAGGGACCGCCGATGGATATCAGGCCGAGAAGATCATCCTGGTATTCAGCGCCCAGACAATAACCGAGGGTGGCGCCCAGGCTGTGGCCGATAAAAAACAGCCTGGGGTGCCCGCTGATCTCCCGAACGGCTTCCATGAACGCCGGGATATCCTCCATGAAATAGGTGCGGAAACGCTCGGGATAGTCGCAGGCGTTGGCCCGGCTCAGGCCGTGGCCGCGCAGCTCCACATTAAAGGTCTCGAAGCCCTGGGCGACGAGATAGTTCTCGAAGCTTCTCTTGGACAAATTCCAGGTATAGCGGTTTTGCCCCAAACCGTGAACCAGCATGACCGGCGCCAGGGATGGCCCCTGAACCGGAGACTTATGGGTCATGATCAGGCGCAGACCGTCCCTTGTGGTGACCTCATGGAGCCGGCGCCGGCAAATGACCTTTTGTTTCCCGTTGATGATTTCCCGGGACTCTTTCAACCCATCCATACCGGTGATTCCTTTCCGTTCCTACCGGACCATGAACCGGCCCGTTGCGTTTCAAAAAGATATGGATATGGGGGTGAATTCGGGATATGTCAAGAAAAAAACAAGCGATTGCAAAAGGTGTCCTATGGCAGATCCCGGTCTGAAATGGTCACCGCGATCTGTTTCCGGATCGGTCTGCCGCCGCAGGTCGCCGCTATATAGATTCCGTTTCTATCTCCTGAAGGATTATTCCGTCTGTAATGACACCGGCAGCCAGTGGTCCAATATCTTTTCCAGACGCCCGTCCTCTTTCCAGGCATCCAATACGGCGTTCATCCGGGAAGCCAGCTCTGTTTCCTCCTTGCGGACCGCCCAGGCAACGGGTTCCCGGGTCAACGGGACGGTCAAGACCATCAGGTCCGCATAGGACTTGTCGGTGGATATACTCCAGGCGGTGGGAGTGTCATGAATAAAGACATCGACGCCACCGGCAAGCAGTGCCGCTAGACCGGCCTCGGCGGAATCGAATTTTTCCAACTGGGCCAGCAACAGATTGTCGACGGCAAATTGCATGCCGCTGGTGCCGCGCTCATATCCCACCCGCAATCCATTGACATATAGTGCATCTTTCGGCGGATCGAAACGGGCTTGATCAACCTTGCGGATGATGGCGATCTGTCCCACATGCATATACGGCTGAACGAATCGGACCAGGGCTTCCCGTTTGGCCGTCACGGACATACCGGACATGATCATGTCGATTTCATGGGTGACCAGGGCGCTGACCAAATCCGGAAACGGCTTTTCCACAAATACGAACGGGGTGTTCAACTCCTTGCTCAAGGCCTCCGCCAAATCCGCCTCGATACCGGAAATCTTTCCGTTTTCCATGAAAATCAGGGGGGGATAGTTGGGCGTCATCCCGACACGGAGGGGTTGTGGAGATTCCGTTTTATCCGCCTCCGGAGAACCCTGCGACTGCATGGTTGCGCACCCCATGGCAAATAAAAGAATGCTCACCAGGGAAATAGTTATTGCCTGGTTGAAAAATGAAATTCTACTCGTTTTCATGATCGCCTCTTTCTTAATTGGTTGGTACCATTCAATCGGTTTTATGAGTCCGGGGTATGGGTCGGCAGGAACTGGGCGCCCCGGACATCCCCTGCTCCGCGGATGTCATCGAAATCCGTTCGAAATCCGAATGATTCTTTCAGGAGATTTTCGTGTTTGGCGCCAATCATTCATACTGGAATCCCGGCTTGTTTTCAACCGGTTTATGGTAATACATATGATTGACAAGCGCGATAAAACCGTTCTAAGCAATACGGATCGTTTTCGCGGCTTCAACGAATTCCGCTGCCAGAAAAACTGAATGCAATGATTCAAAAAGGTAGGTACGATGCATCACACCTATGTCCATGGCTATGATCCAAGAGAAAGCATCCGTTTGCAGGACCAGGCATCCACCCTGGTTGAGCTTTTGCATTCCGATACCGCCTATCCTCCGGGCAGCCTGGTGCTGGAAGCCGGCTGCGGCGTCGGGGCGCAAACCGTCACGTTGGCCCGCAACAGTCCGGATGCACGGATCATCTCCGTCGACATATCCGAAAATTCCGTTGCGGAAGCCAGGCGAACCATCTCGGAGGCCGGATTCAAAAATGTTCGCTTTGAGCAGGGCGATATTTTTCACCTGCCTTTTGCACCGCAAACCTTCGACCATATCTTTGTCTGTTTTGTGCTGGAGCATCTTGCCAGACCGGTTGACGCACTGGCGGCCTTGAAAAGGCTGCTCAAGACCAATGGCACGATCACGGTAATCGAAGGGGATCACGGCTCTACCTATTTTTATCCGGACAACGCCGCATCCCATCGGGCGATTCAGTGCCAGGTCGCCTTGCAGAAAGCCGCCGGGGGAAATGCCAATATCGGCCGGGAGCTCTATCCGCTTCTGAAGGGGGCGGGATTTGAAGCGGTGCGCGTTTCCCCGCGCATGGTTTACGTCGATTCCAGCAGACCGCATCTGGTGGAAGGATTTACCCGGAGAACCTTCACGGCGATGGTCGAGGGTGTGCGCGCCGCCGCCCTCGCAGCCGGAATCATCGACGAAGCCGACTTTGACGAAGGCCTGCGGGGGTTATATCGGGCCGCAGAGGCGGACGGGGTTTTCTGCTACACCTTCTTTAAGGCCGTTGCGACGGTTTGATCCGCCGCCTCAAAACAATACGACTTCAGAATGATTTTTTATTCCGATATCTGCGGACAAGGAAGCCCACCGCCAGAATCACCAATAACAATCCAAGGCCAAGGGCGACCATCCGCAACACATTCCCGGATAGAATCCCTGCTTGACTGGATTGTTGCACGATCAGCCACCGGTGAGCGTCATCGGCGCTGCGGACCGGAATTTCCATCTGGGGCACATGTCCGACCCCTGGATAAACGATGCTATGAATACCGGGTAGATCCTTGCGCCATTGCGCCGCCTGGGCTACGGGAATCCAGCGGTCTTTTTCACCCCACAGCAACAGGGTCGGAACCCGGATCTCGGCAATCCGCCTGCTGAAAGCAGGGTCCTCATTCAACACCGCCAGGGCATCCATGATAGCCGGCAAGGCTTCGCGGTTGCCGGGCCGGAGACTCAACTCATAAAAACGGTCGACCATGTCATCGGTTATCCCCCGGGGATCCCCCAGCACCTGTTTCAAGCTCATCTCAAAGATGATTCGGGGCGTCATCATCGTCCCGAATTCCCGGATCACCGGGATGGTCGCAATTTTCAGCGGATAGGGGATGTCCATGGGATATCCCGCCGGATCGATGAGGATCATCGCTTCGACCTTACCCGGAAATTGAAGGGCGTAATTCCACGCAATGGCGCCGCCGAGGGAATTGCCCACCAGGGTGAATCGGGAAATCCCCAGCGCCGTGACAAACTGATCCAGAAACCGAACAAAAGCATCCTTGGAATAGTCACCCGCGGCGGACGGACCCGTCAATCCGAAACCCGGGAGATCCATGCGAACGATGCGATAGCAGCCGCCGATTTCATGGACCCATCCATCCCAGGTGTGCAGAGAATCCATGATGCCGTGCAGGGCTACGATCACCGGCCCGTTGCCTTCGTCGCAATAATGCACCGCCGTTCCGTTGATCTGAAGATAGTTGGAGTGCGGTTTTTCGTATTTCGCTTTCAGCACCGGGAGGGGGATGTCGCAAATTCCCAATTTATCCCTGTAAGCATACGCCAGCACCCCGATGATGCAACTGATCAGGCCGATCACCATCATGATTCTTTGTTTTCCCATATCCAAAACCCCATTCCTTTTTCGCTTTAAAAAAAACAGTCGACAGATTGTGCATCCGTTTGCGGTGGAAACCGTTTTGTACTATTATCAAGTTTTCATTCAATTAGCAAAAAAAGTGATCGAGGCATCGATCATTTCTCAGGAGGCGGGCATCATGAAGAAAGAAACCCAATGCGTTCACAGCGGCAATTACCGGGACGCGGCAACCCGCGGCTTGAATACCCCCATATTCACGTCCTCGTCCTATGAATATCTGGATCGACCGGATTGTCCGTATCCCCGGTATTTCAATACACCCAACCAGGATGCCGTGGTTCGCAAGCTGTGCGCCCTGGAAGGCGCCGAAGACGGCGTCCTGTTCAGTTCCGGAATGGCGGCCATGACCACGGCCGTACTGGCCGTGGCCGGAACCGGCGACCATATCATCCTGATGGATGAATTGTATGGGGGAACCCACGCCTTCGCCACCGATGAATTCCATCGCTTCGGCATCCACTGCACCTTTGCCGCCACCGATTCCGATGCCGTCATCCGGGCGGCGACACCGGAGACCAGAGCCATCATCATCGAGTCCCCCACCAACCCGTTGCTGAGCGTCATCGACATCCGCCGGGTGACGGACTTCGCCCGGGACCGCGGAATCACGACGATCATGGACAATACCTTCGCCAGTCCCGTGAACCAGAATCCCCTTGCCCTGGGAGTCGACGTGGTCGTCCACAGCGGTACCAAATATCTGGGCGGCCACAGCGACCTGTGTTGCGGCGTTGCGTTAGCGTCCCATGCAAAAACCGAACCCATCCGCAAGCTGGCGCGTCATCTGGGCGGCAGCCTGGACGCCAATGCCTGCTATCTGCTGGAGCGCAGTGTAAAAACCCTGGTGTTGCGGGTGGAACGCCAAAGCCGGAATGCCGGACAAATCGCGGCATATCTGGCGGCCCATTCGTCGGTCCGGAAGGTCAACTATCCCGGCCTGCCGGACTTCAAAGGCCATGACATCGCCAAAACCCAGATGCGGGATTTCGGCGCCATGCTCTCCTTTGAACCGGATGAAACCGTCGTTTCAGCGCCGCAGCTGCTGCGCAGACTGCGGCTGATCCGTCCGGCGGTCAGCCTCGGCGGGGTGGAGACCATCATCTGCGCACCCGCGGAGACATCCCATGCCAAAATGTCCGCCACGGACCGCGCCCGGGTCGGCATCTCGAATTCCCTGCTGCGCCTGTCAGTGGGGATCGAACATGAAGCGGATCTCATCGCCGACCTGAACCAAGCCCTTGGCGGATAGCCGCATCGCTGAATTGAAAAGTCCTTCGGAAAGGCGCATCCCAGACACCCGCAACCCTTCCCTCCCCCTTTTGGGGGAGGGAAGGGTGGGGGATATAAACAAACGTCCGGATACGTGCGGGGATTAAATATCCTTCAGCTTACCCTCTTTTTTCAGTTCGTCAAACGCGTTTTCCAGTTTGTCCGCCACTTCCTGGGCGTTTGGGGCCTGTTTGGATACGATCAACACGATGTCGATCAGGGAAATGGAGTGATTCTGGAGGCCGGATATATTCAGCGAGGCAAGGGTTTTTTCCGATGGCCGACGGTAATCCAAGACATAGTCCGCACGCTTGGCCTGGAGTTTTTTGAATGCCAGATCATGATCATCCGATTCATCCACCTCAATCCGGTTGGCCGGATCCTGGAGGAATTTGATGAACCCGCCGTAGCTATACCCTCGGATCACGATGATTTTCTTCCCTTTCAGTTCCTCTTTGCTTTGTGGAACGGGAGTTTCAGGGCGCGTGTATACCCGCATGTCGATATCGGTAATTTTGGAGCGGCTGTAAATGACCTTGCCCTCCAGTTCCGGGACGCCTTTAATCCCCATGAAAACATGAGATTTCCCTTCCGCCAGATTCTGATACAGGCGTTTGGGTGGATAACCCTTTATGGAGTAAGGCAAACCGGCCCTGTCCATGGCCACCTTGAGGAAGTCGAGCATCATGCCGCTCGGCTCTTTGCCTTCCTCAACAATGTAAAAGGGCGCGAAATTCAAAACACCGATCTTGATTTCCTCGGCGGCAAGCGATTTCCCCGCCGCCAGAAAAATGGTCAACAATAAAGCAACTGCCGATAGCTTTTTCATTAGGACCTCCTTGTAACGGTTTCGATATGGGAATGGGAATCGGGATAATACCTGCATTGGGAAAGAATGGGACATAGGATATCGCTTTTTTCGCTATTCGTCAAAACATCTTTTCCGGTAAAGGAAACAACCGATGGTTTTTGGCGGTTGACCTGCATGGTATTTTCCTCTATACAAACCACTCATGGACGCCTCATCACCGAAAAAACATTCCCATCATTTTGTCGATACCTACCAAGGCCTTGGCGCCTTTGGAATGGACCGGGAAACCGACGAAGAAACCATCATCTACTACCTGCAAAAATTCGCCGACGACACCCTGATCGGCAACCTGGTAAAACGCATGACGGATGCGGAACTGAATGAAATTTACATGCTCATCAACCGTATGTTGAAAAACCATCTCTCCGAGGCCGAATACCACGGCCTGTTTTTGAAAGACGGGACACACGACCCAAAAGGATGATCCATGCTTTCGGAAAAACAACTCGATCGGTATGCCGATGTATTGTTATGGGGTCTTGAAACCGCCCGCACGGGGGGGACGAAACCGAACGATCTGGTGATGATCCGCTATGACGCACCCGCCGTCCGGCTGGCGGAAATCATTCAGGCAAAACTGTACCGGATGGGACGGAATGTCGTGCTGCGGGCGACCTACACGCCCCATATGGAAAAAAATTTCTATACGCTCTGCGATGACGGGCAGCTGACCTTCCGGACACCGGGGGACGACACCCTCTATAAAGCGTTGAACGGCAGTATTTTTTTACATGCCCCGACTTCCATCACCCATTTGCGCGATGTCGATCCCAGGCGAATCGGAAAAACCGCCATCGCCCGAAAATATCTGAAGGACATCCTCGACCGTCGCGATGAGGCCGGTGATTTTAGCTGGACCCTCTGCATGATGCCAACGGAAGCCCTGGCCGAACATGCCGGTCTGGATTTGGCGGCATATACGGCCCAGGTCGTCAAGGCCTGCTTCCTCGGCTGCAAAGATCCGCTCGTTCATTGGCGGGAGATCTATGACCGGGCCCAAACCATCAAGGAATGGCTGAACAGCCTTGCGGTAAAACATTTTCATGTGGAATCCGCCGGAACGAACCTGGAAATCACTCCCGGTGAACAACGACGCTGGATCGGTATTTCCGGACACAACATCCCGAGTTTCGAGCTGTTCCTCTCACCGGATTTTCGGGGAACACGGGGAACCTACTACGCGGATCAGCCCTCCTTTCGCAGCGGCAATTATGTAAAAGGGTTGCGCCTGGAATTCAAGGGCGGCATGGCGATACAGGTACGGGCGGAATCCGGAGAAAAATTCGCGCGTCAACAGCTTGCCATGGATCCCGGCGCCAGCAAACTGGGGGAATTCTCTTTGACCGACAAACGGTTTTCCCGTATCGACCGCTTTATGGCCAACACCCTCTATGACGAAAACTTCGGCGGGAAATTCGGCAATTGCCATATCGCCTTGGGGTCTTCCTATTCCGATACATATGCCGGCGATCCTTCGACGTTGACCAAGGGGCTGAAAAAAAAGCTGGGGTTCAATGATTCGGCCCTGCATTGGGATGTTGTCAACACGGAAAAAAAACGGGTCACCGCCCATTTAAAATCCGGAGAGAAATTGACAGTTTACGAGAACGGGCTTTTTGCATATTGAGCTGAATGACGAACCACCTTCATGCATGGCACCGACCGAGTGTTTTGCCGCTCACGGGTGATCCTTCGATATCGGAACAATGCAGACATGTTGGTGAAGGATCAAACCCGGGAGCCTTGTAGTACCTATCATTTGGTGACGAATTCCGGTTTATTTTTTCTGCAGCAGCCGTTCCATGGCGGTCTTTATACTCACCCGCAATCTCTCCAGAACATTGGCGAGCTGTCCGATTTCATCCTGGGTTTTGGTTTCAATCCTTTCCTCGACTTTTCCACTTGCCAGATCCGAAGCGATGCGCGTAAATTCCTTTAACGGTTTCAAAGACTTATTTACCAGAAAAAAAACCGAGGCCGCGGAGAGGAGTAAAATCAAGGTCATGACACCGATGAGAGAAAACGTCAGCCTATTTTTCGCTGCCGTCAATTTGGCAAGCGAATACCCGATCCGTAATCCACCCCAGTGTTTGCGCTTTACATATACCGGGGAAGAAATATCCCACATGGTTTCACCGGTGTCTCTTTTGTATATCTGGAGGAACCCTTCAGCGGTATTTCGGGCTGCCGTGATTCCGACTTCGTCATTGAAGATTCTTTTGGTTCGATTGCCCACGAGGTCTTTCTGTTTATCCCCCGTGGGAGTCTGTTGATAGCGCGTGTTATGGGTTGGCAAATATCCGTTTCGATCAACCGCCACTGCGAAAATCACGCTTTCATCCTTTAGAAATTCATCTTCAAGTGACAAAATGGATTTATCCAAATAGGAATCATACTTGGTGTGATACTTTGGGGGGTCGAATCCGGGAATTTTGACATAGTCTTCATCGAAAGCATCCTTTACGGTAAAAACACCATTGTCAATCGCTTCTTCTATCACGCGACTGATCATTTTGGCTCCGATGATGGACTCCATTTTCCCTTTTTGGAGCAATTGTGATTCCAGACTGTCTCCCTGTTGCTTTATCAGATAGACTGTACCCGCAATGATGACAACCGTCAGGAACGCTGTAACCATCAACGAGATTTTAACATCGAGTCGAGTAGCGATCGCTTTAATCATTCTTTCCCCCTTGAAGTGAATAATGTTAGGATTCCAGAGCAGTGTCTTTGTGCTTTGGGTTCATCTCTATCATTCAACACGATAACCGATGCGGAGCGCCCCCCACTGTTTTTCCTTGATAAAGATCGGGACGGAAAGATCGGCAATGTTCTCACCCGTATCACGGCTATATTTCTGCAACAAATACGGCTCCTTGTTGCGGGCAGCGGCAAGCCCGGTGCGGTCATTGAACAGTCTTTTGGTCCGGTTTCTGCTTACATCCACATCATAATCGTTAATCAACGGCAGGGAGTATTTACTGTTATGTGTGGGTAAATATCCGTTGGTGTCCACCGCCACGACAAAAATGATCCGCTTGTCTTTTTCCACGTATTTATCCAAAATGGCCTGTAGGACTTCGTCAGTGTACTTATCGTATTGCGTGTGATATTTTTGCGGATCGGTGTCAGGGATCGGAATATAGAAAGTATCGAAAAGCTGCCCGATGGTCAATCGGCCGGAAGACAACAGCAACTGGAACTGCTCAACAACCTCCTCCCTACAGCTCATGGCCCATTTTTTAACCTGCTCATCAAATTCAGAGAGTTTTTCTTCGGCATCGATCCTTTTTGCAGATGAAGTCATGAGTAGAGCGGTAACCAGCAATGGTAAAACAATGAAGTGGAATTTCCTCCATGCCATGAATAACCTCCCCGTTTACCTGATATTGGACTTTGTCATCATGATTCCCTCGATAAAATTCGATAGATCTTTCAATAGCTCCATACTGTTTGCATTGGAATGCTGCATGACACCCAAAAAATATTTTTCCATGGGGAAAATAAACAAATTTTCATTGTTTTCTTTTGAAACAGATAGGTATTTCAAATTTCGAAATCCGAAGCCGGATCTGATTTTATTGCAGTTCAATCCGCTGAACAGTAGGATGGAAGAAATGGTTTCAGGGTTCTCCTCCTGTAAATTATGAACGAGGATCTCGCCATCGTCTCGGACCAAAATATATCGTTTGACACCGTTGATCTCTAAAATTCGCTTTGAAAATTTTTCCTTTATACTCGACATGCGGCAATCCTTCCCTGTTAATTATCCGTCAGAGAAATCAATGCAGACATTCTCTTTTTAAAATCCCCCACTCTTCCTGAATCATTGATCTCCTTGTATAAGATATCGGCGAGCG
Source organism: Desulfobacterales bacterium (assembly GCA_041740615.1). GTDB lineage: Bacteria > Desulfobacterota > Desulfobacteria > Desulfobacterales > SURF-7 > DYJD01. The sequence goes on from JBGSLR010000048.1 coordinate 30,860, forward strand.
CCGGGATATTCTCATGAGAGGGAGCATTGCCCTTGAGCCATTCATCCAAGGCGTCAACCATAATAATTCGTGCAATCGGTCCCATGACCATCGCCAGCGCATCTTGAATTTCCTGAAGTTTTCCCGACATCGGTCCCTCGCTGAGCAATTCCGAGCCACTCACCGGCTTTCCGGAATCAACGGGCGACGGCGCCACTTCCGGGATCGCTGCTTCAACAGGGATGTTGGGTTCGGTTGACGGAATCAGTTCGGCGACATCTTCCATCAACACGCTCAACGTCATGTTGAACAGGTTCAGATTTGAAGCCGGATCGACCAATATGAAAATGAATGTATTTCCGGCGGCTTCTCGAATGATGATGACCGCCTCTTGGAAACAGATGGACACATCAATCATATTTGGGAAATTCAAACTTCCGGATTTGTAGGTTTTTATTAGGACATCCCCGATCTCCGAGAGCTTATTGTCCTTATACACCGACGGCATTTCTTTCGCGAGAATGCCGACGGTAGGTCTGAAAACATACCCGCCTATAAAGCCTTGAATCGATTTAAGGTCTTGAAAAATTTTACTCATCCTTCCTCCTTCAAATACGACCTGCCGCCGATGATGGTTCCATGAAACGCCGTGACTGCCCCAATGTCGCGATTCGTTTGGTATATAGTAGCATTTCGGATAGTTTTCATGCCAAATTACCGGATTTCTATTTTTATCAGTTTCAGCTTGTTCAAAAATGTGATCGGCGAAAAACCAGACTTCAATAAAACCTGGATATGGTCGTTTTTATATCGAAATATCATATATCGATGGCCACTTTTCATATTGAACATCAGCGAAATGGGCGGCCCAAATTCAAGGTGATTGCCGATCAGACTCGATAGTGCAAAGAAGGACGAGGGGCCCACTTCCGGCTTCCCGCCTGATCCGTCATGGGTTTTGATGACGGCATCGTTTTGGTCGAATATACTGAATTCACGGATCTCGGTAAATTTTTCCAGCACACTCGTCAGACGCGCCCGATGCATCACTTCCTGCTGATCCGGCCCCCCCTTATTGGGCGCCTCCGGGGGGGATGCCTTGGCTTTCGTCGGGACGGACGATGTATGCCCCGGATTGGATCGCCCCCCTGCTCTCTTTATTTTTAAAGGATTTTTCCCGATATTTTGTTGGGCCTCTTTCTCGTCTTTTAACCGTATACCCTCCATCAGGATATTGAGTAAGGGATGGGCGATCTCCTTGACCTGTTTTTTACACTGTTTTTCGATTGAAATCGTCGTTTTCTCCCAGCTGATGATTTCATAAACCGCATTTTCATTCTGGATATCACCCGTTTCAGCAGTGATCAGCTCGCCTTTGACAAAATACAGCTTACCAAATTTGTTATCCAATTTTGACCGAATGGTCAACGTGCAGGTTTTACTTTCCATTTCGACGAGTTGAAGAAAAGAGACAAGCCCTATGCCGCGGATTTGGCCTTCCGCGCCGGATTCCAACTCATCGAAAAGCCTCTCCTTAAATTCATCCATATTAAGGGGTTTAATGAAATATTGGGAGATATTGAGAGAACGCACTTTAGCGTCGATTGCCGGAGATTGGTGAGCCGTCATGACAAACACAGGAATTTCAGGACAATTCCCACTGATGTAGGATAGCAGTTCAAACCCGTCCATTATAGGCATAACGATGTCGGTCACAATCAGATCGATGTTGCATTTGCTGATAATATCCGTCGCTTCCTTGCCATTGCAGGCGGTCAGAACGACCAATTCTTCAGCATGGCTGAGAATGCGTGAAATCAAACTGCGCGTCGTCAGATCGTCATCTACGATCAAAACCGTTTTCATATTCAAGAAAACCCTTAAAATTAAAAGTAATAATGACACCTTTTTACAATTATGTAAAGATCCGATCCATGGAAAGCGCGCTTTATTTACATCTCAAAATGCTATCAAGAAAAAGAAGGTACGGCCGCTTTATAAATGACGGCGTCGCCCGAAACGGAATAGGCTCCCACCGCGGCCGGGATACACACCGAAACACCCTTTGCCATGGGAAGGGGCGGCGCCTGGTCGCTCTGCCGTAATACCGCGGCGCCTTCTACACAGAGCAGAATTTCGATACTGTCCCTTGCACCGCTGTGATGCCGGATACCGTCCCGAACGGAAATGACCGACAATGTGAATTCCGTTGAGGGAGTGCGGTAGACTTTCTCGGTTTTTCCCATTGCTTCCGGCAACAATATCTCAAGGGCCTGTTCTCTGAAGAGGAGCGTTTTCATCAACTCGGGCACATCGACATGTTTGGGTGTCAGACCGCCCCGCAAGACATTATCGGAATTGGCCATGAGCTCCACGGCCACCCCATGAAGGTAAGCATGTAGTTCCCCGGCTGGGAGAAACAGGGCCTGTCCGGGTGAAAGGCGAACCAGGTTCAACAGAATCGGCGCAAAAATCCCCATATCGTTTTCATGGAATTGATGAAGTTCGACCATCCAGCGGTAAACCGAATTGTCGGCTGCAAGTGGTTGCGCCTGCTTCATTGCCTGCGCAATGACCGGCCGGCGTTCTTCCGGTGTCATGGACAGAATGGTTTTGAAAAAATCCTTCAGACCGGATGAATCCGGTTGGTGTTCCAATCGCTTTAGATACGGGTCCATTCCTTCGGAACGCACGGTGGAAAACAGCGTCAGCATGTCCGCAATCGGTCTGAATCCACACAACGCCCAGAAGGGCGTCAGAGCGCAGATGCACTCGGGCTTGTGATTGTCGTCTTTGTAGTTGCGATGGGGCGCATCCAGCGGAATGCCCAGCCGGTTTTCGCGATCGAAGCCCGCCCGGGCCTGGGAGCGGCTCGGATGGGCCTGGATGGAAAGCGGTTGTTCCACGGCCAACACCTTGAACAGATACGGCAACCGGTTTGAAAATTGAGACGCCGTTCGTGACCCGAGAAGACTCTCCGGTTCCCGGGCGATGATGTCATTCAATAAATGGAACCCGCTATCCGCCAGAATCACCTTGGAAGGGGCTTTGGGGTGGGCTCCCATCCAAAGTTCCGCCTGGGGCTGGGAGGACGGAGAGGGAAGACCCAACAGCTCCGCCAGAGCGGTGTGTGACCCCCAGGCATAGGTCTGGATCGGATTTTCGAGGAATAAAATGCGCTGCATGAAATCGACTTTTAGCCGATTTTGGCGCCATTGACAACCCGGGTGCGGATGGAATGCAACCTTTTTTCATATCGGTTGCCCTTTCCTTCGAGAAAAGCCAGCTGGAAATCAGTCTATTCCGGACTGATTTCCAGCACAACTTATTATTTTTTTTAAGTTTTATAAATAGTCTTGCAATTTTAAAAACCATGGATTATTGTGCGTCTTTACAATTTAACACCTGACCGGGAACCATTCGATTCGGATAGAAAGTCAAATTCCAACACACACAATATAATTTCAACGTCGACGTTTTAAAAATCGCTTACGTAAGGAAAGCGCGTTCCAACGAAGGATGGGTATCATCCTCATTGTTGGGCGTTAACTGATTTGAATACAATATCGAAGGAGGTCGTAAATGAAACACACGAAGTATCGCTGGTTGGTCGTTTTTGCGGGTGTCGTTTTGATCACTGCGGGTTGTTCCCCCCAAAAGAAGATCTGCCTGCCGGATTTTTCCGCGCAACCCATCGACGCCGGAATGTACGAAAAGAAGGTGGACAATTTCATGGTGGTGCTGGACTCTTCCTCTTCCATGGACGATGACTACCAAGGCGTCTCCAAATTTGAATGGGCCAAAGGAGTTCTGGGCCGCCTGAATGAAACCCTGCCCAAGGATGTCACCCTGATGACCGAGATGACGACCTTCGGGCACCGCACCCAGGCAACCCACAAGCCGGTTTTATCTCCAATCGATTTCGGCAAATATGAACAAAAAAAATACAAGGAAATTCTGGATGCTCTGCCGGCGCCCGGCGGCACGAGTCGGATGGATCTGGCACTCTCCGAACTGAAAACCGTCAGCGGGAAAACCGCCTTGATCATTGTCAGCGACGGTGAGGTATCGGCACCGGAAACGCTGACCGCCTTGAAAAAACAGACGACTGAATATGGGGATCGCCTGTGCGTTTACGCTGTCCAGGTCGGTGATTCCCCCGCCGGACGGATGGCATTGGAGCAAATGGTCAAAACCGGATCCTGCGGTAAAGTCGTGCAAGCCCAGGATATCGCCTCGGGAGCGGCCATGAACGGCTTTGCCCAGACCGTCTTTTTCCAGGAGTTGAAGGACAGCGACGGGGACGGCGTCGTGGACCGATCCGATCGCTGCCCCAACACCCCCACGGGCGTAAAAGTCGATTCGGTCGGATGTCCTCTCGACAGTGACGGCGACGGTGTATACGACTACCTGGACCGCTGCCCGGGAACGCCCCGGGGCGTGAAGGTCGATTCCGCTGGCTGTCCCTTGGACACGGATGGTGACGGTGTGACCGATGACAAGGACAACTGTCCGGGAACCCCCGCGGGCGTCATCGTCGATGCGGTCGGATGCCCCAAAAGCGCCAAGATCACTGACAAGGGCACATGGATTTATGAGGATATCCAGTTCGATACCGCCAAATGGTCCTTCAAACCGGGGGCCTTTGCGGTGCTGGACGAAATCGTCCAGACCCTGACGATCAATTCGAATGTGAAGGTCGAAATTCAAGGCCATACCGACAACCGTGGAAGCGCCGCTTACAATCAGACGCTTTCGGAAAAACGGGCCAAGGCGGTCATGGGCTACCTGGTCAGCAAAGGTATTTCACCGGACAGACTGACGGCCATAGGATATGGTGCCGCCATGCCGATGGAAACCAATGATACGGATAACGGAAGAGCCGCCAACCGGCGGGTGGAGTTTAAACCCATCCAATAAGCCCCGCAAAACGCAGGTCGCATCCCGGACGCTCAACCGTCCGGGATGCGACTTTTTCCCTTTCGAATGTCCTGACACTTGAATGGGTTACCTTCGAACGTCAAACGCCCCAGCCCCCACCTCGACCTTTACTTCATATCACGAATATGCTATTGCTGGTCTATCTCATCAGCAAGAAACGGCATCATTCGAAGCATCATTTTTTTCATGCCCGTAATACAAAATGACTCAGCCGGTCGTTTTTTTGCCGCATTTTTATTAACATCCCAAGCGGAGTCAACATGCAAATCGCCCACTCTTTCAGCAGACGCCCCCGGATCGGCCTGATATGTGTCCTGCTCTGTCTGTCATTTCCCGTTATGCTGCAGGCCGAGGAAAAAGGGACGGCCTATTATGATTTCGGTGTGTTTGCGTTCGAAGAGAATGACCTCACGGATGCCGAACAAAACTTTCAAAAGGCCCTGGCTGCAGATCCCCGAAACGAGAGATATCAATATTATCTGGGAAAAACCTACTTGAAGATGAAACGCCATGAAGAGGCCCAAACGCTTCTAAGCGAGATCCTGCAAAAAAACGGAACCCTGGAGGGACTGAAATACGACCTGGCCATGACCCATTTCTATCTTGGCCAGTTCTCCGAGGCTGGTTCTCTTCTTTCCATCGTCATCGCGGAAAACCCGGCTGATGTACTGGCGATTTATCATCTCGGCATTTGTCATTTCAAACAGGAACGCTATCAAAGCGCGCTTCCATATTTCGCCAGCGCAGCGGAAAAAAATCCCGGCATCCGACCGAATTGCGCCCTGTATGCCGGCATCTGCCATTTCAGAATGGGAGAACTGGAACAGGCTTCCCAAGAATTTACGGTTGCCGCGGACCATGCCCAACTGGAAGAAGTGAAACAACAGGCCCGGAAATGGCAACGTTCCGTTCAGGACCGGATAAAGGCCCAAAGGCCCTATCGGCTGTACGGCAAAATCGGTGGCCAGTATGACGACAATGTTCCCCTGGAACCCATTGATGAAGATCTGTATGCCAACGAAGGGGATTGGGGGCTGGTCGGTTTTCTGGGCGGCCGATATCGTTTGGTGGAGACAAAGAACAGCACCTTTGGGTTGGGATACAATCACTACCAAATCGCCTATCGGGAATTTTCAGACTTCAACATGATCGCCGCCACGCCGAATTTGTTCACCACCTACGCCTGGTCCCCGCTTTTCTTTGCCCTGTCCTATCAACCGACCTATTACTGGGTCGGTTCGGACGACTACCTGCTGCGTCACCAAGTGCGTCCGGAAATCACCTGGCAAATGACGTCCCGTTTCAGCAGTCGTTTCGCCTTCACCTATTTCGGCAACAATCATTTCGCGAATTCCGGCAGAAGCGGCAGGACGCTGGGAGTCGATGCAGAGCTTCGCTACGGTCTCGAAGATGAGGGAACGGCGGTTTTCGGCGGATTTTCCTGTCAGGACAACGACACGACCCATCCGGACTACGCTTACCAGCAAGCCTCGGCCAGGCTGGGGGCTTCGGTTGCGTTGCCTTTTCGGTTACTGATGACCGTGGGCGGCCGGTTCGATCTGAAAACATACGACAATATCGACTCCATATATGCTGAAAGAAGGAAGGACAGGAAATGTGCCGTCGACCTGACGGTTTACCGCGATGTATACAGTGATTGGTTGGGGGCGGAATGTACCTATGGCTTTACGAAAAACGACTCCGATATCGACCGGTATGATTATCGGTCCCATACCGTCACCCTGGCGGCTGTCATGAAATTCTGATCGAATCACGAACAAGAGCAGGCCAACAACATGAGAATATTGAATACATTACGAATGGTCCTTATCGGTGCGTTGCTCCTGCACCCGTTTCAACCGGCGGCGACGGCGACCATCCTGCCCCAAGGAGTATTGGTGGAAGAGGTGTTTTCGCCGGGATTCGGCGAGCCCATCGGAACCGTTTTACTGGTGCAGGGTCCCGTGTATGTCGTGCATGCAGGCCTGGAGCCGGCGTACCGAATTTCAAGTCAGACGCCTGTTTTTAAAGGCGATACACTTTATACGGATGACAAGGGACGCCTCCGCTTCAAACTGAACGACGACAGCATCGTCACGCTTTCGTCCAATACACAGTTGACACTGTCGAAAAGCGTCTACAACCCGCGACAGAAGAAGCGCGCCTCTTTTTTGAAAATGACCCTGGGTCGGGCACGCTTTTACGTCGTGAAGCTGATGAAATTCAGAGAAAACGCCTTCAAGGTGAAAACGAGAACCTTTGTCGCCGGTGTCCGCGGATCCGATTTTGTGATCACGGCGACATCCGAGTCCGCAACCGTCGCGGCCCTTGAGAACACAACGCTTGAAATCGTCAGCCTGGCGGCGCCCGAGGCCAAGCCTTTGATCTTGACCGATTTTCACCGGATCTCCGTTGACCTGGGGGCCATGCCCGGAGCGCCGGAAAAAATAAACATGGATGAAATCCGGTCCCTGAAGGAAGAGTTCGCATTGGGCGAAGACCGACTCGGAGAATCCGGCACCGGACTTCCGGAAAAGGGTGGGCGGTCCGGTGCGGTCGGAAAAGCGACCACGCCGGCCCCGTTGGGGAAAACCGCCGTCGCGATCCCGCCGGAAGAGATGGTGATTCCCGGAAGCATGGACAGCCCCTTACCCCAGAGGGACCTGCCGACTGCCGAATTGGAGAAAAGAGAGCTTTCAACCAATATGGATGAAATCCAGAGTGAGGTCAAAACCATCATTGCCGATAAACGCGAAGATGACGGCAGCCGAATTCCCGAACTTCCCCCCATGCCGGAAAGGCCGCAGTAGGAAAGCATATCGGCAGGAATACGATAATCCATCGGTGAGGTACAAATAAATGGTTGCAACAGCTGTTCGTTTGAAAAATGGCCTGATCATCCTATTTCTCACCTGCCTGTTTGCCGTGGCGGGAAAACATGCCGGCATGGCCGCCGATTACTTCGTGGACATTACCAGCGGTGTGGATGCGTCCGGAGGCGGCGCTTCCGCGGCACCTTGGAAAACGTTACACTATGCCGTTCCAAGACTGACCTCTTCCGATATCCTGCATGTGGTTCCGGGCTTCTACACCATCGCAAACGGAGAAGCGGATGAACTCCTGGAAATTTTTGCCAGCGGCGTCACCATCCAGGCCGACGGCCCGGGAGTGGTGATCGAGGGCAGCGGCGCTTCCTACTGGGTGGATGGCCTGAAAGTCGGCACCGCCACGAATGTCCGGATATCCGGTTTGCATTTCCTGTATTTCGGAAACACCGCCATCACCTTTCAAAATCTGACCGGGTTATGCCTCCTGTCGGATTGCACATTCAACGGAAATGCCACCGGCATACGGATCGAGAATTCGAATCCCACCATTACGCGGAATAGGCTGTTTGACAATGGCTACAGCATTACTGTCATCGCGGATTCGACAGCGGGCCAGGCTTCTCCCGAAATCTGGAACAACCTGATCGCTTCCCCGGAAGGCGCCATGCAATACGGCATCAAGATCGAAGCGACCGCCACGGGCGCCGTTGCCTCCCCTGCCATATTCCACAACACCATCGACGGCGGATCGGCAGACGGAATCTACATATACAACTTGGGGGCGACGGTAAGCCCCGATATCCGCTTCAACATCGTCACCAATTTTTCCCAATACGGAGTGAACAACATCGACGGGACGCCGTCCCATCTGGACTACAACGATATCTGGAACAACAGCGGCGGTAATTACATGGGCGCCACCGCCGATATCAACAATATTTCAAGAGACCCGAGCTATCTTCCAGATGGCGAGAAGGACTACCTCCAATCCACATCGCCTTGTATCAATGGAATTCCAACCGCCGGGCACCCGGTGGGCGAAGATCTCCTCGGGACCCTGAGACCCCAGGGATCCCGGGTGGACATGGGGTGTTTCGAAATCGTCGAACCGTTCATTCTGCCCGGCACCTACTATGTGGATGTCGTCAACGGCAGAAACGATCCGACGGCCGGACGCTCTCCCGGAACAGCCGCATTTCGCAACCTGCATTATGCCTTGAAGCGCTTCAATTTCGGTGATCCGGGCCAATACTTCCTCCAGGTGGCGCCCGGCACTTACAGCATCGCCGGCGGAGAAGAGGATGACTGGTTGGAAGTGGGAAACGGCGGCTTGACCGTTCAGGGAACGGAACCCTTGAGAGCCGTTATCGACGGCAGCGGCGCAACCCACTGGAACGACGGAATGAAGCTCAAAACATCGGGTATCACCATCACCGGACTGCTGTTCCAACATTTCCGTCAGAGCGGAGTGGCAGTGGAGAACAGCAGTCCGACCATTCACCGCAACGAATTCGTCAACAACCATGTCGGTATTACCGTGAACAGTTACAAAACCGCGGCCGCCCCGGTCATTATCAACAATCTCTTCCGGGGAGACGCCACAAGCGGAATGGCAAGTGGCATCCTCCTCAAAGCCATGGATTCGGCGGGATCGGCCGGCGGGAACCTCTATTTCAACACCATGGACGGCGGATCGGAAATCGGTATCGCCATAACCAACAGCGGCGGAATTGCCGCTCCTGAAATAAAATACAACATCATCAGTAATTTCGGAATGTACGGGATCTACAACTCAGCCGGTAACCCGACCTTGGCGTATAACAATCTATACCAAAATGTGATCGCCAACTACCTGGATATTTCCCCCGGAACGACCGATATCTCGGTTTCGCCGCTTTACGGGGGACCCGCCGACTACCACCTCCAAGGCGGTTCCCCCTGCATTGACGGCATACCGGCCAATATTGCCTTCCCCGCCGCTTTGCTTCCCTACATCGGGCAGGATCTGGACGGCAACCCCCGTCCGATCCCCTCCGGCGGAGGGTATGACATGGGGGCCTACGAACAATCAAGTTCCACCCTGACATTGAGCTTGACCATTTCACCCGAAGGAGGCGGCAGCGTCACGGACAATCTCACACAAATCAACTGCCCCGGAGACTGCAGCGGCAACTATTCCGCCACGGACACGATTGTTCTGCAAGCGTTCGCCGATGCCGGTTACCGCTTCGACCACTGGGAAGAAGGCACCAATACCCATACCGAAAATCCGATGACGTTTGCGCCCCATGAGAATCAAACCGTCAGGGTGGTTTTTACGGCGCTCGACAATCAGCCGCCGAACACTCCCGCCGGGGTCAGTCCCCAGGACGGCGCACGTTTCGATGGCAGCACGGCCGAAGTAGCCCTTTTGGCCGGCGACTATTCCGACCCGGAAAACGACAGCCATGCGCAGACCTACTGGCTTGTCCGCCGCCAGGACCGCGGCGTTTATTACTGTGACGATTACGATGCCTCCTTCACTCAGACGGACAACGCCCCCCCCGGACTCACCATCCATACCGTCAGCGGGTTTGAACCCGGTATGCAGTATGTCTGGAAAGTGGGCTACCAGGACGCCGGCAGCGGCCGGATCTCGTGGTCCCCGGAATATACCTTCACCATCGGCGATGTCGCGGTTGACCGGGACGTCAATATTCCGGCGGGTATCCGGCAGCTGGATTACCGGATGGTTTCTTTTCCGGTCTGGCCCTCGAATCCGGACTGTCCTTCCGCCTTCCGCGACAGTTTCCCGGATGGACTGTACGATACCCGAAACATCCGTCTGGGAACATACGATCCGGTGCAGGGGCGGTATCTGGAATGCCATGACAACCTGGTCATCAAACCGGGGCGCGCCTATTGGCTGCTGTCCCGTGAAGGCGTGGAGGTGGTCATGGGTGGTATTCCCACGACCCGCAAACTGGATCTGGAAGTATCCCTCACATATGACGAAAACACCGGGGACGGCTGGAACATGGTGGCCTGCCCGAATTTCGCCGCCTACGAGTGGGCGAATGTCGAAATTCTGGAATCCGACGGCGCCGGCGGCGTTTTATTCGACCCTGCTCCCATCGGATCCTTTGCAGCGGACAATCCTTATATCGATATCCGTCTGTGGCGTTGGGAGGACGGCGCCTATGCAGATGACACCATCTTCATGCGACCCCACATGGGATATTGGGTCAAAGTCAGAAAAGCCAACCTTTTCCTGAAGTTTCCCGAAACAGCGCAGCTGAGCGCCACCGGCGTTTTCTCTGCAGCCACGCGAACGGGCATGAATGAAACTCAAACTTCCCGGCAGACCGATGACGATGACGATGACGATGACGACGATTCACCGCCCCCCCCCATGGGGGCCAATTTTACCATTAAGAGCAACGGAGTATCGGCCAAAGGCGCCTGTTTTCTAGATAATTTGATTTGGAAGCCGTGACGGAGCCGACATTTTTGCAGACACGCCGTTTCTGCCTTTACGCAATCAAACATCTGGGAAAAAGCAAAATCGCCGTCGTCTATCTTCGAGACGGTTTCGGCCAGAGTGGTCTCGACGGCGCGGAAGCGGCGGTAAAAGAAAACGGGCAAACCCTTGCTGCGGTAATTCCTGTGGAGCGTACGGAAACCAACAGGAAAGCTGAATCCCGGCTGGTCATCCAGGGACCGTCCGCTTCGGATCGATTGAAAGACTTGATCGGCGGCCTGCTGGGGAAACTGAAAAAAGGATAGAAGCAAAGGTTGTTTTCAATTCACGGATCGGATGGCTCGGCTCAGGCATTCGGAAGAACGTTTTTCAAACGCTCCACGTATTTTTTCAGGATGAATCGCAACGGGAAATGCGGCTTTGATATGTAGCTGCAAGTGCTGTTCAGGTAATCATCGATAAAATCTTCGATCAACTGCGCCTTTTTATGTTCAAGGATGAAGTTCCGCTCCCGGACCACCTCGAACAAAACAGATTCTCCAAGGGTCGCGGACAACTCTTCAAACCGAATGTCTTTCAGATCGGCGCCATTCAATTGCGCTTCCGTAACCTCAATCCGGATTCGAAAAATGAGCTTCACGAGCCATGCATCTCCGGCGACTTTCCGCGAAGCATCATAAATATGAAGAATCTCACCGTTCTCAAGAGGGATTGTTCTGATTTTTCTTTCCGATGCCATACGCTCCCCATTTGTGTCTATCCTCAAAACGATTGCCGTTGTATCATAATTCCGCTTGGGATGCGACCCCTTATTGTCATTCATTATCGAATCCAAAATATTCCGATAAACGGAACCAATGAATCCGGCGGGGAGCTTGCGCCGGCGCTCATGTCAATGCGGTCCCATAGTCATACTTCCGCTTCTCATAGGACAAAATAATGGTGGTATCGACATTGAGGACGCCGTCTATCATACTTATCTTGTTAAAGATGAGATCATTGAGTTCATCCCGGGTTTTGACCACGAATTCCGCGTTGATGCCGGTTTCACCGGTTGTCAACACGATATACCAGAGTGCTTTCAATTTTTTAAGCTCCTGAAGCACTGTTTGGATTTTCTTCATTTCCGCATGAATATACAGGTCTCCGGTGATTTCGAAACCGAGTTTCAACGGGTTGCTGACCGCCACGACTTGGATAAACCCCTCTTCGATGAGTCGTTTCAGGCGGGATCGGACGGTTGCTTCCGACAGGCCCAGTTGTTTGGCGATATCGGTATTGGATAGGCGTCCATCTTTCTGCAACAGGGTGATCATGTGGGCGTCGACTTGGTCTATGGGTTTGCGTTTCTGGCTTTTTAGTGAACAATCGGTGGGTTGCATCGGCACTCCTTTCGGATTGTTTATGCCATACCCGCTGTCAGAAGTCAAAAGCAAAAATGGATCGTATTTTATCGAAATAGTCAAAATTAGTTTTTTTTATTTCGTTTTTCGTTAATATTGTTGTATATATTTTCAATTTTCGAACATTCCAACTTGACTTCCCCTTGTATTTTCGTCTATAGGAGTATCGTAGAGATACACCACGCCCTGATGAAATGATGTCTCCTTCATCATCGTCAGTTGCCCGATGGATAAAATCAATATCTTGCGGCCTGCGATCAACAGCGTGTCGCGGAAGGAGGATTTATGGGACAGATCACCGTAACCGAACTGCTTCGAATGAAGCGGGAGGGAGAAAAAATTGTCGCGCTGACCGCCTACGATTACCCTTTTGCGCAAATGCTGGATGAATCCGGTGTGCATCTGATTTTGGTGGGTGATTCCCTGGGAATGGTTGTCCAAGGGGAAACCAGCACCCTGCCGGTCACCATGGACGAGATGATCTATCACACCAAAATGGTGGCAAGGGCCACCCGTAATGCCATGGTCATCGGCGATATGCCGTTTTTATCCTATCAATGCAGCATGGAGCAGGCAATTCTGAACGCCGGCCGGTTTTTAAAGGAGGCCGGGGCAGTCGCCGTGAAGCTGGAAGGCGGTGCCGCCGTCAGCCCTACCATCCGGGCCATTACCAAAGCGTCCATCCCGGTTCAGGCCCACATCGGCCTTACCCCCCAATCCGTCCACCAGATGGGTGGTTATAAAGTACAGCGGGATGAGGAAAGACTGCTGGCTGACGCCCGGGAGGTGGAGGCCGCCGGAGCCTTTTCCGTGGTTCTGGAAGGAATACCCGGCAACATTGCGGAAAAAATCACTTCCACCTTGTCCATTCCCACCATCGGCATCGGTGCCGGACCGCAATGCGACGGTCAGATTCTCGTGTTACATGACATGCTGGGGTTGAATGACCGGAAAATTCCAAAATTTGTCAAACGTTACGCCCAGTTGGGGCAAGAGGCAAAAAAAGCGGTTTCCACCTATGCCGCCGAAGTCCGCCGCCAGGAATTCCCGGACAAAACCCATTGCTACTGACCGGTGCACACAAGCATGCGAATATGATACGCGGGTTCAACCAGTTCCTACAAGACAAAGCGCCCTTGCTGGAACAACGGAAGAGAACCCATGGCATCGAAGATTCATATTCACCTTGACAGGAACGATACGGTTGATTAAGGAAAGAGAAAATTGATTATGGGCGTCAGGTGGCCCTCTCAGGGCTGAAAAGGGAAACCGGTGACAACCCGGTACGGTCCCGCCGCTGTGATCGGGGACGATGATCGCACTACGCCACTGTTCCGCTTCAGCGGAACGGGAAGGCGCGATCGGTAGAATGATCCGAAAGTCAGAAGACCTGCCTGGTGCTGTCGATGAAAAAAGGGAAATGGTAAATCCCCAAGCGTAAAATCGCTTGGGGATTTTTTTTGATTTTTTCATATTTGCCGGAAACGGTGATTCATTATTTCTGTATGGGAGGTAGTATATGACATTCGAACAGGTTACTATGGAACAAATCACCGCCGGCATCCACCCGCTCAGCAGCGAATGGCGGCAAAAAGCCCGAAATCGGACCGCCCGGCTGCTGATGCCGCCCCGGGCCTTGGGCCGGCTCCACGACCTGGCCGAAAAGTTGTGCGCCATCCAGCGTACGCTGAAACCGTCCATTACCCGCAAGGCTTTTTTGGTCATGGCCGGCGATCACGGTGTGACAGCCGAGGGCGTCAGTGCCTTTCCCCAGGAAGTAACCGGCGAAATGATCAAATCCTTTTTGCGCGGCGGGGCCGGAATCAACGTTCTGGCCTCACAGGTCAACGCCGATGTATATGTCGTCGATATGGGTATTGTTCCTCATTTGAACCCGAACGACATCCCGGGTGGAGAAAGGCTGAGCATCGTAAAAATCGCCCCCGGAACCCGAAATTTCACCCAGGGCCCGGCCATGACGCACACGGAAGCGGAAAAAGCGGTTCTGTCCGGTTTTCAGCAAGCGGCCGCTCTTTTTGAAAGCAGCGTGGAAATTATCGGCACCGGTGACATGGGAATCGGCAATACCACCCCTTCGGCCGCTATTGGATCGGTTCTCACCGGTGCGGACCTGGATAACATGGTGGGACGTGGAACCGGGGTCGATGACCAAGGACTCCGAAACAAGAAGAAAGCCATTCACCAAGGGATTGAAATAAACCGGCCGAACCCGGCGGATGGCCTGGATGTGCTGGCCAAAGTCGGTGGATTCGAAATCGGCGGGATTGCCGGCAGTATCCTGGCGGCGGCGTATTTCGGAAAACCGGTGGTGGTGGATGGATTTATTTCCACCGCCGGGGCCATGATCGCCCATTCCCTGTGTCCGGCAAGCGTCGATTTCATGTTCGCCGGCCACTGTTCCGAAGAGCAGGGCCATCACATCATGCTGCAGCACCTGGGTCTGACACCGATTCTGAACCTCGGTCTGCGGCTCGGTGAGGGAACGGGCGGCGCACTTGCCATGGGCATCATGGAAGGTGCCGTACGGATTTTTTGTGATATGGCGACATTTGAGGAAGCGGGAGTGTCCGGGGGAACGGTATCGGTACGGGTGGATTGAAACGTCGCGTTCCGATCGCGACCGACTCCGGTCAGAACCCTTCCATCAACCGGCCTTTTTCCACGTAAGCAACCATATCGCGGAGAGCGCTTTCATATACGCCCATGGCGGTGGCCAACTTGTTGAAGACCGGGTCGTCCCCGCCAAGGGCTTTTTCAGCCTTCTTCAGCAAGTCGATCCCTTCGGCAAAATGCTGTTGGACTTCACCCAGAATGGCTTTTCGCTCGCGGTGTTTCTCCCTTTCCCGGTTGATGATGGGCATCAACCTTTCCACCGAGTATTCAATCAGAGCATCTCGGGACGCATTGAATTCTTTAGATATTCTCTCCAAACTGGACAGGGTTTTGCGACTGATGACATAGGTCTTTTGAACCCGCTGATGCGCCTGCCAATCAAAATCCCCCAGCTCCCGGGCAATCACGCTCAAGGTCTGGACATCTTCCATTAAATGGTCAAAAAGCGACTTCTGTTTGATTCCGAGCTGACTGGCGACGATACTGATGGCGCCGATGGTGCGCTCCGACAGCTTAAACGTCGCCCGGACGGATTGCATGCCGCGCAGTTCACTTCTTAGGGGAAGTCCATTCTGTTTAAGCTCCTTGTCATCTTCCACCATGTCAAATCCTCCTTGTCGTTCCATTTCACGAACAACATTATTTATTATATATTTTATTTTTAGTAATGCTAATTTTAATAATAATCCATATTGACATGAATGATTTTGTTTTTATCTTTTTGTTACCAAGATGGATAATAATTCTATGTATAAACGGAAACGTCGAAAATCAACCAAAAAATACGGAGGTACAGGAAAACAATTATTATCGACGGGAAAGAATCGGTGGAAAATTCGAGCGCCGATTTTCGCTCCCGGCCCATATCGACCCGGAAAAAATCACGGCGGAATTCAAAAATGGGGTATTGTGCATGAGTATTCCCAAACCGGAGGCGTCCAAACCCAAAAAAATCGCGGTGCATTGAAACGCGCGCCGAACGTTTTCTGAAAAATGAAGGAAAAAAGCCGGCTGTATCGCTTGGCGTACCACAGCAAAACATGCTCACGCAGGGGGTTCAAGGGGCCTCGACTAGTTCCCGAATCCCCTCCTGTTGCAGCGCGACAATATCCCCCCGGGAAATCCCGGGATCGTCAATCGAATATCGGTCTTGGCCGTTTAGGGAAATCGGTATCGAACGCCCAGGACACCGTTGATGGACTCCGGACCGATACAGGCGGCATTGGTCAGATAAATCTGGCCGCCGTTGGAAAAATGTTCCCAACTGCAATCCAGAAAAGCGGACCATTTTTTGGTGATATCCGCTTCAAGCCCCCCGCCGCCTGAAAAATTGAAATTGTGCAGTGTACCGTCCTCCAGTATGGTCTTGTTCAGCACGGATATGCCGAACCCCAGATGAAGCGTGGGACGAATGGGATATGTCGGCAGGAAAATCCAGCGACGGACAAACAACAGGGTGACCAGATAGTGGTCGAGGGTCGTATAATATGGCCCACCGGTTCGCTTTTCAGGCGGAACCTGGTCCTCGGTAATCTCGATGGTTCCCCATAATCGGGAATAGCGCAGATCGGCTCTGAGAGTCCGCAGGGTCGCAACCGGCAGCGGAATCCATGGGTCGGTTTCCCATTCCATGAACATACCCGCGGTCTTGTTTTTATAGCCCTTATAATCACTGGCGCTCCAGATGTGATGATGGACGCCGATGGATCCGTAACCGCCGATCCATCTCTCTTTTGTTGCCGTTTCAACGGCGGCATCTTCATCCGATTTCGATGAATCGGCAAACGCTTCCAAATTCAACATGAAACAGAGGGAAAAAATGCAACAAACGATAACCAGGTAACGATACAATTTCATTGGTTCTATCTTTCGCCATGGCTTTCGAGCCTCTCCGGACGTTTCTTCCGTAGTCATCCGACGCCATTACTTCAATATCATTAAAAAAACAAGATTCCGTCATACGATTCTTCATTGTGGAATCGAGAGGTGACCATATGGCATTCTGAAATCAAAAGTCAATACCCAATGGCAGGTCGACCGGAACAGCCGGATGAAGCGGCCGGCCTGAAACATCGCCCCTTGTTGACGGCCCTATCCAATGGTAACGGACTCCCCGATATGGGGAACGGTGACCGCAAAGCCCTCTCCCCGGATGTGATCGGCAAACGAAACTGCCTGATCTTCCTCCCCATGCACAATCGCGATTTTCTTGATGTTCAGGTTCGAATTTTTCAACAGCCGCATCAATTCGTTTCGATCCCCATGGGCACTGAAGCCGCCCAAATGGACAACATGCGCCCGAAGTGGATATTCCTTGTTGAGGAATTTCAGAACCGGCGGTGCGCCACTGCGTTTGGATTCCTCATAGGCCGTGCCCATCTCCAAAAGACGCCTGCCGAGGGTATGCTGGGCCATGAAACCAACGATCAGTATCGTGTGCTTCTCATTATGAATCCGATACCGGAGGTGGTGTAGGATCCGCCCGCCTTCACACATCCCCGACGATGCGATGACGATGGACGGCCGCTCATCCCGCATGAGGGCCATGGACTCTTCGACATTGCGAATGAATGTCAGATTTTTAAATGCAAAGGGGTTCTTGCCGCTTTCCAAAAATGTTTTATGGGTATCCTGGTCGTAGACTTCCGGATGCTCGCCGAACACCTTGGTCAGATTGGTGGCCAGTGGACTATCGATATAGACTGGAATTTTGGGAAGCAGTCCTTCATCGTAAAGCTCATGAAGTACATAGATCAGTTCCTGGACCCGACCGAAAGCAAACGCCGGTATCAGAACGCTCCCACCCCTTTCAACCGTTTCTTCGATGACTTTCATCAACCGGCTTTTCAGGTTCGTAACCGGATCGTGCTCCCGGTTTCCATAGGTACTTTCCATGATCAGCAGATCGACATCGCGATCTTCTTCGTCAAAAACCAGTGTCGGATCCTGCAGAATGGGTTTTTGAAATCGACCGAAATCGCCGGTAAAGCAGATCGTATACCGACGATTGTTTTCAACGGCTTTGATCAGACTGATGGACGAGCCGATAATATGTCCGGCATCGTAAAACCGACAGGTCATGTTGTTGCCGATGGTCACGTGATGGTTGTAGGGATATCCGTCAAAATAGGTCAACGCCTGTTCCGCTTCGCTGCTCGTATACAACGGCACGACTTTCTCCAGATGATACCGGTCGATCAGGTCATGAATCAGATCCCGGTTCAAGTCATTACCGGTACGTTTGATCAATTTTTTCATTTCCTTGATTTCCCGCGGCGTTATCCGATCATCCCGACTTGACGACTTCAAACGGTCCAGCTGCCCCCGAACGGTTTTGTAATTCAAATAATCCGCATCCGCCTCCTGGATCTTGGCGCTGTCCATGAGCAGATATCGGCAAGCGTCGGCCGTGGCGTCCGTACAGATGATGCGACCGAAAAAATTTCCCTTGGTCAGGAAAGGAATCCGGCCGGAATGATCCATGTGCGCATGGGACAGAACGACGTTGGTGACGATAGCCGGATCAACCGGCAACACCCGGTTTTTTCCTTCGGCCTCTTTCCGTTTCCCCTGGAAAAGGCCGCAATCCATCATGATCCGATCCGAACCGGTGGTAAGCAGATGAAGCGAACCGGTGACTTCCCGTACAGCGCCATAAAAAGTAACATGCATAATTTCCTCCTGAACCTTCGAGATTTCCGTTGTTCATACCATACCAACAAACAAAACGAAAGAAAGGCTTTGCTTGTCTTTTGCATGTGGCACGCGTATGATTCCATGAATCCTTTTGACGAGAATGCGATCCATGCCCGAACTCCCGGAAGTCCAAACCGTTGTCGACGATCTGCTGAACGCCGGCATATTGAACGTGCCCATCATACGGACGGAAGTTCGCTGGCCTAAATCCATTGCCGGGATTGCTCCAGCTGATTTCTGCCGCAGACTCACCGGAAATCATATCACCGCGATATCCCGACGGGGGAAATATATTCTCTTTTCCTTGTCATCGGCCGACACACTGCTCGTCCATTTGAGAATGTCCGGCAGGTTTCGCTGGCTGCCCGTTGATGCTCCCGATTCGAAACACGAGCATGTGATTCTAACCTTCCGCCATCGGCACCAGCTTCGTTTTCATGATACCAGAAAATTCGGCCGTTGGCAGCTGACGGATAATCCCATGGCGATTCTGTCCCGCCTTGGACCGGAACCAATGGACCCGAAATTCGATGCTTCGCTACTCAGGAAGGCGACCGGAAACAGACGTCGGATGTTGAAACCATTGCTGCTGGACCAGGCCGTTATCGCGGGTATGGGGAATATCTACACCGATGAGGCCCTGTGGGAAGCCCGTCTCCATCCTTGCAGAATCGCATCGACGCTTACCCCGAACGAAATCCATCGACTTCATCGCGGAATCATCAAAGCCCTGGGGCAAGGTCTTCAAAACAAGGGCACGACATTGGGCACCGGAAAGGCAAACTTCCAATCCGTGGATAGTCGCAAGGGACAGAATAAAAACGCATTGAACGTGTTCGGTCGTAGTGGATCGCCATGTCCTCGCTGCCGGACGACCATTGAGCGACTTGTCGTTTGCCAAAGGGGAACCCACATCTGTCCGCGATGCCAGTCGGACCCAGCCGGAAATCATCTATGGTAAAAAATAAACAAACATTCCGAAAACTATTTGACATCTTTTGGTTAATTTACGATAACAAGTCTGAATTTTTCTTTTCTTGAAATTGTCTCGATCCTTCAGAAAAAGCAGTCGGCACCATCGATATCTTCGTGCATACGGCACGCAAAACAGGATGGATGAACGATGAACTCAAACCGAGGAACAGAGCCTTTCTCTATCGAACCATTCCTGGACAAGGAATTTATCCTCGGTATTTTTCAAAACTCCTACGACGGAATTGCCGTCGTCAGTCCAGACGGCGTCATGAAATTCTTGAATCCCGGCATGGAACGGCTTTTCGGCTATACCGCCGCTGAAATCAACACGGTGAAACAATGGGCGAATCTCGTTTTCCCGGTCCCTGACGACAGGAACGTCGTCATAAACGACCTGCTCCGGCCGCCCCATCCGCCCCTGCCTACGGAACGGACATACCGCTTCACTCACCGAAATCAATCTGTCAGGTGGTGCCGTCTGCGGCTGGCCCTGATGCCGAATAACGATTATATCATCAACGGGCATGACATTACGGAACGCGTTCAGGCCGAAACCGCTCTCCGCGAAAAGGAGAAAAAATATCGCCAGCTGTTTATTCACGCGCCGGTCGGCATTTATGAAATCGATTTCATCAAAAAAAGGTTCATCAGCGTCAATGATGTCATGTGTGTCTATTCCGGGTACTCGCGGGAAGAATTTCTTTCCTTGAACCCTGCTCAACTTCTGAGCGATGACAGCCGTGACCTTTTCTGCCAACGCCTGAAAAAAGTGTTGGCAGGACAACATGTTTCCGAAAACGTCGAGTTTGAAATCATCAAAAAGGACGGCACGCGACTCACCGTAATGCTGAACAACAGCTTCATTTACAAGAAAGGAATTCTGACAGGCTCACGAGTGGTTCTCCACGATATCACCGAAAAAAAACGCATCCAGAAAGAAAAGATGGAACTGCAGCGGAAATCGGCCCTTTCCAAAAAAATGGAAGCTCTCGGGCTGCTGGCAGGGGGTGTGGCCCACGATCTGAACAACATTCTGTCGGGTATTATCAGCTTTCCGGAACTCCTTCTGATGGATCTACCGGAAAACAGCCCCCTTCGGAGGCCCCTCGAAACCATTCAGGCCAGCGGATGGCGAGCAGCGGCGGTGGTGGAAGACTTACTGACCATCGCCCGGGGAGCTGCGAGCAACAAGTCAGGCTTATGCCTGAATCAGATCATCCGCAGTTATCTTGGGTCCCCTTGTGCAACCCTCTTCATAACCATTCTCCATCAGACCCTTGAGTCGTAAGCCTTCGATATTCAACAAGTTATCAAAGAACTGGCCGTTCCCGGCGGACCGGAAGCGGCATCAATGCCGATTTCCTAACCATGCGACATGAAGCGGCTGTCGCAAGTCGAGTCGTGAGCTTGTCGTAAGTTCAGCCAGCCTCATATCAACCGATTGCGACAACTGTGGCCTCCCCGACATTGCCGTAACGGTCGGGGACGCAGGTGAAAATCACGATCTGGCATTCCTTTGCTGCTTGAGCCAGAACGGCACCCATGAGACGCAACCGTTCCGGGTCCGTATAACCCAACGCATCGTCCAGGATGAGCGGTGTTCCACCATCCTTTGCGACGATCATCGAGCAGGCGGATCGGAAAATCAGTGAAAGCTGTTCCTTGGTGCCACCGCTCAACGAGTCAAACGGCACCGTGATGCCCTTGACCGTCCGACTGGCAATTTGCAGTTCATCGCTGATATCCACCTGGAATGAGTCGTCGAAAACCAGACGCCCAAGTTGTTCGATCTTCTCCTTGAGCGGAGCCACATAAGCCCGCCGCGCACTGTCTCGCTCTTCGCGCATGGCTTCAAAAAGGTATCTTGCTGAGGATGCCCGACGAAACAGTGATTTGTTGACCGCCCCAAGACGTTCAAGACCGATCTGGGCTGCGTGCAACTTCTCGTGAAGCCCTTCCTCCCCGTGGATTTTAAGCCGCGTCTGCACCTCGATCAGTTCCGTTTGAGCTGTATTTCGGCGATTTTGCGTCGTTAGCAGGGACCCTTTCGCCGTCTCTGCCAATGCCTTCACCCGCTCGGGATTCTTTGCCTTCAATGATGACTCGGCGGCACGAACACTGGCATCTTCCGAAGCCACACCCTGGACAGCGCTCGCTAAAGCCGTCTCTAAAGTATCATCGGAAAGGCCTTTTCTTGCCCGGTCGAGGTCTTCGCGTGCTTGGTTGAGATCTTTGGATAATAGGTCGAGTTGAACTCGCGATTCCTGGTGCTTACTATTCAAGCCGTCCCACACGCTTCGGGTGGTATCAAGAGACACGCGAGCTGATTCCCACTGGCTGACCGCCTCCTGTTGTAATGCCTCAGCCCTTGTCCACTCCTTCTTCGCCGAGCCCAAGTCAGAACAAATGGCGGGTTCGGCCACGCGCTTGCCAAGATAGCTGGGCACTGTTTGCTGAAGGCCAAGTAGCTTTTCGTCCAGCTCCTCATAGGTCAAGTCACGCAGATTATCCTTTTCCACCTGCGCTTTGGATTCCACATGCCGGATTGCTTCGCGGCGCTCTTCAAATGCCGTCCGTGCCTCATCAGGACTGAAAACACCCGCTTTCGCGCAGGTATCATCCAGAGCGCGACGCGCATCTTCGACCTTCCTGGACAGTCCCTCGGCACTGGACCCGGCCGTGATCTCCACATCCAACGCGCCAGGTATGGTCAACCGGGATTTTTCTGCGACTGAGATCGTCCGAACTTCCCCCTTGCCGAGGTTGACCTCGGTATCGTCAACGGACAGTTGGCAATCGGCCAGTCCGCGAAGGAGCACGCTCGGCGCACCGGTCTGCAACTGCGCATTGGCGGTCAACAAACCACGTTCGGCGTCCTGGATTGACTTCAAAGCGCGGGAGTCCATCTTGTTTCGGACCAGCGCCTCCTCCGCTTGGGCGGCATTCTGCCGGGCTTTGTCAATTCGTTCCTTGCGTTCCCCGAGCTGATCAAGATGAAGTTTGTTGTTGAAGTAGTCAAAATCGGTCCGCCGGAGAGCGACAAGGATATCCGACGCTTTTCTCTGCCGGTCGCTTTCATCGAAAGCCTTCTCCGCTTCCTTGAGCCTGGCCTCAGCCTGACTCAACGCCGAGAGCGACAAAACGCCGGATTCTTCAATATCTCCGTGCGCTTTGGCGGCTTTGCCGACCGCATCGATGAGTCCTTGGCGTGCGTCCTTGTCTCGGCGGGCGACCTGCTCGGATTTCTGTGCCGACTCCAACTTCAGGCGAGCCGCCGAAAAAGTATTTTCCAGAGTGCCTATCTCCTCAAGTGACGCTTTGTGGGTAGTCACTGCCTTCGTCAGCTCGCCTTCCTGCTTCTTCAATTGGCCCAGTTCACGCTGAAGAGCGGCCGCGCGTTCGATGTCCTGGTCAAGGTCTCGGATTGCTTGCTCGATACGAGCAACTTCCACTTCGGCGTCTGTCTGTGCCTTGCGGGACTCCGCGAGTTCCTTTCGTTCCGCTCCACGTTCGGTGGAGTATCGAAGGTATTCTGCTCGTACCTTGTCGAACAGACCTTCTTCCCGAGGATCGGCGGGACGCCCGCCAGCCGCCTTATCGAGCGCGACTGAGAGCGATGTCTGTTTCGTCAGGACAGGCTGGTGGATGGCGTCGCCCTGCTGAATCGTCAATGCCTTCCAGAGGTCAATGTCGAGGGTTTCGCGGAGGATGGCCTCGGCACGTTCGTGTGCTTCGCGTCCGGTGTGGTTCTCGGGTTTCGGCTTGCTGATAGTGAGTTTGGTCTCCGGTCTCTTGAGGAACCGCTTGAAGTAGTTGAAAGCGTAAGGTCCGCTCTCTGCCTGCAGCTCGATCTCCGGTCCTTCGTCCCGGTGGACGGGCTTGATGGCTTCGATATTCCGATGCTTGCTTGAATCCAAGTACTCAAAGAGAAACCCTATAGCTTCGCCCAGGCTGGTTTTTCCGGCTTCATTCGGCCCCTGCATGAGCGTAATGCCAGTGGGTCCGAAGTTCACTTCGGCGGCAGCAATGCCCCGGTAATTGGCAACTCGAAGACGAATGAATTTCATGCCGTCCCCCTTGCCAGCCGAAGCATTAGCATTAAGGCCTCGCGGGCTACCGTGGCCTCATCTCCACCTTCCGCGATTTTGCTTCGAAGACGCTGCACGGTTCCGTTGGCAAAGCCCGAGAATCCCAGGTTGGCGAAATCTGTATCGTCCGGCAGCACGAGAAGTGCTGCATCCCGAACATCGAATGCTCCGAAAACGTCCTTCGCGGCGAGCAGGTGATTCTGAAGCGCTCCGTTTAAGGCCAGTGAAAGCGATCCAACGAGGATTAACCGAACAACAGTGCGCTCCTTGTTCTCGATTTCCTCCAATGATTTCCGTAACGCTTCCACGTCGTCGTCGGTATTGAGATCGACGCGTTCACGTTCGATAAATCGCCACTGGCCGATCTGAAATGGTTTGGTGGTTACGCCACCGTTACCTATTTCCACAACGTGAGCATACCCGGATTGCGTTTCCCGAAAATCCGTGGCCTCGGGCGTCCCGGAATACCAGATACGTTCACCACCGCCTACCTTGGTCAGTGAATGTCGGTCGCCAAGCGCCACAAAGTGAACCTTCCCTTCGGCGATGGCGCGTTCGAGCGCGGCGACTGAAATGATCCCGGCGGCCTCCCTGTCTGGCGTAAGAGTATCGACTGCACCGTGGCCCATGCAAATGCGGGTAACACCGGTCGCAGGCGCAAGGGTGTTGATGGCGTCCTCAATGGAATTGGCGACCGGCCGCTTCGACATCCACGGCGCGCCCACCAGTTCCACGCCCTCTGCAACGTTGATGGGTGCGGCGGTTTCAATTACCTGCACTTGCGGGGGCTTCCGTTCGATGAAGGTGCTCGAGCGATATACGGAAGCTGCGTTTAGTGGGTCATGGTTCCCTGGCAGGATGAACACCGGAACAGACACTTCCTTGAGCGCCTCCATTGCCCGGGCAACTGTCTTTCGGTCCACCAGATTGGATTCGAAGGCATCCCCGCATACCAACATGAACTGGCAATTCTGGTCCTTTGCAACCCGCCCCATGGTCCGAATGGCATCAAAGCGCGCTTGGCCATACCTTTCCTGCGCGCCTTCCGAGAGGAAATGGCGGGTCATTCCCAACTGCCAGTCGCTCGTATGGAGGAAGCGGATCATGGATGCTTCTCCTCAACCACAGCAGATTCGAGTTGCAGCATCTGACGTGCCTTTCATAGTTTTGTATACCGATAGTTGTTTTTGATGTTCGCATGGAAGAATGTGCCCTTTGAGTCTGCTCGCATCAGTTCTTGGTAAACGGCATCCGGGACATCAAAATACTGGTAGACTGCTCCTTGCTTGAAACCCAGTTCCAACGTCATCAAGGATGCGTCATATCCAATATCTACTACTGTTGACGAGTTGACCGGAATCCTATCCATTCCCTAACTCCTTGGATTGTTGGTACCTCGCGGATTCTCGCTTCTCCAGTTCTTAAGGACCCGGGCGTAATCTTCCGCCTGCTTTGGTCGATTCCATCCGCCACGCGTGCTTGGGTCGTAAACCTGCGGATCGTGACTGTCCGGACGACGGTTCTTAGCTGGTGCGTCAACCAATGCCCGCAAGGGTAAATGAACTGACTCCCCAACGATGATTGCCTCGCCCGTACGCAACGCGGGCAACATGTTGAAAAGACCTTCGAGATTGTCGCTGACCGTTCCTGTCACATGCGAACGGTCAGAAGCGTTCGCCAAACGCATGGCGAAGATCGTGCCACACTGTGATAAGATAGTTGGGTCAATTTCGGATGGCCTCTGACTCACAATCATCGCACCAAGCCCGTACTTTCGTCCTTCTTTCACGATCCTGCGTGCAGCTACTGAAGCCGCTCCCTCATTTCCCGAGTTCAAGTAAGCATGAGCTTCCTCAAGGACGAACAGAAGAGGTCGTGACCTTCCACCTTCTGGCAATTGACGTGCCCAGAACAGCGCGTCGAATAGCAAACGGATTAACACACCAATGAGGTCAATTAGAATGGACACCGGAACGCCTGATAGGTCGAGAATGGTAATCGGCTTATCGCCACCAATCCAAGAACGGAGAAGGACGTTTAGGTCTTTCTCGGGTGTGCCTTCAGGATTTGGGCACCACGGTCCGGGGCGAAACAAGAAATCATAGCGGGTATCGCGCAATAGAGATTCGAGAGCCAGAATCTGTCGGCGGATATTTAGCGGCGCAGAACTCAGATAAACTCGATTCTGACCGCTTTGTGTAATCGGCCGGTACTTCGGGGGAGTGACGCCCATAATATCCCCGAGAATAGGCTGTCCATTTTGGTCATTTTCGATAGCCTCCGTGTTCTCGGATTGGTTAGCGCTCTGTGCCGTGTGCGTGGAACAGACAAAGCGATGAAGTTCGTACCAGAGCCGGTGAATACTAAAAGGAATGGGCGTGTCCACCGTCATGGTGTCGGCCGTGGCTCCGTCACGTGTCTGCGCCTGTAGAGATGCAAGCTTGAGTTGTTTTATCTTGTCAACCAGGGCCGCACGGTCCGCGTCGCCCAAGCCTCGGAATGGCGTCACACGAAGCAATTCATCGAAACTCAAGGCCCAGTAAGGAACAAAAAGCGGCTTCTCGCCTTGCCCCTCATCTGCGTTTACTTTGAACAACGCCGCTCGGTCATGCATCGCCGAGTGGTATTCACCGTGGATGTCCAAGATAATGATGCGAGCCGAAGGATATCTGCTTGGATCAGACAAGGACAGGAGGAGGTTGGCAACCGTGGTGGATTTGCCGGCTCCCGTCGTTCCGACAACAGCGCTGTGGCGGGTCACAAGACGATCAATGTCAATAAGGGCTGGAATAGATTCCGCGCTTGCTAGGCTACCTATCCTAACGAAGTTGGGGGCATCTGGCCTGCCATAAATGCGTGCCAGATCGTGCTCAGTGACGAGGTGCGCCTCGTCACCTATTGTGGGATATTGCGAAATGCCGCGTTTGAATTCGCCCCCTCTTGGCCCTTCACCAATGAGTTGGACCTTCATCCATCGGTAACCATATGGCTCGGTCTTCACCAACGCCTCAGGCACTGCACCCGCACCAACTTGTGATACGATTCCAAAGAGGTCGATGAACCCGATGGAGATGCGGACGAAACTGCCGATTTGGCCGATGCGGTAACCGTGTCCGTCTATGAAGGCCAGTCCGGAAACAGTGTCCTTGTCCAATGCGACGCTGATGGTCGCCCCTTGAACATCCTGGACGGTCCCAAGATATGTTGGGTTACTTGGCATGGGGAACCTCTGGGGGTTGGCGGACATGGCCAATCAGTTCATGTAGGAACTGACCGAAGGCCGCGTAATCTCCCAACTGAAACTCGGCCGCTCGCTTGCTGTCTTCATGCGCAGGGTCCGTGGCAATCCACTTCACCCACTTGCCAGTGTCACTCGAGACGGCTTCTGTTTCCTTTTCCGACCATTTTGCTTCACGGCTACTGATGACTGCTCCATCCCTCGCCAAGAGGGTGAGGTTCGAGCGTTCACGGGCCAGCTTGACGGCCTGAGGATATTTCTCCATTTCGTCAAAAAGCAGGGCAAAGGCAATGGCGGTCTGGGTGTTCTGGAGCCCCTGCACGATCACCTCATTGAGGTGCTCGTCGCGGAAAGAGTAGCCGCTGATGACAAGTGTAGCAGTGGGCTGTTTCATGAACGCCCTGAGCCGGTCTATCATGGCAAGATACGGCATCCGCCTGCTTTCCTCGTATTTCAGATGTGATGGGTGGATCACACGCTTCGTGCCTTCTTCTTTGGTTGCCCCTCGGAATACTCCTTTACCGGCAACCTGATACCAATTGATCGAACCATGGAGCTTCCAGAGACGCGTCCACCGGGGTGGCAGTGCGTCATCAGCTTCCATTGCTCGTATATCGAAGAATGGCTTCCGTGCTCCAGCGAAACCGTCGAAGTATGGAACCCGACAATCCTCAAGCGCCTGCTCCATCAAGAGATCGTAATTCGTCGTGAATATTTCTACCGGCTTATCGCGCCCTATCCCATCTACCCACGCAGCTACTCGATGGTATGGCGTTTCGGAATCGGGAAGCGCTTTATCGGCAAGATCATGGATAGCCTGACAAATGGTCTCATCGAGTGTATCGAGATTAGCGGCACACAGACCACGGACTGCGTCATTACCAGCCACAGTACGAAGTGCACGGATGTGGCTCAACATGTCCTCGACGTTGGCATCAATCCGCTGATCCTTCTGGAAATGACCCTCAACGATCTTCAGAAGTGGTCCGCAGTCCTTGCATCGCGACAACCGGTCACGAACAGCTATGGTAATACCAGCTATGTCAGGGATCAGTGGAGGGTTTCCTTCTGTGGCGAGTCTGATTGCCATGGGACACCCCGCACCAAGAAAAATCCCCAGAGGCTTTTTGTCGCTCGACAGGCATTGCTGTAAATACCCGATCTGTTTGTACGGGTCCTCAATGTGTTTCATGCTGTTCCCCCGGTGCCAGTTCGTTTGTGAGCTGGACCAGCTCTTCCCGGGCCTTCTGCAGGATGAGGGTCGCACACTCCATGCAGTAGTTGTTCTTCGACATGTTCTCCTTGATGACCAAGCATTTGTCGCCCTGGCAGATAACATGCTCTTGGTTCCGCGAGCAGTGCCTCCGCCGTTGGGCGGTCTCGAAGCAGGCGGATACGAGAAGGCGTTTCAGCTTGGGCATCGGTCATCTCCTTGAAAGGCGCTCTTGGATTTGGGCTTGGACGTTGTCCCCGATCTGGTCGATCTGTTCCAGAACCTCCTCCAGCCGCTCCAGCGGGATTTCACTGCGGGTTCCGCCGTCCGCTTCGAGCTGCTCGTTGACAGCTCCGTTCACGATCATGATGACCGCCGCGTAGTTGTTGGCGCTTCTCAGTTCGGGATAGGCCATCACGATGTTGCGCCCGTTGATGGACGCGCCGAGAGCGTTCAGAATCCTGCTGGCCAGGGCCCGGGAACGTTCATTGAGCCTTCGGCGGGCCTCCTGGCGGCGTCGCTGGGGCGTAACCGGTATTTCCCGGGGCTCCATGTTCTCTCTGGTCCGGGCCTGGATGAGGCGCTGGCGGAGATTTTCGCGGGATAATCCAAGGGCCTCGGGATCGAGACCCCGTCTCCGGAACTCCTCGACGAGGTCGTCGATCACAGCGTCATCCATCGGATCGAGGTACTCCTGCTCGATGAAGTGGCTGATGATCTCGTTTTGAACCACCATGTCCGGCGTCAGGCGTCGCCGCCGGCCCGGCTCATCGGCCGGAGGACGCTCGTCGCCCGCTTCAAGCCAGCCTTGGATAAGGTTCTGGTCTTCCTGATCGATCCTCCTGAAATCATCCCAATGGCGGTCGATGTTCAACCCCACATGGGAAACTGCCACGCCCCGGTTGTCCTGGTGCTGGGGGTTGTTCTGGTGGATCACCCGCATGACCCTTCCGATGAACTGGACATAGGGCGACAGCGAGCGGAAGGGCTGAAAGATCGCGGCCACGCTCAGGTTGGGGTGGTCAAACCCCTCGCCAAGCATGCGCACCTGGACGATGCAATCGATCCGGCCGCGCCGGAGGTCTTGGAGAACGTCCTCAATCTCATCCGCGGGCATGTTGCTGTGGATTTCACGCGCTTGCAGGCCACGCTCCGCGTAAAGGGAACGCACCTGGCGGGAGTGGTCAACCGAACAGGCAACGGCGATCATTTGATGAAATGTCCCGGTTTCCCGGAGATGCTGAAGCCACTGGATGCTGGCGTCAACGATTGACCGGTTGCACTCGGGCGCGAGAGCCACGCCCCGACTGAACCATTCCTCGTCCCGGAGTTGAAGAACCTCCTCGAGGGTGTACTGCCTGGCATCCCCGCGATAGGTGAAGGAAATCTCCTGGGGGGCGACGTTCACGGCGGTAATCTGCTTGATGTACCCCCGCACCATGGCGGTCCGGAACGGATAGGCATAGACCCGCTCGCCGGCGATCTCGCGTCCGTCGCCCCTGAACGGCGTGGCAGTGAGACTGACGACCTTGGCGTTAGGGAACCGTTCAAAGACCCGCTCCCAGCTTCGGGCCACGTTGTGATGGCCCTCGTCGACCAGGATCAGGTCAAAGAAATCATTCGAAAAGGCAGGAAGCCATCGGTCGGCTCGGCTGGCCAGTTGCTGGATGTTGGTGACGACGATATGCGAGCTCTCACAGTCGTGGATGTTCGCGTCCTGGCCGTCCAGCACAGCCGGGAAGGGGCCGTGGCTAACTTCGGTCAATACGCGCGTCGAGGTCCAGAAGCACTCACGTCCAGCAACATCGAAGGCCGTGGAGATGCCCCGGCGAATCTCGAGGTTCGGCGCGATCACCAAGACCCGACCCTGGGCGGTCTCAAAAGGCAGCAGGGCCATGAGGCCCGTCTTGCCGCAGCCCACCGGAATCTGGAGGATGGCGTGATCTGTGCTGTTCCGGAAGTGCTGGCGCGTACGGAACCAGCCCTCGACCTGGGGATCGCGCAGGTCCGGGTTGCCCTGGATAAAGGGCCGCGTGGTGTTGAAGAATCTGGCTATTTCCTCGTTCGTCATTATCTGCTTACCCCTATGCACGCCAGCAATCGGCTTGAGTAGGACGCTTCTTCCTGCAGGAATCCCGAATAGACCAGTTCGCGATGGAGGAGTTCGGAGGCCGTGCCGTTGATTAGGGAACCAACTTGTCCTTTGTCCTGAAAGCGGTGTGTCTGAGAGGGGTGCGTGCGAAGAAGATCTTGTGACAGCCGTTCCAGATATGACGAACGCTCGCCTCCTTCAGAAATTCCCAACCTTACGACCTTCTGTTGGACCTGGCCGCCCTTGCCGTGGATCACCACGAGCCAAATCGTGATCAAGCCCGTCTCGTCTCCATTGCCCTCGATGTTGCCGATAAGCGCCCGATCTTGTGGTTTGACTGAGGCATAGGCATCGAGCCACTGTCTGACCACCGGATGCTCTAGGCCCAGGAGGTTCAACTCCTCCTCCTGAAGCGCCTTGTCACGATCCGTCGTGAATCGGATCGGCTCGAAATTTGGGCGGTTCAGCAAAAAGACATCCTTACCACTGGGGCGTAACTCAGCGCCATCGAGGCGGGCTGCCCGCTGGGCGAAGGACAGAAGCCGCTGCATGCCCCGGCCCTCGTCGTCGAACTGTTTGTAGTCGCCCAAATTGAATCTATCGAGGTCCTGGAAAAGTTCGAAGACCACCTCGCGAGCAAGGTTGGCATTGGTCATCGCAACTTCGAGCTCTTGCCGCGTCCGTTTTAGGGTCGGATCGAGGATCGCCTCCTGGTATAAACGGTCGTAACTTAGGCGGCTGCTAAGCTGGCCCAGAACCTGCCCTCTGAGGTCTTCCGCGATCTGGCCATTGTCGTCCAGCTTGCCCAGGGTCTGAGCTATTCCATGCAGCTTCTCTTCGAGTAGCAGAAAAATCCTGCCCTCGATTGTGTCCGATGCGACCAAGTTGTAGACTTGGGCCGTGTCCTTTTGCCCGTAACGGTGGATACGTCCAATGCGCTGCTCCAGGTCCATGGGGTTCCATGGAAGATCGTAATTGAAGAGCACTCGTGAGAACTGAAGGTTTATTCCCTCGCGTCCTGCTGCCGTGCTGAGCAGCACCTTGGGGCCATCGGGACGGCGGAAACGCCGCTGGGCCGCAACCTTGGCTCCGTGGTCGCCACCCTTCAAGACCTCGACACGTTTTCCGGGAAAGACGGTGTCAATTGCTGCGCGCAGACTCTCGATGCTCCCGAGATAGGTGGTAAAGATCACAACTTTCTCGTCGGGGCTGATTCGCCAGAGTTGCCGCAGAGCCTCCAGCAGGACGCCGGTCTTGGTTTCCATCCCTTCGGGGAACTGATCGAGGAGTTCTCGAATCCTCCTTCGCTCCTCGGGAAGAGCCACGGAGACCAGGCTTGCCACAGCATCTTCGCCTGTGACCGCCGCAAGCTCGGTGTCGTCATAGCTTTCCGCTGTCTGGACGAAGGCGGCAGTCTCTTTCCGCTTCTTCAAGAGCTGGACCTTGGCGTCGGCGAGCAACTGCTCCGCCTGGGCCTTGCCGAAGATGTCGTCAGGCAGCTTGTGTATCTCCCGGATCAGGTCCCTCGCATCTTCGATGGCGCGGTCCCGACCGTCCACATCCAACAGTTCGTCTCTCTCAATGGCTTCCTCGACGGTCAGCATCAAGAGCCGTTTGCGTAGCGTTGCCCGGATTGCGGCGAAACTGCTTGCAGCGATCTTTTGGAAGATGGTCATGACGAATCCGAGCGCACGCCCTTGTTTCCCTTGGGTGGCCGCGAGGTTGTATCCGTCACGCAAGTAATCGAGCAGGGCCTGATAAAACGTCATCTCCCTTTCGCCGAGCGTGAATCCCTGGGTATGAACAATCCGCCGAGCAAAAAGTGGACTCCCATCTGAAGCGCAAGCATCTGCCTTGGTCCGTCGCACCACCGCGGCGTTAAGCCGGTGTCGGTTCTCGACCATGTCGCATTCGTCTTCGAAGAGGGATGGATCGAGCAACCGCACAAGCATCCAGAACCGGAAATGGTCCCCCTGGTGCGGCGTGGCAGAGAGCAGGAGCAGGTCCCGGCAATGGGGACGGAGGGATTCTGCCAACTTGAAGTTTTCGGTCTTGCGCGTCTTCTTGCCGGTCTTGTAAACACTCAGATGATGGGCCTCGTCGAACACCACAAGGTCCCACGGAGGCGCTTCCAGAAGTCTCTTTACCCGAACCCGTCTTTTAAGTGTATCCACGGAGACGATCAACCGGTTGTGCTTGGCAAAGGCATTTGACTTCCGGTCCGTTACGTCTCCCTCCGACCCAAATACCTCGAAATCGAGATTGAAGACCTCGTTGAGTTCGCGCCGCCAGTTGTCCACCAACCCTGCCGGCACCACCATCAGCGCCCGGCGCATTTCGCCGCGCGAGGCCAGCTCGCGAAGGATCAGGGCCGTCTCAATGGTCTTGCCAAGACCGACTTCGTCAGCGATCAGAAATCTCCTGGGCCTGGCGTTGGCGACCCGATGCACGATCACCACCTGGTGGGGTAGCAGGTCCACCTTGGCGGAGGTCAGGGTCGCCGCGCTTTCCATGAGCGGCAGCTCGGCGGCTTCGACAGCCAGCCACAGGCGCTCGATGGCCTCCGGGGTGACCGGTTTCAGCCCGGCGATGACACGGTCGGACCAGCTTTCCGCTTCCTGAAGCGCCTGCAGCGGTACTTGTCGTTCGCCCAGCGACCGGAAAAAGACGCGGACGAATCCCGTCGGCTCGAAGCCGACGACCACGCCTTCTCCCAGCTCGGGGTGTTCGACCTTCCGGCCGATCTGCAGGTCAGGAAATCCTTGCGACATAGTATCCAACCGTCATGCTCTTTCCCTGTTCGTCACGAATCAGGCGCGCCACGTTCATGGTAGCGCTCCCATCCCAGAGTGAGTACGACAGCCGTACCCGCTCGCCGTCCCGGCGGATGAACAGCACCTCTTCGTCGGATGCTGTCAGCTCAAACGATCTCTCATGGGTGCCGAAGCCGAACACCAGCCCGCGCTGGTCCCACCGAGCCTGGAATTCCTGCACAAACGGGTTCACACGGTTTTTCAGAAACTCCTGGGCCTCGGCCGGTTCCATGACATCGAGGAAGGTCTCGATGCCGCACACGAGCACCGTCTGACCGCTACCCGGCGGCTCAGCCGGCCAGGCATTCATCCACCTGAGAGCTTCCCGCATGGACACAAGGGCACCCCCGCCGATGAGCGGGCTGAGGGTGACCCGGTCAAACACGATGCTTGATCCGCGGCGAAGCCAAGCGCTTGAGGACATATCCCGCATCATTCGACCTCCGCCTCCAATTGCTCGAACAGTGTCATCTGCCTGAATGCCGGGCCCTTGTCCGGTTTGGCGCGCCAATGACTGACAAGGTCCAGCGCAAGCTTGGCAGCCCGTTGAATTCCCGTGTCCGGATCGGTCTGGGCGTACCAGTCCAGGATCGGGTCTACCGATCTCTTGATCTGGAAGGTGGCCCGATTGAGTTCGTCGGAAACATCCACGCCGCTGCTGGGCGTCGCTGCGCCGATCAGAAAATGGGCCTGGTCCAGGTCGGTCTTGAGGACCTTGCGGTTGCGTCCTGGGGCCGTGAAATACTGGAAACGTTCCTCGATGGGGATCACATTCACCGAGGTTCCGACCACGCGAATCCAGCCCCTCGCCTCGATGTCCCCCTGAGAAACGCCCGTGCCGCGCAGCGTCTTGTGCAGCTCGTCCCGGGCCATGGAGCGGCGGCTTTGGAAGACGCGGAGGAACAGCCTCGATGCCGGTTCAGCCGCATCCGGTGGACGGCGCTTGCCGTTCTCATCCTTGCCCGCCAGCAGGTCGTCCAAGAGCAAGTTGATCCCAAGGAGCGCGTCCCGTACACCCAGCACCTGCCCGTCACCGGTAAAGACTTGACCATAATGGCGGCTATAGAACTCGAGGGCTTTTCCCCGCAGGATGACCAGAAGGTCCGATTCGGGAAGCTCTTTTCCGTGGGAATGCTCCAGCAGCTCCTTGAGCTGTGATGCCTCGTCCTTGACCCACCTGCGCATCCGCGCCCAGCTCACCGCCTTTGGTTCTTCCAATCGCTTCCGACAGACATGGACGATGTCATATTCGATCTTTCGGGAACCGAATGCGCCAGTCGCGCCTTTGGTCTCGTCACTGCGGATCGGGTAGGTGGCGACGAGAAGGTATCCGGCGTTAAACAGGGCCTCGAGCACATCCACCCACGGCGCATCGGCGCTGTGGTGAAAGGTGAAAGCCATGAGACCACCTTGCTTCAGGAGCCGGCCTGCCTCGGCCCAGCAGGCGGTTAGCGTCTGCTGATAGAAATCAGAGGCGGGTTCGGGCCTGTAGAGCGGGTTCGGGCCTTTTTCTCCGAGTTCCTTGTTGCCGGTCAGTTCGCGCACCGTGGCGAGGATGCCGTTCGTGAGGAACCGCTCCCGCTCGTAGTCCTCCCGGTCATCGGGATGCTCGACGGTGTTGTCCACGGCCTCCACCGAATGGGGAGTCCGTTCCGGCTCGAAGAACTTGCGCTCCGGCATGCCGCGGTACCACTTGAGCAGAGGCAGACGCATCCAGACATAGAAGAAATCTGCCAGGTCAGCGTAGAAAAGATTGTTCCCGAAGGGAGGATCGGTGATGATCAAATCAAAGGCGGTCCCGTTCAGCATCGAAAGGTCGGTGGAAGAACTACAGTAAATGGTTGGCCCAATCTCAATCGGATCATCCGCCTCGACCTTCTCGGATTTTGACTTTCCGCCCTCTTTCTTAACGACAACTAATTCCCATGGTGCTTGAGCCCAGGCCATAGCATCGACAACTTTCTGCCCGGACGATTCCCAGTTTCCACGGCCAAGCTTGTGAAAGACGCAGTTTTCTATCGTCTGTTGCTTTGGGTGAAAATTCGCATTTGAGAACATCGGCTCCATCTTGTCAGCAGCCTGGTTCCAAAATGCGAACATGTTCTGGTTCCGCAGATACTGCTGGAGGGCTCCCAGAGCCTGCTCGCGTACATCCAGCGGCCATTGATCTTCCGGTGCTTCGGTTATTATGCGAAGAATTTGGGTGTGAACCAGTAGTTGCCGTGGATTGAACATTTTCCACCAATGCGTAAAACCCCAATTCGGAATCCCACCATTAAGCTTGTGAGTCATATAAGCTGGCAGCAATTCAGACCGCGGCCAGTATTCGTATAGATCGGTCTCATTCCGATCGGCCCATTCCCGCTCGGCCATGATCAGCCGTTTCACATCGCCCGGCTCAACTGGTTTGAAGAAGCGGCCATTGTATCTGTACCCCTCGGCGTCGCACTGCGGGCAGTGACATTGCAGGGCATAGGCCGCCACGGGCGCGGTGTGCTTCGTGGGCCTGACCGATTCGAGGATGTCCTGTTTCTTGCCGCATTTCTGGCACGTGAAGTGGGATTGCTGCGGCACTGTTCCTGTTCGCGTTTGAATGCGCATTCCGTCGGCGAGCACGATCTCTCGGGGTAGCCCAAACTTCTTGCGGTCCGCCGCGGACTCGGCGTCTTCTTCCCCAGCGGCGTCCTCGTTTTCGCCGGCCTCTTCTTCGTCCTCTTCGGTGATCTCTTCATCCGCCAAACGGATGCGGCCGCGGACCTCGACGAAGCGCATGCCCTCAAGCCGCCCCTCGAACCACCGGGCGGTCATCTCCGGATCTGCCCCGCAGTAGCCACCCAACTCCGCGCCGTCATCGAGACCGGACGCGCCCTCCAGCCACTTGGGATGAATCAGGAGATACATGTAGACATGGCGGCTCTCGATGCCGAGGTCCTTCTTCTTTACGTTCCCAACCTTGAACTCATAGGCGACCAGGCTCCCCATCTGCAGCCTTCTGCCCTGGTGATCCTCAAGGACCTTCTTGATCTTTCCCCCGGCGAATGAACCGCATTTCGGGCAACGCAAACCGGCTTCAGCGTTCAGCTTCTCCAAGGCTTGATTGATTCGGTCCTGCTTTTCCTCTTTGTTTCCCTTGCTGTAGTCCTTGAGGAGTTGTGCAAACTCCTGGCTTGTCTCCGTGAAACCGGGTTCATTGTCGAGTACGACGCGCTCGACTCCCGGAGCCATGCGCGTCTCACCCAGCTCGATATTGAACTCATGACCACAGGAGGGGCATGTCGAGGGGATGAAGTAGGCGGTCAGCTTCTTTTCGGCGATGACGGGCGAGCGGAAGATCGGTGTGCGATGATTGCAGCCTCGCGCATTACAGGGTCCGTGCTTGGCCCAGAAGGTGTAGATGATTTCCGGCCCTTCCCACCGGTACCGACCGCGCTGGTCCGGCGAAATCTCAGCGGGATCGACGTTCACGACCTTGCCAGTCTCCCGGTCCACCCACCGGCCCGTGTGGCCCCGCGGACAGGTCGTAGTGTAGAAAGGCTGAACGAGGGGCTTGACCTTGGCCTCGATATTCTCGAAAAGCGCTTTGACTTGCGCGGGATCGCTGCATGCAAGCTCGTTCTTCGTCACGAACCAGGCCACGGGATTGAGATCAACGCCCGCCATCTGGAAGCCAAGCCGCGCGCCTTCGACCAGAGTGGTCCCGCCGCCCATGAAGATGTCGAGCACCCTGAGCTTGCGGAATGCGCCAGCCTTCTGGTGGTTGCAGTAGTAATGGTCCCAGACTCGTTTAGCCGCTTGGGATGGGTCGCCGGGCGCTTCCGTCGCGGCCGCGATCAGCAAGCTCCGAAAGACGCTTGACCGACGACGGGCCCACCACTTAGACATTTGATAGATGGGTTTGCCCGCGTTGCCTTCGAGGTTGGAGAGCGCGTTGATGGGCGCGATTGGAAAGTCCACTTCCAGGCAGACAGGAGGTCTGTCCGGATCGCTGAAATCGGCTACCGGAAGACGGATGGCCTTGCCAAGGTTGGGCGGCTCGTAACCGTTCGCCTTCTTGCGAGCCTTCTTCCCGGACGGCTTCTCGTCAGCCGGCGTTGGCTCCACTCCAAACAGATCGTTCTTACCGTTACTCATCATGCTCTCCGTGATCACAGCGGCGGTAGTTCGATGAAGGGTACAGCGACCTCCAAAAGGCTCAGCCCCCCATGACACACATGGGGGAAGCCGCCCTGGACCTTCCATTTTCTCTGGCCCATGACGATGTGGTGCTCGTTGTGGCTTACCACAATCGGGGGCATGAACCGTTCCTGCCAAGGGCCATTTACTTTCTTGTACCGGGCTGCGCCGAATGTCTCGCGCAGCTTCTCGATAACATCCGGATCGATCTCCTCGCTCGAAAACAGCTTGCTCACTGCGTAACCGTGGTCGGACGTGATGACCAGCTTTCTTCCTTGCCGAAGCCTGTTGACGAATTTCCAGAATCCGTCGTCCTGGAGTGTTGTAGCCGCAATCTTGTAGATTTGATCCGGGAGTTTTTTGTGAACGTGGATGAGATCGTCGAGCCAGCTATGCCACACGAAGACGTTGGACTCGTGGGGAATGCCCCCGACGGCGTCCTCAAATGGGACGCTGATCACATCCGTGTAAGCCTTTGATGGAAAAAGATTGAAACTGCCCGGAGCGCCATTTCCCGCCAGATGACTGCGAGAAGGTACGCCCAGCGCATGGGCAAACTGGTCAGTGTCGGATGGCGATTCAGCGCCGGTCACACGCACATCGGTGGGCTGGATATGTCGTGCTTGAGCGCCTCCCAAGAGCCAGGGCATCTCGCGCAGGGACAGGGCATCAAGCACAAGGACGGCGCGGCCGATGCTGGATGGCGCAGCGCACCATTCCTTTAGTTGGGTTGCGGTCCTGGGAGCGGCTTCAGGGTAAGACCCCCATAATTCCCAGGCGGTCTCGGCAAGGAGGCGGTCGGGAGCGACAGTCTGGTTATGGAGATCGACTGGCGAGCCGCAGGTTACGGCCAGCTCCCCTAATCGAGCGAAAACACCGCTCCAGGCGGCTATCGGCGAGGGAGAATCCAGGATGATGTCCAACCAAGCAGGCGTGCTCATTCTTCACCTCCCTCCTTGGTGAACGTCACTTCCATGGAGGCTTTGAGACTCGAAGGAAGGCGCGTGAGAATCTGCTTCACCTGCTGTACGGTGAGGTTGTTGAATTCGATCTTGGTCGTATCCAGCACGGCGCTGGGATCAACTCCCCACTTTTCGAAGCACGCGGTCAGGTTGATGCCGGTGGTCGCTTCGTCGGTCCGGTGGACCTCCGTAGCCGCAGTCACTGGAGGCACAGGCCCCACAGGCCCTGTCGGCGGCGTAACTGGAGGTATCACCGGGGGCTGGGGACCACCGCCGGTGGGCGGTTGCGGTGGAAGGACGGGAGGATGAGTCCCTGGGCCTGTAACGGTCGTTCCACCAACCGCTGCCGGAAGGCCAAGTTGGATCTGTCGCATCTCCTGCCCGGAGCGGAAAGCCCTGGACCGAATAAAACGGAGCGCTTCCTCATCGCTCGAATGCTC
This sequence comes from Desulfobacterales bacterium, assembly GCA_041740615.1. Taxonomy (GTDB): domain Bacteria; phylum Desulfobacterota; class Desulfobacteria; order Desulfobacterales; family SURF-7; genus DYJD01. Next base: position 69,795 of record JBGSLR010000048.1, read on the forward strand.
TGGAAGTCGGCCAACCCAGGTCCCGCCGACATTTACCACGATCTTGCCCCGCGAGACGATTTTCAGAATCTCTTCATAGATGGGGGTCTCACCAAGGAACGGTATGGCATCCTTGGTGTCCGGCGGCGGCGGTTCAGTTAGCTCGTCGAGCAGGTCCCCTACCAGGCATGATTCCTTGGCCCGCTCCAAAACCAGGGACTGAAACTCGGCGGGATCGAAGAGGTCCTCGACAAGAGATTTCTCAACTGCGGTCGGGATTTCACCGCCTTGCGCGGTCACACGTTCCACGTCGAATATGCATTGATCTGGTTGCTGGTAATTCCAGCGCCGCAGCACGGCAAACTTGTCGAAGCGCTTCTTTAGCGCGTCCCGAAGCGGCTTGTCGAATTCCTCTTTCAAGCCGCGGTATTTGGAATCATCACGCCACGCAATCGAGGTAAGGTAGGAGCACCTTGAGCAGAAAAGAAGTTCTGCGTCCTGATAGATGCTTTTCACTCCGTCCGAAGGCAACAGGAATCGGACGGTGTTCCGCTTCGCAGGGACATGACTGGCGAGCCATTTCCCGAGAGCATCAACCCGCTTCCCCTCGCTGGTCTGCAGCGGCTCAGGTATGACAATGAGAACCGGCCTGTCCCATTTCGAAGGCTTGTCCAAATCATCGACATCAGCCCATGGGTCATTCTGCCAGTTTGGGCCGAGAGCTATGACGCGAGAGGAGGATTGCCTTGTTTCCGGAACAAGGATGTGCCGCAGGGTATTGCGTACGTGCTCAATATCTTTCCCCGGATAGACCGTTTGACCCACCTCGGCAGCCGAAACGCCCTGTTGCCAGAGCTTGTCGTTCTTGGCCGAAGCACGGACTTTCGAGCGTGGATTTTCCTCCAAACCAAACCGCAGGCGACCGTCCGGGCTTTCTTCGCCATGGATGTTTATGCTGGCCTCAATCAACTGGACGAGTTCGCCCTGGAACGAATTGTCGTCGACGGGCTGCTCCCGTGTAATGTCGAGCTGAAGCTCCTGTCGCGTCCCACCCGCGTTTCTTCCGGGCGACATGGATCGTATCCAGAGTGCGCTGACCAGTTCGCGCGCATGGGGTACAGGGGCTCCGATTGTCTTGACTGTTTCGAGATTTCGTTGGGCCACTTGCCGGAGCCTCTCCTGCTCACCTACTGTGGCAATCGAATCCAGCAGCGATTGAACGCCGCATGTATCATCATCCACGAAGAAATCGGCGGGTGTAATGATCGGGACTTTTTCTCCTCTTTCTCGGTAAGAGGAGGCGAGGATGCGAATAAGGTCGCGTGTCTCCTGAGCGGCTTCAGCCATTAGGATGTGGTCTTCCAGTAGCTCCATAAGCTCCGGCGAGAACGGCCAGCAGGCCATGACCTCCGATACGACGCGAGATCTTTCGGATTCCGGAAGATGAGAGAAACGAAGCCGGAAACGCTCGGACGCATAGGAATCAAGAAGACTCCGTATCTCGTCCGTCGGGATGTTCTGGCGGTTCTCAAAGAGACGATATAGGAGCAGATTCTTCCGGTCTTCCTTCGCAGTGGGCCCTCGGAAATCAACGATGACAGGACCGTCACGGTGGACCTGCCTAAAGGCCTCTGTATTGTTATTGAGCACCGAGACGACAAGAATCAGAAGGTCTGGTCGGTCCTTGGATAGTTCAGACAGATTCTGGATGAAATTCTCGGCCAAGGTCCGGTACTTGATTCCTTCCGGCCCAGGCTGATCACTCAGACCGTCGAACCACTTCTGGAATTCATCGAGAATCAGTGCTACGGGTTGAGCCTCGAACATCTCCTCCAATAGGGATCGCGGAGGGTATGGTCGACCCATTTGGTTGAATTTGCCTCTGAAAAAGTCTCCCTTGGGGTGACGCTCGAATATGAGGTCCCATAACAGAGGGTACTCATGGTTGTGGACCGGTTCCGAAATGGCAAAGAACCCGCCATCGAGAACAAGCCCACTCAAAGGCTGCGCGCCAAGTCTGTTTCCCCATTCGTTGGCCCACTTCTGAACCTGAGAGGACGATTCGACTGCGTGGTGCATCACGGCCATGATGTGAGATTTACCACGGCCCCGATCCCCCATCAGGACAATGGGGCGCTTCGAGCGATCTGTGCTGACCGCGCGCAAAGCAGTCTGAACGTCCGCTGTTGGATATGTAATTGAAAGGATGAAATCCGGTGTTCTCTGAGCGGCTCCGGTGTTGTCCTTCCTGCGCAGGGCAATGGCTGTGCCCGGCATCTGGGAACCGAGGAATTCGTCTCGTAACTTTAGGTTCAGCATCATCAGCCTCCGCGCTGGGTTATCTCTTCCTGCCGTCAGGTGTCTGGCCCTGCTCGTTGTCTCCGGCCCCGCCTGTCTTCACCCACTCGTCCACTTCGTCTTTGCGGAATTTCCACAGGCGGCCCATCCGGTGCGCCGGCATTTGTTTTTCAGAAATCCATTTGTAGACCGTATCCCGCTTGATGCCGAGATAGGCCGCAATCTCATCTACGGAGAGCCATCGATCTTCCATCACTGACTCCAGTCGCACAGGGTCTTGTCCCATTCCTGAACGGCCTCAGACCTTCGGTTTAACGAATTGGCCCCGTCCTGGATAGCCCCATCGGCTTCCATCCGGTCCGATCAGACCAAACTGGCATATATTATACGAAATTCGGCGTGCCTGTCAAACGGTTTTTCCGAGTTTCTCCGGATTTGACCGAACGGAAGCTACTGGGGCCAGCAAGACTCACCGAGAGGGGTAAACCTCTTCGAGATCGGGTCCTCCCCCACATAGAGCCAAGCGGGGAGAACGCTTTTATTTACCTGGACAGGGACAAGGACGCGGCGGTAGAGGCAGGGACCGCCGGGGTGAAACCCCTCCAGCCGGTCAATGGCCGGAAGGCGGTTTTCGGGATCGTCGAAGGTCAGAAGCTCCCCGTACACGGGGCCCCAGGGCGCGCCTGTGGCGTTCTTTGGGAACCGGTCGGGGGTTGGCTCGGGATTGGACATGCGGGCCGTCACGTGCGCTTGTGTGGCC
>JBGSLR010000049.1:0-190960 GCA_041740615.1 Desulfobacterales bacterium
TTCCATATTTGGAAGCTATAGCACATGTAAAATGAAAAATCTAGCGAAATATTCAATTATTTCAATAAATTATAGTTGCAACAAATTTGTTTTTATTTCAAGTGGTTATAAATTAAGCTCCACCCCCCTGAATAGGTACGAATTTCCCAAACCGGTCCGGCCCGGGGAAGGTGCGGAGCTCCCGGAAATCATCGGTTTTGGCGCCAAGATCGAACATCTCAAATCGGATATCCTCAAAGCGGCCAATACCGAAGCCGATGTGCTCATCATCGGCGAAACCGGAACCGGTAAGCAACTGGCGGCGGAGGCGATCCATCGGCATGGTTTGCGATCCACGCACCCGTTTATATCCATCAATTGCGGAGAGCTTGGAGAGACCCTGCTGTTGGATAGTCTGTTCGGTCATGTCAAAGGAGCCTATACGGAGGCGAAAACAGAACGGAAAGGAGCGTTTTTGGAAGCCCATGGTGGCACCCTTTTTTTGGATGAAATCCAGAATGCATCGTTAACCGTCCAGCAGGCCCTGTTACGGGCCGTATCCATGCGTAAAATAAAACCGCTGGGATCGGATAAGGAATTGGATGTCGATGTTCGGTTGATTTGCGCCACCAATGTGGACTTGAGCATTCTGATGGACCGGCAACTGTTCAGAGTCGACCTGTACTTTCGGTTGAAGGTCATCACGATTCATACACCTCCCTTGCGGGAGCAAAAGGAAAACATTCCGGTGATGGTGAATCATCTGCTGCAGCAACTGGAAAATACGACCCAACGGGCAGGACTCGGAATCAGCAAAGGAGCACTGGAAAAGATGAAACAGTATCATTGGCCGGGAAATATCCGGGAACTGAAAAACTGCATCACCCGAGCCGCGGTAATGGGCGAAAACCGTATCCTGCAGGCCGACGATATTGTTCTCGAGGACAAACTGCGGACATTTCCAGAGTCCCCGATCATCGACGGCGGCAACGGTTCGGCACACGGAGACCGAGCACTTCCGAATGCGGGGAGACCGCTCCCTTCGGCCAAATCCGATCCGGAGCCGTTCCATGTCGGTCGTGACCTTGTCCGGATGAACAGCCGTCAGGAAAAAGTACTTCCCCACATCCTTTCCCATAAAGCCGTCACCCGGACTGATTACCTTCAATGGGTCGGCGACGACATTTCCCCGCGAACCGCTATCTATGATCTTCAGGATCTGGTGAAAAAGGGCGTGTTGCGGAAAGATGGAAGCGGACCGGCGACCCGCTATCTTCTCGTGGAATAAACGTGGAAGCTGGAAGTTGAAATCGGAAAGACAGGAGCTTATGTTCAAACAACTTCAAAACATCTTATGCAAAAGGTCTCGAAAACAGCCTGATTCGGGCGAGATCATGGGTATTTTTCGAAAAAAATACGCCAGTTTCAAAATTCTCCTGGAATCCAACGCCGATCTGCTGAAAACCATTTCCGGCATGGAAGAAAAACTGAATGGTCAGCAGGTGTTCGGCATGTCGTATATCCGTTCGGAAACCGTCCGCATCATTTTTCACGCCGTCCGAATGGTGAAAAGTTTCGAAGCGTTGAGCGGTCGGCCCTTCCCTGCGCTACAGCAGACACTGGACCGGATCCAATCGGCCATCCATCAAGAGTTGGAGCTGAAACAAATGCCGCGGATTTCGGACCTGGTATTGCCGTTTACCCGCATCACCCGTGATATGGTGGATTTTATCGGAGGTAAAAACGCCAATCTGGGGGAAATCCGAAGCCGCATCCAACTCCCCATTCCCAAAGGCTTTGCCATCACCACCACAGCCTTTGATGAACTCATCGAATATAACGATCTCCGGGATGAAATCCGCAAACAGAAGCAGGAGTTGGACACCACCGATCCTGAATCCATTCTGCGGATCAGTGACCGCATACAGAAACTGTTCCTGGAAGCCCGGATTCCGCCGGTGCTGGAGAATGAAATTCTGAAGGCCTACGCCGAAGAAATCAGTCCGGACGGTACGATCAACGTCGCCATGCGCAGCAGCGCCGTGGGCGAGGACAGTGAACGCTCCTTCGCCGGACAATACCAGAGTTTTTTAAATGTCCCCCGAACCCGGATTCTCCAACAGTACAAAGCGGTCGTGGCCAGCCTTTTTACGCCTCGGGCCATATCCTACCGGCTGCATATGGGGATTTCCTTTGAGGATGCGGCCATGAGCGTGACCTGCCTTGAAATGGTCGCCGCCAAAGCCGCGGGTGTCATGTATACGCGACACCCCTTCGAAACATGGAAGGATTATATCATCATCAACGCCATGTGGGGACTGGGAACAACCGTAGTGGACGGAACAGCCTCCCCGGACACTTACAAACTATCCAAAACATCCAGACCGGTGTTGCTGGCCTCCCATATCGCCTCCAAGCCCGTCCGCATGGATTCCAACCCGGACGGCGAACTCGTGGAACGGGAAGTTTCACCGGACCTGCAACAATTCCCCTGTCTCACCAGCGAACAGGCGACGACCCTGGCTTCCTACGGCTTGAAATTGGAAAAGCATTTTCATGCCCCCCAGGATATTGAGTGGGCCCTGGATCAGAACGGGGATATCCTCATCCTTCAAACCCGCCCCTTGCTGATAAAAGAGCGACGCGACCTGCCCCTGTCCACTCCGCTGATAGAGGATTTCCCACTCCTTTTGGAAGACGGTATTCCGGCCTGTCCGGGAGTCGGCTGGGGACCGGCCCATATCATTCACTCGGACGAAGATCTGCTTTCCTTCCCGGCAGGTGGCGTGCTGGTGGCGGCCCATTCCTCACCCCAGTATGTCATGGTCATGGACAAGGCCCAGGCCATTGTAACCGATACCGGCAGCGTAACCGGCCATATGGCCTCCCTGGCGCGGGAATTCAAAGTACCGGCCATCCTCAACACCCGGACAGCCACGACGGTAATCCCTCCAGGGAAAATCATCACCGTCGATGCATTCGGCGGCCGCATCTATTCGGGGAAAGTGGACGCGTTGTTGAATATTCAATGGCCCAAAACCGCCTATATGAAGGACACGCCCGTATACCAAACCCTTGAAAAACTTTCCAGGCATATCATTCCCCTGAATCTCACCAATCCCAAAAGCCGGCACTTCACTTCCGAAAATTGCCGGACCATCCACGACATCATGCGCTTTACCCATGAATTGTCGTATACGGAGATTTTCCAGCTCGGCGACTTTACCACGGATCAGGGGAAGATCGCCGTCCGCCTGGAGGCCCCCCTGCCCATCGATCTGCATATCATCGACCTGGGCGGCGGCCTGGCGCTTGGGGAAAAGCGCTCCAGGATCAAGCCCGCGCAGGTACTTTCCGCACCGTTCAAAGCCCTGCTGGGGGGAATGCTGCATCCGGAGTTGAAACCCCTTGAACCCCGGCCGATCCATGTCAGAGGCTTTCTGTCGGTCCTCGGTGAGCAGATGATGGCCCCGCCCCATCCGGTTCATGACCGTTTCGGCGACCGCAGCTATGCCATCGTTTCGGATAAATATCTGAACTTCAGCTCCCGGGTGGGCTACCACTACAGCATTCTGGATTCCTATTGCGGACAGACCGCCATGAAGAATTATATCAATTTTCAGTTCAAGGGAGGAGCGGCGGATGATATCCGACGGAATCGACGCGCCCGTCTGATCCGGAATATTCTGGAGGCCGGGGGATTTCTGGTGGAAGTCCAAGGGGACCGGGTCCATGCCCGCTTCGTCAAGCAGGAATCGGATGTCATATCGGAAAAGCTGGATTTATTGGGAAGACTGCTGATCTTTACACGCCAGATGGATATGCTCATGGACAATGAAGCCATGCTGGATCGGTTGACCCAGTCGTTTCTCAACGGGCGCTATGACCTGAGCAGGATCCACGAGCCCCGAACTGCCGCAGACAAAAAGCCGGTGGGCTGAAATAACGCCCCGACGGAAGTCGTCAACGATCCCGTCACCGGCATTTTCCCCTCTCCTGCCCGCATTCGAAGGCCAGCGATATCTTCAGCAGCAAATCATCGATATCGCAGGGCTTCAACAGATAATCATACGCCCCGAGCCGCACCGCTTCTACGGCGATTTCCATGGATGCATGTCCCGACAGGATGATCACCTCCACCGGTATTTCCTGCCCCTTGATCCATTTCAGCAGTTCAATGCCGCTGATGCCGGGCATTTTCATATCCAGCACCACCACGTCATATGCGTTTTTCGAAAGTTCCGCCATGGCCGATTCTCCACTGAATACGGCCATGGCGGATATTTTCTGAACAGTAAGGACCTTCACGATGGAACGGCAAAAAAGTTCCTCATCGTCGACGATCAGCACCTTGGGGGTTTCCGACATAGAATCCTTCTTCCCTTCAGGAGACATTTTGGGTGAGATGAATGCGCATTCCTCATTCTTTCGGAGCTCCCAACGCGACTTTATTCTCCTGGTCCGCCGGATACCCGATGGACTGGGCCAAGATGATGCGCTGTTCCGGCCTGAGTTTCAGAAGTGCCGTCAACGCCTCCCGATCCACCATTCCGCGCACCACCGTGGCAAGACCTTCCGAGGCGCAGTACAGATACACATTCTGGCTGATGAAGCCCACTGCCGTGTCCGAAAACATATCGCGTTCCGCCGTGCTCAACATCTTGCCCATCAGGCCGGTTCGACTGGGATCCACCACATAAACCAGGTTGACGGCCGCTTTTTTCACGAACGGCTGGATCATGGATCCGGTGGCGCCCCGATGATCGCCGGCAGCCACCGGTTGCAGCACGTTTTCTTTGGCGTCGTACCAATAGGCGCCCTGTTCGGTGAAGACATAGATATCCGTCTCCTGCCAATTCAGGGCCGAAGGCGCCGTGCGCCTACCGGATTCCGGCCGATTGATGCCGAAAGCGGCCCACAGAAGGTTGGACAACACCTGATCCGGCAATGGCGTGGGGCTGAAATCACGGCCGGACTTACGATCCCGCAGCGCCTCCATCAATGGTTTTCCCCCTGTCATTTGGGGCGCCGGCAACCGGATCCGCTCCAGGGATCCATCGGAGACCAGAACCTGCTTCGAACCCCCGCATCCCCACATTCCTGCAGCTGTCAAACACACGCACACGACCATGACAGCCACCCAATTCCCATGTCTCTCCATCATTTCCGTTCTCCTTTCCCGATAGTCAATGGAATGCCTGTAGTTCCGGCCGTCCGGACCGGTTGATCTGCGTCGTTATTTCACGACCGGATATTGTTTCCGGGCCCAGTCCACAATGCCATGCCGCAAATTGGAAACCCGGTGAAATCCGTTATCGATCAGGATCTTGGCCGCCACGGTGCTGCGGTTCCCTGTGGCGCAATACACCAGGATGGGTTCATCCTTGTGCGACGCCAGTTCCGCCTGGCGGGTCTGCAACTGGTTCAGGGGAATATGGATGGAACCCTGCAGATGACCGGCAGCGTATTCCGGCGGGGTCCGAACATCCAGAACCAGTGGTTGGGAGGTCTTGATGAATTCCGCTGCCTGCTCCGAAGTCAGCTCCCGGTAGCGATCTTCCTGATAGGCAAGGACGAACAAAGTTCCCTTGACCGGTCCGATGGTAAATCCGAAGGTCCCCGTCGTGATCATTTTAAAATGCGGGGCAATGCCGGGATCGGCGGGCAGCTCCTGCCGTATGGAAAGATCGGGTATGGAAAGGAGCGGGGAGCCCATGGACGGATCCAGCTGGAATTGGATATAATCCCCCCGGTACACCGCCAGCTGGATGTCCGTATCCGTGCCTTGAATGGGTATCACCCGTAACCCGTCTTTCAAAAAGCCGGAAACCGGCGGCGGGGATTCGGGGAGGTCCCGGGAGCAGGCCGGAAGACAAGATAACAACACAACGAAAAAGGAAATCAGATAACGAAACCGTCTCATCGTTCTACTCTCTCACTGTGAAAAGTCCATCGATTCAGGAAGGGAATATGGTTCTCTCATACCCTGCTTGAGAAAAAATATCAATTGCCATTGGATGCGGTGTTTTGTCCAAAAAAACGCCCTTCCATGGTGTTGCTTTAGAAGCAACTCCCCATATTCATCAACCATTCCATATTCATATGCGTTTCCAGCTTCCCATTCGGCCGCCGGATCACAAGCACGCGCCTTGCATACAGAAATCGGCGTCGGAAAACAACACAATACATTCCCAGCATGATTCCGAATAAAACTCAACATATTGTATTCTTTAAGTTGTTGACACACAAGAATCCCGTAGATATACTCGACGTTGAGAAAAGCCCTGGTCCCGACAAACGTTCTTCATCGGTGCAGATTGCACCAAAGGAGTGCCCCATGAATCAGCATATAAAAAATTTTTCGCTATGTTGCTTGATGGCGGCCGCATGGCTGCTTTCCGGCTGCGGTGATCTCTACCGCATCAATTATTCCAACATCCGGGCCGACCTCACCTATCGCGGCTCCCGCTCAGTAGCGGTGGGCGTCCTGGACCAGCGCCCCTATGTTCTGAGCGGCGAGAACGATCCGAAATTTGTGGGCACCATGCGCGGCGGGTATGGAAACCCGTTTGATCTCTGGACCCAGAGCGATCTGCGGCTGGTGGATGAGATGGCCGCTACCGTGGCCGAGTCCCTGCGCAGTAATGGCTTTACCGTGCTGGCCGTCAAAGCCGCGGTAGGAGAAGACGGTTCAGGTCTGCTGTCGGAAATGAAATCCGCGGGGGCCGATCGACTGATCTTTTTGGATGTCAAGGACTGGTGGAGCGATTACTATCCGGCCAGCTTTGGTCCGGAAAGGACCGAGCTGATCATGAAGGTGGAGCTGAAAGTCATGAATCGGCAGCAGGAAATTCTTGCCACAAGCCGTCTCCAAGGGACCGAATCCCCGCCTTCGGGCTGGCCCAAAGACACCATCCCCGGCCTTTACCGAAAAAAAATGACCGAACTGCTGAACGATCCGGCCGTTCAGCGAGCGCTTCGGTAGCAAGAACGCCATACAATTTGTTACAAAGCGTTACATTCTCGAAATGCTTTTTCATGGAAAGAAGGATACGGTGGCGTCACGTCACAACTTCACAAACCGTATCATGAAAACAACCGGGAGGAACCATGCTGAAACAAAAATGGATGACGGGATTGCTGGTCGGGCTGGCCGTGATGGTGCTTATTTCGGGCTGTGCGGCCCATAAACGGGCGAAAATGGCGGAAAGAGCGCCATCGGAACTCGCCGGAATCTCCAAGATCGATCTGCTGTCCTGTGCCGGCGTTCCGGTTCGTTCGGAAAAAATCGACAACATGGAATTCTTGACATATGTGGGCAGCGGAGATGACAAAGGCGTGTTCCATCGAAGTCACTACTACTGCGAAGTCACCTTCACGTTACGGGACGGCGTGGTCCAAAAGATTTCCTACGCCGGCAATACGGGAGGACATTTTGCCAAGGGAGAACAATGCGCCTATGTCATCGCCCCCTGTCTGAAGGAAGACGAGTAGCGACATCCGACCGCCCGCCTTTTGCCAAACGACGGACGTTGCGTTGTTGAATGGACATGGCCGCGTTCGGTAGGGCGGGTTCGATCCGGAAACGCCATCATAATTCATCCATGTAAATGTCCCGCATTTCCTCGGGTCGGATACAAAGATAGTCCAGGGTCATTCGTTGGCTGGAGTGCCCGAAAAGCTCGCACAGTTCCGGCAGTCCCCGGCCGAAGGTGACGCGCCGATGATAGCCGAATGTCTTCCGGAGCGTGTGCGAACCGTAATTGCCTTTCAGATGAATCGCCCTGCACCAGCTTTTTACCAGCCGATGAATGGATTGCACCGTCAGATTGCCGCCTTTGGCGGACTTGAACAAGGGGTCGCCGTCCTTCGGTCGAAAAAATTGTATGACACCGGCAATGGCCGCAACGCATGCCTGGTTTGCGGTGACCCGGTTGATCCTGCCGGTTTTCTTTTCCGCAATCTCCAGGCAATCGCCGGCCTGTAAGTACCGAACCTGTCCGACCGTCAAGCGCGCCAAGTCACTTGCCTTCAGCGCCGTATTGATGCCGACGACAAACAACGCATAGTTGCGGGCGTCACCGGAAAGCATGGCTTTGATCGCCTGCACATCCGCTATCTCTTTGATCGGCTCTACCTTGATTTTGCTGCCTTTTGCCGGGCGGTTCATGAGGTTGTCTCCTGCAAAAGCTTCCTCGCTGCCTCCGTCTTTCCGCTATGTTGAGGACCCTGCATGGATGGGATGTTATTCTTCCATCTCCATCTCTTCCTCCATCTCCTCGTCGGGATCCTCCTCCGCCTCGGCGCATTCCCAATAAAGTCCGTCATATTCAAAGTATGGCGCGTAATTCATGCACATCATCCAAGTTGCGTTGCGAACGTGTGCCGGGTTGACAAGGTCGACATCGACCGCTCCGGTGTAGGCCGAACCGGATTCTTTTGCGATCCGCACGACTCGCTGCCGATTAATCCAGACGATATCGTCAAAATCAACGCTGCCGGAGTCATGAATACAGATATATTTTTTCTTGTTCCTCATGTTATTCATCCTTTTTAGAAATTTTTGCCCGCACGCCATGCTAACTTTTTATATTTATACATTAATAGTTAACATTTTCCAAGAACTATTTCGATATTGACGAATTTGATTGATTTGTGGTTGAGGGAGAAAACGATACACAACTGCCATATTCACCTCGAACCGATAGGCGAACCGGCCGACCTTCTGGGACTGGAGAAGACGCGGGAACCTCTGCTTACCTGACGATCCATTTCATCATATCGTTATGTTATACATGTAAATCAAGTCCGCGCGGTCCGTGTATGACACCGCCGACTATTCCATGGTGAAACAGGACCTGAACGGGTTCGGATGGAAAAAGGCGAAAACCGGTGCCGGAAAAGCCTGCAAATGGAAACCAGATGAAACCGGATGCGATTATTACACCTGCACCTAAGTTTTACGAACTCGGCGGCTTTCCGTCGAACAAGCAGAAAACGATCCTTCCCGCTTCTCCGACTCCCCAAACCAGAAACCACACAGGAAGCCGCCAATACCGACACATCGTTCAGATGGAGCTTCCCCGGAAACGACAGGCTAGGGGCAAGGGCGGAGAAGGGGGCTTCAGCGCCGGCGCATGGTGATAGGCCCCCAATCCAAAACCGTGGGCGATGAAAGGTCCTCGACCTTGCGGCGCGGGATGGGATGGTTCACCTTCGCGTTGAAACGAAAAAACGTAATGGCGGAAGGACGCCGTCTCGGAATGCATGGAACCTATCCGACCAATCTCATGGCTATTTCGGCGACATGTTTCCCTTGATAGCGCGCCGCTGCCAGTTCGTTTTCACTCGGTAGTCGTTCCCCTTGCCCACCCGCGATGGTGGAGGCGCCATAGGGAGATCCACCTGTGATCTCATCCATTCGCATCTGACCTTTAAAGGCATATGGGAGTCCCGCGATGATGAATCCGTGATGAAGCAGCGGGATATGGAAACTGAGAATCGTCGATTCCTGCCCGCCGTGTTGGGTCGCCGAACTGGTGAAAACGCTGGCCACCTTACCCACAAGTGATCCATTCGCCCACAGGGACCCGGTTGCATCCAGAAATTGTTTCATCTGCCCGCACATGTTGCCGAACCGCGTGGGCGTTCCGAAAATAACGGCATCCGCTTGCGCCAGCTCCTCCACCGAGCAAATTGGAATATGGGCGAACGAGGCCTGTGCTTGCAAAGCGCCCATCTTCTCAAGAACATTCTTGTCAAGGGTTTCCGGCACCCGCCGCAGATCTACGGTGGCCCCGGGCACTTGCCTGACTCCTTCCGCAACGGCTTCCGCCATCCGATGAATATGACCATACATGGAATAATAAACAACGAGGACTTTCATTGGATTGCTCCTTTTTTCTATATGCGTATCCCGATGATTGTGTCCTGATCCACTCCGATTCGCTCGACGGAAATAACCAAACCGGCTTTTCTCTTATTCAAAATTGGGCATGTCTTTCAAATTTGCCTTTAACTGCGCTATCTGTATCCCCAGACTGACGCACTGCTTCCCGGCCATGCAAAGGTCGGCCTCCTCGATTTCAAGGTGGGTTTTAAGATGGGACACTCCTTTTCTCAAATCAACGACCCAGGCATGAGTTCCATCATCATAATCGACGGTCAAATCGATACCGCACTCACCGATATCCGGAAACAGGGAAGTTATTTTTTTGCACAATTCGTCTTTTGCAATCATGGCGATTTCTCCTTTCCATCCATAGAACAGCCACTTCTTACATGTTCAAAGAATAAGGGTTCATTTCGATATGGGAAGGGAAAGAACGAAAAATTTTTCGTAGCGTCTTGTTTCCTATGGGATATGTGACATTTCACGAAAATGCGGACAAGAATCCATCACGAAAGCATCCGGCAGGGAAACCCGCACACCGTATCTCATTTGCGTTCCTTCGCCTTCATCTGTTGTAACAGGTTTATGCATTCACTCGCTCGCTCTTCCGGCAACCACACGCATGAAAAACACCAGAATTACCAATAAGCTCGTAAATACAATTATTTATATTGACTTTTCGACGAATTTGGGATTTAGTGCGAAATACTCTGAACGTCGTTAACGTTATATTGAAACAACGAACAAACAGAGGCCGTAAAAAAAGAAGTTACCCTACGAACCGTCAAAAAAATAAGGGGGTTTCATGAATCATCCCGAAGCAACACAGATGGCCCTTTCGATTCTGCGCAAGGGCGATAATTTCCACTGGATCATCATTCCCGTACTGGTGTTTGTTCTATACATCTATTTCAACGAGCTTTCGAAAAAGAACTACCGGGGGATCGCCGCAGGTCTGTCGTTGTATATGATCCATTGGTTTTTTGAAATTCTCAATGCCCTGATCCAACATGTCTACGGGCATGCCCTCTGGACGGTTCCAACCGGAACCAGTTTTCTTCTGCTGGTCGGTGTCGGTATTGAAATAAGTCTGATGTTTTCCTTTGCCGGATTGGCCGCCAGCAAATTGCTATTGGACGACCCGAAAGCAACGGTAATGGGTGTCAACAATCGTCTCTTTTTCGGGACCGCTAACGCCGCGCTGGCTTCGATACTCGAAATCTTTCTGGCAAAGACCCCCGCATTTATCTGGGTTTTTCCCTGGTGGGGAGCTTCGACGGTCTTCCTGTTTGTCTATATTCCCTTCTTCGTTACGTCGGCCTATTGCTATGACTGGAAACCCGCTGTCCAGAAGAAATTCATCGGCGGGTTATTGTTGCTGAACGCCGCGATGCTCGCCGTTTTCGGTGGTTATCTTGGCTGGATTTAAAGAGTTCTCCTTTTTTCAAACAGCCCGGCGAATATATGCCATTCGAAATGACAGGAATTGCTGCCATCGACTTTTCTCCCGCGGTATCGGGGGGGGTTCGCTATGCGGAGTCCTGGACCCACGCCGATGGCGTGATCGGCAATACACGTACGATTTTTCAGGACTTATGATAGAGTTCCGGGCAAAATTCAAAAATAGGATTGACCCGTTCCCAAAGGATTCCCATGAAAAACGATATATCTCGACCCTCGGAACCACTGGACGCCGCGACCGTGATTCTGGTGCGGGAAATGCCCCACGCAGAACAATTTGAAGTGCTGTTGATGCGGCGTCATGAAAAGCAGAACTTTATGGGAAAGGCGTTTGTTTTTCCCGGAGGAAGACTGGACAACGAAGACTGCAACCCCGGGTTGATGGACTACGCAATCGGTATATCGGCGGAAGAGGCGAAACAGCGGTTGAACGAAGAAGGGCTCTCCGACGAAAAAGCGATAGGACTTTATGTTGCCGCCATTCGAGAGACATTTGAGGAGTCCGGCGTGCTCCTTGCGGTTCCCGCATCCGGCGGGTGCATTGATTTCAAAGACCCCGCGCTTTATAACCGGTTTCTCGCATATCGCAAGAGGATTCACCGGTCTGAAATGACACTGGCGGATCTGGCCAAAACAGAACGACTTGTGTTTACGCTGGATCGGGTTACGCCGTTTGCGCGATGGATCACACCGGATTTTGAACCCAAACGATTTGACACCCGCTTTTTATTGGCGCGAATGCCGTCGCTGCAAACGCCGATCCATGACGCCGTAGAGATGACCGAAACCCTCTGGATTACAACCCGGGAGGCGCTTTGTCGGCAGGAAGCCGGCGATCTGCTTCTGTTTCCGCCCACGCTGAAGACATTGGAGGAGTTGTCCCGGTTTGCTTCCGTCCCCGAACTCTTCGCATTCGCCGCCTCTTGCCCTATCCAACCGGTGCTTCCCCAAGCCTTGTCGGACGGGAAAATGCGCGGGATCAAATTGCCCCACGATCCTGAATACACCATTGCCGCCTATCGACAGCCCCATCGCCCGGAGGAAACATCCCGAATCGTCCTGGTGGACGGTCGGTTTAAGGCCCTGACGTTCGAGGAATTGAATAATGAGCCTTAATGGGGCAATGATAGCAAAGAAACCGACCACAGACGCCGCAGATGTCCTCGGATGAAATATCGATTCAACATAATCTGTGATAATCCGTGTCATCCGCGGATCGATCGGAAACGGGTCAATTCCGGTTCATGGCCTGGAGAAACCGGTCGATGGTAAAGGGTACGGAGCCTTCACAGTGGTTGTAGACATTCACATAGACATCGGTGCCACGCCGGAGAATATCCCGTGTCAGGGCCGCGATATGGGACAGCTCTTCCTCTTTCGGCGGTCACCACAATCTTTCCGATATGCCGGTTGGACTCCATATAGCCATGGGCCTCGGCCACGGCATCCATTGGGAACGTACGTGCGATGAAAGGTAATCTTCCGCGGTGATTTTTCAAGGGCCTTGAACAATAATCGAAAAGAAACATCGGGAGTCACCGCTTGATTTTTGGCATTACTTGCATGTATCCTACCGAGTGAATGAAACGCGCGGATTCGACGATGGTTCCTTTTTATCCCATATCGGATGCAATACTTTCCGCAGCGACCGTTCCAACCAAAATGGGAAAGGTGTAACGCGAAGGACGCAAAGGGGGAAAAATGACGGATCGCATATCGGCCTTACAAAAAGCGGTACAGGAATTCCCACCCGGCATCTGCACGGAACGGGCTGTTGTATGGACACAATACGTCAGAACCCCCTCGAACAGGAACAAACCCGCCTGTATCCAGATCGCCGAGGCTTTCCGAGAGGTCCTTTTGAACAAAACCGTCCGGATCTACCCGGCGGAATTGATCGTCGGCAACTTTACGTCCAAACGGGTCGGAGGGGAAATTCTGCCGGAGCTCCTGGGTGTGCCGGTCATGGAGGACATATTCAAGTTTCCGCGAAGAAAAACGAGCCCCTTACAGATATCGGGCCGGGAAACACTGCAGCTATTGAAGATCCTGCCCTTCTGGATGTTTCGGTTTCTGGCCATGAAGGCATACGCATCACCGTTCACCAAAGCCCGTAAAATGATCCGTCAATTGCGGTCGCATTTCTATGTCATGAATGAAACCGGCGGGATCGCACACACGATCCCGGATCATGAAAAGCTGATTGCCATCGGAACGGACGGTATCATCGCGGAAGTATCGGAACACCAGCAGGGGGTGGACGCAGGTTCGGTTGCCTGGCAATTTTACGAAGCCATCCGCATCAGCGCCAATGCCTTCGCTGATTTTTGCAAACGGTATGAAATACTCGCGAAACAGATGGCAGCCCATGAACCCGACCCCGAAACGTGCCGAGACCTGGAAGAGATCGCCGCATGCTTCGGCGCGATTCCAGGAAAAGGCGCCGCCACATTCCGGCAGGCGCTCCAGATGGTTTATCTGGCCCATATCGCCATCATGATCGAAAGCCTGGATAACTCCATCGGCCTGGGTCGGATGGACCAGTATCTCTACCCGTACTATCAAAGAGACCTTGCCGCCGGGATATTGACCCGGGAGCAAGCAAAGGAACTGATTGCGGCGTTTTCCATAAAGCTGTGTGAACTCGTGCCGGTATTTTCAACGCGCGTGGTGAATTTTCATGGGGGGTTCTATAATGCCCAGGTGGTAACCGTGGGCGGCGTCGATAAAAACGGCAAGGATGCGGTGAATGAACTCAGTCATATTTTCCTGGAAGTCATGAATGAGCTGAGAATGCGGGAGCCCAACTATCATGCCCGTATCCACGCCCATGCGCCGGCGGCCTATGTTGATCAAATCATTTCCAATCTCTGTTCCGGTGCCAATACACCGGCGCTTTACAACGATGAGGTGATCATCGAAACCATGCGTCGAAACGGCTACACGACGGAAGATGCCCGTAATTATTCCGCCGTGGGATGCGTGGAGCCGATTTCGCCGGGAAAGAGTTTTTCCTCGACCAATGCGGCCATGGTGAATGTGCCGCTGTTTCTGGAGCTGGCCCTCAATCAGGGAAGACGGTTTCATTCATTGATCCGGTCCGGAGTAGAAACGATGCCGGTATCGAAAATGACGCGCATGGAGGACGTCAAAACGGCGTTCGAAGCCCAGCTTGGATTCGGAATCAAGCGGCTCATCGGAGATCTTCAGGCCATTGAACGGGCGAATATGATCTTTCATCCCACGCCCTTTACCAGCATGCTGCATGATGGGTGTATTGCCTCCGGCAGGTGCACCACGGCGGGCGGCGCGCTGTATAACTATTCCGGTATCCAGGCGGTGGCGCCCACGGCCGTTGGGGATGCCCTTTACGCCATCGAGACCCTCGTCTTCACCGATCCGCAAATGAGCCTGCCGGATCTGGTCCGTCTGCTCAAGAAAAATATCGATGACCCGAAATGGCTGGCCCGCCTGAAAGGGCTGAAAAAATTCGGCAATGACGAGGAGGATGTGGATCAATGGACCCTTTATGTGGTGGATGCGTTCGGCAAGGCGCTGGACGGTTACAAGAGCCTGCGGGGCGGCCGCTATGTCATGGGAATCTATTCGGATACCATCCATGAATTTTTCGGCCGCATAACCGGGGCGCTTCCCCATGGCAGGCGAAAGGGCGAGAGTTTTCCGTCGGGCATCGCGCCGGGCAACGGATTCGACCGGAACGGTCCCACCGCGCTCATCAATTCCGTGAATCGCTTTGATTTCACGAAGATCCCCAACGGGATCAATTTCAATCTCAAGTTCTATCCCCATACGCTGCGGGGCGAAAAGGGTCCCGGTCTGCTTTCCGCCCTGCTGAAAACCTATTTCAACAGAGGCGGCATGCAGACGCAGATCAATGTGCTCGATCCAAATGAGCTCAAAAAAGCGCGTGACAACCCGGAACGGTATCCCTACCTGCTGGTTCGGGTATCCGGGTATAGCGTCTATTTCAATGACCTGACACCTGCGGTGAAGGATGAAATCATCCAGCGATGCACCCTTGCGCCCACCCCTGTCGACTCGTGGGGATGATGGCAGGTTGTCGAAAGGGGGAAACCCTGCATGGAGAAAAACAAAACAGCGTGCCCGATGGCACCGCCCAAGATAGGAGGTAACGTGATCCAATACCGGAAACATATCAAATGCATCATCGCGGCATCGGCGGCGGCGCTCCTCTGCTGGGCCTGCTATCCCAAAGCAGTGGGGCCGGTGAACCCGGAAGGAAGGCGATTGACCTGGCCCGAAATGAACATCATGCAGCGCAAAGAACATATGAAACAGGAAGTCCTGCCGCGCGCGGCCGCGCTTTTCGGCGCCTGGCGGCCGGAACGCTTTGGGGACGTCGACTGCCGCCTGTGTCACAAGCAGGGATTGCTGACCGGCAATTTCAAAATGCCCACTGCCGATCTTCCCAGGCTCAGCGGAGAACTGCTTCTGGGCCCCGAGTTCGCAAAATATCCGGAAACAACCCAACTGAAGCTGGATCGCCTGGTGCCCATGATGTCAGAGGCCCTCGGCCTGAAGCCCTTCAGCATTATCACCCGCACCGGTTTCGGCTGCTACTCCTGTCACCTGGGACCGAACGGCCCCATGTTCGGCCATTGATCGCCCAAGGGGTATCCGAACTTTTCTCTTGAAACGATTGGTTGCGACGGATACAGTAAAAACAAAATACTTCGACAATCATGCAGGGACATTCCATAAAGGTACCCGGATGAAAATGGGATCACGCAAGGGCATTCATTCAACGGATAGACGCTGTCCAATCGGCCGGCGTCTTTTGCTTGTATGGATCCTCCCGTTGGTTCTCGCAGCCGGCTGCGCCATGGAAACGCCTTCCCTCCCCACCCTCCGCTTCGACAATCTGAATCGTCTCCAACCGCAACCCGCCGATGCCGCGTTGCAACCCGGTTTGGCGGTGCTGTATTTCAATGAATTTTTTCGGCATCTCGATCAGATGCCCAAAGGCGCGAGAGCCCAAAAAGAAGGAAAGATCGGCAAGCCGATTCCGATGCTGAATCACCAATTCGGAAAAGAGGAGGTCTTCGACAGCGGCCGCAAGGAAGGGGTCGGGGTTCAACTGACCGGTTTTCTGAAGCTCTCCCAGATCGGTGAATATGGCTTCCAAGCGCGCTCCAACGACGGCATCCGGGTGTCGCTGGACGATCATGTCATGATCGACGATCCGAATGTACACTCGGACAGATGGTCCAACCAGGCCGTCGTTGCCATCGTCAAGCCCGGCTGGTACTCGCTGCAGGTGCTGTATTTTCAGCGCAAAGGAACGGCCGCCATCGAACTCTACTGGCGGCGGCCGGGAGATACGAAATTCGAAATCATCCCTCCGGCGGCATATGCCCACGCCCTTGCTCCCATCGCGCGGTGAAGGGGTCTGTCGTTTTCCCTTCGGAATTGTGCATTACCTCGTTTTCACGTCGTTCGTAAAATCAAGGTGCATCAGAAGATCGGAACGACCGACCAGTTCGCGCACGCTGCGCATGCCGAATCTTTTGAGTATGCCGATCAGGTCTTTCCGCCAGGCGCTGTAGAGGTTGATAATCCGTTGGGTGCCCCAGGCAAGGTCCATCTGGGTAACCAGCCCCGGATCGGTCGTGGCGATGCCCCGGGGACATCCCCGCCCGGCCGAGCAACGAGAACAGCGGACGCATCCGAGGGCGATCAATTCGGAGGTTCCCACCACGACACCGTCTGCGCCGAGTGCGATGGCTTTGGCGATGTCATGGGCGGTTCGAATCCCGCCGCTCGCGATCAGGGTAACCTTTTCCCGTGCGCCTTCATCCACCAGAAATTTATGGACCTTGGCAACCGCGTATTCAATGGGCATGGCGATGTTCTTTTTGGCGATATCCGGCGCCGCGCCCGTTCCGCCGTAACCACCGTCCAGATGAATGATATGCGTCCCCGCCGAATAGCTTCCCACAGCGACCATGTCCACGTCGGTGGGCGTGGACACTTTGGTGGACAGCAAGGCGCGCCGGTTGATATGTTTGATCCAGTCCAGGTGTTTCATGTGATCTTCGATGGAATACACGCTATGAAACGGAAAAGGGGAAAACAGGGAGATGCCCACCACGGCTTCCCGGATCTTGGCCACGGCGGGTGTGTTCTTATCCCCCAGCAAATGCCCCCCGAGACCCGGTTTGGCGCCCTGGGCATATTTGAATTCGATGATCGGCACGCGCTGGATGGTTTCCTCACGCACTCCGAAAAGACCGGTGGCGACCTGGGTGATCATATGGTCGTCGTAGGGCCGCATCCGCTCCATGTATCCCCCCTCACCGGAACAGGAGAAGGTGTTCCAGGCGACGGCGGCGCGTACTTTGGAAAGCTGCGTCGCATTGCTCACCGAACCGAATGACATGCCGCCGCCGTACCAGGGGACGTCGATTTGTATCTGCGGTCGCCCGTCGTCCCTGCGATTCAGGGGGATACTGGTATCGATCTCGTCGTCGCTCAACTCGATGGGCGGTTTTTCAGGGAATTTAAAACGGAGCCGGTCAAACCCGCCACCGGATTGGCCGACAAGATAATCATATTCATATTCCTCGGGCGGCGGGGCGCCTGTCTCGGCCATTTTCCAGGTGGCAAGCAACATGTCCGACGTCCAGCGATAGTCCCCCAAGGCCTTTATCATGGGGTTTTCAACCATGCGCAGGGCTTTTTGGGGACACTGGGAGATGCAGAAATAATCCGTTTTTTCACAGGCCCTGCCCGTACACAAATAGCTCTTGGGCATGGCGAAATACTTGTACCCCGGCTTCAGCACATGGACATGATGGGGACACAGTTCCGCACATTTGCCGCAACGGATGCAATCATCATTGCGATAGATGATATATTTTGCAATTTCATTGCGGTAACGCGAAGGAGCCAGTTTCACTGCACGACTGACTTCCACCTGCGGCACGCGGGTTTTCAGCGTGTTTTCCGGCAGGATATCCTTAAGCTCTTTTTCTTGAACCGAAAAGCGTTCCAAAAATCTCCTCCTCAAGCTCTTCAAAAAACATGGCGCGCCCGACATCGCCTCGCAGGCGTCGGGCTTCTCGCATTCCCATGGCTCCCATCAGTTCGATCAACTGCAGATGCCATGCGGCGATCAGATTCCGCATTCGTCCCACGCCGTATGCGACATCGATGGTTTCAAGCCGGGCGGGACAGACGAGCCCCGGCCGACAGGTGTCGCAGAGACGACATTCCAGCGCGATCAACAACGGCAGATAGGTGGAAACCAGATCGGCGCCGCACAGCAAGGCCTTGGCCATATGTTCCGGCAGGGCAATGCCGCCGCCGGCAATCAGCGTCACTTCATCCCTTTTGCCGCCTTTGATGAGCGCCAAATGGATGTCACGGATCATGTCCTTGATGAATCGGGGATTTTTCACACCGATCTCGTTGCCGTTGAAATCCGCGACGACATGAAGCAATTCCGCACCGGCGTTGGCCGACTCGATGGCGCGATCCACGCCCCCTTCATCCAGGTCGACTCGGACCGATACGATCATCCCGGGACAGGTCGCTTTGAGTTCCTGCATGCGTTTCAGCGCGTCGCCCCCAGCCGGTATTTCAACGATCCTCGTTTGCCGCAGAATCTCTTTGGGAATCTCCGGCGCATCCGGATTCAGGTGGAAGGCGATATGCGGCAGAACCTTTTCGACCTGCCGCATCTGGTCTTCGTTCAGCGCGTCAGGCCATTTGCCGGTATCGATAACGGCAACCAGATCGGTCAATCTGACGGCTTCGATGATGAAGGATTCCAGCTGGGGCAGGGTGAATTCCGAAGGATTCATATCAATGATGAGCGGCATGGGTATATCCACGATAGCCGGTGGATTGGCCGCCATCCGGTTTTCATCGAACGTCAGATAGGACGGTTTTCGTCCGATATCGACGGAAGTGCTGATATACTCGCGGCCATGGATGCCGTCGCGGGTCGGCCGAACGATTTCCGACATGTCCGTCCACATGGCGTCGAACCCATGGTCGGCGAATTTTCCCCGGTACCCCGCTCCTGAAACCGGAACCGCCGCCGTTTCGGCCTGCTGCCAGGTCGTATGAATGATTTCCGGCTTCCAGTAGAAGTTGCCCAGTTTTTCATATTCGGAATTGATGGTCAAACAGAGCAGATCCTTGGTGCAGTTCTGGACACACGAGAAACAGCCCATGCACTCGAAAAAAAGGAAATCCACATATTTGAGATTCCGGATATACGCCGCCTCCTGCCGGTGGCGATCGTATACACATGCCTTTTTCACACAGTTGTGGCATCGGGCGCAGTCTTCCCGCCAATCGACAATACCGTGTTTCCCGATCCGCGGTAGGCGGGGGGGGACCGGGGTTGTTGTTATATGATATTTTTCCGGCATTTTCTTTTCCTGTTTGATAATCCGGGTTTTATAATCCGGCGGCGGCCATGATTTCCGGTAACCGATTTTCCCGACCACCGGAAAGAAGATGGATCCCCCGCACGCCTTGGACACCCTTTATTTTTTTGATGGTCGCAACGCAGATCGCCAGTCCTTCTTTCAGTTGAGCAGCCTCATCACCCGCCGCCCGTAATCGTTCGATGACGCTGTCCGGAATCAACAAGTCCATGTATTTGGCACGCAGGCTTTCGGCTTCGGCAGCGCTCGTGAGCGGTAATACGCCCGCCAGAATGGCTGTCTGTTGCGGTATTCCC
This sequence comes from Desulfobacterales bacterium, assembly GCA_041740615.1. Classification (GTDB taxonomy): domain Bacteria; phylum Desulfobacterota; class Desulfobacteria; order Desulfobacterales; family SURF-7; genus DYJD01. Next base: position 20,070 of record JBGSLR010000049.1, read on the forward strand.
CTGCCCCGGGCGGCTTCCATCCATTGATCGAATTTTTCCAGGTCGAATATCGCCTGGGTTTGAATGAACTGCGCGCCGGCTTCCACTTTTTTGGCGAGTCGGATGATATTGAGTTCCATGGGATTCATATCCGGACTGGCGACGGCCCCCACCAAGGCCGAAAACGCCCCTTTGATCTTGGTGCCGTCCAGCAGGCTGCCTTCGGTACACATCTTCTTTACGGCGGCAATCCATTGAATGGAATCGATATCATAGACGTTCGCGGATTCACGGCTCCCCGTCAGCGTCTGGTGATGACCGGAAAGGCATAGAATATGTTGAACACCGAGTGCGGCGGCGCCCAACAGGTCGGACTGAAGCGCAATGCGGTTGCGGTCACGGGTAACCACCTGATAGATCGCTTCGCGGCCGGCCCGGTTCAACATCACGGATGCCGCAAGACTCGACATGATCGGGCCGTGGGGATTGTCCGCCACATTGATCGCCGTCAGCCGGTTATCGAAAAAAGCCATTGAATCCTCGACGGTTTTGCCGTCCGCGCTTGCCGGAGGCAACAACTCGGCCGTAATGATGAATTCTCCGGTTTTGATCTTGTTTGCAAGTTTACTGTCTGGTTGCATGTCATTTTCTCCTACCATGGCAAAAGCGAAGTTCGGGAATGAACGTCTCGATCGATTTCCGTCACCGTCACGAATCGGATGAATTCCGAATGAACCGGCTCAGCCCGTCTATTTCGCCCATAATCTGTTGTTCATCACCCCGGCTATCCGCATGCACGATACGCATTCGTCCGCTGCCCAACCCGATTTCCAGGAGCAGGGCATCGACCGCCTCGGAGCGTTTTTGCGCGCGCAAGTTCCCTTCCAGAAATTTACAATCACCCTGCCCGCACGTCACCAGCATGACGCCGTCGGCGCCTTTTTCGAATGCTTTCAGCAGATACAGCAGATTCACCTTTCCGGAACACGGCAGGCTGATGATCTTGAGTTCATCCGGTTGCACGGCGCCGCTGCATTGTCTCAGGGCACCGGCGTCCAAACTGTTTGCGCAGTAAAATAAATATAGTTGTAACGGTTTTGTATTCATCATGACTACCCTGGCGTTGTTAAATACGATGATCCTCCCGGACAATGACACGGCACCCACCGCCGAGACTTGGTTCCCAATTCTTGGGCGGCGCGATGGTTGTCAGCCGGTCGAGCTGACCGATGCTTTTCAAGCGCTGATATATCAGTTGCCACCCACACGGTCGATCCGGCCGCACCTCGCAACGATCTTCGCGGGAACCGCCGCAAGGCCCGTTCAGCATATGTTTGGCGCAACGGGTGATGGGGCAGATACCGCCGTACTGATGCAACACGCAGGCGCCGCAGGCGGCGCATTTCTCGGTCCAGAGACCCCGCTCTTCCAGGATACCGAGGAAAGCCGTATTGAGGCCGGCGTAAACGGGTTTCTCCCGATACCGTTCGGCGATGGCCTGAACGCCCGCGCCGCATCCGAGCGAAAGAATGGCGTCGTTCCGTTCAATGATTTCCGCGGCCGTTTCGATAAACACATTGTCGCACTGGCGCTCGATGGTGAGTTCTTCCAGCTCGAAACCGTGGTTTCCGATATTCGAAGCGATCCGCAGCGCCGAAGAAAGGATACTGACTTCACGTTCTCCTCCGGCCAGACAAACCGTAACGCAGGTGCCGCATCCCAGCACCAGGATTTTTTGATGACCTTTCAATATGTCGACAAGTTCGGGTATGCTTTTTCTTTCCGCTACTATCATGGATGAATCTCCTGTTTCGGTGATGGCTTGGTTCGGCGGATGGGATTGGGCCCGAGGGCGCGGACGGTTTCAATCATATCTTTTACCATCGCGACAAAAATAGTGGCATCCGCGGCGCCGATATTGACCATGCGCAGCCGTTCCCGGTCAAATCCGGCTTCGGATAAAATTTGCCGGGTATAGTTCACCCGACGTTTCGCCATTAGGTTGCCTTCGCTGAAATGGCAGCTGCCTTCTTCGCATCCGGCGACCAGCACGCCGTCTGCGCCGTTTTCAAATGCCCGCATAAAATATTCCACTTCCAACTTGCCGGTGCAGGGCGTTCGGATAATCCGAATATTCGTTGGATATTGAAGTCGCATGGAACCTGACAGGTCCGCGGATGAATACGCTCAATAATGGCAGCAAAAAGCGACTATTTTGGGCTCAAACGCATCGGTCTTCATGATCTTTTCTCTCTATTCCGGCATCCGGCAGGCAATTCTCCTGCCGGAGCCATTAATTTGCCATTTCTTCAACACATTGAAACAGATCATCCAGCATGATATTGAACTGTTTTGCTTCAAAATGAGCCAGCTGGATGGCGCGGGCCGGACATTCCGAAGCACAGATCCCGCATCCCATGCACTTGGCGGCCGCAATCTCCGCCTTGTGGTCCTTGTTGACAAACGGTGCGCCGTACGGACAGGAATGGACGCAGGTCATGCACGAAATACACTTGTTCTGATTGACCCGTGAAACCTGAGCGCCCAATTCGATATGGGTCTTTGAAAGCACCGTTGCGGCGCGCGCCGCGGCCGCCCGGGCCTGGGAAATGTTTTCATCCATAAACTTGGGTGAATGCGCCAGACCGCACAGGAAGATACCTTCATTGGCAAAATCCACCGGACGCAGCTTCAAGTGCGCTTCCACATAAAATCCATTGGTATTGAGCGGCACTTTCAGCATATCCGCAACCTGCCGGTTGTCCTCGGACGGCGTGATACCGGTGCTCAACACCACGTGGTCCGCTTCGATTTCAATGGTCTCCGGAAAATCCGGGCTGTCGATGGTCACCAACAGGCCGTTCTCTTCCGATACGACCGGCGGGTGGTCTTCCTGATACCGGATGAAAATCACTCCGGCCTTGCGGGCTTCCTGATAATATTTTTCCCGGAAACCATAGGTGCGGATATCCCGGTACAACACGTAGATGGCGACATCCGGATGGTTTTTCTGGATGGTAAGGGCGTTCTTGATCGCCATGGAACAACAGAGGCGGCTGCAGTAGGCCCTTGTGCTGTTGCGCGAGCCCACACATTGGATCATGACGATATTCTTGCCGGCGGCCGCAAACGTATTCTCCTGCAGGCGCTTTTCCAGTTCTCCCTGGGTAATCACCTGCTCAGATGTATCGTGGAGGAATTCGGATGTTCCCGCCCGATCGGCGCCGGTGGCGACAACCACGGCGCCGCAGGGTACATGGACGGAATGTCCGTTTTGGGACAGGGTGATGTCGAATTTCCCCACGTGGCCGGCGATCCCGGACACCTCGGTTTGTAGATGGAGCTGGATACGGGAATGGTTTTTCACCTTCCTGACGAGATGGTCCGTAAACGTTGCCACATCGTCATGCTCGAGCGTGCCGTGTATTTCACGGAGATGTCCGCCCAGCGTTCCGGTACGCTCCACCAGATGCACCTGGAAACCCTGGTCCGCCAGGGAGAGCGCCGCCGTCATCCCGCTCAGACCGCCGCCCATCACCAGACCGGCCTGATGGATTGCCAGGGCTTCATTCAGCAACGGTGCGAGATGCCGCGCCCGGGCGATGGACATGCGCACCAGTTCGATGGCTTTCCTGGTTGCGGCCGCGGGCTCGGAGGAGTGTACCCACGAACATTGATCCCGGATATTGGACAGGTCGAACAGATAGGGATTCAGACCGGCCTCGCGCAGGGTTTCCCGGAACAGCGGCTCGTGGGTTCTTGGCGTACAAGAGGCCACGACGATCCGGTTCAGCCGGTGTTTGGTAATCGCCGCCTTGATCTCGGACAGACTGGCGTCCGAGCAGGCGTACATGGAATGGGTCGCCAGGACCACATGGGGGTCATGGGATACGGCCTGGGTCACCTGTTCCACATCCACCGTCGAGGCGATGTTGGTGCCGCAATGACATACAAACACGCCGATGCGCGGATCTTCATCCGTCGTGTCGTGCTCCAGTGGATACTCTCTTTTGGCAATAAGTGTGTTGCGGGAACCGGCGAGCAGTTCCATGGCCATGGACGCCGCGGCACTTGCCTGGGTGACGGTTTCCGGGATATCTTTCGGCTCCTGGAAAGCGCCGGCGACAAACACACCCGGTCGTGATGTCGTCAGCGGAAAGAGACGGCTGGTTGCACAGAATCCATATTCATTGAGGTCAACGCCAAGGCGCGGAATGGTGGCGGAAACCGTTTTCTTCGGGTCCAGTCCCACGGACAATACCACCATATCGAATGTACCCTCGACGGTTTGGTGATTTTCGTCCAGATATCGGATCATCAGGTCTTTGGTGCCGGGAATTTCCATAACCCGGGACGGCATGCTCTTGATGTAGTGAATTCCGTCCTGACGTTTCGCGCGTTCGTAATATTGGTCAAAATCCTTTCCAAATGCACGGATATCCATATAAAAAATGGTGGCGTCGAGTCCTGCGACATGCTCACTGGCAATCAGTGCCTGCTTGGTCGTGGCCATGCAGCAGATGGATGAGCAATACCCATTGCCGCATCTTTCGTCACGTGACCCCACACATTGTATGAACGCAATCCGCCGGGCTTCTCGTCCGTCGGAGCGGCGCAGCACATGGCCGTGAAAAGGCCCGGCAGCCGACAGCATGCGCTCGAACTGCACGCTGGAAAGAACGTTGGCATACCGACCGAAACCATATTCTCCCTTTGCTTCGGCGCTGAATTCCTGGAAACCGGGGGTCAGAATGACCGCACCCACCGAAAGCTCGATTGTTTTTACCGCCATGGCATGGTCAATGGCCTTTTTCTCACAGGCATCGACACACTCTCCGCACTCGGAACAAAGCGCGCAATTGAGGCACCGTTCACTTTCCGCGACGGCTTCTTCCTCGGAAAAACCGGTTTCGATCTCCGCAAAATTTTGAATCCGCCGGGCAACCGGTAGTTCCCTGGCAACGGCACGCATTTGTTTCACAACCCCTTTTCCGGTGGGCAGGAGTTCCTCCGGAACCGGTTGCAGGGTATTCTCGAAACGCGGTGTTTCGGAAAGGGTTCCGCGAATGTATCCGTCAATGGATTCGGCCGCGCGTTTCCCCGCGGCAACCGCCTGGATCACCGTCGCCGGGCCGGTGACAATATCTCCGCCGGCAAAAATACCCGGGACGGTCGTCAGACAATTCCGGTCCGCAACGATATTGCCCCATTTGTCAAAGGGCAGATCCGGCGCCATCTCGGTCAAAAACGGATCGGGCCGGCTACCGATGGCGAAAACGACCGTATCGGCCGCCATGGCAAACTCGGAACCTTCGATGGGAATCGGCCGGCGCCGGCCGGATTCATCGGGCTCCCCCAGTTTCATGCGGATGCATTTGACCTGTTGCAGTTTGCCGTTGCCGTCGCCCACGAATTCCACCGGATTGGTGAGAAATTCAAAGCGAACCCCTTCTTCCCTGGCATGCTTGATTTCTTCCTGGATCGCCGGCAATTCATTTTCCGTCCTGCGGTAAACGATGCTGACTGTCCGGGCGCCGAGACGGATGGCCGAGCAGGCGGCATCCATGGCCACATCACCGCCGCCGACAACGATCACATGTCCTTTGAGCGCCGGTTTGTCTTGCTCCGAGCCGGCCCGGTAAAGAAAATCAAGTCCCTGCATGACCCCTTCCAGGTCGTCGCCTTTCAGGTTCATGGCGGCGCCTTTCTGGGCGCCCACCGCCACGAAGACCGCGGCATGATCATTGCGAAGTTTGTCAAAGGAGATATCTTTACCGATCATGCAGTTGTAGACGAAGACGACGCCTTTGCGTCGAATCAGTTCCACCTCGTGATCCAGCACATCGACTGGAAGCCGATAGGCGGGAATCCCCCAGCGGAGCATACCGCCCGCCGCCGGGGTTGCTTCGTATACGGTTACGGCGTATCCGCGGTCGGCCAGATCCTGGGCAGCCGTAAGGCCGGAAGGACCGGCGCCGATCACCGCCACTTTTTTGGCGTCCGCCGCTGGAAATTTTTCTTCCGGAAGGGCTATCTCTCCCGATGCGAGCATTTCCATTTCCTTATCCGAGGCAAAGCGTTTCAACTGCCGAATGGCAACCGGCGAATCCACCTTGCCGCGACGGCAGACGGCTTCACACGGATGGGTACAGACCCGGCCGCAGATGGCGGACAGCGGATTTCTTTCCCGGATCAGGTTGACCGCTTTGACATATTCCTTTTTCTTGATCAGCTGGACATATCCCTGGACATTGATATGGGCGGGGCATTCCGTCTTGCAGGGCGCATGGCCGAGTTTGAGAATTCCGGCCAGATTCGGCACGGCCTGGGGGGAATACTTCGCTACCGCCTTGCGCATCCCGAGATCCCGATTGAACCGGTCCGGGACATCCACCGGGCAGACGGCATAACAGTTGCCGCAGTCATTGCAGATATGCTCGTCGACATACCGCGGGGACTTCTTGACGGAGGCCGTGAAATGTCCCGGTTCTCCCTCGATTTTCAATACTTCCGAACAGGTCAGGATTTCGATGTTTAAATTTCGGGCGCATTCCACCAGCTTGGGGGATACAATACAGGTGGCGCAATCACCTGTGGGAAATGTCTTGTCCAGATGGGACATCATGCCGCCGATGGCGGCGGAACGCTCGATGAGATACACCTTGAAACCGGAGTTGGCAAGATCGAGCGATGCCTGAACGCCCGCAATTCCGCCGCCCTGCACCAGCACCGCGCCGGTTTTTTTACTTTCCGTATTTGCCATAATGGTAAGGTCCCCTACGATTGCTTATACAACAGCCGCATTCACGGCGTTTTCAATTCTTGACGAAGAGACGACGAGTTTATTCAGACCGAGTTCCCCGTGGGTAAGACCCAGGCATAAACCCAGCAGCTGGGTCATGTAAAAAATCGGCATGTCATACTGTCGGCCGGTTTGCTTTCGGATATCGCTCTGTCTGAGATCCAGATTCACCTGGCACAACGGGCAGGCGGTGGCGATGCATTCGGCGCCCGCGGCCTTTGCCATGCCGATAATCGCATTGGAAAAACCCACCACCAGGTTCGATTTTGTGGTCAACGACAGACTGTTGCCGCAGCAGTCCACCTTGCAGGGCCAGTCAAGACTTTCTCCGCCCATGGCCGTTATCAGACGGTCCATGGATTGCGGATTTTCAGGATCATCGAACTGGGTGACTTCATGGGGACGAACCAGCAGGCAACCATAGTAGGAAGCGACTTTCAGGCCGTTCAAGGAATGGGTCAGCTTTTTTGCAATGGCCGGGACGCCATGGTCTTCGAGCAGCACTTCCACCAGGTGCCTGACCTTGACCGAACCGTCATAATCGCGACCCAGTGCATGCGCCACTTTTTCCCGCATCCCGGGATGGTTCAGGACTTCGTAATTGGCCATTTTCAAGCGGTTGTAGCAGGCGGCACAGTTGACGACGATATCGAGGCCCATATCCTGCGCCAGAACCAAATTGGCGGCCGGCAGGGATGACGCCAGAACGCGATTGGTCTGATGGGCGGGTGTCGCGCCGCAGCAGGACCAGCCCTGAATCGTGATCAGATCGATACCGAGCCTGCGGGTGACGGCGACACTAGAGGAATGCAGTTCACGGGCCGACGATTCCGATGAACAGCCGGGATAATATGCATATCTCATCGTATGATTCCCTTGTTTTGCCCGGTTTTCTGAAAAATTCTTTTGACCGCTTGCCGCCCGGGGCTCAGCGACGGCAGCAACGCGATTTTCTTCTTCATGAAGATCACGGGAATTTTATCCGCATCCCGCTCAAAAGAGGATGTGCCGATCTTATAGACCGCCATCAGGGCAAGATCGTAAGTTCGGCCGAAAAGCGCCACCGTTTTCAAAAAAGCCTTGTTGAACAGCGGTATATTGCCTTCCGGGATGGGGGCCTGTTGTGCAACGGCCATGGCGCGCAGGGCATCCATGACGGCGACCAAGTCGATCCCCATTGGACAGCGTGCAAAACACGTCTCGCAGGAGACGCAGGTCCAGATCAGGTCATTGCGGAGCAGTTCCGGACCTGCCCCCAGTTGCAGGCGCCTGATCATTTCGGAAGGAGGTGACTGGGAATGTCCGGATACCGTGCAACCGCACGAGCATTTCTTGCACTGATAACAGACACCGAGATCCACACCCGACATTTCCTGGATCGTATCGCGCATGGTTTTACCGGATCGGCCTTTTTTGATTCTGATGGTCATATGGATCCTATCTATGGTTTCTGCAAAGCAGAACGACTAATTTGAGAGATCACCCAAGGTTTCCTGTTCTTTGATCGCCACTGGCTTCTGTTGAGATATTTTTTTCGCGACAGCCGCCGGAACGACTTTTCGATACACTTCTTCCGGCGCCGACAGCCGACCGTCAACCCTCAGCAACGCATCGATTGTAATCCCGAACAACCGTTCATTTTCTTCCAGGTACGGCAATATCAATTCCCAGTCCTTTTCGGTCAACGGCAGGAATACGCCTCCGTTCAATTGCCCGGCTACGGAAACATGATGGGGGTCCCGGATATAGATCGCACCGCCGGAAGCAAGTGAGAACAGATTGCTGCCGGGATAGGGTTCCGGCAAAGGAACAATCCCGCCGTCGTCATCGAAACGGATGCTGTTGAGGATGACGAACCCGCCGCTCTGATGGGGATCACCGGCCATAAACGATTCGGCCAGAAAATCCAGCGAAGTGCCGTTGATCACCACACGCGGCCGTCCAACGGAGTTGATCAGCGGTCTGCCCGCCGCGTTCCCCATGATGTACACTTCGCCGCCCTTGGCGCCGTACATGAATGTCTGACCGACATCACCGTAAACGACCAGTTTTCCGCGCTTGATGATCTGACCCAACTGGTCCTGGGCATTGTCGTGCACCCGGATGGTCAACCCGTCGATACCGGAGCCCAGATAATCTCCGGAACTTCCGTATACGTCGATGACGACGCCTACCGTGTCCGGTCCCAATCCGCAACCCACATAGCGCTGCCCGGAGCAGTCGTAGCAGATAAAGCGCCGCCACCCTTTGTTATAGGCGTCGACCAACAGCGCGGCATCGCATTCATCGCCTTCGGGAGGGAATACATCCGCATGGATGACAAGGGTTGTCTCTTCGCCGATGGGCGCCCGCAGGGCATGCCGGGTTTCATAATCGATCAAACGATAGGCGTTTCCCTCCGCCGTTTCTTTCGCAAAGGTTGGAAGGCCGGCGAACAGTAAATTCAGCTCGGTGCGCACCATATGAAGGATATGACTCCTTTTTTTGACGCCCGTGGAATACCGAAGATCATTGAGCAGCGTCAACGCCTGGATGGCCGTTGCCGTATGCTTCCGATCGGAGGCCTGCTTTCGGATGGCCCGGCATGCGGCTTGGACATCTTCAAAACGCCAGGCCGCCATGTGTTCGCGGACATACGCAACAATTTTCTCCGCCGACCCCATATCAAATCCGCTCTTTACCCCGCTGACAATCGCGGTATCCAGTTCGGATGAACTCTCTTTTGTAAAATCAAAAGCCTCCGACGGCTTCGGCAGCGACACCGGGCTCCCGAACTTATCCGTGCAGGTCATCCGAATACGGCCGGAAGCATCCGGTTCCAGGTTGAACATAAAGGTTCCGCCATCCGTATGACTGCCCCCGCGGGCGTTCCAGTAGCGATCCGCAACAGGACAGATGCGTTTGTCATCATGGGCCAGACTGAGCAGTGTGGCGTCGATGGCCTGTTTTTCCGAGCCGATCAACCCGACCTGTACGTCACCGTCGCAAAAGGCGAATACCTGGGGACGCAACATGGAGGTATCGGTGATGCCGATCAGCTGGAATTTTTTCTGCTCGGGAATGTTACGGGTGATGATGAAAAACCACGGACCATCGGGTGATCCGTGAATGTGGGAGGCCTGGATCGCCCGGTATACCTGTTGTTTGTCAACGGGAAGATGGTCGAAATCCAATTCGGTCGTGGGCGCCAGGGCTTCGATGATATACTCGAGGGGATATTGATAGGTGCGATTGAGCAGGTCGAACATCAGCGCGGACACTTCGGTATCGGTAATGAACTGCGGATAGATATTGCGCTGCAACAGATACTCGGTGACGGAGTGATAATTGGCGAAATCACCGTTATGGACAAGCGCCATGTTCATGGCCGTAAACGGATGGGCGCCGCCCGGGTGCCATACGCGCCCCTTGGTTGGAAAGCGCTGGTGCGCGATCCATGTATGGGCGGCGAGATCTTCGATCTTATAATATTTGACAATCGCTTCGGCATACCCGACGACTTTCAGGATCATGATATTTCGGCCGTGTGACAGGACAAAGGCTTTTTGATCCTTCAAAGACGCATAATATTCCTGGTTCAGTTTAAAGCTGTTCTGATTGACGAACTCTTCCTCGGCTTCGCGCGGGTCAATGGTTTCAAACCCATTTTCCTGAATAAAGGCAGCCAGAACATCCTGCTTGACGCGTGCAAAATACCGCCATACATCCGGTGGCCTGACTTCCAGCCCGCTGACGGTCTTCCAGTCATCGACCGTGTCGAGCTTCTGGACCGTCTCCACATCAAAGTGCGGCGCAATATACTTTTTTTCCAGTTCGGAGCGTACGTCGGCATCCAAAAAAGCGATATGGAGCATGTAACAGTCATCCAGTACGGCGCGGTCGACGCCCAGCTGTTCCGGAACGAATCCAACCGCGGCGATCCCGCCGCCTTTGCCGTTTCCGCGATTGTGCATCAATCGGGAAGGTTCGTAGATGTGACGGCCGGGAACCGGCTCGGTGCAGCAGAAACCGACGACGCCGCACCCCCCCTCTTCCGCGCATTTGGTAATATCGGGAACGTCAAGACCGTCGATCAGCCGCTTTTTGGATTGCAATAATTTTTGTATTCGGTTCATGCGTTATCGGCTCTTCACTCTGTTGTTACGATTTGGTTAAAGGACTTGACTTTATAATGAGGTTGCGGATATTTGTCAAGCTATTCGTTAAACAATTCAGCATGTTAGCTTAAGTTAAAAATTTTTGAAAAGTATACTCCGACTAACATCCGATTGGGCTGCGCGTATCGCCGAAAAAATTATAATGGAATGATTTTGTTATCGATACCCGCATATTCCAAGATGTGAATTCACCGACCCGCGTCTCCACAGACGATATTCCTTATTTTTTTTTGTTTTAATTAGTGTATATGATGAGTGGACGTAGATAAATTTCGCTTTATGATAAATATGAACGAGATACGGCTGCATGGGAATCAGCGTGCAACCCGATATCGGGCATCAGCAGGGAGAAGGTATGTGTCGATTATTCGCGGTCACCAGCGAAACACCATTGTCACCGATAGTTGCTCTGGAAGCACTTGATATCATGCGGGAAGGTCATGACGGATCCGGCGTCGGCATGTTATTGCGCGATCTCGACGGACCGTTTAAAAACATGAAGGACGCCCCGATTCTATCCGGTATTTTTACGGAAGAGGGATTGAAACGCCTGGATACATTCATGATGCGGATCGGATTCCTGACCAAATACAAATTGGCCGTCAACGTTCCCAAATCAATACCCGACGGCATCCCCAAACGAGATGTGTATCTGATTCGGGCCTATGAATACCCGGAAGACTGGGAAGGTATGAGCTGGGAGGAGAAAGGGGAACGCTTGATGCGGATCCGGCTCCAACTCCGGGCAATGGGAGAAGAAAAAATGGATATGATCATCTTTTCTTTCTGGCCGGATGTGATCATGATCAAGGAAATCGGCGATCCGCTCACCATCGGTCGTCACCTGAAACTGGATCGCAAGGACCTGAAGGCCAAGGTCATCATGGCCCAGGGAAGACAGAACACCAATTACGATATCAATCTGTACGCTTGCCATCCATTTTTTTTACAAGGTTATTCCACCATGACCAATGGTGAAAACACCGCCTTTATCCCCATAAAAGACTTCCTGACATCCCGTGGATTTCCCGGATACACCGGTTTTCAGTCGGATTCCGTCGTATTTACCCATATCCTGCACTATGCCCAGGTGAAGCTTGGTTTTGACATCGATGTGTATAAGCATATCATCACCCCCCTGCAGGACGACGACATTGAAAAGCATCCCAGCCGCGGTTTTCTGAAACATCTGAAGCAGACCTGCAGAAGACTGATCATCGACGGCCCCAATTGCGTCATCGGATGTCTGCCGGATCATTCGCTTTTCATGGTTCAGGATAGAAAAAAGTTACGCCCGGGCGTTGTCGGCGGACGGCCGGGCATGTATGCCTTTTCTTCCGAAATGTGCGGCCTCGACGCCGTCATCCCGGACCGGGATAAATCCAAGGATATTCAACCCATGTATCTGGATACCGTCGTCGTGGGGCCTTCTCGCCTGGACATCAAGACACACCGGCAGACGGCGCCGTTGCAGATTCCGAACTAGGAAGGATACATCAGCCTGTTGACTCATCCAGGATATTGCGTACTTTTTTAGAAAGCTCCGATATATTGAACGGTTTTTGAACAAACCCGTTACATCCCCGGCGCATAATCTCATCGGCCTGCCCGTTGATGCTATAGCCGCTGGAAAGAATCACCGGTATCCCCGGCCGGACCTCACGGACCAAATCGAACGTCTTTCCGCCGTCCAATTCCGGCATAATCATATCCAGGATGATCAAATCAATTTCATTCCCTGACTTTTCCATTTCCGCAATGGCTTCTTTGCCTCCCCTTGCCACAATAACGCGATACCCCAACCATTCCAGCATGGTTTTGCTGACATCGATGATCATCTTTTCGTCATCAACCAACAAAATGGTCTCTGATCCCTTGAGAATCTCTCCTGCAATGGACGTCTCATAATACGCTTTTTTATCCGACCGGGGCAGGTAGATTTTGAAAGTGGTGCCGTGACCGACTTTGCTGTTAACGGTAAGCATTCCATTGTGGTTGCGGATAATCCCGTATGCGGAAGCCAACCCCAATCCGGTTCCACGACCCTTTTCTTTGGTCGTAAAAAACGGATCAAAAATTCTTTTACAAGTGGATTCATCCATACCGATGCCGGTATCTGAAATCGAGATTTCGCAATAACGACCAGGTGCGATTCCATAGGAGTCGCAATTTGCGGCATCCAGCATGACACATTTTGTTTCAATGACCAGATTTCCACCATTGGGCATCGCTTGCCAGGCGTTAATATAAATATTCAGCAACACCTGTTTGATTTGCTCCCGATCGATGTCCACGACAAGGGACGCTTCTTGAAATTTGGTGTGAATCTTGACTTCTTTTTTTGTTCTGCCGAACATGGTTGCGCTGTCGCGTACAATTTCGGTTACATCAGTCGGCTTCGCTTCGTATTTACCACCCCGGGCAATCCCCAATAGTTGACTCGTCAAGTCGCTCGCGCTCTTAATATATTCTTCAATACCATGTATGTGTTCGATTTGATGGCGAGGTGTTTCCGGATCGATAGACATGAGCGAGGCTCTGCCCTGAATGCCCATCAAAATATTATTGAAATCATGGGCAATGCCTCCGGCGAGGGTGCCAATGGCTTCCAACTTCTGCGATTGGATCAGCTGTGCCTGTAAACTTTCTCGTTCCGCCGCAGCAAACTTACGCTCGGTGATATCAGTGAAGATACCTTCAACTCCCGCTATGATGCCATTCTTATCAAAATAAAAATGGCTGTTCGTGGAAACGATAACTTGTGATCCGTCCTTCCGTTTGAGTGTCACTTCATAATTATCCACATATCCGTCTTTTCTGAGTTTTTGGATTAATAGAAGTCGTTCTTCCGGATAATAATAGAAATCTTGGGCGATGTTCCGACCAAGCAGTTCTTCTGGAGAAGAAAAGCCAAGCAGGCGTGCACCGGAAGGACTGACAAGCGTTATGTTTCCGATCTTGTCGCTGCGATAGAGCGTATCCCTCATGTTGTTGACAAGTGTCCTGTACTTCTCCTCGCTCTCTTTAAGAGCATCTTCGCTTATCTTATAACCGGCAACATCGGTTCCTTGTGCGACAACGGCCTCGATCTGTCGCTTTTGATCATCATATATATGAAATGTATTCCATAAGGCATGTTTGACTTCCCCATCTTTGGTTTTGATAGGGAGATCGACAGACTCCCATGGAACACCGGATACGGCCTGTTCGATTCTATTCGCAGGCAACTCATGCCCCGGGCAGGCAAACAGCATTTCCACATGGGAATTGTTTATTTCCTCCAAGCGGTAGCCAGAACTTTTTTCAAAGGCTCGATTGACGAAAATAATGGTTGAATCAATATTCCATGCGATGATAGGTGCCTGTGTCGTATCCAGAAAGTTCTTGAGAGATTCGATCATTGCTTGGGAAGTAGCTCCTTCCGATCAAAACGTAAATGAGTAGTGAAACATGGTATCTGGATGTATTCATTTCCCATGGCCATAACGGATATGACTATGCCACCGGATCGAACGACCGTTACAAAGTCATTTCCCGCGCATTGTGATAACGCAAGATATCCTACGAATTCAATTACACAATATTACACTATTTTTCAACCTCTTATAAAAAAATTTTTTGTTAGGTCTCGTTTATAACGATACAAATATGTCTCACGCGAAGGCGCGATCGCGAAATGATTTCTTACGGCGCGTATTCCGGGAGAACCTTTCGGGACAATCGCCCGCATCATTCAGGCCGGTTTTTTATTGACACCCCGCGCAGATTATCATACTGAAAAAAAATATATTCAATTTTCCCTTCCAATTCAGAAAACGCCGATATCCGCTGCGGCTTCAAACCGTGCTTCTATCATCGCAGGTGCTGCCCAAGCAGGCAGCCTGCTATTTGTATTAACGTTTATGCATGGGGGGGGTTGGGGATGAAAAAATCACTGTTTTCTTTGCTCACATGTTTACTCATATTGTCACTGCCGGGTCCCGTATTTTCGGAGATCATTACCTTTGATGATATCGTGATTCCCGATGGACAAAGCCAACTTTTTTTCCTGGATGAGGTTCTCCACGGAGTTCGTTTCTACTCGACTGATCCATATGATCCGGACACACAAGCCTACGGCTGGATATGTGTAAACAAAAGAAATTACGCAACGCTTGGCGTGTCGTCATTGGAAAATTCGATTTTTTCGGGATATAAGGCCGCAGGGAAAATTCGAGCCGAATTTCCGGAGCTGGTCAATTTCGTCCAAATAACCGGCGGCGATGCCGGAAATGATCCGGACTCCTTTACGATTGAGGCCTATGATTCCGAAGACAACCTTCTCGTCTCCGCTGACACGGGATTTTTTAGCGGAAACCCGGGCAATCCACCGGGGGAAGGGTACTATGTCGACCAGGCGACGCTCTCTGTTGCCGCTCCGGATATCAAATACATCGTTTTTTATGCAACCACGCCGATAACGACATCCGAAGGCGGCGTCTCTTTTGATGATCTTGTGTATGAATACCAGTCCCCTCTTCCCATCCCTGAACTTACCGCAGATGCGGGCGAGGACGTCACCATTTTTCAAGAGGCGCTGCCATCGACCATCATCAATGGAACGGCAACCTATACAGGGTACAGCACCCTCGAATACCGGTGGCGCTTTGGAGAAATGATTTTACAGGATTGGACGCCGGCGGGCTTGGACAACAGCTGCCCCCTGGGCTACGGCGGCACTGTCATTCCCGTGGGCACGTATGTGCTCACACTGGAGGTCAGGGACGGGCAGGTCATGGCGTCCGACGACATGGTGTTTACCATCCTGCCCGAACTTTCCGCCGATGCGGGAGAAAATCTGACGATTATCAGCGAAGCGCTGCCATCAACGATCATCTATGGATCCGCCATCTATTCGGGCGACAATGAGCTTGAATATCGATGGCGGTTTGGACAAATCGTTCTGCAGGATTGGGTGCCGGCAGGCGTTAACCGCGAGTGCTGGCTTGTTCCCGGCAATGCGTCGGTTCCCGTGGGCACGTATGTGCTGACGCTTGACGTCCGTGATGGAGACCGTACGGTCTCTGATGAAATGATATTAACCATCGACAATACCGCCCCCCATGCCGCTCCAAGCGGAAGCGGCGTTTTTGAAATCAACAGCCCGGTAAGTCTGGGAGGCAACGTCTCTGATTTTGACGGCGATCTATTGCTCTATCGGTGGTTGGAGGGGGATGTCGTGTTGCACTCCGGCACCATCCAATCGATAGCCGAAGGGTATCCTGTCGAAATTCCCGCGTATGCCACTTCCAACCTGGGTTTAGGCTTCCATACGATTGTCCTGGAGGTGAACGACGGCACAAACCAACCGGTGACCAGTGAGATTACGGTGGAAATTGTTGACATGCAGGTTCCCACCTTGGCGCCGGTCGCGAATAAAACCATTTTATGGCCGCCAAATCATAAGATGGTGGATATTGTGATTGAGGCCAATGCAGGCGATAACAGTGGCGGGCCGATCACCTTAACCGCTGTGGTTTCAAGCAGCGAGCCAATCGACGGCCCGGGTGACGGAGATACCTCTCCCGATTGGATCGCGCCTTCCATCTCTCAAGATTCGGGAATCATCCGTTTGCAACTGCGAGCGGAACGCTCAGGAGAAGGAAACGGCCGTGTGTATACGGTGACCATCACGGCGAGTGATACATCAGGCAACAGCAGCGTCGTAGACATCGATGTGATTGTGCCCCATGACAAAGGCAATAAATAGGACTTGGCGTCTGCAATAATGGGTCTTCAACGGGGTTGCCGGATTCCGATACGACCGGCAACCCCAATGGAATTGCGCCTATTCCGGCCCCCACTGCGCAACATGCCGACGGCTCCCGTCACGCTGGTTTGACAGGGTTTCACTGCCGACAATTCAAACAATCCCGCCATGTTGACGGAAATACAATTTGGCATTTTCCAGTTTATGCTTATGCTTGTCCGGTATGTCAATGATCCGCCAGCGGCGATGCACCCAGAACCAATGATCCGGCGCCTTGCGGATGTTCTTTTCGATCTCGCGGTTGAATTGTTCGGTGTTCAACATGATATCTTTCTCAAAGTCACCGGTTCGGATAATCGACATCGGACTGCTGATGACAATTTTATAGCGCCCGTCTTTTTGTCGGAACGAAAATACCGGAAGAACGGTGCTGTTTAACAGCAGGGCGAGACTCGCCACCCCCTTGCTCGTACAGGCAAGCTTCCCGAAGAAAGGAACGAACACGCCTTCATACCAGGAAGCGCACTGGTCAAGCAGAATGCCCACCACTTCATTTTTCTGCAACACTTCGATAACAGCATCTTTTGCGTTGTTTTTGTCGATCAGCCGCCCCCCGGTGGAACTCCGCAGTTCCGCCTGAAGCCTTTCCATGGGTTCATAATCCAGCGGCCGCACAACGCCGTTGCATGGAAGACTGGTTTTCAATGGCCAGGATCGAACCATCGCTTCCCAATTGCCGAAATGAGCCGACAATATGATAATACCGTTTTTACGCTCGATAGCTGCGTTGAGATGTTCCACCCCCTCATAGATGACGTAGGAATCGACCGTTTGCTGATTCATTTTCATCAGAGAGGGAAGCTCGAGGGCAACCCGCGTGATCTGGACGAAATTGTCCATGATCAGTTTGCGGATCGTCTGGGGTGATTTTTCATTGCCGTATGCGATGCGCATGTTTTCGCGGGCAATGGTTCGGTGACGGCGGTCGACGATGTACCAGATGTACCCGATCGGCACCGCCAATTTTATGAAAATGTTTCTGGGTATCGCCGCCAGGACGCTGAGGAGAAACTTGAGAATGAAATACTGTATGTCAACACTGGTTTTTGTCATGGTTCGTTACGACCTATACGTAAAAAAATTCTGTTTACAACCGTTCCGTCATAAACGTTACACGACGCACACTATCGGGTCGACGATACCGTCTGGGCAAAATCATGATGCGGAGGCGATGGAGTGGATCGACAATCTGCTCGGGTAATGCTGCCAATGTCCTGAACGCTGTTTCTTTGGCCACGCTATTTCAAAAATCAGGTACACGAATCAATGAATCATGATTCACAATACCCCTTTTTTCCCATTCGGTACAGCAGATAATCACATCGCCCCGTTTTCATTTTGGGGCCCGTGATCCCTCCGATGGCTTTCTTCCTGTATCCACGGCCATGGGAGCCGGTCCATGCTGTCATTCGCCGCAGCTGGATTGCATCTTTCAAGTCGGATATATGTCATTTCAAAATATATTTGGTAAAAGCCAGATTGCTTGCACCATCGCCATGTTCTTTTGTTACGATTTCGAAAAACGCACATTTCTCACAATTTTTCAGTTTGTCCCGGCTGGTTCCTTGAACGGTTCCGCCACAGAACGTGCCTGTAATAAACATACAGGCCCTGCCGCCGTTCTGGCCCTGGCAAAAGCCATTGGCAACCTTGAAACTCGCTGCCGGACAGACACCCATTTCATTTGATTTGGCGCCACCTTGCTCACGACCGCATTTCTTGAATTCCCAGCAATTTTGTTTGCCCATGCCCTCTCCTTTTCTTCGGCTGTGTGGTCACCCACCGAGACAGTCCGGAAACGTTGCTTCGGACACGGAGGCGGAAACCCGCCTTCCTTATACCACAATGTATCATGACACGGTGCGTATGTCAAGGGCATCATAAATTTAACATGTTGAATTGGCGCGGAATAGAAACGAGTCTTTTCCATACGGGAACAATACGTTGAGCCGGACATCCAGGCGACAATGGGTTTTGAAAAAAGTTAGGCTTTCAAAAAATGTGTTCCCGACATATAGAAGTGCATGCGCCATTCTTTCCCAGGCGAGACGGCGCGTACCGGCACAACCCCGAAACCGACAAGGAACAGCATCATGTATCCCGCAGCCAGCAACCCCGTACGGAAAGTGAAACCAGTGACATCTTCGAACCCGACAACAACTGATCATGGGAACCGGTTATGTCTGATCCTGATGTTCTTTGGAATCGTCTTATGCGCGGGTATTGCCGACGCGCAAGAGGATTTCTTTGCAAACCACGCCTTGACGGTGGAAGGCAGCCAGATCGACTACGCCGTGAACGATCTGAACGATGACGGATTGAATGATTTTCTTTTTTTTCATTTACGGAAAACCGATAACAAGGAGACCCGCCTGTTTTCGATTTTCTATCAAACCCGGACCGGTTTTTCCAATACCGCCGATCAATGTTTTGAAATTGACGAACATGCAATTGTCTATTGCATTTCGGATGTCGATTCGAAACCCGGCAAGGAGATCGTCTTTTTTACATCGGCCGGAATATACTACTACGCTGCCGAGCAGGGAAAATACGATGCGACGGCGAAACGCCTGATCAAAACGAATTCCATTTTCAAACTGCCGGATTCTTCGTTCCTGGAGTATTATGACTTTGCACGGGATATAAACGAAGACGGAATCGATGAGATGATCGTCCCGCATTTCGAACAATTTGTTATCTATTCCCGGGGCGACCAGGGGACATATAACCAACATGCAACCCTCGATGTCGGAATCCAGACAACCATTCTCGGCGGTCGTGAGGTGAGCAGGTATATCGTCACCTCCTACGGCATTCCGAACCTCGTCGTTGCAGACTATAACAACGATAAAAAGCCGGATCTCATTTTTATTCAAGAACGGCAACTGACTGTCTTTTTTCAAACCGCCCCCCTGGTTTTCCCGCGGGAAGCGGCGGTTGTCCGCGAACTGGGTGAGAAGCTGTCCCAGACCTATTCGTTGCAGATCAGAAACTTGAAT
This sequence comes from Desulfobacterales bacterium, assembly GCA_041740615.1. Lineage (GTDB taxonomy): Bacteria > Desulfobacterota > Desulfobacteria > Desulfobacterales > SURF-7 > DYJD01. Next base: position 39,816 of record JBGSLR010000049.1, read on the forward strand.
ATATTCAAGAGAGATCGTTTCCAAGACAAAACGGGCATCAATGTACTGGAGGATTTGAACAATGACGGGCTGATGGATGTCATTATCGAAACCTTTTCATTGACGGAAAGTGTTTTCAACCCGAAAAAGACCCTGAAGATTTTTTTCGGCCGACCGGACACGACAACCCCTTCAAAGGGAGCGCTTTTTCTCCAGCAGCCGGACAACACCATCGTTACGACCGGATTTCCGGGCCGGAACATGATTCTGGATTTGAATGACGATCGGTTCAAGGAGATCATCATTCCATCGGTCGAGCTTGGTTTTTGGAAAGTGATCAAGATCCTTCTATCCGGACAGGCGGATGTCGACGTTTTCGTCTACAATTGCAGCGGAACGGGACGATATGGACAAGCCCCGGAAAGCCGCATTCACTTTTCAGTGGATATCGACAAGAAAGGGAGAAAAATCCCGGTTTCCAGCTTCAGCGGCGATTTCAACGGTGACGGCAGCGTAGACCACCTGGGGTCGAAAGGTGACGCGCTCACCATCACATTCAATCCCAAAAACGGAAGTCTGAAGTCGACTCCGGACATCCTTTTTCCGATACAAATACCGGATAACGGATTGAAAATTGAGCCCCATTATGTCAACGACGATGCCTTGAGCGACGTTGTCATTATTTATGCGGATCCGTCCAGCGATGCACTTCCCGGAGAAAAAAACGTGTGCCTGCTGATCAACAGGAATGGCGGCCGGTATTGATACATGAGATCGGTTTTCACGCAAAGCCGCGAAGCACGCGAAGAAAACAAATTTTCTCCTGCCCGAGCCAAAAAATACGATCTTTTATTTTGTTCACCCGTGCAATCCGTGTCATCCGTGGTCAAACCGCTTTTCCCTTCGCGTTCTTCGCGCCCTCGCGCAAGACATGCTTTTCAGCCACCCCTTACACCATCCGTTTTGCCATCAAAAAAGCTGGTGTACGCCTAAAATCCACCATGAATTTCATACATTTTCATATGAAGGTAGCCTGTTATCTTGGTCCGCCCCCTGCCCCTCACGATAGCGTGTCAGATTCGGTCACATAAGATTTTCTTATGCTCTCGTTAAGCGAGGAGTCCAATGACATCATTTCTTGCTATCCAGGTAGCGTCGCAGTTCAATATCATCGGATAGCAAATCCTGCCGTGATTCTTCTTCCAGGCGATGCTGGTGAAAGATTTCATACTGCTTAAGGGCGAGTTGATCGGCCACAACCTTGCTGACCTTTCCAGCATCAGTCAGGATGTCCCGTTCATTGAACTGTAAAAAGGCATCCAGTTTCTCCCGCCAGTCTCGCATGAATATCTGGCGGCGACGCTTGGCCTGGTCCTCGGCATAATCCAGATACATCGTGACAATCCGATTGAGTCCCTCGAGTTCTTCGGCATTCAGATAATTCTTGGCAATGGTGACATCCCCTTTGCGCACTACACCCCCTTTCCAAGAGGTCAACCCCATATTGGGCATGGTAGCGTCCGCTCTTTCGGAGATCAACTCGGCGGCCGTCTTACCGGAAATAGCAAAGTGCAGCTTGTTTTGAACAACACGGAAAAATTCCAGCGTTTCCTCTGCCTTGGGATCATAATCCACTGCCAGTTTATAGATGTCCCGAATCTTCTGGTAAAAACGCTTTTCGCTGGACCGAATATCTCTGATCCGCTCCAGCAGCTCGTCAAAATAATCGGAACCGATGTTTCTTACCGCTTTCAGGCGTTCATCGTCCATGGTGAAGCCCTTGACCAGATACTCGTATAGACGCTCCGTTGCCCAGCGGCGGAATTGAGTCCCCCGGCGCGATCGCACGCGGTAACCGACTGCTAAAATAGCAGGTAGATTGTAAAATTTTCTAGTTCGACCAACCCTTCGGGAACCCTCCGGTTGAACTTGTAAGGATTCCTTACAAGTTGCAGGCTCATCCAGTTCTCCCTCTTTATAAATGCCCCTAAGATGAATCGTGATGTTCTGTGGAGTAGTTTGATATAACTCCGCCATGGCCGCCTGGGTCATCCAGACAGTTTCATCCTGAAGACGAACCTCAATCCGCGTCTGTCCATCTTCTGTCTGGTATAGCAGCAGACTGCTTTGAACAGCCAGGGATTGACTTTCAGTGATACTCTTTTTCCGTCCCATCGGCTTTCAGCCTCCTTGACGAGTTGTTCAATGATTGTGTGATTATGATGGCTTTGCCTTTCAATTGTCTCTGTCTCTCAGGGACAAATTGATGTCCGTCCCACCTTTTACGGCAAAACAGGGTTGCTTGGCCACGCTGGGCATCAGCTTGATTAAAGGACGGCCCTGTTCAATATAGGGACTGTTCGCTTCCACCGGCCATGCCCTTGGGAACGGTTATCTGATAGACTGCTTCATACGCACCGCCCTTTACCAGCATACGCTTTCCCCGGCCCAGTTCAATGTCCCCGGTTTCAAGCCGTTGACGCCAGGCATGGCCGTGACGATCGCTGAACCACAAGAAAAGGCGTTTGGCTTTCACCTGAGCGCAGGATTCCAGCAAGTCATCGAGCAATTCCGGCCGCAAATTGACGGCGCTTTCAAAAAAAATGTCGGCCATGGAAAAATCCGTCTCCTCCCGGACACCGGCCAAAAGCTCCAGCAGGGCCAGCTCCGGTGTGCTGAAAGGGATGGGCCAGTCCCAGGACCCGAACGGCCGGTTGTGCAGCGCCGCCTCCGGGAGCTTCTTGAAAAAGCGCCGGGAATGGACCACGAATGTGTACGGGGCCGAAAAATCGTATACCCAGCCGGGCGCCTTGGCAGTGCCATACAGGTCGAGGCGCTGCGTGCCACCCAGCGGCAGGTAATGGGCCATCCCCTGCAATTCCAAAGCACTACGGCCACCCACATGTACCGGGCAGCCCATCTCGTTGAGCGAGTAGACCACATGCTCCCACTTGAGGGGCGGCCCCGGCCTTCGGTATACCCCGTGGGCCACGGCTTCCAGTTTGCCGGCCCGCAAGGCATAGTCCACCCTGGGCCGATTGAATCCGCGCGCCTTGAGCCAAGCGCGGTTCACCAATTGCCCTCCGGGCAGGCATTGTTCCAGTTTCTTTTCGGTTCGGGGCGGCATGGTTTACACAATTATTTTTTTGCATAATTTATATATGCATTTGGATGATTTTGCAAACCGCTTATTTATCATTTTTTTATTTTTGCATAGTTTTTAACGGCAATTTCGATTTTTGTAAACTGCACGCTTCCCTTCCTGCGGTATGAGCGACTTGCCGCCAATGGTTCACTGAAAAATGGGTATGCCTCACGCGAAGCCGCGAAGGGTGCGAAGAAAAACATTCTATATTGTTTCCCCCCGGAGGCAGACAATTCCATCCGTTGTTTTTTCATCCGTGCAATCCGTGTCATCCTTGGTTAAATCGCCTTTCCCTTCGCGTTCTTCGCGCCTTCGCGTATGACATGCTTTTCAGCCACCCCTTACACCATCCGTTTTGCCATCAAAAAAGTTGGTGTACGCCTAAAATCCACCATGAATTTCATACATTTTCATATGAAGGTAGCCTGTTATCTTGGTCCGCCCCCTGCCCCACTCCGTGTTCGATTATTTTTCATGGAACCGTTTGTTATTAATTGTCAATAAATTGGCTCCAATATTTTTATTTGTATGAATCGTGGGATTGCATTACCATGGCATGGGTTCGATTCAATCAGGGAAGGCTGCCAATGAAACACATAACGATGCTGGCGTTTGAGCAATCTCTTGGAAGCAGCATCATCATGCCGATGGAGTTGTTTTCGGTTGCCAATATAGTCTGTAGTAAAGGTAGGAATCAAAAGGAGAAAAAAGAAATATGTTTCGACGTGGTAACGCAAGACGGAAATGACGTCGCCGGTTTCGGCACACCTGTTATCAGTGCGACAGCTTCAATCGAAGACGTGAAGCAAACAGACTATATAATTATTTCGAGCGTCTGGAAAGAGGTAACGGCAATGCTGGAGAACAACCGGCGGGTAATTCCCTGGCTGGCTCAGCAGTATCGAAATGGCGCCGGCATTGCCGCGACCAGCACGGGAACATTTTTGTTGGCTGAAACCGGACTGCTGGACAGGAAGGAAGCCACCACCTACTGGAGCTACGTGGACCTGTTCAGGAAACGCTATCCGAAGGTGAATCTGAAACCGGAGAAGACAATCACCGCGGTCGACAATCTGATCTGTTATTCAGGTGTGAACTCCGGGCTTGATTTGGCGACTTATATGATTGAAAAAATATATGGAACCGAGACAGCGCAGCGTGTTGAAAAATATTATTTTGTCGATTCCAACCGGGTTTACAAGTCTTCCAACATTTCCTTCATGGGACAGAAATATCATAATGATAAAAAAATCATTCATGTTCAGGAATGGATAGAGAATAATTACGCCAGAAGTTTTTTGTTGGAAGAAATCGCGATAAAGTTTGGAATGAGTTTACGGAATTTGACCCGGAGGTTCAAACTGGCCACGGGTGAGAGCTTGCTGGCTTACCTTCATCGGTATCGAATAGAAGTCGCCAAAGAACTTTTACGAACAGGCGTCTTTACGATCCAGGAAATCGCATTCCAGGTCGGATTTGGAGATACCAGTTATTTCTATCATCTTTTTAAAAAGCACACACTCATCACGCCCAAATCTTTTCATCAAAACCTTCAGAGAAACAAGTAGAACGGATTGCCAAATCCCCCACAACAATGACCGGATTGCCTACTGACAAATTGAGCTGCAAAGCGTAAGGTTGAGATGATTGTTCCAGCTTTCTCGGGGGGGTGGATTTTGCCGAAAATCAGGGTATCCCTCCGACCAAACCGGATTGAAATGTAACAGCCGTATAGAGGGGTAACAATGAAAAAATGTCTGGTAACCGGCGCCACTGGATTTCTGGGTAAGCGGCTTGTCGAGAAGTTGCTTCATCATGGTCATGATGTCACGGTTTTAATCAGAAATACAGCGTGTGAAACAACCAGGACGCTTTATGCCAAATGGCAACATCAAGTCACCATCTCCCGCAAAAAAGGGGACGCGGCCGGGATCCGGATATGGAAGGGCGATATCACGCAAATAAATCTCGGGGTTGCTTCCGGGCAAAGGGCAACTGACTTTGACCATATCTATCATTTGGCGGCGGTGTACGACCTCGAAGCGGATGAAGGCCATACAATGGCCACCAACGTCACCGGCACAGCACATCTTTTGCAGAAGCTGGATGAAGACCGCTTCAGTGGCTGTCTTCATTTTGTCAGTTCCATTGCGGTGGCCGGCAATTTTCAAGGCGAATTCGATGAACGTATGTTTGATGCGGGGCAAACGCATGATCACGTTTACCATCGCAGTAAATATCTGTCTGAAGAGATGGTACGGGCAAAACGCTCAGAAGGGAATACCTATGATATTCGCCTCTATCGTCCTTCAGCGATTGTCGGTGATTCAAACACCGGTGAAATGGACCGCATTGACGGACCCTACTACGGTTTTGTTTTGATTACCGCATTGAAAATGCTCCTGCCGCCGTGGGTTCCCCTGGTGTTGCCCGCACTCCATACCCCCCTGGATATGGTTCCTGTTGATTATGTCGCGGAAGCCTTATACACGCTTAGTATGCTTGGCCGGGATGAATTGCCGGATGATCTGTTTTGTTTCCATCTGACCGATCCCAATGCGCTTTCGCTGACAAATGCGTTCAAACGGATATTGAAGGCTGCTGACGGGCCGAAGGTGCAATCGACCTTTCCAATCCGTTCAGGAAACGGCCAGGGTAAGGCACTGAAGCAGGCCTTGAATCTGAAAAGCACCCGCATATTTAGAAACGAAACACTTAAGTCCCTTCATATCCCGCCGCAGATATTTGATGCGGTGATGCTGGACGTGCGTTTTCATGCAGATGAGACCATCCGGCTGCTGAAAGAAAAAGGGATAAGCGTTCCTGATTTTGATTCCTATGCCGACAGGCTGTGGGACTATTACAATCGACACCTCGACCCGCGAAAGACAAAAGAGAAAAGAACCGAGGCGGCATTTCGAGGGAAGGTTGTCTTGATAACCGGCGGATCGGAAGGAATCGGTTTTTTTTGTGCAAAAAGGTGCGCGGAATACGGTGCGGTTGTCATCATCATCGGCCGTCGCAAGGACAGACTGGATAAAGCGCTGACAGAACTCGAACCGATTTCGAGAAAAGCTGGCGGTAGTATGGAAGCCCGGGTATGCAATATAGCCGATCTGGATGATTGCGACAGGCTGGTCGCACACATTCTCAAAAAATATGGACATGTCGACATCCTGCTGAACAACGCGGCGCTGTCTATCCGGCGGTCAGTCGGCAAATCACTCAATCGCTTTCACGACATTGAACGCTCCATGCAGACGAATTTTTTCGGAGGCGCCAGAATTATTCTCGGTCTGCTGCCATCCATGGTGAAACGGCAGGGAGGGCATATTCTGCACTCATCTACGATGGGCACAAACGCGCCCACCCCGAGGTTCGGGGCGTATCTCGCGAGCAAATGTGCAATGGATGCCTATTGCGACTCGCTGGTTGCAGAATACACGGACAGAAACATTCATTTTTCATCGATTAAATACCCTCTTGTAAAGACCGGTATGATAGCGCCCACGAAAGAGTATAGTGACGCACCGGCGGCCAGTCCTGAATTCGCAGCCCAGATGTTCGTGGATGCCGTTTTGGATAGACCCCGCAAGCAGATGACCGGTGTCGGAAGGTTTATGGAGACATGTACGTATTTCGCCCCAAAGCTTGTGACGCTGGCATATAATTATATCTATAAAATATGGCCGGATGAGGCCGGGGATTTTCCCGAAATGGATTTTGATCGATCCATTATTCAAAAATTCATCCCCCATACACCTCTTTAGACATGCTGCGTTCCTCCTGAAAAATCGCTTTTCAGAAGGAACGCCTGATGTTTCCAGAACCGGTGTTCCCGCCCCATGCCCTCGAAGGAAAAAGACGTTTTCCTGCCGGAGGCAAGCAATTCCATCCGTTGATTTTTCATCCGTGCAATCCGTGTCATCCGTGGTCAAACCGCTTTTCCGCGCAGCGCGATTCCTGCCCGCCCCCATCGCTCTTCTTTGGGGGTTCTGGCATATTCTTGAAGTAAGCTGCAGCCCGATCACACCACACCGAGAATCCAGCCCTCGACCCGGGCGACGTGGTATTCGCCGGGCAGCATCGAAGGCTTCAGGAAGTGACCGAGGTTGCCATCCATGTCTGCCTGCCGTAGCCAGGTAGCGGCCACATAGGCGTCGTGCTGATCGGAAGTGCGGCCCCTTCCAGTGGATGGCTTTTGCTCCACAGTGACGGATAGACCTCGACCAGCGCGGATTTCCCCCCAGGGATATCCCAGCCGTCGAATGGCCAGAAATGAACACGCTCTCCCAGACGCTGCCGCAGATAACGCAGCCAGGGAAGTCCGGCGTGGGTCGATTTGGCCACCGAGCCCGGCACGTCGAAATGAAAGACCGACTTGGCGCCGGCCCGCTCTTCGGTAATCCGCCGCCAGCGGGCGCTGCCGGAACGCGCCTCGCCATCACCCCTTAAACCGTCCCGGACAAAATCGACATAGGTGTTTTCTAGGTCAGTCGGCCAGTGATTCTGAAAGTCAGCGAGAAAGGTCGGCCAATCCGGTTCAGCAGTTCGAACTCTGCGGGAGCAAGATAATTCTTGGCAATACTCGCTTCACTTTTGCTGGGTTTTTCACCAATCCAATGGGTCGGGCCCATATTCTCTTTTCCCGCATCCGCCCTTTTCACCCCCAAAATGGCGGCTCTAAGAACAAAAAAAGGGTACATTTTCCCATTCATTTTCTATGAAGTTAGGGTGTTACCTTGGCCCGTCCCCAGTCGCATCGAGCAGACCAATCAGAAATCCACTTGACAAGGATACCCGCCATACCAATGTTTGGGCCAACCAGTTCTTACGGGAATGCAAGCCATTCATCACCATCCGCCAAAGGAGGATGCCATGATTGATCATATCGGTACGATTATTGGAAATTTTGACTATTCAGACAGCCAGGCCATGAACGCGTTTGGAATCGGCGATCGCCGGAACCGACAGAATGCATTCGGAAAAATTCGCAACCGGATTCACCGATTGGGCGACAATGCGAACGACTATATCATGGGGAAAATGGGCCTTCGATTGAACAATATGCAGGACCTGATGTAAGTCGATAGTGAACGCGGCAGCCTGCCGCACAGCCCCCGCCAGGCCGCGCTTCCCTCCGTCATTCAACAAAAAGCCCCTCCGTTGTGAATGGGTTCGGTTCCCATCCGGAGGGGCTTTCTTCGTTACCGCATACGGCCAATGCCGACGAACATCCCGAGGCGGGTTCCCGACGGGTTACAAAAAATTATCGAAAAGCGAAAGATGTTGAGAACATATCGCTTACATCATTGTTTTCGTCATCCGTCCGGGAACCGATCCCCCATTGTGCGACCGGGTCTTCGACATACCGGGGCGGGGTTGTTACGCGTTTCATATATTCGTCGATTGGTGCGTCTGCCGTGATGACGTATGGCCCTATGTACGGAACGGCGATCGTGTCGGTATCCGCAGCCGGGTTTTTGGCGAGAATCTCTCGATGCACTTCGTTGCCAATATCGATCAAATTTTCTTCCGCCCATACCTTTACTATCCTACCGGACGGATATGTGTAGACACCACATCGTTCAATAACTACGATGGTTCCGTTCGTGAACGGTATAATGAACAAATCGTGGTGTCGTTGCGGTCCCCCAGGTGTTGCGGGAGATGTCTCATTGCATCCAACGCTGTTGCCGCCACCACAAGAAAACAAAGAAAGAAACAATAAAAAGCAGATCCATTTCGACATAGAATCCACCCTTTTTTCTATATGCCGATGTTTTTCAGGTCTATAAATCTCGCGTCTGAGCTTCGTATATTGGAAGCGATATTTGAGAAATTTTGATTTGTCAAATAAATTCAGTATCATTGTGTGGCATGGATCGGACCGATACTACATATTGAATTCTTTTGACCAAAATCCGATCGATAGACTTTTTCAGGGTCTATATCGTTTTTTCGCCCGCAAAAACGAGCTGCTGGTCGATTTGGGCAGACCGGAAACGAACGTGCATACCAGTCGCAAACGCGATTTTTTCCTGAGCGCTTATAAAACAATGCACTACGCGTGTTACGGGATTTTGCAAGATGTTGTTGATTATTTCTATGTTTTTGGATTAATTGGATGGAAAGGTTTTTTCGCCGCTATTCGAGCTGGATGCATAACAATATCTCTCAGGTGAACGGGAATAGACATGCAAACGGACGTCATTCGCCGATTCCATACTGCGCTTCCTCACATGCGGGAATGGATCGACCAATTCCTCGCCGCCCATGAGGGGCGTGCCCGTGCCGTCAACACGCTCGGTTACACGCAACTATCCAAATGCTTTTCGCAGGATCTCCTGGAACGCGCCAAGGTGGTGTCCGTCGCGCATGTGTCGTTTCCTCCCGTCGATGAATTTGGACTGCCGGAACTCGCACCCTTGCAGCAGATGTCGTTCGACGGGATTACGTTCAAGGATACCTTCTTTTTGCAGGAAGGACGCGAATCGGTGGCGTTGCACTTTCACGAATTGGTCCACGTCGTGCAGTGGTCAAGGATGGGGGTCGACAACTTCCTACTTGCATACAGTCTCGGCCTGTTCTCCTTCGGGTATGCCCGGAGCCCCCTCGAACAAATGGCATACAGACTGCAGCGCGACTTCGAGCTTGGCCTTCTTCCCACAGGACTCATTCGCGTCATCGAGCAGGACACGGACGCAATCTGGAAGCAGGCCGCGCCGATAGTTCAAAGACCGCATGGGGACGCATAGCAAGACTGTTGAAGATGAATCGGCAAATCCGTTTCGCTCCTGTACCGTCCAACTGCAGCGACGATGACGAGAAACAAATGATTGATTATCGCATACTGCCGGAACATAGCCTCATCGTATTATGTAATTGGGGCGTGACACCCGTGGAGGAGGTCTTGACGCTGAGCCAAAAACTGCGGACCGATCCGGATTATTCCAATAGCTACGACACAATCGTCGATAATACCCATCAGGAACGTCAGTACACCGGTGAAGAAATGCGCAGGTTATCCAAGCGGAGATTCGATCCAGGCCCCTCGCCGATCAAAATTGCGACGATCGCTCCTTCGGATGTTACCTTCGGTATGTGTCGAATGTACCAGATAATAACGGATGCGGAAGGTCATATTGAAGCAGGGGTATTTCGTGACGCGGGTTCGGCCCTGAAATGGCTTGGTCGGGAGGGAATCGATGTTGAAAGTGTATTTGAAGAAATCAGGGGAGTTATAAAATAAAGGTCACACAGTGTGCCAGCGCAGTCCCTATGGGGATAAAGAAAACCAAGGTATGCCATAATCGTCCTCTTTTGGGCTATTATGAAATTTTTAGCGAGATTGAAAATTTTGCGTAACTTATTGATTTTGTGGTGCCTGGGACCGGAATCGAACCGGTACAGCCACTATGGACCGAGGGATTTTAAGTCCCTTGCGTCTACCTATTCCGCCACCCAGGCAATTTGGAGATTCTATCGGCAAGCGGTATACTGAATGAGGCATTCTTTTTAACGGGATTTTGCCGGATTGTCAAGAATTCACAGCGGTTTTTCATCCGACCCCGGAGAATACCGGATACCAATGGGCTGGGATGGGATAAGGCATCATCGCGGCCGGAGAGGGCTTCCGCCGGCGCATTCACCGGGGGCGATCCGGGGGTGTTTCCAACGGGCGCTTGTAAATCCGGACGGCATTTGATAAGAATGCGCCCATGTCGACGACAAACGAAATTCCGGCCCTGATTCTGGCCTCCCAGTCCCCCCGGCGACAGTACCTGCTGGAACAGGCGGGGCTGCGGTTCGATGTAATTCCCAGCGGGATCGACGAGGACGCCATCGAGCCGGGACGACCGGAGCAATATGTGCGCCTGCTGGCGGAGGCCAAGGCCGACGACATTGCCCGACGCTTTCCGGACAGTTGGGTCATCGGCGCGGACACCATCGTGCTGATCGGCGATTCCATTCTCGGCAAGCCGGTTTCCCGTTCCGATGCACGGCGGATGCTGCAGCAGTTGAGCGGTCAGACCCACCAGGTGCTGACCGGATTTGCGGTCTTCTGCAACGCCAGGCAGCATCGCCATAGCGATGTGGTCTGCACCGACGTTCACTTCAAGACCCTTTCGGAAAACGAAATCGAGTGGTACATCCGCACCAAGGAGCCCTTCGACAAAGCGGGCGCCTATGCCATCCAGGGACTCGGCACGTTTCTGGTCAAGGGCATCAAAGGGTCCTATACCAATGTGGTGGGGCTGCCGGTTTGCGAAGTCATCGAGCACTTGATCCTGCACGGCGTCGTAACCCTGGAGAATGACCGGGAACATCCCGTGGTTCAGGGTGAACAGCCGTGAAGCAACGCATCGAAGCCGTCCGACGGAAAATGACCGACGCCGCCCTGGCGTGCGGTCGCAATCCGGATGACGTGCGCCTGGTGGCGGTCACCAAGACCTGGCCGGCCGACACGGTCCGGGAAGCCATCGCCAACGGGATCGATTTGATCGGCGAAAGTTATATCCAGGAAGCCCGCACCAAAATCGCAAGCCTTTCAGACGCTCCGGTTTCCTGGCATTTCATCGGTCACCTGCAATCCAACAAGGCCAAATACGCCGTCAAGCTGTTCGACCTGATCCATACGGTGGACTCCGTGAAGCTGGGCGCCGAACTGGATAAGGAGGCGCGCAAAATCGGCAAGGTCCAGGAGATTCTCCTGCAGGTCAATACCGGCATGGAGGACACCAAATCCGGGGTATCCCCGGAAGACGCCCCTGCCCTGGCCCGGGAACTGTGCCGCTTTGAAAACCTGCGTCTCCGGGGGCTGATGACCATTCCGCCGCTCTACAACGCACCGGATCAGGTGGCACCCTATTTCCGGGAACTGCGCCGGATCCGCGACCGCCTGATGGAAGAAGGCATCCCCCGCGACCGACTGTCGGCGCTTTCCATGGGAATGACGGGTGATTTCGAGGTCGCCATCCGGGAAGGCGCCACCCTGGTGCGCATCGGTTCGGCGCTCTTCGGGGACCGATCATGAAACTGCTGCTGCATACCTGCTGCGGGCCCTGCACCATTTACCCCTTGCGGGTGTTGCGGGAGGCGGGCCTGGAGGTGATGGGCTTTTTTTTTCGCCACAACATCCATCCCTATACCGAATGTCTCAAACGCCAGGAGACCCTTGAAGACTATGCCGGAAAAATGGATTTCCGCGTCATTAACCAGGAGGGCTATGAACTGGAGGATTTCCTGCGTAAAATCGCCTTCCGGGAAACGGATCGCTGTCGCATCTGTTATTACGAACGGCTGCGCGCCACGGCGTTGATCGCCAAAAAGGGCCGTTTCGATTCCTTTTCCAGCACCCTTTTGTACAGCAAGTTTCAACGCCACGACCTCATCCGGGAAACCGGGGAAGCCGTCGCTGCGGAAACCGGCGTGCGCTTCCACTACCAGGATTTCCGGGAAGGCTGGAAGGAGGGCGTGCAGGTTTCCAAGGAGGCCGGCATGTACCGCCAGCAATACTGCGGTTGTATTTACAGCGAAAAGGAACGCTACTACCGTCCCCCGGAAGCCGAACAATCCGGCAGCATGTCTGCCCCGGACGACCAGAATTAGTCAGGAGGAATCAACAATACCCCATTATGTTCGGTAATATTCTTTATTTCATCATCGTTCTGCTGGTCTACGCCACGTATCAGCCATCGGAGACCGCCGATTTTTCAGCGGGAGAAGCCGTCACAGCCTTGATCCTCATGACGGTTCTTTTTACCGTGCTCGTCAAAGCCGTCTTTGCGCGCCTTGAAAAGCAAATCGCCACGGAAGGCTCCGGGGGCCAGGATCAACGCCTGGAATCCATCATCGCCCGGCAGTCCATCCTTGCCATCATGCTGTTCGGCATCGATTATACGGGCTGGAACTGCCCCGGTTTACCAGCGTCATAGGCGTTTTCAAGGCCTTCCCCACCCTGGAGGCCGCTCTTTTCCTGGCCGTTTTCATTTGCCACCTGATCATCATCTGGTTCATCGCCTTTCGTTCCTACCGCCTGCTGCAACGGGGAGACGTCTCGCGCCGGGAGTACATTCTCTCCAACCTGTCCTTTTCCATTCCGGTTCTGATCCCCTGGTTTCTGATTTCATGTCTGACCGATATTCTGTTGCTCCTGCCCTTCGAGACACCCCGCCGCATCCTTTCCTCCCCATTGGGCCAGGCCGGTTATTTTCTCGTGTTTCTGCTCCTGGTGGCCCTGTTCGGCCCGGTTCTGATCCAGCGCGCCTGGGGGTGCCGTCCCTTGGGACCCGGCATCGCCCGGGAACGGATCGAGTCCTTCTGCCGCAAAGCCCGGGTGGAGTATGCCGATATTCTGACATGGCCCCTGTTCGGCGGCCGCATGTTGACCGCCGGCGTCATGGGACTCATCGCCCGCTTTCGCTACATACTGGTCACGCCGGCCCTGCTGCGCTTCCTCACCTTCGAGGAAATCGATGCGGTCATGGCCCATGAAATCGGCCATGTTCAAAAAAAGCATCTGCTTTTCTACCTGTTGTTTTTCATCAGCCTGATGCCCACGGTGTTTCTTTCTTACAGCCTCATGGGCCAGGCTTTTGCCTTATTCCTGGTCTATTTCCTCCCCTTCGATCCCCTTGCGGAGGGCTCCGGACTTCAATGGTTCCTGCAGAATCCGGCCCTCAACGCCGCCCTCCTGCTGGCCGTTTTCTACGTCTACTTCCGGTATGTCTTCGGCTATTTCATGCGCAATTTCGAACGCCAGGCGGACATCCATGTGTTTGAACTGCTCAGCAGCCCCATTCCGCTGATCACGTCCCTTGAAAAGATCTCCCTGATCAGCGGCCTGTCCGCCGATAAACCCAACTGGCATCATTTCAGCATTCGGGAACGGATCGAATACATCCAGAAATGCATCCTGGATCCCGCCTGGATTCAACGCCAGCATCGAAAAGTCCGAACCAGCATGTTTGTGTATCTCGCCTGCATGCTGACGGTCGTCGGCGTCTACCAGCAGATGAATTACGGCGCATCGGGGAAAAAAATCAGCGCCTATCTGATTGAAACCGTCCTCGCCCGGGAACTTGAAAAAAACCCGGACAACCCGGATCTTTATCGGAATCTGGGAGACTACCACTTCATCCTGATGAATAATTGCGGGAAGGCCATTCCGGCGTACGAAAAATCGCTGCTGATGGCCCCCGCCTCCGCCGAAGCCCTGAACAACCTGGCATGGCTTTACGCCACCTGCGAGGATGAATCCTATCGCAACCCGGAGCGTGCCCTTGCCCTGGCGCTCAAAGCCGCGGAAATCAATCCCTCCCCCCATATTCTGGATACGCTGGCGGAAAGTTATTATCTCAACGGATTCTACCGGAAGGCTCTTGAAACCGAGGAACTGGCCATGGAACATCTCGGGAAGGCGGAGGACCGGAGCGAATACGAGGCGCGGCTTGCCAGGTTTAAAATGAAAATCACGAAATAGGAATTACGCAAACAACTACTTGATACACACCTTCCGTACCTGCAACAGGTCCGTATGTCCGGCAAATATTTTCTGGATGCCGTCCTGCTTGAGGGTCGTCATCCCCTCCTTGATGGCCTGGTCGCGGATTTCTTCCATGGGCGAGCTGCGCTGGATCAGCCGTTTGATATCATCGGTTCCCACGAGGAGTTCATGGAGACCCATCCGGCCCCGGTAGCCGGTATTGCTGCAGGCTTCGCAGCCGGCGGCTTTGTATAGGGACAGCTGTTCCTCATACTTGATCCCGGTCTTTTCGAAATCCTCGGCGCCATACTCCCGCACCAGTTCGTTGAATTCATTTTCCTGTGGATGGTAGGCCTTTTTGCAGTTTTTACAGAGGGTGCGCACCAGACGCTGGGCCAGAATGGCCAGAATGGCGTCGGCGAAGTTGAAGGGGTCCATCCCCATATCGAGCAGACGGGTGACGCTTTCCGGGGCGCTGTTGGTATGCAGGGTGGAAAAAACCAGATGGCCTGTCAGAGACGCTTCGATACCGATGTGGGTGGTCTCCTTGTCGCGCATTTCACCCACCATGATGACATCCGGGTCGGCCCGGAGAAAGGCGCGCATGGCCGCGGCGAAATCAAACCCGATTTTGGGTTTGACCTGCACCTGCCGCAGGCCTTTCTGGGTGATTTCAACCGGATCCTCGGCGGTCCAGATCTTTGTTTCCGTGCGGTTGATATACCCAAGGGCCGAATGCAGGGTCGTCGTTTTACCGGAACCGGTGGGTCCGCATACAAAGACGATCCCGTAGGGTTTGGTGATGGCGCTCAGAAAATTTTCATAATTCCATTTGGAAAAGCCCATCTTGTCCAGGGGCAAGGGTTCCCCGGCCGCCAGGATACGCATGACCACGTCTTCCACGCCGCCTTGGGTGGGCACGGTGGCGACACGGAGTTCGATGTCCAGCCCGCCGTATTTCTTGAATTTGATTTTGCCGTCCTGGGGCATGCGCCGTTCGGCGATATCCAGGTCGGACATGATCTTGATGCGGGAAACCACCGCAGCCTTGTACTGGAAGGGGATGGTCTGATACAGGGTGCAGGCGCCGTCCACCCGGATGCGCACCTGGGTGTTGTTTTTTCCGGGATACGGCTCGATGTGAATATCGGAGGCCCCTCTGGCATTGGCGTCCAGGATGATCTTGTTCACCAGCTGCACGACGGCGCTGCTCTCTTCATCCAGGGCGGAAACGTCCTCTTCGATATTAGTTTCCTCGTCCTGGAGCTGGGAGATGATGTCGTCGATGGAGGCCATCTCCTTCTCATCATGGGTGAACAGTTTGATGTATTCCAGGATGTCTTCGGGGAAGGCGATATTGAATTTGATTTTTTTTCCGGGGAACAGGGATTTGATTTCTCCGCTTTTCTGCAGGTCGTGGGGATCGTCGATGGCGATCACTATCTGCCCCTCCTCGGTCTTCAATGGCACCCAGACATTGTTTCGCATGAACGGCACTTTCAGTCCCGCCAGGAGATCGCCGGGGATCGGGTGATTTTTATTATAGAGGACGAACGGCACATTGTAATACCGGCTGAGGGATTCCAGGATGTCCTTTTTCTGGATCTTGAATTCCGTGACCATCACGTCTTCGGGTGATATTTTCTTTTCCCGGGCGGTGATGACGATCTTCTTCAACTCCTTCTGGGTCACAATGTGGTTTTCCAGCAGATGATCGTATTTGTTCTTCCGCCCCCCCCGGGCGGTGGCCATCCGCTTCTGGTTGAACAGTCCGATACCCATTGTCTCGGAAATTTCCTTGACGTTCTTTTCGTCCAGGGCGGTAAAAGCGGTGTTGTCCTTTCGATTGACCAGTTGGATGGCGCCGAGGAGCAACTTTTTGAAGATAATGGGAACCACGAGCACCTGACGGGTCCTCAGGCCCGTGCGCTCGTCCCAACTGCGATCGAAATGGAGTTGCGGATCGATGCCCCGCAGCTCTTCTTCATTGTATACATCCTTGATATTGATCAGTTTCTGTTTATGGGCCGAATAACCGACGATGCTGCTGGGGGACAGGGGTACGCGAATCTCCTCGATTTCGTGACCGGACTTGAAACGGGAAACCAATTCCCGCTTGATGCCATCCACATAATAGATGGTCAAGCGTTCCGCCTCGAAAAGTGAAATGATTTCACCTTGAAGATCGATGATGATTTCATCCAGATTGGACGCCGCGAAAATTTTCTTGTTCAGGGTCTGGGCTTTCTGCCGGTACTCGACCTCCGACTTGAGGTCCTGAACATCGGATGCGGCACTATTGAGTGTATTCGTCGTCATGATCCTGCCCTCGATAATCTCATCTTCAAAATGATCTCTCCAAAATCGCTTCCACAACCGTCCGGAGTTCCCATCCACCCTGGGGATCTTCTACGGGGAAGGGCCGCTACTGCTTATCGGGCCTACGAAAATGTCCATACACTTTCCGCAAACCGCCCACTAGAAGAATGCTGCCCATCAGATAAAAACAAAAACGAATCACGGCAAGCGCCGAGGCAAAATATTCAATCTCGGCAATGCGCGGCATGACCTGGGGGATACGATAAAAGACCCCCAGGCCGGCCAGGGTCAATGCGACACCCCAGATCAATTTCAAGTTGTCTTTTGTTTCAGGCATGGTGCTGTCTTCTTTGTCCGTACTCGGGTCAATGTCTTGCAATCACACTCTAGTTTTATAGCGTCATTCCCAAATCCATGTCAAATGAATAGCTCAACTTTTTCAGGTTTCCGATGCCTCCTCCAGAACGTTCGCTTGCCGATCCAGTTCCTGACGTTCGGCGTCGTATTTTTCCGATACATCGGCCAACTCTTCGAAATGTCGGTCGATTTCGGTTTGGCAGCGGTGAATGTCCTGGGATAACGCAACGATCCGCTTGCCGTCCCCGGCCTGGGACGCTTCCTGCATGGCCCCATGATGTCGACTGAGTTCATCCTCCAGGGTGGCGATGGTTTCTTCCACCTGGGTGATCCGCTTTTCCAGCGGTTTCAACACCCGCGACCGGACGGCGGCGATCTCGGAACGGCGGCGACGCAATTCTTTTTTGCTGATCTTCTGCCGGCTCGCATCCTCCGTCTCCGCGGAGCGGGTTTCCCCACCGGCCATGCCGCTCTCCCGCCATCCGTCCTTATCCAGAAACTCCTGGTAGGTTCCCTCGAAAACGAAGGCCTGCTCGTCCTGGAATACAATCAGGCGCCTGGCCAGCGCATGCAGGAACATTTCATTATGGGTGACCATCACCACGGCCCCGTCGAAATTGTCGATGGCGGCCAGGAGGGAGTCGCAGGATTCCATGTCCAGGTGGTTGGTGGGTTCGTCCAGCAACAGCAGGTTTACCGGGGTCACCAGCAGTTTGCCGAGCATGACCCGGCTCTTTTCCCCGCCGGAGATGACGGCGATTTTTTTCAGGGCCTCGTCTCCGGAAAACATCATGGCGCCGCAGATGTTGCGGGCGGCCTGGCGATCGATATCCGGATGGGTGTAGAGTATTTCCTCTTCCACGGTATTGGATTCCGCCAGACGATCCGAACGCGTCTGATCGAAAAAACCGGCTTCCACGCCGGGGCTGTAAACCACATTCCCGCCGATCGGCGACATTTCGCCGGCCAGAAGCTTGAGCAGGGTCGTTTTCCCCTTGCCGTTCCGACCGATCACGCCGATCCGGTCCTGGGCCTGGATGACGACGCTGAGCCGGCTGAACAAGGGAGACGCGGCATCGTATCCGAAGGTCAATTCCCGAAGGGTCATGGCGACCTTTCCCTTGTACGGTTTGCTGCGGAAAGCGAATTCGAGGTTCCGGACCTGTTCCAGCTTCTCCTGTTTCTCCAGTTTCGACAAGGTCTTGATGCGGGACTGCACCATGTTCGCCAGACGTGCCTTGGCGCGAAAACGGCTGATGAACAGCTCCATCTCCCGGCGGCGGCGCTCGTCGTTCACCCGCGTTTTTTCATATACTTCTTCGTCCTGGGCGATCTGTCCGTAATACTTACCCGTATCACCCGGTATCTTGCGCATTTTCTGGCGGTGAATTCCGGCGGTATGGGTCACCACCTTATCCATGAAACTGCGGTCATGGGTCACCAGCAGGAGTTCATGGGGCCAGTTCAACAGATATCCCTCGATCCAGCGGATGGCTGTGATGTCGAGATAGTTGGTCGGCTCGTCCAGCAACAACAGGTCCGGCTCCGCCACCAGCGCCTTGGCCAGATTCAACCGCACTTGATAGCCGCCGGAGAACTCATGGGGCGGTCGATTCAGATCCCCCATGGAAAAACCGAGCCCGGCCAGAATTTTCTCCGCTTTCCAGGTGTTTTCCCGTTCTGAGGGCGGCAAATCCGCCATACATTCCGAAATGACCGAATTCGATTTGAAATCGAGAAGCTGTTTCACATGGCCGATGCGATATTGTTTGGGAATCTGGATAATCCCCTTGTCGGGCTCTTCCTCTCCGATCAACAGCCGCATGAAGGTTGTCTTGCCATGCCCGTTGCGCCCCACCAGGCCGATGCGTTCTTTTGAGTTGATGCTGAAACTGACGTCGTCCAGCAGCACCCGGCTGCCGAAACTCTTGGTCATATTTTCGATGCGGACCATTCTTCCTCCCTTTCATCCGCCGATTTCCGATGCTACCGCTTGAACAGCTCATGGGTGAACGCCCGAAACCCCTCCCGTTCGTGGGCATATGCCGCAGACAGGGTTGTATGGTTCCGGTATTCGATGAGCGCCTGCATATCCCGCAGAATTTTCTGATTGACGGCGCAGATGCCCGCGGCGATCTGCTTGGCCCTTGGCAGGAGCATTTCCCGGGGTACCACTTCATTGACCAGGCCCCATTGAAACGCCCGATGGGCGGAAATCGGCTGACAGGTGTAGGACATCTGACGGGCGCGCCGTTGACCGATGGCCTGCTGGAGCAGTTGCGTCATTCCCCACCCCGGATGAATACCGACCTTGGCGTGGCTGTCGGTAAAAAAGGCCTGTTCCGACGCGATCAGAAAGTCGCAGTTCAAGGCGATTTCAAATCCGCCGGTGATGGCATGCCCGTTGATCGCTCCGATCAGGGGCTTTTGGCATTCGCCCAGGATGTCCGGCAGATCCCGGCCGTCTTCCCGGGGGTCGAACAGGTTTTCCGTCACGGCGGCCTCCAGATCGATACCGGAACAGAAAGATTTGCCGTTACCGGTGATGATCGCCGCCCGGATATCGTCGTTGCGGGACACGGTTTCAATATGGTCGTACAGCTGGCACAGCAAGGCCTGATTGATGGCGTTATGTCGTTTGGGACGATTGAGCGTAATCAGGGCGACTTGATTTTCAACCTCAAACAGTACGGTCTGGTCCATCGGGCTTCTCCTTATGTTGACGACTTGGGTATGAAATGGGTCTTCCAGCCGTTCTGCGCGACCCGAATCCCTCCCTTTCAATCGCCGAATCATACCCTATACAGCTTGAAAAACAACCGCAAACTCCATCCCCGGATTCTATTGTAACAAAGAGTTGCGATCGCCCTGCGCGCACCCCGGGCCGCACCCTATCCGCACCTTGACACCAATGCCATATCCTGCCATAATGATGGTGCATTTTGTTTCCTTCGGTGATCCACAACCCCTCAACCTGTAACCATGTCGTGACGCTTGAAAGACGAACGTACGCCGGATTCACGTCTTTCGGCAAACGGAAATTCCCGTTTTCCCGCAAAAAATTGGGAAACGAAACGTAATTGGATCTGAGGAGGCCCCATGACCGAGCGAAAAATGGAGGGTTTGGCCGTCAAGGCATTCAAAATCGGAGATAAAATCAAGGAACTTCGTCAAAAACACCGCTATACCATTCAGGATATGACCGCAAAAACCGGCCTCCCCCAAAATATCCTGACGCAGATCGAAAACAATGAAATTGTCCCGCCGGTGGCGACCCTGCTCACCCTGGCAACCGCCTTGCAGGTGGGGATGGTCTATTTTTTCCAGGACACCGCCGGCAGCCAGAAAATCGCCGTAACCCGGAAAAACGAGCGAGTCCGGATCGAAAGACGCCCCCATCATCAGAACGGGGAGGTCAACTACATTTACGAAACCCTGGAAGCCAAAAAAACCAATAAACACATGGAGCCCTTCATCGTCGAGTTCCCCCGGCTGGACACTGCCGACATGATTTTCGTCAGTCACAAGGGAGAGGAATTCCTGCACGTTCTGGAAGGGAAGCTGGAATTTCGCAGTGTGGAAGAAGTGCACGTGCTCGATCCGGGCGACAGCATTTATTTCGAATCCGACATCGCCCACAGCTTCCGGTGTCTCGGCGAACAGACGGCCCGGGCGATCGTGGTGGTATATCATAAGGAATAATTACGAATCAGGAATTGCTTCTTCTATGCTTGAAATTCGTTTTCACGGTCGCGGGGGGCAAGGCACGGTGGTGGCGACCATCCTGCTTGCCAATGCCTTTTTCAAGGCGGATTATTGGGTACAAAGCTTTCCCCTGTTCGGGGTGGAACGGCGCGGCGCTCCGGTGGAGGCTTATCTGCGCCTGGACAAGGAAGAAATCCTCATCCGCACCAACGTCTATAAGCCCGATCATGTCGTGGTCATGGATCGTTCCCTCCTGCACGCCGTCGACGTCACCAGGGGACTCCAAAAGGGCGGCTGGATTCTCATCAACACTTCCGGCGCGCCGGAACCGGATGCCGCATACGCGCCGTTCCGGACAGCCTGGGTCGACGCCACCCGCATTGCACGGGACAACAACTTGGGAACCAGAACCCATCCCATTCTGAACACCGCCATGATGGGAGCCTTTGCACGAATCCTGGACATGCCGCCCATGGAGACGATCGTCCAGGCCATCCGGGAGGAGGTTCCGGACCAGATCGAAAACAATATTCAGGCAGCCCGGGATGCCTACGAGGCGGTGCGGATGCCGACGATGCAGCCATCTTGGCCTTGAAAAAACCCGCCATATGCGGACAATCCCGAACCGATTCCGGCTTACCCGGTAAGGCCGGATGCGAAACCGTAAAGTGAGCCATGAAATCCAAACGACCTCCCTTGAAACAGATACGGATGCCGGAAAAACTGCTGATTTCCAGATCCCATACCACGTCGGAAGGCAATAAAACCGGATCGTGGCGGTATCTGATGCCGCGCTATTATGAAAAAACGGCGCCCTGCAGCACCACCTGCCCGGCCGGGGAAGACATCGGACGCGTCGAAATGTTGAACGCCCAAGGTTTTTTCAAGGAAGCCTGGGAGACGATCCTGCTGGAAAACCCGTTTCCGGCGGTTTGCGGCCGCATCTGCTTTCACCCCTGTGAAATGGTCTGCAACCGGCGACAATTCGACGAAGCCGTTTCCATCCGCTCCCTGGAACGGTTTGTCGCCGATACGGCACAGCGTTATAAGCTCCAGTCCGCTCTCCAACCCGCAAGCCGGCACAAGGAAAAGGTCGCCGTGATCGGGGCCGGACCGGCGGGTCTGGCCGCCGCTCATTTTCTGTACCTTCTGGGCTATCCCTGTGACGTATTCGAAACCCTGCCGGAACCGGGCGGCATTCTCCGATGGGGCCTCCCCCGCTACCGGCTGCCCCTGGACGCGCTGACGCCCGAAATCAACCGTATCCAACAGGAAGGCGTCTCGTTCTTCTGCGGGAAACCCGTCCGCCATGACTTCCTGGAATCCGCCGGGGAAACCTATGCCGCCGTTTTCATGACCTGCGGACTGGGACGCATGCCCCACCTGCATATTCCCGGGGAGGAATCGGCCGGTGTCTCCGGGGGTCTCGATTTCCTGCGAGCCATTGTCCGGGATGCGCCCCCGGTCCTTTCCGGCACGGTTGCCGTTATCGGCGGCGGAAACACCGCCCTGGATGTCGCTCGCTGTGCCAGACGTCTCGGCGCGGAAGCCGTCATCCTGTACCGGCGCAGACGCCAGGACATGCCGGCCTTTGCGGAAGAAATCGAAATGGCGCTGGCCGAAGGCGTGGAGTTGATGGAATTGTGCGCACCCATCCGCATCGATCCGTCGGAAGACGGTCTCCGCATCACCCTGCAACAGATGAAGCCAACGACCCTGGATGGGGACGGACGGATTCGCGTGGTGCCCGATACAAATCAGGTCCGCACCCTCGCCGTCGCCCATGTGTTCAAGGCCATCGGCTTTGAAGCCGCGGAGCCCTGGCATCTCCCCCCGGGAGAGCCGGAAAACCTTCTGAAACTCCGCCACGCCGTATTGACCCGGCCCCCAAAGGGAATCCCGGTTGTCTATTGCGGCGACCCGGTCACCGAAATCCAGAGCGTGGTTCATGCCGTGGCCTCGGCCAAGGAAGGCGTCATGGCCCTGGATGTTCTGTTCCGAAAGGGTTCCCGGGCGATCACCGAAGAACTGTCCGCCGCTGCCACCGGCCCGGGAGGCGCCCTTTCCATGGAATGCTTCAGGAACGGCGAGCGCGCAAGCCGCAGTCCCCACGTGGTCGCTTACGAAGAAATCAACATCGATTATTTCGAATACGCACCACGAATGGTCCAGCCGCGTCTGCTGCAATCCGAACGGGTGGCGTCCTTCACCGAAATCGATTTGAAAATTTCGGCCAGCATGGCCATCCGGGAAGCGGAGCGGTGCTTCAACTGCGGGTTGTGCAACCAGTGCGACAACTGCCGCATCTTCTGCCCGGACCTTGCGGTACTGCGCGAGGATTCCTCCCGGGGACGCCGCATCGAATACGACTATTGCAAAGGCTGCGGCATCTGCGTGGTGGAATGTCCACGCAACGCCATGGTGCTGGAGGAGGAAATAGATTCATGAAACAGGTTCTGGAAGGCAGTCATGCCGTGGCGGAAGCGGTCCGCCTGGCAAAGGTTCATGTCATTTCCGCCTACCCCATCACACCCCAGACCCATATCGTGGAGCGCCTTTCCGATTATTGCGCCAACGGTTCCATTCAGGCGCGTTTCCTGCGGGTGGAAAGCGAGCACTCCGCCCTGGCGGTCATGATCGGCGCCGCCAGCACCGGGATGCGCACGTTTACCGCCACCTCCTCCCAGGGCCTGGCCCTGATGCATGAACTCCTCCACTGGTCCTCGGGAGCCCGGTTGCCCATCGTGATGGCCGAAGTGAACCGCGCGCTGGCGCCGGGATGGAATATCTGGGCCGATCAGACCGACAGTCTCTCCCAACGGGATACGGGTTGGATTCAACTCTATTGTGAAACCGGCCAGGAAGTACTGGATACGACCCTCATGGCCTTCCGACTGGCCGAAGCGGTCAACCTGCCGGCCATGGTCGTTCTGGACGCGTTCTTTCTCTCCCACACTTACGAACCGGTGGACATTCCCGCGCAAGACGAGGCGGACAGATTCCTGCCCCCCATCATCCCCCGCGTCCAGCTGGATCCGGCCAATCCATGCGCACTCAACCAGCTTTCCCCCCCCGGGGTTTACATGGAAATGCGCCACCAGATTCATCAAGCCATGGAAGCGACTCTGGGGGAATTCACCGCCACCGAAGAGGAATTCCAACGGATTTTCGGCCGCCGATACGGCATGGTGGAAGCCGTACACTGCGAGGATGCGGAAACGATCCTGGTGACTTCCGGCACCATTACCAGTACGTCGCGGCAATTCATCCGCGACCGGAGAACCATCGGCGAAAAAATCGGTTTGCTGAAAATCAAACTGTTCCGTCCGTTTCCGGTGGATTCCATTCGCCGGTATTTGAAAAAAGCCCGGAAGATCGCCGTCATCGACCGCAATTGTTCCTTCGGCGCCGGCGGAATTTTCGCCCAGGAAGTTCGGGCGGCCCTCTGCGGCCTGTCGCGCCGGCCCCACGTGTTCGGCTTTATCGCCGGTCTCGGCGGACGCGACGTGACCCTCGATACCCTGGCGGTCATTCACGAGTATATCCAAACCCATGACCGGCCGGATGCGGAAAGTATCTGGATCGGACTTCAAGAGGTGTAACGTGCAGGAACATCCGCCAGACATGGATTATATGTATCCCGGCCATGTGGGCTGTGCCGGTTGCGGCGCCGCCATTGCCATGCGCTTTTTTCTAAAGGCCCTGGGCGACCAGACCATCATGGTCATGCCGGCCTGCTGCTGGTCCATCATCGCCGGTCCATATCCCATGTCGGCACTGCGGATACCCCTGATCCACTCGGCCTTTGAAACCGGGGGGGCAGTGGCCAGCGGCGTGCGCGCCGCCTTGGACATGAAGGGCGACACCCGGACCACCGTGGTGACCTGGGCCGGTGACGGCGGCACCTTTGACATCGGCTTCCAGGCCCTCAGCGGGGCCGTGGAACGCAATGAAAATTTCATCTACGTCTGCTATGACAACGAAGCCTATATGAACACCGGTGTCCAGGGCAGTTCCTCCACCCCTTACGGCGCCTGGACCACCACCACTCCGGGCCGGGACTGGAAAAAGATGCGCAAAAAGAACATCGTGGAAGCGCTCGTGGCCCACCGCATCCCCTACGCCGCCACCGCCAGCATCGCCTATCCCCAGGATCTGATGCGCAAGGTGAAAAAAGCCAAGGAAATAAAAGGCTCCCGTTTTCTGCACATCTTTTCGAGCTGCCCCACCGGCTGGCGCCTGCCGTCGGAAATGTCCGTCAAAATCGCCCGGATGGCGGTTCAGACCAACATTTTCCCCCTGTACGAGGTTGAAAACGGCCTCCAATACACCATCAATCTGACCCCCAAGGGCTATCTCGTCCGGGAATATTTCAAGCTGCAAGGCCGCTTCAAGCATTTGACCGACGAGGACCTGACGGAAATCCAGGAAATGGTGACCGAAGACTGGAAACTGCTCCTCCGCAAAGCCGGCATGCCGCCGCTGTAGCAAATGTCCCCCCGGTGTGGAAAACCACCCCGGGAATTCCCTGTTTTTCAGCGACGCATCAATATCGTTGACGTTTCCCCTGCAAGTCCGACCTTGATCGCAACGGCCCTTTTTCTCACAGAGCTCGCAGAGGGGGAAAATGCGTTACCACCAAAAAACGTAAAGCAAGAGCACTGTATTCTCCGTGACCTCCGCGTTCTCCGTGAGAGGAATATTTCAGATTGTCGGTCTCTCACAGAGCCCCCGGGTTATTCGTAGTTTTTCCCTACAAATATCACTTCATTTATTTACCATTGTATCAACGAAACCAGGCCCTATTATGTTGTTATGAAGTGGGTTCCACGGGTCGGCCGGGCCGACGAAACCAGAAGGGGAGATCCGACCATGAAAAATGAATTGAACCATATTATCGATGGCATCGGCAGAAGATACGGGCACCTTGTCTCGGAGGGAGCACGGAATTATATGGAAGTGGATATCGGCCGCGAGGCGGGGAAATATGGCTACGACGATTTGAAGGTTTCCTTCCGGAACGTGTGTGTCATCGTACCCCTCAAGGAACCGGTCCCCGGCATGAAGGTGCGCATCGACGGGCGGGGCTTCAGCGATTATGCCAGGCTGTCGTCGGGCCTCGTGACGCCCGGATATGTGGCCAGGGCAGCCGGTCTTTCCTATCAACCCTATGTTCCCAACGACAGCATGGTCTGTAATTTTGCCGGAGAAGTGCTGGATTAGGTATTGACTCCGCTTTCCCTTTTCCTGTAGATTTTCTGCTGTTTTGTTTCCGCTCAGCCGGTGCAAGGATACCGGATTTCCGGAAAAACCGGAAGAGCCCCGCACGAATATACTATCATTTCGGATTTTTAAAGGAAAACAGGCTTGCGTCCATTCCGCAAATGGTATCATGAAAAGAATCGGCGACTGTTGCGCCGATTCTTTCAGTCCCCTGCCCGGGTCTCCATTTTCGGATTTATGTCACTGATATTGCTCGGCACTTTTCTGCTTACCCTGCCGCTGTCATCGACCGATGAGCCGCTTTCCGTTATCGACGCCCTGTTCACCTCCACATCGGCCAGCTGCGTCACCGGTCTGTCCGTCATCGATATCGGTAAACATCTAAGCCGGTTCGGACAACTGACCGTTCTCGTTCTCATCCAGGCCGGTGGATTGGGCATCATGACCATTTCCACCATTTTCCTGCTCATGGCCGGAAAACAACTCAGCTTGACGGAGCAGATCGTCATTCGCGACACCTTCACCCAAAGCGGCGAGCGCAGTTTGAACACCATCCTCAAGGACATCGTCCTGTTCACGGTGTTCATCGAAGCCGGGGGCGCGCTGTTGCTGTTCATTCGCTTTCTTCCTGCCAGATCCACCGGAGAGGCGGCGTACCTGGCCGTTTTTCATTCCATCAGCGCCTTTTGCAATGCCGGTTTTTCCATATTTCCCACCAGCCTGGTGAATTACGCCGGAGACGGGGTCGTCAACGTGGTCGTCATCTTTCTGATCGTCAGCGGCGGCATCGGATTTCTGGTGCTGTCGGAGCTGAAACGAAGCTTCCCGGTCAACCGCCGCACCTGGTCGCGTCTGAGCCTGCACACCAAGCTGATGCTTTCCTCCACCGCACTGCTTCTGTTTTTCAGCGCCATGATCATCGCCGCGATGGAATGGCACAATACCCTGGCATCGCTGTCCGTGCCCGAACGAATTATGGCCGCTTTTTTCCAGGCCGCGACGACCCGAACCGCGGGATTCAACACCATTGCCATCGGTGGAATGGCCAACGAGACCCTCTTCTTTTTCATCCTGTTGATGTTCATCGGCGCCGGCCCCGGTTCCTGCGCCGGCGGCATCAAGATCACCACCCTGGCGACCGTGACGCTGCTGGCGCTGTCGCGTCTTCTGGGATACAGCCGTCCACAGATCTTCCACCGCACCATATCCGAGGAAAGCGCGGAAAAGGCGGTGGGAATCGCGATGCTCAGCGGATTCATCGTTGTCCTGGGAACCATGCTGCTGTTGATAACGGAGCTCGGTGACGTTTCCCACCTGGACAGCCGGGGAAATTTCCTGGAAATCCTGTTTGAAACCATCAGCGCATTCGGCACCGTCGGTCTTTCCACCGGTATCACCGAAACCTTGTCGTCCCTGGGCAAATTGATCATCACCAGCATCATGTTCATGGGACGCCTCGGCCCCATGGTCATTGTCGTGGCGATCAGCCGGAATATCGCTAAAAATCATTACCATGCAACGGAAAATATTATGATTGGATGAGGCGTCACATGAAAAAGCTAGCGGTTATCGGACTGGGTAATTTCGGATTCTATCTTGCCACGTATTTGTACAAAAAGGGATACGACGTGCTGGCCATCGATAAAAATCCCCCGCAGGTTCAGGCCATCAAAGACAACGTCAGCCAGGCCATCGTCGCCGATACCACCGATCGGGGAACGGTGGCTTCCCTTGGATTGAAGGAAATGGACATCGTGGCGGTCACCATCGGTTCCGATCTGGCCGCGTCCATCCTGACCACCCTGAACATGTCGGAAATCGGCGTCAAGAAAATCGTCGCCAAGGCCATCAGCGAGCCCCACCAGCGCATATTGCACAAACTCGGCGTGTATGAAACCTTCTTCCCGGAAAAGGATCTGGCGATTTCCATGGCGGAACGGTTGCACAATCCGAACATGCTCGACTATCTGCCCTTCATGGAAGGCTATGGCATCGTCGAATTCGCCACCCCGAATCAGTTTATCGGCAAATCCGTGCGGGAGCTGGACCTGATCAATCGATTCGGGATTCAGATCGTCGCCATCAAGGAACTCGTTCCCGAGCGCCTCAATGTCATTCCCACGGCCCAATTTGTTTTAAAGGACAGCGACGTCATGATCCTCATCGGTCCCAACGACAGCATCGAAAAGTTGCGCAAAAAAGTGTCCTGACCATGATCTTTCCGTCTCGCGAAAAACTGACCCGGCGCATCGCGGAGGTCTCCTGAAAGATTTACTCGGCGTGCACTTCCCGCGGTAATGTATGGGCCAGAATATCGGCGGCGGTCGCCGCCATTTCCCGCACCACCTCGGCGGCCGGCTTGATATCATGAATCAGTCCCGACACTTGCCCGGCGAAGCCCCCGACATACTCCGTTTTGCCGGCCTTGATGAATCCCCCCAGAAGGGCCGAGGCCAACAGAACCTGAAACGGGAACGGCAACGCTTCCAGGCCGGAAGCATCCCACAGTTCGTGGAAACGGGTATAGCTGGCCCGGGATGTCTTTCCCGTATATAATTTACTGACACGGGTGTCCTCGTCCGATGATTCCACGATGCGCTGCTTGCAAAGCGCCATGGCGCCGCCTTCGTTGGTGGCCAGAAAGCGGGTGCCGACCCAGACCCCGATGCAACCCATGGCAAGGGCCGCCGCCAGACCGCGGCCATCACCGATCCCACCGGCGGCCAGCACGGGAACCGGAGCTGCCGCATCGATGGCCTGGGGCAACAAGGCCATGGTGCCGATCCGTCCGGTATGACCACCGCCCTCATGTCCCTGTGCCACGACGAGATCGACACCGGATTCGGCCATGCGTTTGGCGTTCCGGGCGTTTCCGGTGATGCCCAGCACCTTGACGCCGCAAGCGTGGGCATCCGCCACCATGAATCCGGGATTGCCCAATCCGGCGCAGAACAAGGGAACTTTTTCTTCCAGTACAATCTCGATGGCTTCCTTGGAACGCATGGTCGTGGTATCGGTCCGCACCATCAATTCCGTATCCGGAAGGCCCAGTTCCGTCTTGACTTTCGCGAACCAATTCCGGTGTTGTTCGGGCATCATCTTCAGCACTTCGGTCAGCGGCATTTCCTCTTCGCCCGCCGTTCCCTCAGGAAGGTATTTCGGAAGCAGCAGATCGACTCCGAAGGGCTTTTTCGTCCGGGCCTTGATGTCGCGGATGGCGGCACGCAATTCCGCAAGGGTGAACCCGGCGCCTCCCAACACGCCCAATCCGCCGGCCTCGGATACCGCCACCACCAATTCCACCGGAGCGCCGTTGGGCTCGCCGATCAGAGTCGGCCCCATTCCGGCGCTCAGAATCGGATACTCGATTCCCAGCATATCACACAGTCTGGTGCGCAATTGTCTTTTCGCCATGAAGCCTCCTTATGATATGGTTGTTCGATAGGTGAGCTTATAGCAGGATCACAATTCAAAGACAATCAACGATGGATATGATAGTAGGATAAACCATACAGCCATGGCAATTACACCACACAGAATGACGGGACAGATGATGGAAGGTTGAACATGCCGGATTTTCTGCGAAAAACCATGGAAGAGCATAAGCGTAACGGCCGCGTCGGACTCACGTCGGTATGCTCCGCAAACAAACTCGTCGTTGAGGCTGTCCTGGAACACGCCAAAAAGCGAAATCTGATCGGGTGTATCGAATCCACCGGTCACCAGGTCAACCAATCCGGCGGGTACATCGGTATGCAGCCGCAACACTTCGCGGAATATGTCAAGCGAATCGCGCAGCTGGCCGACCTTCGGAACGATCAGCTTATTCTGGGGGGTGACCACCTGGGACCGGAGCCTTGGCGATCCGAAACGTCGGACGCGGCCATGTCGAAAGCCCGGGAATTGATCCGACAATGCGTCCGTGCGGGCTACCGGAAACTGCATCTGGACGCCAGCACGCCCTGCCGGGATGATGTCTGCAATGGTCGCCCGTATCTTTCCGTTGCGATGATAGCGGAACGGACGGCGGCTCTTTGCGAAAGCGCTGAAGATGCCTTCGACCGAGACGCAGGCGATGGGATCCGCCTCGCCTACGTTGTGGGGACGGATGTGCCGCCGCCTGGAGGACAACATGAAGACGAACTTGACATACCCGTCTCATCCGAAAACGACCTGGCGGAAACCATACGCCAGATGCAGCGTGCTTTTATGGAAAGAGGCCTGGAATCGGCCTGGAATCGCTGTGTGGCGCTCGTGGCACAGAACGGCGCGACATTCGGGCCGGAAGCGGTATGGGGCTATGACAGCAGGAAAACCGAAGATCTCAAGCGCTTCATACAGAAAGACGAGAAACTGGTCTTTGAGGCCCATTCCACCGATTTCCAGACGAAGGAGGCCCTGGCCGATATGGTCCGGGATCACTTTGCAATTCTCAAAGTAGGTCCATGCCTGACGTTCGCCATGCGGGAAGCCTTTTTTGCCCTTGCGCATATGGAGCGGGAATGGATCGGAAGCCGGCGGGGGGCGACGCCTTCCAGACTTCCCGAGGTGCTCCATGACCTGATGATGACGGACCGGACGCACTGGCAGGATCAATATCGCGGCGACGAGTCAACCGTGCGGTATCTTTCCGCGTATGGCTTCAGCGACCGGGTGAGATACTATTGGGCAAATCCCCGGATCACGGAGGCCGTCGACATGCTGATTCGCAATATGACCCACCACGGGATCCCGCTTCCGCTCCTGAGTCAATATATGCCTGCGCAATACGAAGCGGTTCGGGAAGGCCGGCTTCCTTGCACGCCGATACGGCTGGTGAATAGTAAAATTTTTGAAATATTGGACAGGTACGCGGATGCCTGCGGTCATTCTATCTGCGCTGCGCCGACAATTTGATCGGCCGATGGGATCAGAACGAGACGAAAGCCCAGGTCACTGCCCCGGTAGTCCGGGGTGATGCTGCCCCGGTTCGCGGAGCGACAGTATCTGGCGTGGCCGCTCCAACCACCCCCGCGACCCACCCGCTGAGCGCCCGTGACACATAACGGGTCCCTCACCCGATCCCTATAGGTATCGGTTACGACACTCTTTGACGCATCGTCCCAGTCCGCATTGTCCTGACACCATTCCAGGACGTTTCCATGCATGTCGTACAAACCCCAGGCATTGGCCGCAAGACTGCCCACCGGAATCGTCCTTTTCCGGAATCGTCCTTTCCCGCATCCGGTCAAGGGTATATCCCCATTGTAATTCGCCTGATCCGTCGATAAACAGGCACCGAAAGCGAACGAACTCGTTGTACCGGCGCGGCAGGCATACTCCCACTCCGCCTCGGTGGGCAGTCGATACAGGCCTGTTCCTTGATGACTTACCCATTGCGCGAACGCCTGTACGTCTTTCCAACTCACGCAGGTGACCGGATGATCATCGGTCTGGGAAAAACCGGGTTGATCCCAGTAATTCCCCTCCCGGTTTATCCAAATCCCGTCGGCGTATACCGTTGCCCACCCCTCCTTCTCCGCGGCACTGCGATAGCCGGTTTTCCGGACAAAAGCCCGCCATTGACCCACCGTGACTTCGCGGGTCTGCAGATAAAAACCTCTGGACAGCGTTACTTCATGCCGGCGCTCATGATGCTGGTGTTCGGGCTCGTGGGGAGAACTGCCCATCAGGAAAGTACCGGGCGCAATGTAGACAAATTCCATTCCCGGCAAGGGACCGCCCGGGCGCTTGGGGTTGCTTGGCGTCAAGCCCAACGTCAAGCCCGCCAGTACGATACAGATTATCGATCTCGGAGCATTTGACAATATTCTTCCTCGGTGAGGATGGTAACGCCCAGTTTTTTGGCCTTTTCCAACTTGGCTTGTCCGACCTTTTCGCCGCCCACCAGATAATCGGTCCGGCTGGTCACGGCCGTTTGCACCTGAGCCCCCATGCGACGCGCCTCCTCCTGCATCTCTTCCCGGTCCCCCTGCCGCATCTTGCCCGTAAAGACGACGCTCTTTCCGGCAAAAGGCCCCGTGGCGGCGCCGTTGTTCGCCGGGGAGGTCTTCATGATGGCGAAACCCAGGGCCAGCATATGCGCAAGGGTTTCCCGGATGCGGTCCATTCCCCGCGCGATGGCCCGGCTGGTGATGTCTCCGAATCCATGAATTCCGGCGATTTTCCCGGCATCGATGGATGGCAGTTCTTCGATGGCATAATGGGACAACAGTTTGCGGCTGTCGCCCTTTCCCAGGTTGGAAATCCCGAAAGCGGCCAGAAACCGCCAATCTTCCACTGGTTTTGAGCGACTGGTCCCCAGGGCGGCGTACAGGTTCCGGGATTGGACCGGACCGAACCCCATGTCCGCGAAATCCTTCTCCTCCATGGCGTAAATCTTTTCCAGGCTGTCGAAGCCTCCCGCCACCAGCTTTTGTATGGTTTTGATACCGAACCAGTCCGCCGTTCCAAGGGTTTTGAAAAAATGACTGATCCCCTGCTCGATCTGCGCCGGACAAGCGGAGTTGTCGCATTTCAGGAAATCGTTTTCCCATTGCAGGGGCAGGTCGCAGGAAGGACAGCGATCGGGAATTTCCACCTGGAGAGACGGGGTGATGACTTTCTCGAGCTTGGGAATCACTTCGCCGCTGCGGATGATCTCAATTTCCGCTCCGCGACCGATGCGATCGTTCCGGATCCTGCCAGCATGGTGCGCCGTCACCCGTCGAATGGTGGCGCCGGATAGGGAGACCGGTCGCACTTCCATCACCGGCGTGACATTGCCGGTCCGCCCCACCTGCCATTGCACATTCTCGACAATGGTATCCGCCGTTTCGCCCTTGGTTTTCATGGCGATCTGCCAGCGGTAGTGATGGGCGGTCGCCCCCATGCGCGCCCGCACCCGCTCGTCCGTCACCATGATCACCATGCCGTCGATGGGATAATCGGCCTCTGCGGCAAGCGCCGCGGTGATCTCCTCGACTTCGGCAAGCAGGGCCTCGGCTGTTCCGGACCAGGTCGGCAGTTGACTGTAGGGTACGAAATGGACCACACCGTCGGAAAGGGTCTGGCGGGAGAATTCATTCAGGGTGTCGGAGGCGACGATTCCGACCACCATATTGCGGGGATGTTCGAATTTGTCGGCCAGATGTTCATCAAAATAGGACTTCACGATGACGATCTCACCGATTCCCAGACCGCGGCCGCCCAGGGGAACGACTCCCTTCTGGAAGGCGCTGCTGATTTCATACCCGACTTCACCGTTGCCCCGGGAGACGAACACGGCGCCGTCATCGCGGCCGGCCAACCCATCCAGCTTCGGCGTCACCTGAAACACAATGCCGGAAATACCGATCTCGGCGGCTTCCTTCGCCACCCGGCCTACAAAGCGTTCCAGCTCCTCCCGGGTATAGGCTTTCTCGATGGAAAGCATGGGAACCGGATGACGCACCTCCACCTTGGCGTCAAACACTTCCGGTTCCACCGCGCTCAGGAAGGGATGATCCGGCGCCAGGGACCTGAGCTCCGCTGTGAGTTGGTCATATTCATGATCGGAAATCAGGGGCGCGCCCCGGCGGTAAGCGTCATTATAGGTTTTCAGTCGCCGGACCAGTTCATCAACGGGTGTCATCGGTTCCTCCCAATCGACGGCAGATTTTCGGGATCATTTCCCGGACCCTGCGGCATCCGGCCTGAAAGCGTTCCTCGCGAAAACCCGGGCGCCATTTCAGGGAAGACAATTCATCGGAAACCACGAGAATTGCGCCCACATCCACCTTCCGGAAACCACCGACGGTGAACAGGGCCGAACTTTCCATCTCAACCGCCAGGGCGCCCCGGTCGCGAAAGCCGACCACTTTTTCAGGCGTTTCCCGAAAAACCGCATCCGTGGTCCAGACCAGGCCTTCCTGAAAGGGTATCCCTTCCTCGGTCAGAATCTCACGGGTCGCCAGGAAAACGGAAGAAGCCGGCAGGGCGGGCGTCGAGGGATTCCCATCGTAGTGAAGCGAAGCGCCTTCATCGATGAACGCGCCGGTGGGCAGAAGGATATCGCCGATGCCCACCCCGGGTGCAATCGCCCCGCACCATCCGAAAAACAGGATCTTGCGGGCTCCCCAGGCGATCAGATTCTCCAGGAGGATGACCGCATAGGGCGCCCCGACCATGGGCCCGACCAGCGCCGTCTTCATGCCGAAACGGTCCGTCAGACAGACCCGGCTCATCATCAGGGGGTAAGCGTTACGCGTTTCCCCTTCCATCCCCGCAACCAGGGACCGGTAGTCTTTCTCCGTGGCGATCATGACCGCCGCCTCCCCAAGCTTCGGAGATTGTCTGCTTCTGCTCGGGTTGACAATGGCGTCCTGATTCATCCCGCGCCTGCTATTCCGGATCGACCATCTGCTGCAGTTCGTCCTTGATTTCGTCGATGATATCGTACAGCCAGAGCAAATCCTCGAGACTGAGGCGGCCGGCTTTGGCAGGCGCCCGATCTCCGCCGTCCTTCTTTTTCAACATGCGCGGTCCGATCTGGACCTTGGGACGCGAATCCGCGTATTGGTTGATCGATACCAGCAGTCCGGTCTCCTCGCAGCGCCATTGTTTCAACAATTTATCTTTATCGGGATCAAAAGGCATTGGCTTCCTCCATATCATTCGGGTTGGAAATTCTGGGTTGTCATCATGTGGTAATTTTCGAAAAATCGGCAATGTTTTCAAACAAGGCGGCGATATCGGCAAGCATGGCGAACCGGTTGTTGCGGATTTCCATCTCCTCGGCCATCACGAGGACGCCTTCGAAAAAGCCGTCCACCGCGGGTCGCAAGGAAGCGATTTCGCGCATCGCCTGATCGAAATCTCCCTGAGCGAGGTACGCGCCCACCTGCTGCCGGACTCCCTGAAAGGCCTTGAGCAACGACGATTCACTGGCATCCCGGAACAGGGATGGATCCACCTGGGTTCTCTCAAAACCTTCTGATTTTTTGATGATGTTCACGACCCGCTTGAAAGCCGCCGCCAGGGGCTCGAAATCCGGTTCCTGCTTCAGGTTCGCGAGGGCCTTGACGCGGGCCCGGACATCCGGGATCCGATCGACGGAAATGGCGGTAACCGCTGCGACCACATCCTTGGGATAGCCTTCCTCCACCAGGAGATGGGAGATTCTGTCCCGCAGGAAACCGTACACCTGGTCGGCGGTTTTGACCGGATCCGTATCGGTCTTGCCCGTGAACAAGGAAACGCTTTCCGCTATGAGCGCCTGCAGCGAAATAAACAGACGGCGGTCCTGCAGGATCTGAATGATGCCGATACCCTGGCGTCTCAATGCATAGGGATCGGAGGCCCCGGTGGGGATCAGGCCGACGCTGAAACACCCGCAGATGGAGTCCATTTTATCGGCCACCGCCAGCAATGCGCCGGTCGGGGTTTCCGGAAGACGACCGCCGGAATATGTCGGACGGTAGTGTTCCTCGATGGCGATGGCTACTTCCTTGGGTTCCTGGGCCGCTTCGGCGTATATCCTTCCCATGACGCCCTGGAGTTTGGGAAATTCCACGACTACCTGGGTGACCAGATCCGTTTTGCACAAACGGGCGGCCCGCAGAATCCAGGCCTTCCCCTGTTCCGTTGCAGCGGTTTGGTCAGCCAGAAAACCGCTCAGACGCTGAACTCTTTCGACCTTCTCCCGCATGGAGCCGAGTTTGGCCTGGAACAGCACGCCCTGAAGGCGATCCACCAGACTTTCCGGATGGTTTCCCAGATCACTGCGGTAAAAAAAGCGGGCGTCTTCCAGACGCGCCCGCAGAACACGCTCATGGCCGCGGGTCACCAACCCCATATCCTTGGCTTCGGTGTTGTTCACGGCGATGAAATGGGGCATCAGCTTACCGTCCCGCCTCACCACGGCGAAATACTTCTGGTGCTCGCGCATGGCGGTGATCAACACCTCGTTGGGCAATTCGAGAAATTTATCATCGAAGGTTCCCACCACCGGCACGGGGTATTCCACCAGATTGGTGACGATATCGATCAATTCCTCATCCGGCATGACTTCTCCGCCGGCATTTTCAGCCGCTGCTTTCACCAGCCGTTCAACCATCTCCCTGCGACGGGCGATATCCGGAACCACCCGTACGCTTTCGAGAATCGCTTCATATTGCTCGGGCGCATCCACCTTCAGGCGGCCGGGTGCAAGAAACCGGTGTCCGTAAGTATGGCGGTTGCTGGTGATATTGCCGATGGTGTAGCGGATCACCTGGGAGCCCCAAAGGGAAAGAATCGATTGAATGGGCCGGGCGAAATCCACGGTCAGCGTTCCCCATTTCATGCGCTTGGGAAAAGGCACGGCCAGGATGACTTCCGGCAGGATCTGCTTCAGGACCGTCTGGGTGGGTTGTCCCTTTTCCGTCTTCACGGCGCACAAATACCGGCCTTTCGGGGTTTCCTTGACCGTAATCCGTTGAACGGACACGCCCGCCTTTTCCGCGAATTTTTCCGCCGCCACGGTGGGTTTTCCGTCGGCATCGAATCCGACCCGTTCCGGCGGTCCGGTCATTTCACTGACCAGGGATGTCTGCCGGTCGGCGACATCTCTGATTTCCACCGCCAGGCGCCGCGGTGTTCCATATGGCCTGGCCGCGCCATGGGCAATCCGGGCTTCATCCAGCTTCTTCATCAGATTGTCCAAAAGGCTCTGGAGCGCCGGTTGGATATATCCGGCGGGGATTTCTTCTGATCCGATTTCAAGCAACAGCGTTTTCATAATCTCCTCGGAAACTTCTCCCGTTCGGGGAAGTCTGTAGTAACCAAATAATAGCCTTCAGCTATCGATTTTCAATCGTACACTTATACCTTGAACTTCATTCTTTCAGCTTCATCAACGGAAACCCCATTTTCTCCCGCTGTTGCAGGTAGGCTTCGGCGCAGGCCCGGGCGATATTGCGGATGCGGGCGATATATCCCGTTCTCTCGGTCACGCTGATGGCTCCACGCGCATCGAGCAGGTTGAACGTATGGGAGCACTTCAGGCAATACTCATACGCCGGAAGAACCAGGCCGTTCTGAACAACCCGCAGGGCTTCCGTTTCATAACGCGAAAAGGAATCCAGCAGCATGGACACATCGGCGATCTCGAAATTGTAGGTCGACTGTTCCACTTCCTGTTGATGGTAGACATCGCCGTAGCGGATATGGTCATTCCACTTCAAGTCATAGACATTGTCGATGCCCTGAAGATACATGGCGATGCGCTCGAGTCCATAGGTGATTTCCACGGAAATGGGATGCAGCTCGATACTGCCGGCTTGCTGGAAATAGGTGAACTGCGTGATTTCCATTCCGTCCAGCCATACTTCCCATCCCAGGCCAGACGCCCCGAGGGTCGGCGACTCCCAGTCGTCTTCCACGAACCGGATATCATGGTCCAGCGGATCCACGCCCAGCGCTTTCAGGCTCTTCAAATACAATTCCTGCACATCGAGGGGCGATGGTTTCAGCAGGACCTGGAATTGGTAGTAATGCTGCAGCCGGTTCGGGTTTTCTCCATAACGGCCGTCCGTGGGACGACGGGAAGGCTGCACATAAGCCACCCGCCAGGGTTCCGGTCCCAGGGCCTTGAGCAGGGTCGTCGGATGAAAGGTGCCGGCACCGACTTCCATGTCGTACGGCTGGATCAGCACGCATCCTCTGCGACCCCAGTATTGTTGCAATGTCAAAATCACATCCTGGAAATTCATGGTACATTCCTTCATGTCAATATCGGTTTATCGGCCTTACGAAGATGTCCGCGTCGTGTTCACGGAAAGTCCGGCGCAATCGATGCCCGTCCGAAGCAATTCGCCCGTTTCCCGTTCGGCCAAAATTTCCCGCCATACCGGCCGTAGCCGTTGAATTTGTTCCTTTTCACCCAAAGCCCAGACACATCCACCGCCGCCGGCGCCGGTAAACCGGGCTCCGCAGCCATGGCGAACAGCGCCGTCCAACAGCTTTTCTCCAACGGAATCGAAGACATCCGGTGTCATGCTTCGCCGGATGTCGGTTTCCTGCTGCATGGCCGAAACTGCATCTTTATAGTTGCGATCCAGGATCGAATCAATAAATTTTTTCGTCTGCGCGACAATCCCGGCCCACTCCTTTCGAAAGCGGCCGGACAGAAACTGTTGGATCCAGCGGCCATTGATGTTACGGGATTCATGGGGAATACCGCAATAGGCGATCAGGGTCCGATCCTCGATCTCCCCATGCCGGGAACGGGGGATCAGGGTTTTCTTTTTAAACGCCGGTTCATCGGGACTGCCCGGCCAACACCAGGAATTGATCCCGCCGTACACCGCCGCCAGTTGATCCTGGATGCCGCAAGGCACCCCGGCTACGGTTTCTTCAATGGTATGGGCCAGCAATGCGATTTGCCGGCCGGTGAGCCCCTTTCCTCCGGTTTCCCGGACGACGCCGTTCAACGCGGCGATCAGCGCCACGGCCGCCGCCGAAGAACCGCCGAGGGCGCTCTTGGGAGGCGATGACGAATCGATATGAATGGCGATCCCATGGGCCTGGAAATAGGTCGCCACCGCGAACATCAATCCCAGGGAATGATCGAAAGGGGCCTCGTTCAGGGGGTATTCGGCCGGCTCGAAGCCTCTGGAAACGACCCGAACCAGGCCCTCGTGGTAGGGACGCAGGGTGACCCGTGTCCGCAGGTCGATGGCCATGTTCACCGTACAGGGGTGAAGCCGCCGCAACGGGTAATGAAACGTGCGGATATCCAGTGTGCCGCCGAGATCGATGCGACAGGGCGCCGAGGCTTCGACGGATCGATCTTTCCGGAATTCCTTCCATCTTTCGTACATGTTTCCATCCTTATGGCTTGCGCATACTCCGTAAAAATTTCAAACTCTTGAGTTCCTTGCCGATCTGGTGGGCCACAAAGGACTCCAGGAAGAACAGGCTCTCCCGGATACCCTGGGGCGTGAACCGTATCCGCTCCGCCTTGTTGACATCGTCGCTGTTGATCCACAGCAGTTTTTTCATGGTGCCCTTGGAAATACACATCCGATCATCGAGATCCGACCCGCAGGTCCGACAGATCACACCGCCTTTCCGAAAATGAGGAATCAGCAGGTTGCCGCTGACGCTTTCCAGACTCGACCGGCAGGCGCAGCATTCCAGCAGGTTCGGCAATAATCCGGACAGGGCCAGAAAGCGCATCTGGAAAAAAATACTGGTGATATCCGGCGGCATTCGCTCACTGTCCACCGTCTGGAGCGCCGTCTGCAACAGTTCATACAAGGCGGTCTGATTTTTTCCCTCTTCCACCCAACTGTTGATGGTCTCGGCCCAGAAGTTGACATACGCGGTCTTGTGGATATCCGTACGAATGCGATCATGGGGCCGGATGAGGGTCGCCTCGTGCAACACCAGCAGGTTGCCGCGCCCCTTGGCGCATACGGCTTCAATGAGGGAGAAGGGCTCCAGAACGCCGGCGAACCGCTTGGTGCTTTTTTGGGCATGTTTGGCAATCACCGGAATTTTCCCTTGTTCCCGGGTCAACAGCGTCAGAATCAAATCATGATCGCCGTAAACGATCCGGCGGAGCAGAATGGCGGGAGTGGAGAAATGGGACATAGACATCAAATGGCAAGCAGGGTCGTTGCGATGGTAAAATATATAAACACGCCGATGATGTCGATGGAGGTGGTGACGAAGGGGCCGGTTGCGACCGCCGGATCTATTTTGAACCGCGCCAGAATCATGGGGATGAAGGAGCCGACCAGCGCGGCGACGGACATGGAACAGATCACCGACAACCCCACCGAAACCGCCAGGAGCCAGATGCCGCACTCCAGGCGAACCGCCACTCCCAGCATGAACCCGTAGAAAACTCCCAGAATCAGGGCGACCGATATTTCCTTGAGCACCACCTTCCACAGGTCGCGAATGATGATCCGTCCAGTGGCCAGCCCCCGGACCACAATGGTCGACGACTGGGTTCCGATATTGCCGCCCATGCCCGTGATAACCGGGATAAAGGCCGCCAGATAGGTGAATTGTTTCAGACTGGCCCCAAACCGGTTGATGACCATCGAGGCGAAGATACCGCCGAGGCAACTGGCGAACAACCAGGGCAGACGGATACGGGTGCTGCTGAAGACCGATTTGGTCTCGACGAACTCCTCACCGGCGCCGGCCATCTTCAACATGTCTTCCGTGGCTTCTTCCCGGAATATATCAATGACGTCGTCGACGGTTACAATCCCCACCAGCCGGTTGCTTTCGTCCACCACCGGCACCGCCAGAATGTTATAGCGGGCCACCATCCGGGCGACTTCCTCCTGATCCACATCCGTTCGAACCGAAATCACTTCGGTGCTCATGAAATCCTTGAGCTGTTTCTGGGGCGGAACCACCACCAACTGACGGAGGGAGATGACACCCACCAGTTTTTCATAGTCATCGACCACATAAATGTAGAACGGCATCTCCACATCGAGATGCTCTTTCTGCAAGGATTCGATCACTTCCCGGGCGGTCATTTCCTGTTTCAGGGCGATGAAATCAGGCACCATGATCCGACCGGCGGTATCGTCTTCGTAGCGGAGCAGATCCTCCACTTCCTCGGAGTCTTCCTGTTGCATCTTCTCCAGAATGGCGTCGGCTTCTTCCTGGGGGAAACGGTCGATGACGTAGGCGGCGTCATCCGCGGGCATATTTTCGAGAATATCCACGATCTCGTTGATGTCCATCCCTTTGACGAGGTCGAGGAAGGTGTCTTTATCCAGTTCACCGAAAAGCATGCCCTTCTGCTCCGTGCTGTCGAGCAGCTGAAAGAGCTGAAGCTGATGGGGCAAAGAAATGGAACGAAACACAACGGAAAGATCGGCGGTGTGGGTCTTGTTGACGATTTTTCGCAAATGCTGGGTGGCGTTGCGCCGCAACAGACGTTTGATGCTTTCCAGCAGTATTTTATTTTTTTCACTCAGCATGGAGATCACTCCCTGAGACATCCGCGGAAGGTTGCCAACCGGCCGTCACGGCAGATCCAACGCCACGAGTTGACCGCTCTTGGCGTGAAACACCACCGGATTCCCGTTCAGAGCCAGTTTGACCGCGGCCGCATCCCCTATCATCAGGTTGAAACGCACACCGCCCAACAGTTCCAGCCGTTCACCCCGTTTCAACTTATATTCTTTGGCTGCCTGCTCGTCAATGATGACCTTCAACCAGGTTTCTTCCACCGCGTTGACCGTCAGGATCATTTTTTTCATGGCAGCCGATTCCGATGGGGTTTCCACTCCTGTTGCCGATTCGCCCCCCGGGTCGGGGAAATCCGACGGGGAAACGGCTTCAACGGAATAATCCAAGGGTTCAACGACCCGCTTGGGTATGCCGGAATCGGAAATGATGACCATGGAGAGCGCCATGATGCCGCCCAGCGCCCCCAGGGAAAGAAGCATGTTCATCCAGAACCGCCCGCCGTTGGAATAGCCGTCGCCGGTCATGGCCAGCATCCGTTCATATTCCCCACGGCTCTTCCAGTACAGCTCGATGGTCCTGTCGCCATCGACGCCGACCGCGGCGGCGTATAATCTCAGAAATCCCCTGACAAACGCCGGGTCGGGCAGGGCGCCGTGTTCTTCACTTTCAATTTGTCGGAGGACCTTCAAGGAAATCTTGGTTTTTTCGGAAAGGGCGTGGAGGTCGATCCCGCTCGTCTTTCTGGCCGATTTCAGGAACTGGCCGAAGGAAACATGTATCTGCTCGGTAGTCATATGCCTCAATTGATGATTTTAATATAAGAGCCCTTGCGCAGATCCGACACCCATCCCTTAAAGCGTGTTTCCATCATCTCGTTGTACAGCTTTTCCTCGATCAAGGGTCGGACTTCCTCCATGGTTCGGCTTTGCGCGGATACGACCTCCTCCAGAAAAAAGATTTGATGTCCCTGTTCCGTATCGATGATTTCCGTGTACTGACCGGGCTTGATTTTCGCCAATGCGGCCTGAATTTGGGGCGTCAGGTCTTTTTTATTGAAAAAGCCAAGGTCCCCCCCGTCCGCGGCAAAAGACGATTCCGATGAATTTTTCGCCACCTCTTCAAATGGTTCGCCGTCTTTCAGGCGCTCCACGACCTTCTTCATCCTGTCCAACACCGCATTTTTTTCCGCTTCATCCGCATAAGAAGGCACTTTCATGATGATATTCCGTAGATGATAGCGGGTATCCCCTTCGAAGGTTTCCTTGTTTTTTTCAAAATACGCCCGAAGATCCTCGTCGGTTATGATGATTTTGGCCTTCACCTCCCGTTCCACGAGTTTGGCCCGCAGGATCTGCTCCTTCATTTCATCGCGGTATTCCTTCATGGTGATGCCTTCGTCGCCCAATCGCTTTCGGATGTCTTCATCGGTCATCATATTCTTTTCCTTGATCCGTTCGATGGCGTTGTCCAGCTCACCATCGCTCACAGTAATGGATAACCGTTTGATTTCCTGATCCGTCAGCTGTTTATCGATCATCTGGTTGATGATGTTTTCCCGCAGTTTGAACAACAGCTCCTGTTCCTTGTCCGGCGGGTAGCCGTAGGCCTTTATTTTCTCCGCATACGGGTTGAACGAACTTTCGAATTCGGACAACGTGATAATATCCTCATTGACCACGGCCACAATCCGATCGACGATTTCGGCCCGGGCTTCCGCTTGCCGACCGAATAGGCCGAGCAGCAGTCCAAAACACACCACCGCAACGACTCCCGCGGCAACCATCCCTTTCCCATTGCGCTCTTTTTTCACCATTGATCTGTCCACTTCCGTCCTGTCACTCTTCGATTATGGTTTTCCACAGCTTCTTGTTCAGTTCCACCGGGTATCGCTTCTGAATGGCTTCCACCCATTCCTTATAGGCCGCATCCGTTTTCTGGCGCCGGATTTCCTTTACGATGCTCTCATCCACATCCTGTTCACTGATAAATTCAGCGGCCTCACCCTGAAAATTGGCCTTGTAATAGGCGGCGATTTCCTCCGGAGTGATCCGGATCTTGCCCTCGAACTCCACGGCCACCAGTTTTTCCATCACCATTCTTTTTTTCAACTGATCCCGCCAGGATGCAAAGGAGATGGCGTTTTCCAGAAAGGTTTCCTCAAAGGTATTGTCCGGATAATCCTTCTTGATCTCCGCAATCGCCTTGTCCAATTCCGCATCGGTAATGCGGATGCCGCTTTCCGCGGCTTTCGTCAGCAGCACCAGTTCCTCGGTCAGCTGATTCAGCAGGCGGGTCTTGATGGTTCGGGCCACATCCGGGTTCTGCATGGCGTTGTGAGGATAGGCTGATTTGGCGAATTCCAGCGCCTTGTTGAAATCGAGAATCGTCACGACCTGGTTCCCGATCCGGAGAAGTGCTTTCTCCTTCGCTT
Source organism: Desulfobacterales bacterium (assembly GCA_041740615.1). Lineage (GTDB taxonomy): Bacteria > Desulfobacterota > Desulfobacteria > Desulfobacterales > SURF-7 > DYJD01. The sequence continues at coordinate 83,409 of JBGSLR010000049.1, forward strand.
GGGGTGGGGTCTTGGAACAGCCCGGAAACAATGCCGAACCCTGGAAGATGACCCAGAAGATCAGCCAGGGAAGCCCGATGTTCATCCACAACCGCCGGCCGAAGCCCGGTGATCTCCTCAGAATTATCTGCATGACACGCTTCCGTATCCCTCCACCATCGGCCCCTTTCCCCCGTTGACGGATGACGACCATTCGGAAAGATCGGCAGGATGGTATGTTTATAGCACCGGGCTGACCTTCAGCAGTTAACACGCCGTGCTATTTCTTTCAAGATGTTTTTGGTTTCCGCCAGTCCCTGGTTGGCGCCGCCGCCGGTAAGCCTTACTTTCAGGGCGCTGTCGGAAGTGAATTGAAATTGATCCGAGGCGGATGTGACCAGATCCACGATACCCAGTGGATTTTTCTGATGAACGGCCGAGAAAACCAGATTCAGTTGCTGTCCCACCAGATCCAGGCGCTTGACGCCACTGTTTTTTGCCAATATTTTCAGCATGATTTTCAGGAGCAGATTGGTCGCCGCCTCCGGGAGGGAACCGAAACGATCCTGTAATTCTCCTTTGAAGGCGTTGATTTCCTTCAGCTCCGTCATTTTGGCCAGCCGCCGGTAGGCCGACAGGCGCTGGTCGATGTCCGGAATGTAGCTCTCGGGTATAAACGCCGACAGGGAGATGTTGATTTCCGGTTCCAGCGATTCGAGAACCGGAGCCCCCTTCAATTCCGAAATGGCATTTTCCAGCAGCTGCAGAAACATGTCGTAACCCACGGCGGCGATATGACCCGACTGGGATACACCCAGGGCATCCCCTCCGCCCCGGATCTGCAGATCACTCATGGCGATCTGGAATCCGGCGCCCAGGTCGCTGTGCTCCATGAGCACCTTCAATCTTTTCTGGGCGTCCTTTCCCAGGACCGTTTCCTTGGGGATGAACAGGTAGGCGTAGGCCTGCTCTTCCGCCCTACCCACCCGGCCCCGTAACTGATAGATCTGGGACAGACCGAAGCGATCGGCCCGGTTGATCAAGATGGTGTTGGCGGAAGGAATGTCGAGACCCGATTCGACAATGGTGGTGCATACCAGCATATCGATTTCCCGTGCGATGAACCGCACCATGACCTTTTCCAGTTCCTCTTCGCTCAGGCGTCCATGGGCCACCGCCAGGCGCGCTTCGGGCACCAGCTTCCGGAGGTGCGCGGCGATTTTTTCAATGGTATGAATATTGTTGTGGATGAAAAAAATCTGCCCGTTGCGCTTCAGCTCATTGCGGACGGCATCGGCGACGATCCCGTCATCGAATTCGGAAATATACGTCATGATGGGGTGACGCTGCTCGGGAGGCGTTGAAATCACGCTGATATCGCGAATGCCCATCAGGGACATGTGCAGGGTACGGGGTATGGGCGTGGCCGTCAGGGCCAGGACATCCACCGTCGCCTTCAACTTCTTCAACTTCTCCTTATGTTTGACACCGAAGCGCTGCTCTTCGTCCATGATGATGAGACCCAGTTCCTTGAACCCCACATCCTTCTGCAGCAGCCGATGGGTGCCGACGACGATGTCGATGACTCCCTGCTTGAGGCCTTCCACGATTTGTTTCCGCTCCCGGGGCGAACGGAAACGGTTCAGGCAGGCAATCCGGACCGGGTAACGCCGAAAGCGTTCATGAAACGTTTTGTAGTGCTGTTCCGCGAGCACCGTCGTCGGCACCAGCACCGCCACCTGTTTGCTGTCGCTCACGGCCTTGAAGGAGGCCCGCAGAGCCACCTCGGTTTTTCCATACCCCACATCGCCGCATACCAGACGGTCCATGGGGGTCGGGGATTCCATGTCGTCCAGCACGTCATCGATGGCTTTCAACTGGTCGGCGGTTTCCTCGTAGGCGAATCCGGCCTCGAAATCCCGGAAATAACTGTCGGCCTTCTCGAATGCATGTCCCTGCTGCACCTTGCGGGCCGCATACAGTTCCAGCAATTCGCCGGCGATTTTCTCCACTTCCTCCCGGGCCTTCTTCTTGGTTCTTTCCCAGCCCTTGCCGCCCATCTTGTCCAACACCGGCGCGATGCCGTCCACACCGACGTATTTGCGCACCATATTCATGCGCTCCACCGGCAGATAGAGCTTGTCGTCATCCTGGTATTGAATCAGCAGAAAATCACTGGTGACGCCGTTCAGGTCCAACTTCACGAGGCCCTGGTAGCGACCGATGCCGTGGTCGATGTGAACCACCAGATCCTCCTGCTTGAGTTCCTCGATGTTCAGCAGTTCCGCGCGCGCATCCTGTTTGGGCGTCGTCCGCCGCCGGCGCTTTTCTCCGAAAATTTCATTTTCGGTGATCACCGCCACCCCTTCGTCCGCCCAGACGAAACCGGCGGACAAGCGACCGATGCACGTGTACAGAAGGCCCCGGCTGCGCCTGAAATCCGGCAATCCGTCACTGAAGCGCGGCTTGATATCATAGGGCTGTAACAGGCTTTGCAGCCGTTCCACCTGGGCTGACGTACCGCAAACCAGCAGGATGGTGTTCCCGTTTTGCTGCTGGAGGTGAATCCACTCCACCAGCGGTTTGAGCAGGTGCTCTTTTTCAACGGGATTCCGCAGAGCCGATCGCACCTCGCCGTTGTCCTCAATCCGGAATGGCACGTCGGCCGTCTGCCCGGTTTGGAGCGAAGCGGCCTTCTCGATGGTCAGGCGCTCCATGGTCAGGGTCGGTTTATCCCGGAGTCCTTCCATCATCCCCGCCCAGTCCAGATACAGCTGTTCCGGTGGGACGCACAACCGGTTTTCCTCACAAGCCCCGGTATAATGCGCCAGCGTAACCGCGGTCGTTTCCGCGGCGGAGGCGGCAAGGGCGGTCGGCTCGACCAGCACGAAACGGGTATGGGCGGGCATATAGTCCATCAAGGTGTCCAACCGGGGATAGAGCAGCGGCAGCAGGCTTTCGATTCCGGGGAAAAGCCCCTCGTTGCGGATGCGATCGATCAGACCGCGCACCTCCCGGGAAGCCGTCTGCTGGGCGGCGGCCAGGGTCCGGACACGGATGATGAAATCCTTCAAATCCGATTGTTTCAGCATGGTTTCACGGGCCGGCAGAATCACCGCCTCACCCAGGTCCTTCAGCTTGCGCTGATTGCCCACCGAAAAAAAACGCAGGGAATCCACCGTATCCCCGAACAACTCGATGCGCAACGGGTCCGGGTACAGGGGCGAAAAAATATCCATGATCGCCCCCCGCACGCAAAAATCTCCGGGTTCCTCCACAATGGCGCTGCGGATGTATCCGCCGGAAACCATTTTCTCCACCAGGGCGTCCCGGTCGATCTCCTCGCCCGCCATAATCAGTTCGGCGAAATCGAGCAGGCCCTGCTTGGGCATCAGCCGGCGCATGACCGCCCCGACGGTGGTCACCAGGATCCAGGGTTTGAGGGACTGTACCGTCTGATAGAGAACCCGGATGCGATCGGCGACGGTTTCAATGTGATAGGACAACATTTTATACGGCAACAGATTATAGGCCGGGAAATAGTGCACCGGCGCGTCGTCGGTGTCGAGAAAAAACCGCAGGTCATGGATAAACTGCTCCGCCCCCTTGGCCGTGTCCAGGATCACCACCAGGTTTTCCGGGCGCTGCCGGAATTGCCGCGCCATCAGAAACGCCCGCTCCGAACCACCCAGACCGCTGAGAACCACATTCCCCCGGCCGGCCTGGAGCAGGTCCTCCCCTATCGAACCATATTCCCTATCCGGATTCCGATTGTTCATCGTCCATGAATTCCATTTCCGCCGTACGGGCGCACATCCGCCTATTGGCGACCGTTCCTGCATACCGGCGCCCGCGATCCGTCTTTCTTTTTATACCCTTGAATGGATAGCCTTTTTCCAGCTCCCCATTCTCCGTTTCGGCTGTTCTTATATACCCTGTCAAGGGGCGGCGCAAGGGTATTCAGGGCCAATGGGTGATTGTCAACCATCGAAATCTTTTCCGGTTGACAATTATTCGCCCAACCGGTATAAGCCGGCCCAGAATTTGCGCTGTTGATGGGAACAGCCAAACATTCCATCCCATGGCGGCAGAAGGAAAAAACGGAGGATGTCCACCCAGGCCAATATTCTCTCCCTGCTAAAAGACCGAATCGGACAATGGATTTCCGGCGAGGACCTGAGCGCCGACCTGTCCGTCAGCCGTTCGGCCGTCTGGAAACACATCCGCGGTTTGCGGCAGGCGGGCTATGTCATCGATTCCGTGCCCCGCAAAGGTTATCTCCTGCGCCAAACCTCCGATCAACTGTTGCCGGACGAAATCCGGGACAATCTCCAAACCGCCGCGTTCGGTCGCCAGGCCATCCATTATCTCCCGGAAACCGACTCCACCAACACCGCGGCCAAGGAACTGGCGGCAACGGGTGCGCCGGAAGGCACCATCGTCCTGGCCGAAACCCAGACCGGCGGTCGAGGGCGCAAGGGCCGGCATTGGTTTTCGCCGCCCCAAGAGGGAATCTACCTTTCCATGATTCTCCGGCCCGACATATCGCCCTTCGAGGTTCCCCGCATCACCATCCTTTCCGCCGTCGCCCTGGCCGAATCCCTGGGGCGCGTGACATCCCTGTCGCCGACCATCAAGTGGCCCAACGATGTGTTCGTGGGCGGGAAAAAAATCGCCGGCATTCTGACGGAAACCAGCACGGAGATGGATATCACCAACCATGTGGTCGTGGGCTTGGGACTCAACGTGAATACCCGGGTATTCCCCCGGGACCTGGCGCCAATCGCCACCTCCCTGTTTCTGGAAACCGGACGCACGTTTTCCCGCGTGGTGCTGTTGCGACATTTTCTCCAGGAATTTGAAACATCCTACCAGTCGACGCGATCCAAGGGCTTTGGGTCCGTCATCGACCGCTGGCGATCCCTGACCAATACCATCGGCCGGCGGGTGGCGGTAACCCTGAACCACCAATCGTATTCCGGGACCGCCAGCGATATCGACGCCGACGGCGCCCTGGTTATCACCGATGACCAGGGTCGAATCCGACGAATTTTATCCGGAGATGTCCGCTTTGAATAACCATCCCCCCGGCAGAGACGACACCGGCGCGCGCACGCCGGAACGTATGGGGAATCCGGCCCTTCCGGACCTTATCCGATTCGACCGCGCCCATATATGGCATCCGTATACCTCCCTGACCGCCCCCCTGCCGGTTTACCCCGTACGCGAGGCCCGGGGCGTGCGCCTGTTTCTGGAGGACGGGACCACTCTCATCGACGGCATGTCATCCTGGTGGGCCGCCATCCACGGGTACAATCACCCGGAGCTCAATACCGCGGCAGCGGACCAGATCAACCGGATGTCCCATGTCATGTTCGGCGGGATCACCCACGCCCCGGCCATGAAACTGGCCGAACTCCTGCTCCGGATATCGCCTGCGGGCCTCGACAACATCTTTTTCTGCGATTCCGGTTCCGTGGCCGTGGAAGTGGCCGTCAAAATGGCCCTGCAATACTGGCAGGCCCATAGCCGACCCGCAAAGCAAAAACTGCTGACGGTCCTGAAGGGCTATCACGGAGACACCTTCGCGGCCATGTCCGTGTGCGATCCGTTCAACGGCATGCATGAACTCTTTCAAGGAGTCCTGCCCCGGCAGTATTTCGCACCGGCACCGCCCCCGGGATATGACCGGCCGTTCCGGGAGGACGATGTCGCCGACATGAAAACCATTCTCCGGGAACACCACGGGGAAATCGCCGCCGTCATTCTGGAACCCATTGTCCAGGGAGCCGGCGGTATGCGCATCTATTCTCCGGCGTACCTGAAACGGGTGGCTGAACTGACGCGGGAATACGACGCCCTGTTGATCCTGGATGAAATCGCCACGGGTTTCGGACGCACAGGGACCCTTTTCGCCTGTGAACAGGCCGACGTCCGCCCGGATATTCTTTGCGTAGGGAAAGCCCTCACCGGCGGCTACCTGAGCCTGGCCGCCACCTTGAGCACCGCCGCCGTCGGCGACGGGATCTGCCGGGGGAATCCCGGTCTGTTCATGCACGGCCCCACGTTCATGGCCAACCCCCTGGCCTGCGCGGTGGCCGGAGCCAGCCTGCGGCTGCTCCTCGCAACGCCCTGGCAGGAAAGCATCGCCCGTATCGAGAAGCAACTCGAGGACGAACTGGCCCCCTGCCGCGACCTGCCCCAGGTGGCGGATGTCCGCGTCCTGGGGGCCATCGGCGTGGTGGAACTCCGACGGACCGTGGATGTAGCCGCCATGCAGCGCCGTTTCGTGAAAAAGGGGGTCTGGGTGCGCCCCTTCGGCAAACTCGTCTATGTCATGCCACCCTATATCATCGATGAATCGGATTTGCGGATCCTCACCAGCGCCCTGGTCGATGTCATCTCCGAAGAAAAGGTCTCTTTATGAAACAGATCGACGACCGTTTTGCCTTTATCCGGGAGGAACTCGACAGCCGTCGGGAACGGCATCTCCTGCGCCGGTTGCGAACCGTCACGCCGCTGTCGGCCACCCATATCGCCCTGGACGGACGAACCATGCTCAACTTCTGCTCCAATGATTACCTGGGCCTTTCCAAACATCCCCTGCTCCGGGAACGGGCCATGGACTTCATGGAAACATACGGCATGGGAGCCACCGCCTCCCGCCTGGTCTGCGGCACCTTCGACGGTGTCCAACAGGTGGAACGGAAACTGGCGAATCTGAAAGGCGCCGAGGCGTCCCTGATCCTCAATTCGGGCTTCCAGGCCAATGTGACGGTGCTGCCTGCCCTGGCCGACAAACAGTCCCTGATTCTCTCGGACACCCTGAACCACAACAGCCTGATCAACGGGGCGCGCCTGTGCCGCTGCCGGGTCCTGCGGTTTCGACACAATGATCCGGCCCATCTTCGAAGTCTTCTGGAAGAAAACCCCAAGGAAAATTATTCCCGCATTCTGATCATTACCGAATCGGTCTTCAGCATGGACGGCGATTGCAGCGATATCCCGGCCTTGAGCGCCCTGGCCGATGAATTCGGCGCCCTGCTCATCGTGGACGAAGCCCATGCCACCGGCGTCTGCGGCCCCAAGGGCATGGGCCTGACCTGCGGCCACGATGTCGCCCTGACCATCGGCACCTTCGGCAAGGCCTGCGGCTCCTTCGGCGCCTATGTGGTCGGCTCCCGGGACATGTGCGACTTCATAGTCAACTGTTGCCCGGGGTTTATCTACTCCACCGCCCTGCCCCCGGCCGTGATCGGCGCCATCGATGCGGCCCTGGATCTCATCCCTGACATGGAGGACGAACGCCGCCGGTTGCATGCCAACGCCGAGCACCTGCGCCGCGCCTTGAACGCCATGGGATGGGAAACCGGCCATTCCAGCAGCCAGATCATCCCCGTGCTGGTGGGCGATGAACCGGCGACCCTGGCCCTTTCCGCCTGGCTGGAAGAAAACGGCGTCCTGGCCGTGGCCATCCGTCCGCCCACGGTGCCCCGGGGGGAATCCCGCATCCGCATTTCCCTTTCGGCGGCTCACACCCGGGAACACGTGGATCGGTTGATTCACCTGTTCGCCGACGGGAGAAAACGATATGCCGCATGAATGGCCCCGGAACTTGTTCATCACCGGCACGGATACGGCGGTCGGCAAAACCCTGGTCAGCGCCGTTCTTTTGTCCGGATGGGGCGCCGACTACTGGAAACCCGTTCAGAGCGGCCTGGAGGAAACCACCGACACGGAATGGCTGCGCCGGGAAACCGGCCTGCCGGGCGACCATTTCCATCCGGAAACCTATCGCCTGACCCGGCCCCTTTCCCCCCATGCAGCCGCCGAGCTGGACAATGTCCGCATTCGTCTGGACCGTTTCCGCCTGCCGACGGTTCCACCGGGCCGGCGTCTGATCGTGGAAGGCGCCGGCGGCATTCTGGCGCCCCTGAACGAAACCCATTTCATGATAGACCTCATGAAACAACTGGCTCTGCCGATTCTGCTGGTGGCCCGCAGTACCCTGGGAACCATCAACCATACCCTGCTCTCCCTGGAACACCTGCGGCGACATGGCCTGGAGGTCCTGGGAGTGGTCATGAACGGCCCGAAAAACACGATCAACAAAAAAGCAATTGAATCCTACGGCCGCACCACCGTCCTGGCCGAGATCGAACCATTGCCCCGGATCGATGGGGCGACGCTGGCCAAAGAGTTTGTAAAAATAGGAGAAAGGTTGTAGTCTATCGGGGCTGGGAGGAACATGGGCAATCGTCCGAATCTCGATATTGCCCCCGGGGCAACACGACATCGCTTTTCTCCGCGGCTCTGCGCCTCTGCGCGAGAATCAACATCGAAATGGACCTTACTCCGATGGTGTCACCATGAACGCAAAAACCCTGTTTGAGTTGGCCGAGGCGATTATCGACGGAACCGTTCCGGACATCGACCGTTTCCGGGAACTGGCCCGACTCCCGGAAGAGAACACCCTCACCCTGCTTTCCGGCGCGGACCTGATCCGACGGCATTATTTCGGCAACAGCATCCATCTCTGCTGCATCTGCAACGGCAAATCCGGCCGTTGCAGCGAAGATTGCAGCTTTTGCTCCCAGTCGGCCCTGGCCCGCACCGATGCGCCGATCTACGGCCTGATGACGGAAGCCGAACTTCGCCAGGGCGGCCTGCGGGCCGCGGAAACCCCCATCACCCGGTATTCCATCGTCACCAGCGGCCGGGGGCTGCCGCCCGGGGAGGTCAACACCGTGGCCAATGCCCTTTCCGGCCTGGCCGACGAAAACATCGCCACCTGCGTCTCGCTGGGGATTCTGAAAAAAAAGGAAATGGAAACTCTGAAGGCCGCCGGGATCACGCGCTACCATCACAACCTGGAAACTGCCCAAAGCGCGTTCCACCGCGTCTGCACCACCCATACCTACGAAGAACGCGTGGAAACCATTCGCGCCGCCAAGGCAGCGAGCCTGTCCGTCTGCGCCGGCGGCATCTTCGGGGTGGGGGAAACCGACGATCAGGTCCTGGAACTGGCCCTGGCTCTCCGTGAACTGGCGGTGGATTCCGTACCCATCAATTTCCTGGTGCCCATCAAGGGCACGCCCAAAGAAAACACCCGCAACCTGACTCCGTTGCGCTGCCTGAAAATCATCGCCCTGTTCCGCTACGTGCTCCCGGACAAGGACATTCTCATCTGCGGCGGCCGCGAAGCCAATCTCAAGGACCTGCACCCGCTCATTTTTTTCGCGGGCGCCAGCGGCGTCATGACCGACAATTACCTGACCACCACCGGGATCTCCCTGGAAAGCGACCTTGCCATGCTCCAGCGGCTGGGACTTATTCCCCGCAAAAAGAAAAAGGATTCCCGCCTTGCCTGAAAAAAGCGCTTGACCCGTTTTCAACCCATATGGTAAAAGCCTGTCACTTTTTCGTTTTCCACTCTTTGCGCCGACGTAGCTCAGCCGGTAGAGCAGCTGATTCGTAATCAGCAGGTCCGCGGTTCGATTCCGCGCGTCGGCTCCATTGAATTCATTGAATTAATTCATAAATTTATAAAATTCGAGAACGGACAAAACCTGCTCAAAATGGGGTAAAATGGGCAGAATGTCTGCACTTCTGCAGACATTCTGCAGACATTTTGGATGGATTAATTGAGGCAGACTGCATTCGGAATGCGTACGACCGGATCGTCATCTTCGTCTTCAATTTCTGCGTTTTCTCCACGGAATTCATTTGTATCATTGTCCTCAATCCGTGGCATAAAATATGATCGTAAATTCATAATATATTGAATCTATAAGTATATAATGATAATGATATGGCATCAAACACTCACTTCGGAGGTGAAAATTTTGCGACGCCCTATCACTATCAAACATGAAATGGAAAAGCTGGCCAGCCATAGCGGGTTGATCAATATCGGCGCATTGCTTAACGCGATCAATTTTAGATTCCGTTTCGAGACGATTTCCGGAGTCCACTGTGTTGATCCCAAAATTTCTCATGCCGATATCATGGCCTCGATGATTGCTCTGATGAGGGAAACCCGATTTCGATGCGATTGAAATCTTTCGTCAGAAACAGGACTTCTTCAATAAAGCCATTGGCATCCGTGCATGTCCGTCCAGTCCGACATTGCGCCAGCGAGTCGATTTGATCGGTAATCGGGCCGATATGGCGATTAAAGATGCAGGCGCCGATTTGGTCCGATCCTGCGCCCCGGGAATCTCACCCATACATACCAGTGCCGGCGATTTTCTTCCCCTGGATATGGATGTAAGTCCCTTCGACAACTCGAAGACACAAAAGGAAGGCGTTTCCAGAACCTACAAAGGCGTTGATGGCTTCGCTCCGATTTTTGCCTATCTGGGCACCGAAGGATATCTTGTGAATCTTGAACTCAGAGAAGGGAAGCAGCACTGCTAAAAGAATACCCCCGAATTCATCACAGCACCCTGGATTATATCCGAAAAATCACCGATCAGCCTGTTTTGATGCGGTTGGATTCGGGAAGTGACAGCCAAGACAACTTTCCCGATGCTTCCCGAAGCAATGCTCATTTCATCATCAAACGCAATCTGCGCAGGGAATCCCCCCAGGCCTGGGTTAATCTGGCAAAAAAAACCGGAGTTCAAAAATATAGCCGCCCGGGCTGTAATCGTTCCGGGCCATAGGTTTCCCTGGTTCTTTTGTGAGCCGCTTTTATTTCGATTTCGAGCCGCGCTTCTTCCTTTTTCCGGGGTGAGACCGGTCTCTTGTCCCATGCCTAATAACCGCTTGGCGAGACATCCAGGGCCTGGCAGAGCAGAAGAACTGGATACTCGGATCGAAGTTTTTGTATCATCGCGTACCTGGCAGCGACTCCTCGGCAAAGTACGCGGCGGCTTTTTTTAAGATGTCACGTTCCTGCTTGACCTGAGCCAGTTCGCGTTTAACGCGGGCAAGTTCTTGTTCGACTTCGGTCAGAGGGCGTTGCGGCCGACCGACGTCATTCAGTTTCCCCGCCTTGAAAGCCCTTACCCAGTTTTCAAGGGTGAATTTTGGTAGGGAAAGTTGTCGCGATGCTTCGAAGGCGGATACGCCGCCTTCTACAACCAATTTCACAGCTTCGATACGAAATTCCTTTGAGTATCGATTATTTGTTTTTTGTGACATGTCGGCACCTCCGTTTATTGAGAATTTAAACATTGGTGTCCATTTTTTTCAACCTACCTCAGTATCGAAAAAGATGCGCAGTGACCGATAAACGTGCCGCTGTGGGGCGCGATGCTTTTTCGCACCCCACGAGCGGATGGACGGTTTATTGATGAGCAGTATATTCGTCAAGCAATCTGCGGATCATCTTTTGATATTGGGTATTATACTTTTTTGCTTCGTTTTTAAAGAAATCGACGCTCGTTTTACTGAGAGCAATCGTGACCTTGACCGTTTCTTCTTTCAAGGCAAGCTTTTCGGGTGAGGGAAGGAAATCGGAGATTACCTTCACTTTGCCAATCGGCTCATCTGTATATTTTATTTTCCTTTTCATAAATCTTCTTCCCTTTCCGCCAGTATCCGGCACCAATGATCCTGATTTTGTTTTTTCGATAGGCGAATCTCACTGTTAGGATTCCATCAGTGACCTTGCCAAGACAATAAAATCGATTCTCATCTTTGCTGTGCTCCAGATCTTCCAGGATAATACGATGTTGATCGAGGAATGCGAGTTGCGCCAGTGCGAATGAAACACCATTTTTTTCTTGGTTTATCAAATCTTTGTCAGAATCCCACTCAAAATCAGATTAATTTGTCATATGAATAAAATATGGTGGGGAAATATATTTGTCAATATATTTATATGTATAGTTATATGGGTTTAAGTGGATATAATCCACAAACCTCGCAGTTAGCGAGTATCGAAGACTGAAAATGAAGACCTCAAAAGTGCAAGACAGCTTGCCATAAGCTGGCATAGTGCAACCCCTTCAAAATGATGCACATTGCTCCAGGCATTTTGCACTTTATCAGTCCGGCGATTCCGTTGTCAATTTGTTTAACCTGTCCGAGTTCAACATTGAAATCGCCGATAAATTTCTGAAGCGATAATATCGCACATTATCGCGATGCAATATAAGTATCCATAAACACTTGACAATGAAATTTTAATCAAGTATTTATAGTAATTATGACACAAAAATTTATAAATGGCCCAGATAGCATCATTACCGTCCATTCAATATCCAGTTACCGTTCCACAAAAATGACAAATAAAAACGGGTATAAACGATGAACAAACTTGAGTTGATCAGCGAATTAAAGAACAAAGAAAAGATTTCGAAAAGCGAGGCCGCCCAGATCGTAGACATTTTCTTCAATTCCATGTCGGATGCTCTCGCACAAAATGGACGGGTTGAAATACGAGGCTTATGCAGCTTCTTTGTGAAGGAGTACAAACCGTATATTGGGCGGAATCCCAAAACCGGCGAGAAGGTCCAAATCAAACCCAAAAAGCTTCCGTTCTTCAAATGCGGTAAAGAACTGAAAGAACGAGTGGACTATTAATATCAAGCGATATTCATTATTGATCATCAAACTTGGAATGAAAGGATCTTACAATGGCGAGTCAAATTGAAAACGGTATAAAATCGGTTAGAAAAGAAATCGACAAAATCCTTGATCGGTTGGAAAAATTCATTAAAGAGCTTTCCAAATCTGGTCAAGCCAAACCAACCAAGAAGGCCGCATCGAAAAAAGCTCCGGCGAAAAAGGCTGCGCCCGCAAAGAAAACAGCTGTCGCCAAGAAAACTACTTCAGCCAAAAAGAAACCGGCTGCGAAAAAGGCAGCCGCCCCAAAACAATCCGCCAAAACCGAAACCGCATTCGCCTCCGTTATGGAGATCATCAATTCCAGTGAAAACGGTGTCGAGACGAAGACGTTGATGGAGAAAACGGGATTCAACCTGAAGAAAATATCCAATATCGTCTTCAAGGCGAAAAACAAGGGGCTGATCAAAGCGGTTAAGAAAGGCGTTTATACCAAAGCGTAAATCATTTTCTCTCCGTTTAGATGCTGTAGACGCACCTGGTGCGCCAGTAACGGAACATGAAAACCCGGATCATCAACACAGATAGTCCGGGTTTTTTATTTTCTGGATCACTATCGCCGATCGCGGCGGGGACGAATCGATTGATGCGTGAAAATGTGCGTGATTATATGGACTTAATGCACAGATAATATTAGGATTTATGAAATTTATTGAATAATGCGATTTTTCGGATATACTGGCGTAAAATCAGGAATCTTTATCGAACTCTAGATTTGTAGTTAATAATTAGTTGTGGCTCAATAAGATGACTTATGAAAAATGAACAAATAAACTTTCGAATTTTGTTGAGAGGTCCCAAATATCCCGCAATTGTAATCGACGATTTTGATATTTTGCCAGCATTTAACATCAAAGAATTGAGTACTGCTTGTTATTTGTCTGCTTCGCTCGACAATTCAGAAAAAATATCAGTTGTGGATTGTACGGGTGAGGAGTTTTTATACTTACCAGACGAAACAGCTTTGCTACCTACGATTTCCAGAAAGAAATGGACAAAAAAGAAATTTATCGACTTGTTCAATAATAGTGAAACTGCCAAGGATGAAAATTTACAGTATTCGCCGAAGTCCTTATCAAATAAACGGTTGGCCGACATTGTCAATGAAATATGCAAATTGCTCGGCCACAACAATCGTGTGTAGGGGGCGGCGAGGACCATACCGCCCCTAACACGAAACGTTGGCACTTATTAAATAGAGGCAAAAATGAAAGACAGAATAGGAGAAAAAATTGGCTGGACTGCCGGTTGGGTAGGGGGATTTATCTGGGTACTTATATTATCTATCGTCTTTCTTTTTCAGGGTAAGAGTGAGCAAGGATTATTGGGACTTACTTTGACAGGCATTGCCATTATTTCTGTCGTATTTATTACGCCATGGCGATTTTCATCAACACCATATTGGAAGCTCATGATTCCTCCCTATGGTGTCTTTTTCTTGTCGATAGTTTGGGCCATATGGTCATACGGTGGCTTGGGGGCTGCCGGTTTGACATGGTGGAACCTATTGTGGCTGCTACCTCTTTTGATTCCATTTGGAAGTTTAAGCAAAAGAAAATGGTTTGATTTCAAGGCCCATGGGGATAGAGACACCCATCGCTGAACGCCCCTCCCACACCAACCAACAATCCAAGTTTTAGAAAATGAGATCAAGGTTCCTTATTGCATTAACTCCTTCAAACTCCTCAAATCCCCACTCCTATCAACCAAATCAGAAAACCTGATCACCCCCGCCTCATACATCTCAAACCGCCTGGGCCCTATCGCCTTCAATTTGAACCCCCTGTCCTGCTTGTCGAACCACGAGGCATAATCCCCTTCATGAAACCCGGACTCAAGGATTGTGCGACGGCCATCGGCATCGATGTTTTTGTTCGGCAGAATCGTATATGGACGATACGCCTGCTTAATTTCATCTATGTCCAGACCCAGCTCCCGAAAAGAAACCGTCACCGGCAACAACACACATCGGCAACGGATATGCAGCGGACACTCCGGATGATCATCAACCGGATACTTGCGACCATCCAATCCTGCACACCGCAGACAGGTCCCCCTGCCCGTCTGCTTGAACCCCGGCTCAAGCGTCGCCGACCACTCAACCTTTTTCACGATTTCCGGATTTTCCCGGTACACATCCTCCATGGCATAGAAGAATTACAGGATAGCGAAATCAAAAAACTGTCGTTTGAATAACCCAAAAAAATTTGCCGTTGCTGTCGACATAATGTCGACAAATGGCAATAACTATCCGGGTTAATTAAATGCGCCAATTGATTCATAATCAGCAGTTCCGCGGTTCGATTCCGCGCGTCGGCTCCATCAAAATACAAATGGAAACCTCATGGTTACGTTTAGGACCGGCTTCCCTTGTCTCTTTTCAAAACCCGTTCGACTTGAACGGTTACCGGTAGGTTACGACAAGCCACAAAAAAATGATCATGGTTCCAGATATAGACGGATTCGAGTTTCAAACCGGAGGCATACGCTTGCATGTCGAGGATTTGAAACCCGAATCCAATAAAGTGATGGGGGTAAAAAACTTTTTTTCGAGGGCCAGCAGGATTTAATTTCCCAGATATGGATAGAGCCCGTCGTTTACATCACCGTAACAGAATTCAACACCCATATAGATATCATCCGTATTTCGTATCATGACTTCCCGCTGGATCAGTAAATGGATGATATTGTCCAGGTTGAACTTCACGATAATGATATCGTTGACGTGCAAGCGGCGACGCGCGTTCAGTTTGATGCGCATACCGGTTCGTGAAATGTTCTCGATTGTAATCAGACCTCGATACCCTCTTTCCTCGGATAGATATCCTCCGGTGAGGTCCGTTGCAATCCGCAAGGCGCCTCGTTTTTCCTGAAGTTTGCTTTCTTGCTTCAATGGGAAGGCGGGAAGGGCTTCCTGTCTTTGCATGGCAGCGGGGATTCGATAATCGGTCAGCGCCTGCTGCATCGGCTGCAGATCGAAATCCGAGTTCAACAACTTTTGTCGACTGCGCACAACCTCGATTTTTCTTTCATAAAATGGGCTCTGATTTTTTTCGGTTTGTTTTTTTCTGAAAAGCATCATGTCATCACTCCACTGAATCATTGTCGTTTTTTTCCGTCCTCCATAGCAATGGATATGCCAGATTGATGGCTTGTGCCAATATAGCATGTATCCAGAATGTTATCTTTATTCAGCACGGATCGACGCGTCACTGGTATGTAACAGATTACACAATTCTCGGTTGATGCAAGTCACAATGGGAAATCCAATCCTTATGATGGCTGATCCTCTATTTCGCGCCTGAACAAAAAAACTGTATTCTCCCTCTCCCTTTTCGGGAGAGGGTTGGGGTGAGGGTCAATGGAACAGGATGTCCATCGTTCGAATTGATTATGATTGCGGTCGTTGCGCGTTTCATATATATTTTACGAATCGAATCGGTTGATGTGATTCAACAATTTCAAGGGATAGCGCATGGAAACGAAAAACAAGGCGGCCCCCCCTCTTTCAGAGCAATCTTGTGAAACGGACAATGATCAAAGCGCCTTTGATCAAATTTTGCTTCGCATGCGGAAACAAAAAGATTTTCCCACCTTTTATCAGAATGTGGTTGAAATCAATAAAACCATCAAGTCAACCTATGCCTCTGCTTCCGAGATCGCCAATGTCATTCTGAAAGACTACTCGCTAACCAAAAAGCTACTCACATTGGTCAATTCGGCATTCTATGGTCAAAACCGGGGCGGGATCACCACCATTTCCGAGGCGGTCATTCTTGTTGGACTCAATCAGGTTCAAATGGCAATTGCGAGTCTCATGTTCTTTGAGCAGATGCAACAGAACTCCCATACGGCCGAACTGAAGGATTCCAGCATTCACGCATTCATCAGTGGTTTGATCGCCAGAGAGATATCCAAAAAGTGGAACCGGGATGACACGGAAGAGGCCTGTATTTGCGCCATGTTTCACAATCTTGGCAAATGCATGGCTCTTTTTTATCTACCGGATCAACATAAAGAAGTGATTGAATATGCAGCGGATCATAAAGTGGACTTGCAGCGTGCCTCGCGGGCTGTTCTTGGGCTTACCTACGAAGACCTTGGTATCGGTGTCGCCAAGAACCTGGGATTACCAACAAAGATCACGCGCAGCATGAAATCAATTTCAGAAAATGATCGGAAAACGATCACGAGTAATCCCATGCGAGCGATCGCCTATCTTTCCAATCTGCTATGTGATACCGCAATTGAGTCCAGCAACAGCAAAAGAGAAAAATCCATAAAAAAAATTGAGGAAAATTTTGGACTGACCGGTGAATATGTTTTCGAATTATATGCCAACGTATGGGAAAAATTAAATAAATATTCAAAAATATTCAATATCAACCTCAAAGACAGCCCGATTCTATCGCGTTTTTCGAAAAACTTCATCGTTCAAGACGAAGCCCCTCCAAAGGATTCAGAATATTCCGTAATTACAGATGAATTTTACGATATTGTTACCAAGGGAATCGCAAACATCACCAAAATTCTTCTGGAAGATACGTTTGAATTGAACTCCATCCTTTCGATGGTGCTGGAAATCATGTACCGGGGATTCGGCTTTTCCCACGTACTGATCTGTATTCTTGATTTTAAAACGAATCAAATGATCCCGCGGTATGGACTGGGAGACGACATTCAGAACTTCATGAAAACTTTTTCGTTTCGCATAACGCCGTCAAACGATTTTTTCAACGTCGCATTGCATCAATCCGAAGCCATATATATCAAAGACATCCATGATCCACCGGATCGGTTGATGATTCCGGACTGGTATCGCGATACGATACATGCGATGGACGCCATGGTCTATCCCATTATCATCAATGAGAAAAAAATCGGCCTGTTCTACGCGGACAGAGAAGAAAAAAGGACCGATTTTTCCGGAACGCAGCTGGAATACATGAATATTCTATGCAACCAGGCGGCCTTGGCGATCAAACAAAAGGGGCGATGACTCCGTCCGTTGTCATCGCCATGGATGAAAGGCTGCGCACGGTTACGTGACAAACAGGGCTCACGCGACGGCGATCCCCGCCCGTTCCCGTCCAGACAAAATAAAAAAGCCCAAGCCAAAGGCACGAGTCCTTTCGATTGGGCTTTATGGTTCAATGGATCAGGCCGGTTCGACGCTGAATCTCACGTCACCGCGGCCGATTCATAGTTACACAGTCCCGGGTTTCTCCCGGGTGTCCGTTTCATCATCACCGTCCTGGTCTTCAACGCATGGACTGAAGGAGTCGCCGTGACCAAGATGGGCATTAACGGTAGATTCATGGATTTCGATCCTTCTGCCTTTGTGACAAATCGTGACGTCGGATTCTCCACCACCGGAAACCGTACCATCAGAAGGCTCACCGGCCGTACCGTCATCATTGCCGGTTCCGTCACAAACACCTTCCACATCGCCGTGGTTGAGATGGGCCTGTAGGGCGGAAGAAGAGATGGTTATCGATCTTCCTTTGTGGCAAACGGTTACTTTTGATTTCCCGTTGGACGTCGCATCGTCATCCTCCCGCCCTTCATGATGCTCGAACAAAATATCAAATTTAATGGCGTCGCCCGCCACGATCTCAAAGGCTTCCTTGGCTTCCATCGTCATCTCTTTGCCATTCACGGTAAAAATGGCCGTCATCGAGTAAGTGCCCACCGGAAGATCAAAATAATAATTCCCTCCATTTGCGACAGTTGCCGAGGCGACTTCCACAACTGCGCCGTCGGTGGTTTTTTCCAGTACGTTGATCCGGACTGATTGATCGTCCAAACCCTTCTCGATGTCCACTTTGCCGTAAATCGTACCCAGGCCTTGGGCCGCTTCCAGTAGAAAATTCTGTTCTACGGCGGCGTCTCCGGTCACGACGACCTCGGCCGAAGCGGATTTATACCCCGGCATGATGGCCACCACAGTGTAGGTTCCAGGATCGGTGAGCAATGTATATGCGCCGGATTCATCGGTGATCGAAGCGGAGGTGACGATCTCGGTCGAGGTGTCCGCGGTTCCGATTTGGACGCTAACGATGACCCCTTCCAGCGGGAGATCGCCTTCTTCCGTATGATAGGACACGATACCGGTTATCGCCGAGGACTTGCCGTGATCCATCATCTTTACCGTGGGTTTTAGAAGCCATTTACCGCTTTTGCCCGCCTGAACGATTGATTTCACCACATTGAAATCCAATACCAGATCGGTTGTCTGATCGGATTCGATCGTAAAGCCGCCGACGATCTTGAACCCGGATTGATAGCCACTGGGGATGGTCAATTCGAAATATTGATAACTTTCCGCACTGTCTCCATAGATGATATAATTGGCATACGGGTGGGCGTCTCCTTTTGTATTGAGCGAGGCGTCCGGCGCATCATCGAGCACCAGGCGGATCTGATCGTATCGGCCGGCCTCCAAGTCCGTCAGGCCAAGGTTTTGGATCAGGCCGTTGACCAATTCCAACAGATTGAAAGTCGCACGGGGCTCGGCAACGACCACCCAATCGTGTTCCGCATCTTCATTCTTAGTTGATTGTAATACCAGGACTTTTTTAATGGTAATATAAACGGCTTGATAATCGGTCGTGGTCGCGTCGGTTAATCCCAGCGACAACTTGCCCGCTTGCGCCGAACCGGTAGAGGATGCCGAACCACTACCACCGCCGCAGGCGGATAGTAACAAAAGGCAAACAATTGACACCCATTGCATCATGCGAATATTTTTTCTCATCATCCCTCCCTGTTTATCCGATATGAAACCAAAACATCCTTTATAAGCTTTCAAGGAAAGCAGCAAGTTTTATGCCGCCTCGATCCACGAAGTAACCGGCTTATGTTATTTGTATTTAATGAAATACCATTTCCAGAGGTGTGCAAAAAATGTCAAACCGATGCCTGGTTTTGCACACGGCGGCAGGTTGCACCAAGCCAGACGAGCAACATCCTGACAAGATGAAACGTTTCATTTTTCCTTTCCACACAAGCGAGATCCAACGATCGCCCGCCTGCAAATCCAACGCACAGAGTTGCAAACCCTGCCGCAAAAGTCGCCGCGAGGAACGAAAACCGAATTGACGTGTCCACGGTCGCGTGCCAAAAAACATCATGCATGTTCAGATACGGGTATCGTCTGCAGGGCGACCTCACGCCGCTTTTTTGAGTTCCGCCGCTTCACGCCTTCGCGTGAGAACATCCTTATCCATAATAATATTTCAATACGGTACAAGCCATCTCTTGAACCAAAATCCTGTTTTTTCGATGGCGTGTAGCAAAAAACTATTATAGTATGATTAAATCATCCTCTTACAAGGCAACCGGACAGCAAGGACTATGCAAAGGACAATTTATATGATTGGGTTGTGGAACCAATCCCTTTCCACCTTCCGATGTATCCATCCTTTTTTGGTAGGTTTGCGATGCCCTCATTAAAAAACGATCAGAAACTGCACATTTTGGTCAAAATAAATTATCCCGGCCGCATTATTGGGTGCATATTACTCAGTTCTATCATTTTATCCGTCTTTTACGAAGAAGGTTCCCCCTCCTGTTATATATGGTCTTTCATGGCATTCCATGTCATCGTATGGCCCCATGTCGCCTACTGGAGATGCAGGGTCAGTAAGAATTCAAGACATACCGAGTACGGAAATTTGCTCATCGATTCATTTTTCTATGGGCTATGGGTTTGTTTTTTTTCATTCCGTTTGATCCCTTCTTCTGCTGGTTTTTTTGCCGGAAGCCTGGGCAATATTTTTAGCGGAGGAATTCCGTTTTTTTTACAAGGATTGGTTTTTAATGCGCTCGGTATGGCAGCAGGGCTGATAATTGGCCGGGATGTGAAATTCCTTCCTGAGTCGAGTCTGTTCACGTCAACCGTCGCCATTTCTGGCATGCTGTTATACGGCCTGCTGATCGGTCTGCAGGCATTCAGTCAGGCAAAACTTCTCCGCAAAACCCGCAAAAAGCTTGATATTGCCCTGCGGCAGGAGGAAGAAGCCAATCAAAAAATGACCGACAGTCTCAATTATGCGGGGTTCATACAAAGATCAATCCTTCCCGGCATTGATCGGGTAAAAAAATATGTCCCCAACAGTTTTTTCATCTGGATTCCCAAAGATATTGTCGGTGGGGACATCTATTTTGTCAGTTTCCATGAAGAAGGCTATATCATTTCCTTGATGGATTGCACGGGGCATGGGGTGGCCGGCGCCTTTATGACCATGATCGCCTACTCAAGCATGCGGAGAATCATTCTGGATGAAGCGATTTATCGTCCAGACGACATATTGCAGCAGGTCAATATCTCCATCAAAGCACTTCTGGAAAAAGAACGGAACGACGAAGCATCGGACTATGGTCTGGATGCAGCTGTCTGTTTTGTCAACACCCAAAAAGGGATTCTATCCTATTCCGGTGCTCGTTTACCCATATATCATCGAACAGGGAATGCATTACACATGATCAAAGGAGATAAAATGAGCATCGGCTTCAAGGATTCTCCAACGGAATTCAGATTTACAAAACACGATATCCCAATCGAAACCGGGGCATCCTTTTACTTGGCGACCGATGGGTATATCGACCAACTGGGCGGAAAAAAATATCGCAGATTCGGAACGAAACGGTTCAAGGAACTGCTGGTCGCATTACATCAAACAACCTTTGAAGACCAACGCAAACGATTGCTGGATATTTTCCGTGACCATAAGAATGGTAATGAACAACAGGATGATGTTACGGTAATCGGCTTTCAGCCATTTCCTGCGGACGATGCAGAATAGCGACCAGGAGCCATAGGAAACGGTCAGGTATAAAACCCAAACAAGTACTTGTTCGCCCCTCCTCAAGGCTTTGTCAATCGCTTTTCCCTTCGCGCCTTCGCGTGAGCCCGTAATCTCCCTGGAAATCCGCCAACGTGCAGCAGCTGACGCCTCCACGATGGTCAACAAAAAAAATCATGCCGGATTGAAAAAAAATGAAACTTTCAGATGCCTCCCGGGTTTAACTGTCTAAACACCAAAAAATTTCAACAGACCCCAAAAAGGAGAGAGACATGAAAAGACGAATGATGATTGCGATGGCGGTAACCCTGATGGTGGCCCTGGGCCTCGGCGGCACCTCTTTTGCCGGAAACGGCAACATGCGGTCCAATGGACCCGCCGCTGGCATTGACGATGGAAATAGTGACAACCCGCAAGACGGCATCAAGGAAAGATTCCGCCAAACTGTCCGATGGCACCATCGGCTTGTTCTCCATCGGCTGTTTCATTGCCTGAAAGACCTGAATTTGTCCGATGAGACCAAACAGGCAATCAAGGACCTGGTGGCGGATTATCGGACGACCGCCCAGGAACGACGGGAGGCTTATAGCCTGGCGCGTAAGACATACTGGGAAGTGATCACCGCTCCGGTACTGGACGATGCAGCCTTGGCTGCCGCTGAAGAAGCGATGATCGGCATCGTAACCGATGGGATGAATGCAAAATTCGATCTGGCCTATGCGATCCGGGGGCTTCTGACGGAAGACGAAATTGCCCAACTGTCAACCTGTTTTGATTTCTCGATCGATGACAATCAAAACGATGACCTTGCGGATGATCTTGACGATAACTAACCAATCCTCTTTTCTTCATACCCAATCAAACGCTGCATGCAATAAGGGAGGGCAAGCCCCTCCCTTATGCGTTTGGAAGGGAAGTCGGGACACAAGAAGTATCTGCCCACCACTGTTGGGTTGATTTTGGGCCGTCATAACCGCTATCGCACAATTCCTTTACATTCCTGCGCAATTATTGACAAGTACCTGAACCATATGCAATATCTGGAGAATAATCATTGCTATCTTTTTTCTCTGGCGATGCGTACCAATCCTTTTGATCACGAGGCAAGCATTGTCATGCGACAGCATTGATTCCCGAGTATCGGTTTTCATCCGAAGTCCGCTTCATCCAGGAGAATGAAGCCTGATGATAAGATATCGAGCGGTTCAGCGTTCGAAAAAACGGCAGGAAATATTCTATATGCAAAAATATGGTTGGCTGTCTACTCCCCTTGTCCTGTATTCTCTATTGAGCGGTTGTACCGGTATTCGATATCAAGACGCAATCGTTCCGAAAGATATAACCGCGTATGCCGATTCAAAGAAAATCACCCGGGTGCTGGCGCAGGCAGAGGAGTGGCGAAATTCCGGAATCATTGTAAAAAATGGAATGAGATATAAAATTGAAGCCAATGGGAAATGGTACGGGGGAGGTACCATGAATTGGACCGGTCCGGATGGTTTCGGCGCGACCCATGCCTTGGCGTGGGATAATAATTTTAAAGTGATACAGGGCTACAGCTGGACGGCTCTTATCGCAAAAATTGGTGAGGCAGGAAATCCTTTTTATATCGGCGAACAATATGATTTTACGGCAGAGCAAGAAGGGATTCTGTATTTTCGGATGAACGATGGAGAAGGATGGTGCGGGGATAACCAAGGGGTTGTGACAGTAGAAACGAAGCTGATCAGTGCGGCGAAACGGCAGAACGAATTGCCCGCGGCGCAGATCGCGGGCCGGGACGAACCAGCGAATTCCGGAACCTTATCCACTATAAGGGGGAAATCCTGGGCTGTTGTCATCGGTATCTCCAGATACCAATATCAAGGCAGCAACGGTCTTTCGGAGCTCATTTTTGCCGATGATGACGCCAAAGCTTTCGCTCAATCCCTCCGGAATCTTGGTTGGTCTGAAGCCCATATCAAGTTGATCACCAATGAAAAGGCAACCAAGCGAAATATTGAAATATGTCTTGAGTCTTGGCTATCGAAGGCCGGAAACAATGATCAGGTGGTTATTTTTTGGGCCGGTCACGGCTACCCGGATCCAGCAGACCCTGAAAAAGTCTATCTCGCCACCTACGATACCGATATTTCCATCCCTGCAACCGGCTATCGAATGGATCGGGTTCGCACCTCTCTGGAAGAAATCGGCTCAAAAAACGTTATTCTTCTCGCGGATACATGCCATGCGGGAAAACTGATCACGCGCGGAGGGCGAGGCATTTCCATAGTTCCTCAAATCGAGAAAATGCAGCGGGACCGAAAGGTTCCAAAAGGCTGGATCTTTATGGTAGGCGCTGATTCCGACCGCCAGGCAATTGAACATACCTCATGGACCAACGGTGCTTTCACCCATACATTGATAAATGGGTTAAACGGGGCCGCGGACGGGTTTCAGAGCGCCGGCGTGAAAGACGGCGTCGTCAACATGGGAGAGTTGAAGGCCTACGTGACTACCGTGATGCCGGATGAAACCCAAAAAGTGATAGGCGTCGCAAAGCACCCGGTGATCACGACCAGCACCGGTGATCCGGAGATTTGGAATCTTACCCTTCAAATCGACAACTAGTAGATCATCGCACCCTGCCGAACAACATATTGATGCGATTCACGTAGTCGATATTCGTGCAGGGTTTTGACAGATGATCGATATGCGGGTCTTGTTGCATCAGGTCTTTGATCGACTCTAAAAATTCCAAATTTCCGGAAATAAAAAGGACGGGAACGGTTTTGTTTTTTTCCCGGATATGATGATAAATGTCCATGCCGTTGAGTTCTCCGGGAAGGATATAATCCAGACTGATCAAGTCATATTCATTTCTGTTCAACAAATCCATTGCGACCTGCCCGTTATTGGCGATATCCACTTTATGATGGAAGGGTTCATGTGTCAGCATCCGGTACTGGACATCCGAGATGCCCTGTTCGTCTTCCACAAGCAGGATGTATTTGTCAAAAACGACATGTGTTTTTTTCACTTCCGCTATTTCTTCATTCGTCAGTTCTTTTTTGACGATGGGCAGCGTGATGGTGACTTTTACACCCTTTTGAAACTCGGACTGAATGGAAATATTGCCTCTATGGCGTTCGATATATTTCTTTACGTTCGACATGCCATAACCGGTTCCATGTATGCCCGGTTTATACATGCCGTGTTTGTCTTTGCTGCCTTTCAGGGTAAAGGCGGGTTCAAAAATTTCTCCGAGAAATTCCGTGGGGATGCCGCACCCGTTATCTTCAATTTCGATAAACAGCTGTCCACCATGGGGATAAGTCCGGATGACTATTTTCGGTTTTTGAACCAGGCTCGTTGCATGGATTGCGTTTTGAAGCAGATTGACAATGGCATGTTCGATCATGCCGGGATCCGCCAGGAGTTCCGGCAAGCCCTCGCCGTATTCCCGGATCACTTGGATCCCTTCCAGATCCTTTTTCAGCAGGTTGATGACCAGTTCTATTTTTTCATGGATGGAAAAGAATTCCTGTTTGGGCTCCTGGTCCTTGGCAAATGCCACCAGGTTTTTGGTGAGATTTTTTCCCCGTATGGTTTGTTCAAAAATCAACTCAAGTGACTTTCTTGTTGGATCATGTGGACAATCCAGTATTGCCAGTTCGGTATTGCCCATGATCACTCCCAGGATGTTGTTAAAATCATGGGCGATTCTTCCGGCAATCTGTCCCACCAAAGCCAATTTTTTCGATTCAGTGGCTAAAACAAGGGCATCCATTTTCTCCGCCTGGGCTTTTCGCAGTTCCGTGATGTCTTCTCCGACACAAATAATCCTTTCAAGCGAACCATCCGGATTGAAAACCGCATCGAATGCACCGCGGTATAAATGAATCCGGCCTTTTTTGTCCTTTATTTTGTAATCAAGATAGGCCTTGGAGAGTTTACCCGCTGTTGCCTGCTCCAGATGTTCCAGCAACGTTCCCACATCCTCTTCCTCAATCATGGTAAATCCGGACTTTCCGATGAGATCCTCCGGTTTATACCCCAGGTGTTCATGGGAGGGGCTTGCATAAATATAGTCGCCGTCCGCATCATTGATCGAAACCAGGGCGCTGGTATGCCGGGTGATCAGGTTGAAGAGCGCTTCACTTTTTCGTAAGGCCTCCTCCGCCTGTTTGCGCCCGGTTATGTCGTTGAACGTGACGATGAGATTGTCGGGGATGAATGTGGCATAAAGTTCGCAGATACGGACAGAACCGTCTCGACAGGTAATCCGATACTCACCCGCGTTGACCGGTTGACCGGATTTGCGGGCGATTTCCAGAAAGGGTTTCCATCGTTCCACCACTTCGCGGCGGTAGTCCGGATCCGGATACGCCATCTGATACCACTCCGATGAGGTGGGTGCGGTATGACCGAAAAGGGCCGTTGCGCTGCGACTCCAGAAATAGATGTTGTCATCCTTTAAATCGACAACCGCGATTGGAAACGGAGTGGCGTCCAGGGTCGCTCTCAATTTCAATTCGCTTACCCGCAACGCATTTTCCGCTTGCGTCGGCTCCGGGATGTCCATCGCAAAGACGGCCCGCACGTCTGGTTGTAAGGCGCTGCAATCCCTTTTTACAGCCGCAAGCGCTGTCTCACACTGTTCCAGTTTCCTTTTGAATTCTTGGACTTGTTGTTCCAGTTCCCCATAGCTCGGTTTTCCGGACATGTAACTATCTCCAATTCGCTGCACTGAAAAACACAGCCGTTGATCGGGCGCGGCTCAACACAACCTGCATGTCTATAGCGAATGAACACCTGGATATTCATTCTCATATACTTTTGGTATCATTGATAATAGCCCATGAGACCGTCGAGCGTCAAAACATTTCATAAACCCGTTCAGCGTGATTGAGGTCCTAAGCGAAAACCGCATCCATTCACCCTCACCCCAACCCTCTCCCGTCAAGGGAGAGGGAGAATATGGTGGCCGAAAAATGGCGAAAGGTCGGCGCGTTATGGATTCCCGGCCGCCACGCCTGTTGGATGGTCCTATTTCCTGGTTCTGGCGATGAGTCTGGATAAGTCCTTTATGGGCAGGGAATTTCTGACCACCTGTGAATAATCTGGATGTCCATTGTTGTGGATGAATTCACGCTCGGCAGTTTCCTGATCTTCCTGGTTTTGATTGCCATAACCATATTCGCTATACACCATGGTAATCAACTGGACCGCCGAGGGCGGCAGCGCCCTGTCCCAATATTCCGGGTTGAAGCGCATGAGTTGTAGCCCCTCGCCTTTGCCATTCACCTTCAGGATGGCATCCTCGCTGCCGAAATAGGCCGGCGCTTTCAATTCATCCTCGCTCATGTTGTCCACAAGGGGTTTGATAAAATCATAAAGCATTTTATTGTCTTTATCGGCTTTGTAACTTGCCAGTTTGGCTTCCACGACTTCTCTCACCGTAACCGGTATCCAGAAAGAAGGCCGGTCGGGATTGAAAACCACTAGGCTGCCGCAGGTGCGGGGTTCACAATCATAATACCGAACCCCGGGAGCGATCTCCTTCACCAAGGGAAATACCGTAAACAATTCCGGTAGCAGGGACCCCTCGTTGCCCTCTTTCAGGTTGCCTCCATGACCGGCTTCCGTGTTGTTGATATAAAAAGCCCAGGCAGGTGGTTCAACGGTCCATTTGCCGGCTTTCCCGTTTTCTTTCAGAAACAGTTGGAAATCAAACCGCAGCTCCCCTCGCACCCCGTAATTGCCGGCGCGCTTTGTATACGGACCATTCCACATCCCAAACAGGACGGCTTTCAGGTCAAAACCTGTATTGGCCTTCATCACCGGGATGTTTTGATGGAAATAATCCGCCAGGGTTTTGACTTGATCGCCAAAGGCGACGTACTCCCCTCCATGGGAACCGGTGTTGTTATAAAAGGAATAAGCCCCCTGTTTATCCGGGAAGTACGTTGCCGGCGACTGGGCAAAAAGCCATGACGGCATGACGAGTGAAACCGATAAAAGAAAAAGAGCGGCGTGTTGATGTTTCATCCTGTTATGGGGCCTCCAGTTCCCCGCGGCGGTTTTGGGTCCGTTCCCCTTTCTGTATCGGTTAAATGCGCTCCCGCGAGATCACTGCGGCGGGCCGGTGTGCAGTTCGATCACGGTCTCCTCGGTGATCGTGCCGCCTTCGACATTTTCCGTTCGCTCGTAGCGCTTCACCAGCGGCACGCCCGAATCGGCGCCCTGGGTCCATTCGGTGATGGTCCAGCCGTTGGGGGAAAGCTCATCATAATGCAGGTAGAAGAAGTAACCCGAAAAGAACAATTCGTGAGTGCCGGAAGGGGCTGGAGGCGAATCGGGACAATAGGCGGTATAACTCTCATAGGCATGGAACGGAAGGAGCACCATTTCCGTTGACGCGGCGGTATCGTAATTCGCCGAGAATTTCGATACCGTTGCATCGGTGACGGACAAGCTGCCGGTTTCGAAGGTGCATTCACTGGACGAGATGACCTGTTCAAAGGAAACATAGGTGATCGGCCCCGATCCCGACGTGACCCCATCCTTGTCCACCAGCGGAATGACCGATTGGATGTGACCCTTCATGAGGGCGTCGGAGGTTGTGAAGGTAATAGTGGAATCGAGGTGGAGGGACTTGGTGCAATTGATATTCACTTCCCGCGAGTCTTTGCCGGCCTTTGAGGTCGCGTTGATGGTGAAGCATCCGGCCTTGTCGCCGTCCGGTGCCGTGTACTCGAACTTCGCGCGGACGTCCGGCACATATCGGGCAGCGGAAGGGGTGATGGATTCACCGCATTCCGTCGCGGCCTGAACCTTTGCCTCCAACGGAGACTGATCCTTCATCAGGATGACGTCGGCCTCCACCTGGGCTTTCTCACCGGAACTCATTGTCAGGTCCTCCGGTGTAATACGGAGCTGAACGCACTTCCCGTCGGCCTGCCAGTTCTTCTCGGAATCCCGGCTGATGGCACTCAGGGAGCCCAGCGCCATCCCTACCCCCACCCCAATGCACTTGCCAACGGTTTCCGCATTGTAAAATTTGTCCGGGGGATTCATCGTATGGATGAGTTGTTCCACATAACCGTCAACGGTCAGGTCGAGATCGGTGCCTTCCGCCGTTGAGACACCGTTGTAGCCCACAGGCGGGAAACCGGTTTCGTTGACGGCCACCCCGATATTCAGTGCGAGGGTAACCTTTTCCACCTCGGCGTCGTCGTTCACCTGTGCAGTCATATCCAGTTGGGTGTCCGATACTGAATTCGTGGCGGTCTCGCCGTCGGACACGTACAGAAGAAAATGAATGAGAGAAGAACCCGTGAGCACGCCCTCTGCGGTTGGGCATTTATACACCTGGGTATCGACCCCGCACTCCATGCGCAGCCCCTTTTGCGTGGAGGTGCTGACGACGTCACTCAAACCGGTAACAAATTGAAATTTGATGCCGAACTTGTCGTCGTCTTCCCGGGGACACATGGTCATGGAGCCCTCGTACTTGATGCCATCCTTCTCGAAGCTACCGCCCATCGTCTCGCAGTTTCCGTCGGCCGTTGCGCGCCTTATGGATTGCGACGCGGCGCTCATGACGGCCTCGCCATACCCCATTGCGAGCATCCGATCGACCTCGCCCAGGAACTCGTTCATCACACTTTCTCCGAAGATCTCATAGGCGCGCGAATACAGGAGTTGCTCCCGGATGCTCGCCCCCATTTCCCCGGCTGTCTGGGGCGGAGGAGAAGAGGTCAGATCGCTCGCACCGATGGCCCTTGCCGTCGACCCATCTCCGCCCGGATCGCCGGAACTGCTGTCGTCGGCGCCGCCGCCACCACCACAACCCATCAAAACAATACATATAACCGCCACAATCGCCAGTTGAAATCGTTTCATGGTTTTCCCACCTCTGCATGTAATTTGGTTCTGCAATACCCGACCGGCCGTCATGGAGACCGCCACCCTGAACCGCGCGGCCTTCAGTCCATCTTCATGACGTGCCGGCGCCGAACGGCGAGAGCCGCGGCAATATCAACCGAATGAATATATGGAATATTTGAATGGCTCTCGTCCCGCCGGACAACAGACGCGACAAAGGGGCCGGAGGTGGTGAAAGGGGGTGAAGTGACTTCCTGCGGTTATCGGCACATCCGGGGTGATACACATTTTTCTGCAAACCCGTGACAAGGTAGCGGCAACGGTCTTGTCCGAAAGTCGACGCTTCGAAAATCGTCTCCCATCCGGGCGGCAGGCATTATCATCCCCTGCCGCGAAAAAAGGGAAAGACGCCGCTGCACGGGCATATATAGATAGATTTCAGTTGTCTGTCAATCTCTATATCAGGGCGATCCCATCTCTTTTTTAGATTGTCCGTTCAATTGGTTTTGAAAGGAATGGGTTGAAATTCCATGTGGCATTCTGCACCTGATTCGATTGTAAAAGACATGCGATTGCCCTGCTCTATATGACGACATTTTGCATCACATCATGAAATGCGATATGATGAACACGGACGTTTACGTTTATGCGGCCACGGTCGTTCCCGTATCGATGGATGAGAACCTCCCGGTGAGGATCAAGCGATGAGCAAGAAACCGACAAAATCAAAATCCGGCCAAAGGATATCGGACAAGAGGGAAAGAAAATACAGGGATATATTTGAAATCATGGAGGAAGCCTATTATGAGGTGGATCTCCAGGGACACCTGACCTTCTTCAACTCCGCGGCCGTCAAGCAGCTTGGATACACAAATGATGAGGCGATGGGCATGAACTTTCGCCAATTCGTGGATGAGAATAATGCCCGAAAGGTATTCGATGCGTTTCATGAAGTCTTCCTCAGCGGAAAGACCATCAAGGGATTTGACTGGGAATTCATCAACAAACACGGCGAGCGAATTCCTGTCGAGTCGTCCGTGACCCTTCGCCTGGATGAAAACGGAGCGCCTGCCGGCTTCCGAGGGGTGGTGCGCGATATATCGGAGCGAAAGAAGACCGAGATTGCCCTGAGGGAGAGCGAAGACCGTTCCCGCCTGATCGCAGACAATGCCAAGGTGGTCATATGGATGATGGACCTGGACCTAAAGCATACCTATATCAGTCCCTATATAACACACAACCTGGATTACACCCCTGAAGAATATGTCAAAAAGCCGCTTCATGAAATTCTGACACCGTCATCACTGGATCTGTGCATGCAGCTCTTTGCAGAGGAACTGGAGAATGAAAAAAGGCCCGACAAGGACCCGACTCGATCCAGGACCATCGAGGTGGAACAAATCCATCGGGACGGGAGAATCATCTGGTCCGAGCTCAACATGACATTCATCCGGGATTCACACGGAAACGCCACCGGCATTCTGGGATTCACCAAGGACATCACCGAGCGCAGACAGGTGCGGGAACAGCTGAGAAAGAGCGAAGAGCGATACAGGGTCATATTCGAGAATACCGGAAACGCATCGGTGATATTTGGCGAAGATCGCATCATCCAGCTGGCAAACAGCAATTTTTGCAAACTCTCCGGTTATTCGAAACAGGAGAGCGAAGGGAAAATGAGCTGGACACAGTTCGTTCACCCGGAAGATCTTGGGAGAATGGAAAAACGTCATGCGATGGGCGGAACCGGAGCCGGCATTGTCCCTGAATCCTACGAATTCCGGGCCGTGGCGCGCAATGGAGATGTCATGCATATCTTCATGAACATATCCCTCATCCCCGGCACCAATGTGAGCATCGCATCCATGATGGATATCACGGAACGGAAACGTGTCGAGGCGGCCCTTCAGCAAAGCGAGGCCAAGTATCGTTTTCTTGCGGAGAATATGAACGATGTCATGTGGACCGCCGATCTTGATCTCAACATGACGTATGTAAGCCTTTCCGTTGAAAAAGTGGTCGGATTCACCCAGGAAGAGCGTCTGCATCAAAAACCGCAGGACATGATGACGCCCGAGTCTTATGCCAGGACGATCCTACTCTTGTTCGAAGAACTCAAGCGTGAGCAAGACCAGGACGCCGACCCTGGGAGGACGGTCACGTTCGAGGCGGAGTATTATCACAAAAACGGATCGATTGTCTGGATAGAAAACGTGGTGAGCGCCATCCGCGACGAGTCGGGCAAGCTCATCGGCATCTACGGGGTTTCCCGTGATATTTCCGAACGCAAGCGGACCGAGGAAATCATCCGAAAGAGCGAGGAGGGCTATCGCACGATCTTTGAGAATACCGCAACGGCAAACGTCATCGTTGCCGAAGATTCGACCATCCTGCTTGCGAATTCCAATTTCGCTCATACCGTGGGGTATTCAAAGCAGGAAATGGAAGGGAAGATGAAATGGACGGGGTTTGTCGTTCCCGAAGACCTGCAGATGATAAAACGATACAACAGGATGCGGAAGCAAAAACCCGATGCCGTTCCTTCCTCCTATGAGATCCGTATCCGGGACCGAAAAGGGGAAATCCAGAACCTCTTCCTGAGTGTGGCGGTCATCCCGGAGACAAACGACAGCATCGCGTCCATGATCAATATCACCGAGTGGAAGCGCTCCGAAAAGGCCAGGAGCGAAAGCGAAGAGCGGTTCAAGGATCTGGCCGAACTTCTCCCGGAGACCGTGTATGAGGCCGACGAAAACGGAATCTTCCTCTTTGTCAATAAAACCGGCTTCGATAAATTCGGTTACGGGGAAGAGGATCTGGCCAGAAAATTGACTGTATTCGATATGATCATGCCGGATGATCATGCCCGGATGATAGCGACTTACCAGAGACTCATCAAAGGGGAACGGGTCGGTCTGGGCGAATATACCGCCAGGAGAAAAGACGGCGGCACGTTTCCTGCGCTCGTCTATGCAACCGCCATTTTCCGCGAGGGGAAACCTTTCGGACACCGGGGCTTCATTATTGATATCTCCGAAAAGAAAAATCTCGAGAACCAGATCATCCGCTCCCAGAAAATGGAGTCCATCGGAACCCTTGCCGGCGGCATTGCCCATGACTTCAATAACCTGCTCATGGGAATTCTCGGCAACATCTCCCTCATTCTCCTTCAGGTCGATCCATCAAACCCGATCTATGAGCGCCTAAAGAACATGGAGGGATATGTCCAGCGCGGCTCCGACCTGACAAAGCAACTTCTGGGTTTTGCACGCGGAGGAAAATATGAGGTCCAACTTACGGATCTGGGTGAGCTTATCAGCCGGAGTTCGGAATTGTTCGGCCGGACCAAGAAAGAAGTCCATATTCACCGGAATTTCCCGAAGGGACTCTGGGCCGTCGAGGTAGACCAGGGCCAGCTGGAGCAGGTATTGCTCAATTTGTACGTGAATGCCTGGCAGGCCATGCCCGGCGGTGGTGATCTGTATATTTCCGCTGAGAATATCGAGTTGGATGAGGTGGAAGTGATCCCGCATGACATCCATCCGGGGATATTCGTAAAGGTGACCGTCACCGACACGGGTATCGGGATGGACGAGGTGACGAAAACAAGGGTCTTTGAACCCTTTTTCACAACAAAGGAAAGGGGGCGGGGTACGGGTCTCGGATTGGCGTCCGCGTACGGAATCGTCAAAAATCATGGCGGTATTATTCTGGTTGAGAGTGAAATCGGCATCGGCTCCTCCTTCATCATCTATCTGCCTGCTTCGGAAAAGAAGATTGAGGTGGTGCAGACAACCCGGGAAGCGCCGATGAGGGGCGAGGAAACCATCCTGCTCATCGATGATGAGGACATGATTCTGGAAGTCGGATCAAGAATACTTGAAACCCTTGGTTACCAAGTCATTCCCGCCGACGGCGGGAGGCAGGGATTGCAGGTGTATGAACGGGACGGACGGGGAATCGACCTCGTCGTCCTGGACATGATCATGCCCGGATTCGGCGGAAGGGAGACATTTGATGCCTTGATGGCGATCAACCCGGCCGTGAAAGTACTCCTCTCAAGCGGCTACAGTCTGGATGGGCAGGCAAAAGACATCATGCAGAAAGGCTGCAAGGGATTTATCCAGAAACCCTTCACCATGATCGATCTCTCCAAAAAAATCAGAGAGATCCTGGATACATGATGCATCATGATCCAACTATTTAATTTCGGATAAAATGGTTTGGGCGATGCGCGCATAATCGCCTCCCAGGTGGTGGCTGCCGGGCAGCATGATAATCCTTCCGCCTTCGACTTGCTGGACGAATGTTTCCGTCGCAGCCGGATCGCACACCTGATCGATGGTACCCTGAAAGGCGATCCACGGCTCCCGCAGATGATGCGCCGGTCCGAAAACGCATCCTTTTTGGCGGGCACCGGGTTGCCATTCCAAACCGGCGCCTTTGCAAAAGGGCTTCTTCACATCCAGGTCCGGACAAAAGCCGAGGCTCATGGCGCCGCGAAAAGTGCCGGGCGGGGACTGGGTCAATATCGCATACACCAGGGTGGCGCCCGAGGAGTAGCCGACCAGGATCGGTGTACGGTAGTGTGGGAAGCCGAATTTTTTTTGGACGAATTTGCTCAGCAGTTCAAAATCCGCCCCCGGATATACGCAGGCTTCGGCGGATTTTTCAAGCTGATTCAAATAATGGGTAATATCGATGCCGATGATCAGGGCGTCATTTGCGGCAAGGGCCCGGGCCATATCCACAACACCCAGGTTCCATCCGCCGTCCCCGGAAACAAAGAGCACGACATCGTCCATGTAAAACATCCCGAATGTATGCTTCAGGTAGTATTGTAGATGCATAGCCAACGTATCGCTGAAAAGCAATAACAATGCGAATCGTTCCGGCTACGGCTGGACGGTCATGATCACTATCCCGGATCGGTCGAACCGGTCCGGGTACGACATGGGAGATGGGGGACGATCAGCACGAACCGGCATGAACCGCTTCGTAACCGGCCGTTTCATCCCCGGGCCGCATCCTGCCGTCCGTCATGACAAGGATTCGCCGGGCGTATCGAGCACACTCCAGGCTGTGGGTCACCATCACCACCGTAATCCCGTTCTGATTCAACCGGCTCATCAATTCCATGATCTCCCGGGTGTTCCGGGTATCCAGATTGCCGGTGGGCTCATCGGCCAGCAAAATAGGGGGCTCGTTGACAATGGCCCTGGCCACCGCCACCCGTTCCTTTTCGCCGCCGGATATTTCCGCGGGCAATCGTTTTGATTTGCCTTTCAAGCCCACGGCGCTCAGGGCGGCCTCCGCCATGTCCATTTTCAGACGTCGACTCGCCTTGACGGTGGTCAGCGGAAGCATGACATTCTCCACCACCGTCAGATACGGCACCAGATGGAAGCTCTGAAACACAAAGCCGAGAAACTCCCGCCGGAAATCCGCCTGTTTCTCCTGGGAAAGTGCGTACACATCGATATCTTCCACCAGGTAGCGGCCTGAAGTGGGCGCATTCATCGCCCCCATAATGGACAGCAACGTCGATTTTCCGGCGCCGGATTCACCCATAATGGCGACAAACTCACCGGATTCGATTTCAAAGCTCAAATCCGAAATGGCATGGACCACCGAATCCCCCTTGCCGAATGTTTTCACAATCTGTCCGGCTATCATACGACTCATGTTCACCTCTTCCGTATTCCGCGCCCTTCCACCGGCCCAACCCAATGAAAGGACGCCATATTGGCTGTAACAAACGATTGTATCTGCAACAGAACGGCCCTACATGGATCGCAACGCTTCACTGGGATCCATTCGCGACGCCATCAACGCCGGATAGGCGCTTGCCAGAAGTCCCACGGTCATCGCCATGCCCAGCGCCGCAAGGAACAATCGAATGTCCAGCGGGACAGCCGTCCCCCCATGGGACATGATCCCCTGAAATCCAAGCCTGGTCAAGCCATAGCCGATACCGTATCCCATGAAACCGGCCAGCCCGGAAAGGATCCCGGCTTCCAGAAAGATGATCCGCATCAGATGACTTTTACGAAATCCAATGGCGCGAAAAATACCGATTTCTCCTGTGCGCTCCCGCACACTGCCCATCAGGGTCACGAAAACCACCAGACCGCCGATGAACGCAATGATGGCGGAAATGAAATAGGAAAATCGTTTGAACTGCGCCAGGGTTTCCATCCGGCCCTTGACCACCTGCTGGATGGCCATCACGTTGGCCGCGGGCAGGACCTCCGAGATCTGCTTCACCATTTCATGGATGGGACAGGCGCCGCAAAGCGCCGCCACTTCGACCATGGAAACGACTCCCGGCTTGTGCAAGAGGTTCTGGGCCCCATGGAGCGGCATGAAAATAAGCTGATCATCCTGGGAGCCGGTCGTGTCCAATATCCCGGAAACCCGTACCGTCTGTCCCTCGATTTCCATGTGTTGACCGGTGTGGACATCCAGGACGCGGGCCGCTTCGGCGCCAAGAACGACGGTTTCCCGGTCCGGAACCTCCCCGCAAATCCGCCACCATGGCTTTAAAATCCCGATGGCGGAAAAATCCACGCCGGCCAGGAGAATACGGTTTCCCTTGACCTGAACCGCACCCAGCACCATGGGCCCCACCGCCGCCACATTTCGGGCGTTTTTGATGGACTCGATTTTCATCAAATCCGTTTCCCGGAGCTCATGCATCTCGTAGGAAACGCCGCCCAGGGTCAATCCGCCGTATGTAAGGGCCAGATTGTCGGTTCGGGGGACGATCAGGATATTGGCGCCGTATTTTTCCAGCTTGTGATTGATGTCGGCGGTCATGGCGTTGACGAAACTGATAATGCCCACCACCGTCGCCACACCGATCACCAGACCCGCCAGAATAAAAACCGCTTTCCCTTTACGGCGCAGCAGATTTTTCAAGGCGATTTCCGTCAGGGTCATGGGTCAACTCCTTCCGGAAAAATCAAAATAGGTCCGGCCGCCGCGGATATCGTCGAACCGAATGACGATCGTATCCCCCTGCACCTGGCGTTCCAGCGGGGCGGGATTGCAGCCCCCCTGGACTTCATTGACCTTTATCGACGCAAATTTGCGGCCGCAGTTCCGGCACACCATCATATCGCCTTCCTGAGAATATCCCTTTCCGGCCGGCCAACACACATCGCAGGCATCGAAGGCCGCCCGAACGACCCCGTCCGAACTCTGCAGAATAAAATAGCGGATGGTGATGTCTCCATCCTGATATTCGAAATGCCGCGCCTTTCCATCCTTGAAAAGATCGATGGGATAGGTGACGGTGGACGCCAGGTTGTCCTCCGGGGCGACCGTCGCCGCAACGGGCGCGCTGTCGTTTTGGCGGGAGTTCACCCCCCAGAACAGACCTGCGGCGCCGAGTATCCCCAGCAACGCCAGTATCATCGGCCACCATTTCCTCGGTTTTTCATTCAGTATTCGTGCTTTTTTGTCCAGTCGCTTTTGTTTTGCCGTTGGTAATGTCGACATTCCCGTTTCCTTTCACATATCATATTGTTTTTTTATGTAATAACGACGCCAAGACGCTCAGACGCTTTTCATTGTTTCCCTTCCACAGCGCCGACCGGTACGGAGACGATGACGGACCCGCCGCCGTCAGAAACGGAGGCAGCCTGACATCCACATCCGGCAAGGGAGAACATTCACTCCGGCCCGGACCCGAACGCTGCGAAATGGATTAGACGCAATCGACTGATAACAAAGGGGTTAACAGAGGAAAACACGATGTTGGAGATATAATGGCCGATCGGGGGGCTTTTCGAAGACCGGTATTCCGGAATCCACATCCGCTGCCGCTGGGGGTGGTTCGGAAACCGCATCGGCAGCGCAGTAGAAAGCCGGCATCCGCTGTGAAGGTGGTTGCGGGTCGGCATTCAAATAAAGCGACGCGTCCGAAAGAGGGTCGCTCCCTTTGACGCAGGGCCTTCCCTGGGCTCCTGCACAACAGCAGCCCCTGATATTTCGGAATGACACATGGGGGAGTTCTTTCGAAACCGGGGGCAAAGCGCAGCAACAGCAGCCTGTGGACGCGCAGTTTCCCAAGGCGGGAACAAGCGACCACCAAGAATTCATACTGATCAATGCGACCAGAAAGAGGATATAAAACCGACGCTGCATGAAAAATCCTGCCCTTCCTTTATGCAGGAACTATAATCCCCTTTCCGGCCTTTGTCAAACCTGTTTTATCTATATCATTTTCGTATAGTTTGTCCCTCCTGAAAGCGGGCGGCGGATCTGCCTCATTGGGAAACCCGTTGTGGGTGGTTTTTGCCGGTCATCCATTGATTCCAGGCATCCGAATCGCGTTCCAACCGCATACCGGTGATGGCAATCAGAGCGTCATGGGCAAAAAAGTCGGCATCCTTGTCCGCCAGCACGTCGATGAGCGGCCGGATGGCGCGTTCATCCCGAATCATTCCCAGTATTTCGGCTGTCGTGCCTTTTATGGGGCCTGTTTCCTGTTGAAGAATTCGAATCAGCGATTCAACCGCTGCGGTTCGATCCGACGGTTCCGCCAGGGGCACGACAGCGCCAAGGGCCCGGACGATCCATTCCTTGGTTTTCCCGTCCGTTTCCCTGTCGAGCGCCCGGAGCAACGGCCTTACAGCCGTCGCATTTCGTGATTTCCCGCACAGGGCGAATGCGCCCGCTTCCCGCACACGCGGATTTTGATCTTCCAGGAGGGCGATGAGCAACGGCGGCAGACGGTCATCCCGTATTTCCCACAGGTTCCTCGCCAGGGAAAACCGGTTGGTTTCGTTCTCGTTGTGCAATACGGAGACAACAAGACCGTGTATATCCGGTTTCCGGTCCGCGATAAGATGGTATGCGAGCCCGAGAATCAGGATGGCCGCGGCGGAAACAGCAATCGGTTTTATCACGGCGCTTTCTTTATCCATCATATCGAACAATGAAACAAGACCGGTCAGACAACACAGAAACAGACCCGCCGGAATGACGATCAGGATGCTGGTAAAACCGCTTGCCCAGCCGAATGCGCCCATGGAATATCCGGTGCTTTCACCGATGATATGCGTGGCGACAACCGAACCGACGATCAGGACCATGGCGATAACGTTTACCATTCTCATTTTCGTCGCGGTAAGGAATATGAGAATGCAGGACACCGCCATCAGAACCGGCGCTGCATTTTTCAGGACCAGGCAGAATTCGCTTAGGTTGACGGTTCCATGGGCGGGCGCCTTCACCAGCATGGATACCGAAAGGAGGATCGTGCCGATGCATAGGGTGATTAGACTGCTTCTTACTTTCATTTGGATCCGTTGCGTCGCACAAATCGAAGTCCGGTTTCAAAGTCGAAGTAAATTGTGACACAGTAAAGAATCATCCGGTTCTTGTAAAGGAAATAAGCGAACGGGCTTGACATGAGCGTGTGTTCTAAATGAATATAGGATAAAAGAATACCGTAAGCTTCACACATGAGTGGACAATGGATGTTCAAACCCTTGCGGTCACGGCTATTCCAGCATTACATATTTGACGACCGCTTGCACGTCCCGTCAAGAGGATTCGGCTTTGAAAAAAGCGCTTCCATGGTTCCTTGCCGCACTTTCCGGCATTTTCGGATTCCTGGGCTATGCGGGCTTTGACCTGTTCTTTCTGGAATGGGTCTTCCTGCTTCCGCTGCTCTGGGCGATCCGCAGGGCGCCCCCCGGACGCGCATTCCTGTTGGGATGGCTCGCAGGGGCGGTTGGACATGGTGGAGGCTTTTACTGGTTGGTTCACATGCTGACGGTATTCGCCGGGATGAATCGGCCCATCGCCTTTGCCGCCCTGCTGGTCTACGCGGCCTTCAACGGCCTGAGCTTCGCCGTTTTTGCATGGGGCGTGCGCCGACTCTCGCTCCGGAAGGGCTGGTCGGTCTGGTGGACGTCGCCCCTGATGTGGACGGCCATGGAAAACGTCTTTCCGTTCGTCTTCCCCAACTATATCGGCGCCAGTCAGTACCCGCTGCTCCCGCTGACCCAGTTGGCCGATATCACGGGCATTGTCGGCGTATCCGGCCTCTTGATCTGGTGCAATGCCACGGTTTTTTGCGTGGTGGAAAACCGAATGGATCGCCACCGATGGCCGGTGCGGGAAGTCGCCCTCTTTCTGTCGGTGACGGCGCTGGCGGCAGCCTACGGAATGGTCCGCATTTCCCAGATGGACACGGCTGTGGCAAACGCCGCCAGCATCCGTGTCGCCGTTATCCAGGCCGGTAAGGGCGAATCCTATCGACATCGGCACGCCCAGGATTTCATCCGGATTCATCAGGAAATGTCGCGCCTGGCCGCTTCAACGGAACCGAGCAAGGGCCCCGACCTCCTCATCTGGCCGGAAACCGTGATCACCCCCCCCATCCCCCGTGAGGTCAAAAAGCTCCCCTGTCGATGGCTCGGTCGTACGGCAAGGCCCGTGTTGTTCGGCGCCCTGACCTCCGATAAACAAGACGGGGAACGGGAAATCTATGCCAGCGCACTGCTCACCGATGAACGATGCAGAGTGCAAGGCTTGTACGATAAACGCATTCTGGTGCCCTTCGGCGAATATATCCCCCTCGGCGACCGATTCCCGTTGTTGTACAAGTATCTGCCCTATACCAGCCGCTTTCGCCCCGGCGAAAGTTCGGCGCCCCTGTCCTTCAAGACCTACCGGCTCTCCCTCAATATCTGTTATGAAGACCTGTTTTCCGGATTCATCCGCCGGAATATGCTCAGCGGCGTTTCGGCCGAAAATACCCTTCCCCACGCCATCATCAACCTCACCAACGACTCCTGGTACGGCGACACCGTGGAGCCCATGCAGCATCTGGTTCTCGCGAGCTTCCGCGCCATCGAGCACCGTCGCAGCCTGGTGCGGGCGACCAACACCGGCATCAGCGCCATCATCGACCCGGTGGGACGTCTGAACCGGCGCACAGGCCAGTGGAAGCGCGAAATCCTCCGTGGCGACGTCCCCATGCTGACCGGCCGAACCATCTTCAGTCATGCCGGTAACTGGTTCGGCTGGACCGTCTCCCTCATCGCATTGGGGCTGCTGCTCCGATCCCGCGAACCCGGCGCCGGCGACAATCGCTCGGACTGAACGGGACGCGCGACATGCCCCCGAAGGGTCCAAAAAATGGGGGATGGAACCACCCCCCATCTATCTGTATGAAAAAATCCTTCCGGACGGCGATCCGCCCTTTTATGGGCAGGGCACCGGATCCCCGCAATCTTCACATTCCAGGTTCTTCCACTTTCCCTGGAACCTGGGATGCAGCAAACCGAAGGGATTGTTTACCATGGCATCCACCCATTCGACGAACGGCACGCCCGCCGAACTTTCCGTGTAAAAATCGGGACTCGTCATGATCGTATGATAGATGCCGGCGGAAATGTAATACCGGTAGTTGGGGGCTGCCGCCGCCGTATCATGCGCCAGGCCCAGCATCTGTTGATTCCAGTCACACCATACGAGGGGCCAATACGCCTCCCCCCAACTGCCGGGATCATGGATGTTGAGCATGACATTGTAGAAGAAGGTCTGGTTCCAGTCCCAAGCGGTGGAAAACTGGGCCACCTTGGACAAGGGGTAGTAGGCCGCGATACCCGTATACATATCGCTCATGGTCATGTCCGGGGTGTATCCGGCTTCGAAACCGGGTATCCACGCAGGAATCTGAACGTCCCAGTTGTAGATCGCGGTGGTTTGAAAATACGGTTCCACCACGCCGTTGCCGGCGTCACCCAAGACCGAGATCACCGACCAGGGATACGCCTCCCGGATATAGGGGAATCCCATGATGGCCCCATAGCTGCCGGCGCTCGATCCGGTGACGAAAATCTTTCGCGGCAGAAGGAAGTTGTCCTGAACCCATTTCAGCACTACCTGGAAGTTGACAAAGCCGCGGTGCCGTATGGTCCACGAATCGACCCCGGGGATCGCACCCAGATAATCGGGATAGGAGTTATCCCTTGCCCCCCAGTGGATGTCTCCGGTGCAGTAAGGGATATAGACAAAATACCAGTCCTTGAACGGATTGGCCGGGTTGGCCGTATCGAGTATGCCCTTTCCCGCGGTGTCGGCGACCAACTCGAGGGGCGGAACAGACCGGGAATATGTCGGATAATACAGACAATTCATGGAATCCCAGCAGGCGCCGCCGCCCTGGAAATAAATCACCAGTTTGTTGACCGTTCCGCCTTTCACGAAAAAACTGAATTGCGGGCTGCAATTCGTCGGATCCGGGCAGGCCGCGCAGGAAGGCGCAAGGCCGTTGTAGGTGAAATCCGGATAGATTTCGGACGGGAAGATCTGCGTAATGCCGTCGGGAAGATCCGGGACCAGGCGATGCATCGCAACGGAAGTCGAGGCCGATAGGAATAACGCCAGAAAAACGGCCAAGCAGATTCGAAAAATAGGATTGCGTTTCATTTTCCCCTCCTTTCTCTTCTGATGTTTCGGGACGTTTCCATGGATGTAAAAAAGAAAATCGGGCCGTCGATGGTTGCGCTCCCCAACGGGCCTGGTCCGTCGGGGAGCGCCAACAACAACATTTCAGAATCACCTTCCGCATCGCCAAACACTCCGGGCAATCGAAAACAGGGGCCCGCTCTATCTCTGCAAGCCATGGGTCCATTCAAAACAGCCGGGTTTTGTATCCCGATCGGAGGGGGCGAGGCTTTCTCGTGGGCAGGGCGCCGGGCAATGCTGCAGGCCGATATCCATCGGCCGTGGAACGTCGTCGGATCGGCGAACAGGATCGTGCGGTCAATACGAAAAAAAAGTCGGGATGCTCCCACGCCTATGACGAATCCACGGAAATGTCAACATAAATATCAACAGATCGGCAGGGTGCTCCGCCCGACCGTTCAGTTGTTTCCGCCTCTGGGACAAGCCGGAATCGAAGGCGCATTCTGATTTGACATGGACGCTGTTTCCTGGCACAATGGACGACAGATAATCCATTCCTTCCATTTGTGCAGACAACACCAACTCCCATTTGTTATCGGAAGTCAACATGCAAACAGAATCCACTTCAAAGTATTTCCGACGGAAGCAAGCTCTCGTAAAGGCTACACAGTACACCTTGATAGGATACACCATTCCCATTGCATCCTTGATGGTGTTAAAGGCTTTTTCCCTGGCCAGTTTTGATATGACGCAACTGGTTGTCCTGGCGGCTTTTCCATTCGGAATCACCCTGGCGCTTCTCGTGTATCTTTCCGGAAGTCATCCGGAAAAATTCAGCTCCCGATTCATGAAGTTCATTACCGTCCTGCAATTCGGATGCTGGGCGGGGATTTTTCTTTTTCTGGT
Source organism: Desulfobacterales bacterium (assembly GCA_041740615.1). GTDB lineage: Bacteria > Desulfobacterota > Desulfobacteria > Desulfobacterales > SURF-7 > DYJD01. The sequence continues at coordinate 125,978 of JBGSLR010000049.1, forward strand.
TTACATGCTGAACGAAGTGCGGATATCCGCGCTGTTCTTTGCCTTGATCGCGTTTGTTTTTCTTCTGGCCTATTCCGACTTCAAAAAGTCATTCTTTCTTTCGACATTCATTTTTTCGGCATATCTGTCGATTTCCTATTACGCCATTTTTCATGCGATGCAGAGCGGCTCTTTTGCGGTTGAGGTCTACTACGCGCTTCTTTTTTTATTGATTACCGTATTTATGGCAAGACTTTCCGAAGAGTTCAAAAATCAGCGCGAAAAGCTCAAGTCGGCCAAGCGGGAAGCCGAAGCATCCGTCACCATCCAGGAATCCCTTAAAAATAATTTGGAAACCTTGCGGGATGAAATCTATGCCAGCCTCAAACAAAACGCCGGCGAGCTGCTCCACGCTTCCAAGGCATTGAGCGAAATCAACGAGTCCATTGATTCCCAGGCGTCCAAATCTTTTTCCCAGGCCGAAACGGTACAGAAAGAAGCGGGCCTCATATTCACAAGCCTGCAAGGGATTGCCGAAGATATCGAAAAAACGTATCAATCCATTTTTGATGTGTCGGAAAATTCCAATAAATCCCTGATCGTTACCGAGGAGGCGGTGAAAGCGGCGGAGGAATCCACCCAATTGATTCAAAACCTCGGCAAACGGGTGGCAGCTATTGGACAGATAACCGAATTCATTAAAGATATATCCGAGCAAACCAATCTTCTGGCCTTGAACGCCACCATCGAGGCGGCTCGGGCCGGCGAAATCGGCAAAGGCTTTGCCGTGGTTGCGGATGAAATCAAAAACCTCGCCAAACAAACGGCCTCGGCCATCAAGGAGATCGATGAAAAAATCAACGCCAACCAGCGCTATTTTGAAGATATCTCCTGCAATATCAGAAAAATATCAAAGATTATTTCCGATATCAATTCGACCCAGAACAGTATTTCCGCCGCCGTTGAACAACAAAGCCGAACCACGGAAGACATCGCCCGGCGGGTGAAGTCCAGCAGCCAGGGAAGTGCCGATATCGTTCGCAGTATCAACAGTCTCGTGGCATCCGTCAACTCTACCCGGGAAGGAATATCCGATATCTTGTCTTCTTCCATTGAACTTTCGGAAATGGCCCGCAAACTGGATGTTGCCTGCAAGGAGGAAAACGTATAAGGGGAAAGAGGAAGAGCAAATCGGAAATGACATTCGGACGGAAACGGAATGGAGAAACGCCATGCATGGTTTTTTGCTTCGCTGGTTGATTCTGACCACCTCGATCATCATTACGTCCTATCTGATGGACGGCATTCACGTAGCGGGATTCTTCTCCGCTTTCCTGGCCGCCGCCCTGCTGGGCATATTGAACGCCTTTTTCCGCCCCATCTTGTTTTTGCTGACCCTGCCCATCACCATATTGACCCTGGGGCTTTTTACCTTCGTCGTCAACGCCGTCATGCTTCTGATGGTGTCCGGCGTGGTCTCCGGCTTTGAGGTCCGGGGGTTCTGGGCGGCTGTTTTCGGCTCCCTGCTGATCAGCCTGGTCAGTTGGTTTCTCACGTCGTTTATCGGTGAAAAGGGAAAGATCCAGTACATCGACCTCCGAAAGGTCGGCAAGGACCGATGGGAATAAGGCCGATGGATCGCCCTCCATGGCCGTGGCGCAGAAACGAATGACGCCATCGCACGCCTGTCGCATCCTTTGGACTTGCCCACATTATTCGGTTCTCTCCGCTTGTTCATTCGATCGGATTGCCGGAATGGCAACCACCCGCGATGGACGCTGCCGGCTTTGACGTTCGAAAAAAACAGCTTGACAGCGATTCCGGATTACGTTAGATAACACTTGTTATATAACGTTTGTTTCATAATATTTCGTTTTGCCAACCACCACGATAGAGCGGATCGGAGCCGACCACCGCCCGATGACCGTTTGCTCGGAAAAAAAGCATTTAAAAGGGGATAGAGCCATGAAATCACGAAAAGGACTCGGCGGCGCACCCATTCTGATCCTGTTGGCGATCCTGTTCGGAACCACTGGTTGCGCGTCCATGCGCAATCAGATGCTGGTCGACAACCTGAGGCCGATGATGGAACATACGCGGTCGGTCGTAAACCGCTCCACAGACATCGACTTGGTCCAGGCGGCCATCGCGCCAGGCCTGATGCAACTCGACGGCCTGATTGAAATGGTCCCCGATGATCGGGATCTGCTGATCCGGGCGGCTGAATCCAATCAAGGCTACGCCTTCGCTTTTTTGCAGGACACCGATCCGGCCCGTGCAGCCAAATATTATAAAAAAGCCAGAGACTATGCCATGAGGGCGTTGAGGCAAAATCGTGAATTCGATCAGGCCGTCGACCAAGGCCAGGAAGAATTCAACGAAGCCTTGAAAACAGTATCCGTGGATGACGTACCGGCGCTCTATCTGAGCGCCGGCGCCTGGATGTCCTGGATTGGAGTGGCCTATAAAGAAAATCCCGAAATCCTGTCGGACCTCCCCAAGGTCATTGCCATGGAAGATCGCGTCATCGAACTGGACGAGACCTTTTTTTACGGCGGAGCTCATGCTGCGTTGGGCGCCTATTACGCTTCCCGGCCCGAGCAATTCGGCGGCAGCCCGGAGGAAGCAGCCTACCATTTCGAACAGGCTCTCGAGATATCCGACGGAAAATTCCTGATGTGGAAGGTGTTGTACAGTCGATATTATGCGGTGCAGATCAAGGACCGGGAACTGTTTGTCAACACCCTGGAAAAAGTGCTGGCCGCTCCCGACGATCTCCTCGTGGAACGAAATTTCGCCAATGCCCTGGCAAAGCAGAAGGCCAGGCTGCTTTTGGAGAAAGTGGACACTTTTTTTTAACGACGAAAAGACCGGATACGGGTCCGACACCCGCTACAAAATGCATGCGCTCCATAAAAGCTGCCGGCATGAAAGGCGAGAGTGTTTCCTTGAACGGGCAGCGACGAAGATACCTGGGAGTGAACCATGAAACGCTATATCACCGGCAGGCTTGTGTACACCGGATTCATTTTGTTCCTGGTTTCGATCCTGATTTTCGCTCTGGCCAGATTGCTTCCCGGCGATCCCATCCAGGCGGCGGCGATGATCAATACGGATCTGGCGGACAAACAGGTCATTCAAGATCTCCGCGCCCGCTTCGGCCTGGATAAACCCCTGTATGTTCAATACGGCATCTGGCTCCGGGATTTTATCACCGGCGAATGGGGCGTATCCATTGGAAGTGGCGAGACGGTTTTCGAAATGTTTTTCAACCGCCTGCCGGTAACCCTGGAGTTGTTTGCCGGTTCCGTGATCTGGTCTTTCCTGATCGGGTTTCCGTTGGGTATCTTCGCCGCTTTGCGTCGCAATACATGGCTGGATGCGGTCCTGACGACGACTTCCATCGTCGGTGTTTCCATACCGGTTTTCTGGGAGGGCATTGTCCTGATCTACCTGTTTTCCGTGGTACTTCACCTGCTCCCGCCCGCCGGATTCGTGCCGTTCTCGGAAAGCCCCCTGCAGAATCTGCTGTCCGTGGTCATGCCGACCTTCGTGATGGGGACCCACGGCGCGGGTCTTTTTGCACGCTACGTCCGCTCCTGTCTTCTGGAAGTGATGGGACAGGATTTTATTCGAACCGCAAGAGCCAAGGGGCTTTCGGAAAAAGCCATCCTGATCACCCATGCCGCCAAACCCGCCATGATACCGGTGGTTACGGTGGTAGGCCTTGCCTGGAGCTATGTTGTCGGCGGGTCATTCCTGGTTGAATATATCTTCGCCATCCCCGGCTTGGGGCGCATGGGCGTGGATGCCGTATTCGCAAGGGATTTTCCGGTCATCCAGGCCACGTTGGTACTGGTGGCCATGAATGTGCTGATCGTCAATCTGATCGTGGATTTGCTGTATGGCTATCTGGATCCGCGGATCAGCCTGCAATGAAGAATTCGAGGACCCCGCCGAACCGACGCATCGACGGTTTGACCAGCAACAGGTATGAATTCGGGAAAGAGGGAATCACCCCATGACCATGGACGAAGAAACAGTCTCCAGCGACATCCGGCAAGCCGGTGATTCCGAGAAGGAACCCGCGCCACCGGAATTCGAAACCGGAAGACGGGAGCCGAGAAGATCCCTGCGGACCGGCATCCGGCCGATCCTGTATGCGATCCTGCACCATAAAACGGCCTGCATGGGAATCCTGATCATTCTATTGCTGACGGTAATGGCGCTATTCGCCCCCTGGCTGGCGCCCCACGATCCCAATGAACAGGATCTGTATCATGTGTTGGAATCACCCAGCCGGCGACATTTGCTGGGCACGGATGATGTCGGACGCGATCTGCTCTCCCGGGTGCTGTTCGGCGCCCGGGTATCCCTGTTCGTGGGGCTGTCGTCGACGGTTTTCTCGGCCTTGATCGGTATCTTCATCGGTCTGGTGGCCGGCTATAAAGGAGGGGCCATCGACATGCTGACCATGCGCATCACCGATACGTTCATGTGCATTCCCGGCCTCATTTTTTTACTGGTCCTGGCCGCCGCCCTGGGTCCGGGGGTTCACAACATCATCATCGCCATCGCTGCATTGGGATGGACCGGTTTTGCCCGGATCACCCGCGGACAGGTGTTGAGTCTGCGACAACTTCCGTTTGTGGAAGCCGCCCATGCCGCCGGTGCATCGGGATGGCGCATCATGTTCCGACACCTGCTGCCCAATGCCATGGCGCCGATCATTGTGGCGGCTTCCATCACCGTCGGCGGCGCCATCATGCTGGAAAGCGCCGCCGCTTTCCTGGGCTTGGGGGTCCAGCCGCCCACGCCCAGTTGGGGGGAAGCCCTGCGGGTGGGATATTCCTACCTGGAAATCGTACCCTTGTTCTCCATCGTTCCCGGACTGATGATCACGCTGGCGGTTCTGGCGTTCAATTTTTTAGGCGACGGCTTGAGAGACGCCCTCGATCCGCGACTTCGCGGAGAGGCTCAAAAGATCGTGTAAGGCGGTAAAATATGGCGGGATTACTGGAAGTGCGAAATCTGAGTACGCATTTTTCGACCAAGGAAGGCCTGATTCGGGCCGTGGAGGATGTTTCCTTCGATCTGGATGCCGGCGAGACCCTGGGACTGGTGGGAGAAAGCGGATGTGGCAAAAGCGTGAGCGCCATGTCCTTGATGCGCCTGATTCCCAATCCGCCGGGAAAAATCGTGAACGGCGAAATTGTTTTCGAGGGGCGCGATCTGCTGAAACTCGGCGACGAAGAAATCCGCCACATCCGGGGGAACCGCATGGCCATGATTTTCCAGGAACCCATGACGTCGTTCAACCCGGTCATGACCATCGGCCGCCAGGTCGCTGAGCCTCTTGAGATTCATCGAAATATGACACGAAACAAGGCCTGGACAATCTGCGCCGATCTGCTCCGTCGCGTCCGCATACCCGAAGCCGGTAAACGCCTGCAATCCTATCCCCATCAGTTCAGCGGCGGGATGCGGCAACGGGCCATGATCGCCATGGCGCTGGCCTGTACACCACGGCTGATTATCGCCGACGAGCCCACTACCGCCTTGGATGTCACCATTCAGGCCCAGCTGTTGGAATTGATGAAACAACTGACCCGTGACGCGGGAACGGCCTTGATCCTCATTACTCACAACCTGGGGATTGTGGCCCGCTATGCGGACCGGGTAAATGTCATGTACGCGGGACGAATCGTGGAAAAAGCGACAGTGCGGGCACTCTATGCCGATCCACGACACCCGTATACCGTTGGCCTGATGGCCTCGATACCCCGCCTGGATCAGGACGTAAAACGAAAATTGAGGCCCATCCCAGGGCAACCGCCGGATCTGCTGCATCCCCCTTCGGGATGCGCCTTTCATCCCCGTTGCCGGAATCGAATCCCGGTCTGTGAAATCCATCGGCCGGCATTGGAAAAGGCTTCCGATGGCCATGAAGTCGCCTGTTGGAATCCGGTCAGGGAGGCTCCCCCATGCTGCTGAAAGTTACGGATCTTGCGGTGTACTACCCGGTCTATCAAGGCGCGGTTCTGAAAAAGAAAATCGCCGAGGTCAAGGCCGTCGACGGTGTGAGCTTTCGGATCGAAGAAGGCAAGACACTGGGATTGGTGGGCGAAAGCGGCTGCGGAAAAACCACCACCGGCCGGGCCGTGCTCCGACTGGAAAAACCAACAGCCGGGGAAGTCCTCTTTTCCGGTGAAGACATTTCCCGGTGCGACAACAGTCAACTCAGACGGCTCCGCCGCCGGATGCAAATCGTCTTCCAGGACCCCATGGGTTCCCTCGACCCGCGGATGACGGCCCGGGATATTATCGGCGAACCGTTACGCATTCACGGCTCGACAACGAACAAAGGGGAATACCGGGACGAGACCGATCATCTGTTGGAAATTGTCGGTCTCCATCCAGGAATGGGCGAGCGATACCCCCACGAATTCAGCGGGGGACAGCGCCAACGTATCGGAATCGCCCGGGCCTTGTCGCTCAGGCCCCACCTCATTGTATGTGATGAACCGGTCTCGGCCTTGGACGTATCCATCCAGGCCCAGATCATCAACCTGTTGGAAGGCCTTCAAGAGCGGTTCCACCTGACGTACCTGTTCATTGCTCATGATCTTTCGGTGGTTCGTCACATCAGCGATCATGTGGCCGTGATGTATCTGGGCAATATTGTGGAAATCGCGGACCGGCACACGATCTACCGGCGTCCCCTGCACCCCTATACCCACGCCCTGCTGTCTGCGGTCCCGATTCCCGACCCGGTTCTGGAAAGCAACCGCGAGCATCTGGTGATCGAGGGAGAAGTACCCGGACCGTTGAATCCGCCGTCCGGATGCAAGTTCCACCCCCGTTGCCCTCGGGTAGAAGAGCGCTGCCGAACGGAAAGGCCGGCCATGCGAGGTGTCTCGGATGGCGATCATCAGGTGGCCTGCCACCTGGTGGACTGAGGCCGGCAGTGAAAAACAAGGGAATTCCCCGTGAAAAGGAGAACCGTATGAAATGCGATCGCAACCGACACAAACGCCTGATCCTGTTCACGCTTGCCTTACTGACCGCGGTTGTCCTTTCCTTTGCGGCAGCGGGCGCACAAGAGCTTGAAAACGCGAAACCCGGCTGGATGGAATGGGGGGAGCGCTATTGGCCGACAGCACCGGTCCGCGGTGGAACCTTCCGCGCTGCCGCACCCTTTTATGTCGGTGTGATGAATCCCAACCATTTTCCGGTCATGGATTGGGTGACCTTGAGCTACATCTATGAAAAGCTGGTCACCAACGACGCGGCGTATAAACCGGTCAACCCCTGGCTGGCCGAATCCTGGACGTATCTGGATGATCGAACCGTGCTCATGAAGCTTCGAAAAGGCGTCCGCTTTCACGACGGCGCCGAGTTCACGGCGGAAGGCCTCCAATATCAGATGGAGTGGATTCTGGATAAAGCCAACGGCGCCTGGTCCCGCAGCTGGTTGGAACCGCTGGAATCCGTCGAGGTCGTGGATACCCATACGGTGAAATGGCATTTCAAGCGTCCCTGGGGCGCCTTTCTGGGAACCATGGCCAGCGTGCCGGGATACATGATCTCTCCCGACGCATTGAAATCCGACCGTGCGCTGGCCGATCTCCAGCGACTCAAACGCCGCATCGGTGGTCTGAGGCGCCAAGTGGAAAAAACGCTGAAGACCTGGGAGAAAACGCCGGAAGACGACGTCGCGGAGAAAGTCCGAAGGCGCAAGGCAGCGGATGAAGCACGACAGGCACTGACGGATGGGGAACAACGAATCCGTGACCTGGAAGTCCAGACAAAGGCCGCCAAGCCCCTGGACGCCTATCCCGTGGGCAGCGGGCAGTATATGTTCGAAAAAAGCAGCCCCGGCAACTATATCCGGCTCAAACGAAATCCGAACTGGTGGTTCGGAAACAGTATCGGCCGGCCGGACATGCCCTACTACGACGGCGTCAACGTGTCGGTGATCCCCGATCCGTCGGTTCGCCTGGCCAGCCTGAAAGCCGGCAAGCTTGACTCGACATTGATCAATCCATTCCAGTACAAACTCGTGGAAAACGATCCCAAACTCCGTGGCGGTATCGCGCCGTTGAACTGGCTGGTCTGGCTCATGCTGAACCAATCGAATGGCCCCCTACGGGATATCCGTGTGCGAAAGGCCATCTCCCATGCCATTGACCGCAAAGCGCTCATCATGGGCACCCAGAACGGGCTGGGACGGGAAGCCAGTTGCATTTTCCCGGACAATCATTGGACCCATAACCCGGACCTGAAACCGGTCGCATTCGACCCGGAGTTATCCAAACGACTTCTGGCCGAGGCCGGTTATGCCGACGGGTTGACCCTTACCGGATTTACGGCCAATGAACCGGTTTCACAGGCTTTCGCCAAGGCCATCATGGCCATGCTGGAAAAGGTGGGCATCAAATGGGACTGCAAACTGCTGGGCATCGCCGCCATGGCGGAGCCCTTCATGAAAAAGGAGTATGACATGGCCGGCGGTCTCTATCAATGGATCTTCGAACCCGATCATATCTCGTCCGCTTTGTATATGTCCGATGGTGTCTTGAACTATGGACGCAATCACAATCAAACGGCCGTCGCATTGATCCTGGAGGGTCGCCAGGAAGTGAATGAACGAAAACGAAAGCAGATTTATCAGAAGCTGGAGAAAGTGCTGTATGACAATTATGAAGACATCTGGTTGTGGTATCCCATGATGGTCATCGGCGCCAATGCCAGAATACAAGGTCTCAACATCGACATGTATCGAACATTCGGGGAGGTATATATATGGTCGCATCCTTCCTGGTTCAAGGAGGGAACGCCATAGGAAGGCGTCTTCCCCCCGGAACCGGAAATCCCGGTAAAGGGGTTGCGAAATCCAAGTGAATCAACCTGTCAATTCATCAAGGAGGAACATATGGGATTTGTCAAAAGCCTTCCGGAAATCATGGCCAACATCAAACCCTCGGCGGATTTCTACAATGCGGAAATGCTGACCGTGTTTTGGGAGACCAGACCTGAAATCGCTGCGAAATTAATTCCGGCTCCCTTACAGCCGGCGGCGAAGCCGATCGCCATGGCGTTTGTGGCGTACTATCCCAGCACGAATTTCGACGTAACCTATCGCGAAAGCGCTCTGTTCCTGCGCGCGCGCTTCAAAGAAGAAGAAGGGAGTTATTGTCTGTCCATGCCGGTCACCAACGACATGGCCATGGCCGGCGGGCGCGAGATGTTCGGCTTTCCCAAAAAAATGGCCGACATTCATTTCAGCCGGAAAGGCAACGCCGTCAACGGCTGGACAGAACGTCACGGCGTCCGGTTGATGGAAGTCCATGCCGTTTTGACCGACGAATTGAACGTCCCGGAAGCCCGTGAGCTGGCCACGCAGTTGGATTTCCGGCCGGATCATTCCATGAAGGCCGTGGCCTATAATTTCAAATATTTCCCGGCTCCGGAAGGGGGTGGATTCGATTATCCGCCCCGCCTGATCCGGCAGGAAACGATTTTTCGACCCAAAGAAGTGCTGTTCGGCAAGGCGGAAATCACTTTTCAACCATCCGCCGCCGACCCCTGGGGTGAAGTGGAAGTCGTCAGAATGCTGGGCGCCATGTACACCAGGGGAGACAATTCCATGATCGGCGGAAAAGTCGTCGCCGAAGGGGATTTCCTGGAGTTTATGCCCTATGCCTTCCTGAAATGGGATATGAAGTAGAAATGACTTTTGACATTGGAAACGGGAATGTCTGATTCCATCAATCCCCAGGAGCCGTAGCAATGAACCATCATGATATCGACCTGAATGTTACCAAAGAATCCAACGCCATGCTGCGGGAAATTTCAAAATTCGGCATGGAGGTCTTGCGGCCAGCGGGAATGGAGCTGGATCGTCTGAAGGAACCCGAAGAAGTCATCGCCGATGATTCCGTATTGTGGGAAGTATTTCGGAAATCCCGTGAAATGGATCTGCATCTGCTGCAAATGCCCAAAGCCTTCGGCGGAAACGGTCTGGCCCGGGATTACCCCGACATGGACGACATCCAACACGAATCTCCGCAGCGTGGATATACAAACACTCCGAAAAAAACGGTGAAGCCTATCTATCTTCCAGGCGCATCCGGTTTTGGAACGATCCGCCCTGATGAGAAAACAGCGTGGCCCGCGGGTGATGCATCAAGCTCACCCTTTTTCTAAAACGGTGCGAATTTTTCGAGACAGGGAATAGATCGAATAGGGTTTTTCGATGAAGTCGATCCCCACTTCGAGCACCCCGTGATGGGTTATCAGATTTCCGGTATAGCCGGAGGTGAACAGAACTTTTGTTGCGGGCCTGCTCTCCTTGAGATTGTCCGCCAGAACCCTGCCGTTGATTCCCGTCAGAATGACATCGGTCAACAGCAAATCGATATGACCCTTATAGGCGGCTGAAACCGACATGGCATCTTCTCCGCTGTTCGCCTGAAGAACATGGTATCCCAGATCGTTGAGGGCATCGAGAGCGAAGTCCCGGACCAGCGCGTCGTCTTCCACCAGCAGGATGGTCTCGCGCCCTTTCTGGAGCTCCTCCATTTGTCTTTCCGCTGTCGAAACAGTTCCTTCCTTCCCTGCAGCCGGGAAGTAAATCTTGAAACTCGTCCCCTTGTTCGGTACGGAATAAACTTCGATACAGCCGTTATTCTGTTTGACGGCACCGTAGACTGTCGCCAGTCCCAATCCGGTCCCTTTGCCCTTCGGTTTTGTGGTAAAAAACGGTTCGAACAGATTTTTTTTCAACTCCTCGGTCATGCCCGTTCCGGTGTCGCTGATCGCCAGTAAGATGTAGTCTCCCGGACGGATATACGGATGATTGCGGCAATAATATTCATCCAGGAAGACCTCGGCGGTCTCCAGAATGAGTTTGCCGCCGTCAGGCATTGCGTCGCGGGCGTTGACCGCCAGGTTGATGATAATTTGTTCGATCTGACCCGGATCCGCTTTGATTTTCCCGGTGGCGGCATGGAGAACCGTTTTCAGCTGCACATCTTCCCCGATCATCGTATCCAGCATGTTGGCCATTTGCTTGACGATCAGATTCAGATGGATCACTCTGGGCTCGATGATCTGACGACGCGAGAAGGCGAGCAATTGTTTGGTGAGACCGGCGGCGCTTTCCGCAGCCTTCATCACGACGCCGAGCTTTGCGTGCTGGGAGCTTCCGGCTTCCATGTTCATCATGAGCATGTGGGTATTCCCCATAATGGCAGTCAACATATTGTTGAAATCATGAGCGATGCCCCCCGCAAGCCTGCCGATGGATTCCATTTTCTGGGCCTGGTGCAATTGTTTTTCCAGCTTGTCTTTTTCCTCCTCGGCCCGCTTCCGTTCCGAAACGTCGATGGCCACGCTGACGATGTGCGGAATCTTGTCGATGGTTATGATTTCGGCGGAAAACAGCATGTCATGGACATTGCCGTCCCTGGAACGGAAGGAAATTTCCCGGTCGCGAACCACGCCCGTCTCGGTAAGGGTACGGACGACATCCGTGCGATCCTCCGGTCGCGCCCAAATATTGAGTTCAAAGGACGTTTTCCCGATGACTTCCTCGCGGGTGTACCCCGTCATGGCAAGGAAGTAGTCGCTCACCTCCACATAGCTTCCATCCGAAACGGTGGAAAGTGTGTTGATGATGGGACCCAGGTGAAACGCCTTGGAGAATTTCTCCTCCGAATATCTCAATTTTTCATTGGCGGATACCAGTTCCTGCTGGGCGACCGTCAATTGGAAATTGGCCTCCTCCAATTGCTGAATGGTGCTGTTGAGCTGACGGTTGCCTTCTTCCAGTGCCTCCTTCTGCTGCCGAATCATTTCCTGGGCCTGTTTGCGGTCCGTGATATCCACATTCAGACTCAACAAATAGGCCTCGTTATGAATGGTGATAAATTCGGCGGAAAAATACATGGTGTGAATTTCCCCCCATTTATCGCGGAACAGGATTTCTTCGTTAATGACACGGCCGTCCTGAGTCAGTTTGGTCAATACGCGGCTGCGATCTTCCGGATTCACCCAAAGGTTCAGGTCGAAAGAAGTACGGCCGATCACCTCTTCCCGGGTATAACCCGATACCGTGTAAAAAAAATCGCTCACCTCCACATAGAGGCCTTCGGCGACCGTTGACAGGGCCAGAACCACGGGGCTCAGTCGAAAAACCGTGGCAAACTTCTCTTCCGAATCCCGCAGACGCTCATTGGCCGCGATATAATCCCGCTGGGCCGCTTCCAACCGCTCATTGGTCTCCCGGTATTCCGCATTGGCCACCCGAAGCTTTTGAATGGCGGCGGCCAATTCCTGGTTGATGACCTCCATCTCCTGTTTTTGCAGGCGGATGGTTTCGTCCGCCTGCTTCCGATCCGTAATATCCCGCAGGGATTCGATGGCGCCGATGATGTTGTGTTCGGAATCGTAAAGCGGCTTGGCTATGGCCCATAAATAGGCACCGCCTTCCCCCATTACATGTACGTATGCTTCGGCAATGATGCTGTCGCGGGATCTAGAAAAATCCGGATAATGCCGGCGAATCGTCTCGTCGGACTCACCGACCAGATCGATGAGAAGTGGCCTTCTGCATTTGTAAAACGGCAGCGCATATTCATAGTCGCCTCTGCCCAGGATTTCGTCTGAGGAAATTCCGGTCAATTCCTCCATGGCGTGATTCCAGACAATCACGCGCCGCTGCCTGTCGATGACAAACGTGGCGTCCGGTAGGAAATTGATGATATCCTGAAGTTGCAATCCGCTCGGTAGATGTGACTTCGATGGGCGTTCGTTCATCATGGTCCGTGGCCTTATGTTATGGATCCGGGAAATGGCGATCATTTATGATATCAATTTCCTATAATCCATCAAATGATTTTTGCACAGGGTTTTTTGCACGGAAAATCGTGCGACGACCGACCGCACAATCCAACCCGGCGAAATCCTGGTCCGGAAACGGTCCTTTCGACAATCCGACCTGGAATACGCCCCAGGAAAGTTGCCGGATTGCCACGAAGCTGATATAGACTTTGGAGTGACGGAACGGTTGTCCTAACAAAAGGAGATTCGAAAATGGTTGCCATTGAACTGGATTTCGGCTTTTTTTCCTTGGATGCCGATTTGTTCGAAAACAGGATCGCCGAACGTTTTGCCGCCCATATGCCGTATCATGTAAAACTGGTCCAGTGGGGTCGGGAACTGTATGGGCCCATCGGACTGGATCTGGGAGCGGAAAAGCCGGTTCCGTCGATTCCGCCCGGTGGGATCGCCTATACGCGCGATGGCGGATACGTATGCATCTTTTTCGGTCGGCAACCGGCCTGGCCGGTGGAGCATATAGGTGGAATCACGAAAGAAAACTGGAAGATGCTGCTTGACAAACCCCTACCCGATTCGGTTATCATACGGAAAAAAGCGGAATCCGAATGGCAAATGTTACGAGGGGAAAGGCTTTGGAAACCGCCTCAAAGCCCTCCCAACGCGTAATCCGGTCGCGGATGCACCATCGTCATCACCCCGTGACCAACACTCTCTGAACCAGAAAATTAAGGAGGAAATATGAAAGCGATTGTGACCAAACAGTGCATGGGAGACCGGAATTGCAACATTCTTTGCCCCGACGTTTTCGAATATGATGAGGACGAACTGAAATCCATCGTTAAATTCGATGCCATTCCGGAAAAATATGAAGACGTGGTGCGCCGGGCCGCCCGGGAATGCGGCGCCGACGCCATCGAAATCGTGGAATAAGCAACCGCGTGACGATTCGGAGGATTCATTGACAACATTCAAGGAAAGCCGGACAGCCCAAAAGGTGTTAATTTCGTTTGCCTTTGAATCGCAAGCCAATATGCGCTATCGCTTTTTCGCCGACCAGGCGGAAAAAGACGGATATATTCAGATCGCCCATATTTTTCGGGAGACCGCCGAACAGGAGTTTGAGCACGCCCTGCGTTTTTTTAAATTCTTCAACGGCGGCGAGCTTGAAATCACCGCCCGTTTTCCCACCGGCGTCATTCGGGAAACCCGGGACAACCTGATGTCGTCCGCGGATCTGGAGTATCATGTCGGCTCGGAACTGTATCCCGAGTTTGCGGCGATTGCGCGTACGGAAGGGTTCGATCGGGCGGCTGAATTGTGGGAGGCCATCTCCATTGCGGAACGGCATCATGAAAAAAGTTTCCGGCAACTCGCTGAAAACATCCGCACCGGAAGAATATTCAAGCGGGAACAAAAAAGAGTCTGGCGCTGTCGAAATTGCGGCTATCTTTACGAAGGAATGCAGGCACCGGACAAATGCCCCGCCTGTGTCAAACCGGCGGGCTTCTTTGAACTGTTAGCGGAAAACTGGTAAAAGAATCGGCTGGCATGCATTATTCCAATCCCCCCTCCAACGAACCGCAAGCGCCCGTCATCGACTGGCAGAATATCTTCCAGGCCGTCGGCCACGCAATGCTGATTCTGGATCCGCAATATCGGATCCTTGCCGCCAACGCCGCCGCCATCAGCGCCTTGGGAATGCCAGAAAAGGAATTGCGCCATCAGAAATGCCATCAGGTCTTTCACGGCTCCGAAACGCCGCCGGTCCATTGCCCCATGACGTCCCTGCTGGAATCCGGTCGATTCGAGACCGCGGAAATGGAGGTTGAAGCACTGGGCGGCGTTTATCTGGTTTCATGCACCCCCGTTGATGATTCGGCCGGCCGTATCGTCAATATCATCCATACGGCCACGGACATCACCGAACGCATAGAAGCCGGAATGGCATTGCGGCAACGGGAACACCTATATCGGGCCTATTTTGAAGATGCATTATCCGGGGATTACATTTCGACACCGGAAGGCACCCTCATCGACTGCAATCCGGCGTTTGTTAAAATGTTCGGCTTTTCTTCCAAAACAGAAGCCATGAATACGGATATGCAGCGACTCTATGGATCCCCTGTGGATCGCAACGTCTTTATCGAACAATTGAAAACGGAAAAAAAGCTGCTGCATAATGAACTATCCATGAAGCGTCTGAACGGCGAACAGATATATGTGATGGAAAATGTCGTCGGAACCTTCGATGAACAGGGCGATCTGGTTCAGTTTAAAGGCTATTTGATCGACATCACCGAGCAGAAGAATCTGGAGGCCCAACTGCGACAAGCCGCCAAAATGGAGGCGATCGGCACCTTGGCAGGCGGAATTGCACATGATTTCAACAACATATTAATGGCAATTCAAGGCAATGCCTCCCTGGCCCTGATGGATACGGGACACTCATCGGAAGCCTATCAACGAATCGAGGACATCATCACCTGCGTCAAAGACGCCAGTCAGCTGACCATGAAGCTGTTGGGATTTGCCCGCGGCGGCAAATACGACGTGCTGCCGACGGATTTGAACCGGCTGGTTCTGAAAAGTTACGAAACCTTCGGTCGCACCCAAAAAGACATCCGGTTTATCCCGCAATTGGAAACCGCCATCTGGACCGTGGAGGTGGATCGGGGCCAGATCGAGCAGGTATTGTTGAATCTCTATGTAAATGCATGGCAGGCGATGCCTTCCGGGGGCAGCCTGTATATCAACAGCCGGAATGTGGTTCTCGACAGCGCCTTCACCGCGCCCTACGCCATCAAACCCGGACCGTACGTGAAAATAGCGGTCACCGACACCGGAATCGGGATGGATGACCGGATACTGGAAAGAATCTTCGAGCCTTTCTTCACCACCAAGGAAATCGGCAGGGGAACCGGGCTGGGTCTTGCCTCGGCTTACGGAATCATTCAGAACCACAAGGGCATCATCACGGTCGATAGCAAAATCGGCATCGGGTCCACGTTCGCTATTTTCCTGCCGGCATCTGAAAAAACGCCGGCACCCGACCGCCGTCCGTACGATCATCTCCACACCAAAGGAAACGAAACCGTCCTGCTGGTGGATGATGAAGACATCAACATCGATGTGACCCGACGAATCCTCGAAAGGATGGGCTATCAACCCCTTGTGGCGAAAAACGGCTTCGAGGCTCTCAATATCTATCGACAGAACCTGGAGAAAATCGACATTGTCATCCTCGACATGATCATGCCGGACATGAACGGCAGCGAGACCTATGATCGTCTCAGGCAGCTCAATCCAAATGTAAAGGTCCTGCTCTCCAGCGGCTACAGCGTTGACGGAATGGCAACCAGTATTCTTTCGAAAGGGTGCAACGGTTTTATTCAAAAACCCTTCACCGTCGACAAGCTTTCCCAAAAATTGCGGCAAATTCTGGACGCGTCGTAACTCCCATGACGACAGGCCGGCGGTAAATCGTCAGAAGTCGACCCGGTAAACGACGCCGGACGATCCTGCCGCCTTTCCTTCCCCTGCTTGAATTGATCCGCTGCCTGTGCTAATTCCCGTTGTGCCATGGAAACGTCATCCCCGCTCTCCCTGTTTCATCCCCTGGTGGCCCAATGGTTCGGCAAAACGTTGGGATCCCCCAGCGACATCCAGGTCAAGGCCTGGCCGGAAATCGCCGCCGGTAACCACGTGCTGGTGACGGCCCCCACCGGCAGCGGCAAAACCCTGACTGCTTTTTTATGGGCGCTCAACCAGCTCATCACCCGGAAGTGGTCCGGTGACATGGTTCGCGTGTTGTATATTTCACCGTTGAAAGCCCTGAACAACGACGTCCGCAAAAACCTCCTGCAACCACTGGCCCAGTTGCATCACTGTTTTCATGGGGTCGGTCAGTCACTCCCTCCCATCCGGGTGCTCGCAAGAAGCGGCGATACGCCCCAGGATGAACGCAGACGCATGCTGCGACACCCACCGGAAATTCTGATCACCACGCCGGAAAGTCTGAATATTCTCGTCAGCTCCCAGCAGGGACGCCGTCTGATGACCGGCATCAAAAACGTCATTCTGGATGAAATTCACGCTGTCATATCCAATAAACGCGGCATCCATCTCATGACCGCCGTGGACCGACTGGTTCCCCTTTGCGGTGAATTCCAACGCATCGCCCTTTCCGCCACCGTGCGGCCGCTTCCCAAAGTAGCCGAATTCATCGGCGGATACCGGATGGAGGGAAGTATTTCCGACCCGGTCTATGTGCGCAGGCCGGTTGCCATGCTCCGGTCCGAAAACCGCAAACAGCTGACAGTGGCCGTGCAATTTCCGGAAAAAACGGCCGACAACCCGCTGGACAAGTCCGTATGGCCGGCCCTGACGACCGATTTCAAAAAGATCATTCACCGGAACCGCTCTACCCTGTTCTTTACCAACAGCCGGCGACTGGCGGAAAAAGTCGCCCGCCTGATCAATGAAGATGAACCGGAGCCCCTGGCCTATTCCCATCACGGCTCGCTCTCCAAGGAAATCCGGCTCGCCGTTGAAAACAAGCTGAAAAATGGTGAATTGCGCGCCATCGTCGCCACCAACTCCCTCGAACTCGGTATCGATATCGGCTCCCTGGACCAGGTGGTCCTGATCCAGACCCCGCTTTCCATTTCATCCGCGATTCAGCGCATCGGCCGCTCCGGCCACCGGGTGGGGGTGACCAGTCGGGGCATCCTGTTCCCCACCCATGGTCTTGATTTCATGCACGCCGCCGTCATGGCCCGTTGTGTAACGGACATGGAGATCGAAGCCGTGTCTCCGCCGGAATGCCCCCTGGATATATTGGCCCAGGTGATTCTATCCATGTGCGCGGTGGAAACATGGGACATGGACGCCCTGTTCGCCTTCATCCGAACCAACGCCGCTTATCACGCCCTGACCCGCCGAAATTTCGATCTGGTTCTGGACATGCTGGCCGGCCGATATGCCGACACGCGCATACGGGAGCTCCGGCCCCGGATCCTGATGGATCGAGTGGACCATACGGTCACCGCCAAAAGCGGAAGCCTCGCGCTGGTCTATCTGGCCGGCGGCACGATACCGGACCGGGGCCATTTCGATCTGCGGCTGCAGTCGGAAAAAAGCAAAATCGGCGAACTGGACGAGGAATTCGTCTGGGAGCGGCAGGTCGGCGAAACCTTCGCACTGGGCACCCAGGCCTGGCGCATTCAGCGCATTACCGCCAACGATGTGGAGGTCGTGCCCGCGGAAAGCCGGCCGGGAATCATCCCCTTCTGGCGCGCCGAAGGCCGCAGCCGGGATTTTCACTTTTCGGAAAAAATCGGCCGTTTCCTGGAATCCGTCGAAGACCAGGCCGAACCCTTTTCCAATGACTTCGAAAACCGGTTGATTACCGAGTATTTCATGGCCCCCCACTCGGCCCGGGACCTGATCGCTTTTCTACAAGCCCAGCGGGAAATCACCCGCGCGCCCCTGCCCCACCGTCATCACCTGCTCATGGAGCATTTTGACGATCCCCTGAACCGGGCGGATAAAAAGCAGGTGATCCTCCATACCCTCTGGGGCGGTCGCATCAACCGGCCCTTTGCCGTGGCCCTATCGGCGGCCTGGGAGCGCCGTCACGGCTATCGGCTGGAAATCTTCGCTGACGACGACGCCGTCCTGGTCATGCTGCCCCATCATTTCGACACCCGAACCCTGATCGGCACGGTCCACAGCGGCAATGTGGAGTCCCTGCTGCGCGAGAAACTGGAATCCACCGGCTTGTTCGGCTCCTGTTTTCGGGAAAACGCCGGACGCGCTCTGCTCCTGCCCAAAATGAACTTCCGCAAACGGATGCCCCTGTGGCTCAATCGGCTGCGGGCCAAAAAACTGCTGGACGCCGTCATGAAAACCACGGATTTCCCGCTGCTGCTGGAAACCTGGCGGACCTGCCTCCAGGATGAATTCGATCTGCCCAACCTGAAAATGCTGTTGGATGAATTGTCCGAAGGCCGCATCGCCGTCAGCGAATCCTATACCACCATGGCCTCGCCGTTTGCCGCCGGCCTGATCTGGCAGCAGACCAACACCCACATGTATAAGGATGACACCCCGGAGTTTTCGCTGAAATCATCCCTCAGCGACGACCTGATCCGGGAAGCGGCCATGTCCGCCCACTTGCGTCCGCGCATTCCGGACGCCTTGATCCATACCCTGGAGCACAAACTGCAGCGGATCGCTCCCGGATATTCACCTTCATCGGCGCCGGAACTCCTGGACTGGATTCGGGAGCGGGGCCTGATTCCGGAAGAGGAGTGGCCGGTCCTGCTGGCGGCCGTGGAACGGGATCACGATATTTCCTCCCGCAGCCTGCTGGCTGAAATCGTCCACAAACTGGTGCGAATCACGCTACCGGGGGCCGCCCTTGCCGCCATCGCCGCCCTGGAAAACCTGCCGCGCCTGGAGCAGGCGTTTTCTTCGGCCGGCGCCTCACCGTCGGTTGTCGGCCTTTGGGAGACAGCCGGGAATGTCCGGAATTCCTCCACAGCCCTTCCGGAAAACCGGTTTCAGCGAAATCAGGATGAAAACCCGGACGGAGAATCGCCGGGAAACGGTGCCGCCGCCCGAATGGAACTGATTGCCCAGTGGCTCTCCTACTACGGCCCCATTTCCCCCGACCGAATGAGCACCGTCTTCGGCCTGGCGGAAGGAGAACGGGACCGGATAACGACCTGGCTACTGGAAGATCGACGAATCATTCTGGATCAGCTGCGGGAACAGACCGGCGCTCCGGAAATCTGCGATCAGCGGAACCTGGAAATCCTGCTTCGCATGCTGCGCAAATCCGTTCGACCGGCCTTCAAAGCCCTTCCCGCCCGGAACCTGCCTTTGTTCCTGGCCGCCTTTCAGGGTCTGACGCCGCCGGGTGAAACCCTGGACGACCTGCAGAACCGGCTGGAGCAATTGTTCGGGTTCTGCGCCGCCGCAGGGGACTGGGAAAGCTGGATTCTGCCTTCCCGGCTGCAACCCTATTATCCGGCCTGGCTGGACAGCCTGATGCAATCCTACGGGTTATGCTGGTTCGGCGGCGGAAAAGCCAACGTCGGTTTCGCCTTTGAAGAGGACCTGGATCTCTTTTTGGTTTCACCGGATGCGGAAGAGACGCCAACCATGGAAAACGCTTCGCCCCTTCCGAGTTGGATGCCGGAAGGGCCGGGACGTTACGGGTTGCTGGATGTGGCGCGGCATGCCGGCATGAATACGGAGCAGACGACGAAAAAATTGTGGGACCTGGCCTGGAGTGGCCTGATCAGCAATGACAGCTTCACCGCCGTCCGCAACGGTATCCTGAACCGCTTCGCCCCCCAGCCCGTGCCCCAAAGCCGTGCTCCCGGCGGCAGGGGACGATTCAACCGCTGGAAAGCCGCCCGCCCCCTGGGAGGCAACTGGTTCGTCCTGTCCCGGGGAGAAAATGAGGCGGCCGATGACATCAGCCGAATGGAAATCCGCAAGGATCGGGTCCGGCAACTCCTGAGGCGTTACGGTATTCTGTTCCGGGAACTGTTGAATCGCGAGCAACCGCTGTTGCAGTGGCGCCAGGTGTTTCAAGCCCTGCGCTTGATGGAGTTGTCCGGCGAGGCCCTGTCCGGGTATTTCTTCGAAGGGATCGGCGGGTTGCAGTTTCTCTCCCCGGAGGCCTTGCGAATCCTGCAGCGCCCCCTGCCGAAGGATGCCATCTACTGGATGAACGCGACGGACCCGGCCTCCGCCTGCGGCCTTTCCCTCCGGGACCTGAAATCCCTCCTGCCGGAACGCCGGGCCGCCACCTTTCTGGTGTTTCACGGTCCCGACCCGGTGATGATCTGCCGGAAAAACGGATCGGACCTGGAAATCCGGGTGCCGTCGGATTCCCCGCACCTGCAGCAATATCTGTCGGTATACAAGGCACTGGTGAATCGGGAATTCAATCCCCGCCGTTTTATTCACGTCGCGACCATCAACGGTTGCTCCGCCCTCGAAAGTCCCTATGGATCCGCCTTACAAGCCTTCGGTTTCGCAAAAGACGGAAAAGGCTATGAACTCCGGCGTCGTTTTTAAAAAAAAGGTCTTAAAAAAAGCAGTTGCTTTTTACCACCATACCCTGTAGATAAGTCGCCGACCTTTGGCAAGGCAGCGGAATCAATATCGCGACCGGACAATACCACGTGATACGATTATTCCAACATGGCAATATGCTATTCTTGAAGCGGAAATTCCCTTTTCCGATCACGCGCACGATCACCCGAACCCCATTCGGATGCGCCGACGCCGGGACGGATTTACCCGGACGCCCGGTACAACCCATTGAACCTCTTCCCCATTTGACCGTTGACTGCCATGCCGATCCGTATTTTTAATTCAGACCAGTAACCATATCTCCGCATTATGATGCGCGCGTGCGGGTTGTAGCCGAATCATCCGCAATACAATTTTCAATGTCGTGGACAACTGTAACAGTTGAGAGGATGCATGTATGGATAACAAGGAACTGTTAAGCGATCTGGAAAACCGGAACCGTTCGTCCCTGGCGGGCGGCGGCGCCGAACGGATCGCCAAGCAACACGAGGGCGGCAAGCTCACCGCCCGGGAGCGCCTGGATGTGCTCCTGGACCCGGATACTTTCACGGAACTGGACCGCTTCAAGGTGCACCGCTGCACGGATTTCGGAATGGCCGACAACCGCATCCCCGGAGACGGAGTGGTCACCGGCTGGGGGGCTGTTAATGGAAGACAGGTATTTGTATTTGCTCAGGATTTTACCTCATTCGGTGGCTCGTTGTCCCTGGCCCATGCGGAAAAAATCTGCAAGGCAATGAAAACGGCCATGCGGGTGGGCGCGCCCATCATCGGCCTGTGCGATTCGGGAGGCGCCCGCATTCAGGAAGGCGTCAACAGCCTGGCCGGCTATGGAGACATCTTCCTGCTCAATGTCATGGCCTCGGGGGTGGTTCCCCAGATCACGGCCATCATGGGACCGTCGGCCGGAGGAGCGGTCTATTCTCCGGCCCTTACCGACTGGGTCTTCATGGTGGAAAAAACCAGCCACATGTTCATTACCGGTCCGGAGGTGATCAAGGCCGTCACCCGGGAAGTGGTCAACAAGGAGGATCTGGGCGGCGCCATGGCCCACAACGCCAAGAGCGGCGTGGCCCATTTCGCGGCCCCGGACGATCGTGCCTGTCTGGCCATGATCCGGGAGCTTTTGTCCTTTCTGCCCCAGAACAACCAGGAAGATCCGCCCCGGATTTCCTGCACGGACGACCCCCTGCGCCGGAACGAAGAATTGCGGGAAGCGGTTCCGCCGGATCCCAACAAACCCTACGACATGCGGATCATCATCCGCTCCAACCTGGACGACGGGCATTTCTTTGAAGTGCAGGAACATTGGGCCAAGAACATCGTCGTGGGTTTCGGACGCCTGGAAGGCGCCCCTGTGGGGATCATCGCCAACCAACCGGCGGTCATGGCGGGCAGCCTGGATATCGACGCCTCCATCAAGGGCGCCCGTTTCGTGCGCTTCTGCGACGCCTTCAATATCCCCCTGATCATTTATGAAGATGTGCCGGGATTTCTGCCCGGCGCCCATCAGGAGCACGGCGGCATCATCAAACACGGCGCCAAACTGATCTATGCCTTTTGCGAAGCCACCGTACCCCGCATCACCCTCATCACTCGCAAGGCTTACGGCGGCGCCTATATCGTCATGAGCTCCAAACACATTCGGGGCGATATCAACATCGCCTATCCCACGGCCGAAATCGCCGTCATGGGCGCCGAAGGAGCGGTCAACATCATCAGCCGCGAGCAAATCCAGGCCGCCGCCGATCCCGAGGCCGAACGCAAGAACCGCATCGCCGGGTACCGGGAAGCCTTTTCCAACCCTTACCGAGCCGCGGAACTGGGTTACATCGACGAAGTCATCGATCCGGCCGACACCCGGCCCAAACTGGTGAAGGCCCTGCGCATGCTGCGCAACAAGCGGGACACCAATCCGCCTAAAAAACACGGCAATATACCCCTTTAACGAAAGCGATGGACAACCATGTCATGGGATTATGTGTTTGAACTGATTAAAAGTATCCTGATCACCCAGACCGGGATTCCCCACCTGACCGGCGGGCACGTCTTGATGCTGATGATCGCCTTCTTCTTTCTGTATCTGGCCGTGGCCAAGGGATACGAGCCCCTGTTGCTGGTCCCCATCGGATTCGGCATTTTTCTGGTCAACTTCCCCCTGGTGCCCCTGATGGGATTCAGCGAAAACGGCACCCCGGAACTGATCCGGGCATTTTACAAATACGGCTTGGAATGGGAGATCATCCCCTGCGTGATTTTCCTCGGACTGGGCGCCATGACCGATTTCGGCCCCCTGATCGCCAATCCCAAAACGCTGATCATCGGGGCCGGCGCCCAACTGGGTGTCTTCATCACTTACGTGGGCACCCTGTTCTTCGGTTTCACCCTGAAGGAAGCCGCCTCGGTGGGCATCATCGGCGGGGCCGACGGCCCCACCACCATTTACCTGACCACCAAGCTCGCCCCCCATCTGTTGGGGGCCAACGCCCTGGCCGCCTATTCCTACATGGCCATGGTACCCCTGATTCAGCCCCCCATCATGCGCCTGATGACCACCATGGAACAACGCCGTATCCGCATGAACCAGCTCCGGCCGGTCTCTGCCCGGGAAAAGCTGATCTTCCCCTTGATCGCCACCATTTTGATCGTTCTGATCATTCCGGCGGTGGCGCCGCTCATGGGCATGTTCCTGTTCGGTAATTTCATGCGGGAATGTCTGGTGGTCAAACGCCTGACGGATACGGCCCAGAACTCCCTGATGAACATCGTCACCATTTTCCTGGGGGTTTCCGTAGGGGCCACCATGCAGGCCGAAGTGTTTCTCAATTGGAAACCGCTCCTGATCTTCGGATTCGGTTTGCTCGATTTCGTGGTGTGTACTTTCGGCGGGATTCTGACAGTGCATATCATGAACCTGTTCCTGAAGGAAAAAATCAATCCGCTCATCGGGTCCGCCGGTGTTTCCGCCGTGCCCATGTCCGCCCGGGTCTCCCATGTGGAAGGCTTGCGGGCGGATCCGACCAACTGGTTGTTGATGCATGCCATGGGACCCAACCTTGCCGGAGTCATCGGCTCGGCGGCGGCGGCCGGTATGTTCATCGCCATGTTTCAATAAGAGAGGAGACCCGATGCAAAAAAAATTTCAATATGCTTGGCTCCTGATTCTCCTGACAACGGCCATGACCTTGTCGGCTGCCTCGGCATGGGCGGCCTTCGGCGAGGATCTTGAAAAACCGAAACCCGAATTCAATCAGGAAGGTTCCGACTGGATTGCGCGATTGGTTCCAAGAGGCAAAAGCCTGAGCGTGCAGATCCGCTTCCAGGCCCTCAACGGTCGCATCGCCGCCATTCAAACCGCGGAGTTCGAAGCGGGACAGGAGCCGGCTGTGGATGTGAAGGATTTCCGCTCCGGTTTTTACCGGGTAAGCCTGGACCTCCCTGACGCTTCCGCTGCCGAAGCCACCCTGGTGTTGGCCTCTGTCTACTTCAATAACGCAACCCATCTGTGGGCCGGCAACCCAAGGCAATCCGGCTCCTGGAAAGACACCGAAGCGACAAATGTCAGCCTGCCGGATAGGGTCAACACGCTCACCATTACCGTACGGGATGGGGGCCCCCTGGATGCCGACGGTCAAAAAAACGGTCGGATCGAAGTCTTTGTCGGCCCCCACGACTCCTTTTGGGGATACGCCATCGGCACCTTGTTCATTCGATTCTTCGGTATCTTCATTGTGCTGGGGATCCTGATGCTCGGCATGATGTTGTCGGGAGTCGTTTTCCGCCATATCGAAAATCGGAGCAGCCCCGCTCCCACCATGCCGATCATCCCAACGGCGGATACCGAAACGTCGATCCCGGAGCCGGTAATCCCGGCACCGCAACCGGAACCGGCCGCCCGACCGTCGGTTCCGCCGGAAGTGGCGGCTGCCGTCGCCTTGGCCTTGCACCTGTACAGCGGATCGGAAAAAGGACGGTCCGAACCCGGGAGCACGAATCCGTCATCCGCCCCAAGGAATTCAAGTCCGTCGGCCTGGGCCCAGTTCGGCCGCAACAAACTCATGGCCGACCGTTTGCAAACATTCGACCGAATCCATTCTCAACCAGCAAGGACAATCAAATGAGCCGATATGCCTTTACGATCAACGAACAAGCCTTTGATGTGGAAATCAACGCCGTCCAGGGCAATCTGGCCCGGGTAACCGTTAACCGGATTCCCTATGACGTGACCATCGAGACCGCCGGCCATACCAAGGCCCCGACCCGAATTCAACCGACCGTCGCCGCTCCGACCAGGCTCCAGCATACGGCTGCGCCTCCCCCCATCGTTCCGCCGACCGCTACCGCGCCGGTCCGGACCGCGCCGCCCAAAACAACCGCAGTACCCGCTTCCGGCGCCGGTACCATTAAAGCCCAGATCCCCGGAAAGATGCTCAGTATTCTGGTGCGCGTCGGCGACACCGTTTCCCTGGGACAGGTGGTGGCGGTCATGGAGGCCATGAAAATGGAAAACAACATCCTGAGCCCCATGAATGGAACGGTCAAGGAAATCCGGGTGAACAAGGATACGGACGTGGCCACCGATGACGTCCTCATGGTGATCGCCTGACACTTCCATGGAACATTTGACGATGGCACATTTCGAAACCCGCAGGGCCGGAAATTTTTTCCGGCCCTGGCCGGTCAGATGTTGTCGAACACGGAAAATCCGCTGTCGTTCTCTCTGTTCCATAAAAGCACGGGAAGCCGGACCGACTGGTTACATCATGAAACTCGTCGATGAACGAAGGACAAAAAAATGAATCGCTATATCGCTTTGGTTCTGGCATGGCCCAAATCTGTTCTGCTGATCCTTCTCATCATCACCGTCATCCTGTCCGGCGGCCTCAAGCGGCTGCGATTCGACAATTCCGTTGAAGTGTTCATGCCCCAAAACGACAGCGAGTATCAGTTCTACAATGAAAGCAAAACAATCTACGGCGACAACGGCCGCTTCATCATCATGAGTATAACCCATCCGCGGCTCTGGTCACCGGAAGCCTTTCGGTTGATGGATACGCTGGTGATCGATATCGAAGAGTACAAGGACTACGACCAAACCCGCGAGGAAAACCGCCTGAAGCGCCTTGAAAAAGCAACGGAGAAAGGTGCATCGGAATCCAAACACCTGCTGGCGCAATTCGCGAACGACCCGCCCTTCGCCCGCCTGCTGAAACGCAAAATTCAAAAAATTGCCGGTGACAAAACGCTGCTGGAAACGGCGGATCTTCAAAAATTGAAGGCGGCCGTCCGCGCCTCAACGGAAATGAAGCAGGGAGAGATGGTCGACAGAATCATTTCGCCCTTCACAACCAAGGACATTACCGGGAAAAACGACACCCTCGACACCTATGACCTGATTCCAAGGGACGACGACGGGAAACGCATCCTGCCGGTCAGCAAGGCGGATTTCGACGCCCTGCGCAACAAGTTAAGCCGCAATCCCGCCTTTGAAAAAGGGATTTATACCCGCGATCCCCGGACCGGGGAAATCAGCGATTTCGGCGTGATCGTCAAATTCATCAATCTCAAAGACCAGGACCCTATCTCCCGGGAAATGCTGGAACTCATCCAAAGTCATACGGATCTGACCATCGTTCCCCAAGGGGCCCCGATATCCAATATCTGGTTCAACAATTATCTGCACCGCGATCTGGGAAAATTCCTGCCCATCACTCTGCTGGCGGTCCTCGTTATTTTCTTTTTCAACTTCCGATCCATCCGGGGGATTCTACTGCCATCCATCACCCTCGGCATGTCGACCTTCTGGATTCTCGGCCTGATGGGGTATTGCGGCGTCAAAATCACTGCCATGGGCGTCTCCCTGCCGCCCCTGATGATCGCCGTGGGCAGTTCCTACGGAATCCATTTGCTGAATCAATATTACATCGATTTCGATATGATCGGCCTGATGGGACGCACGGTCGGACTGAAGCGCTCCATGGCGCATATCGCCACCACCGTACTGCTGGCCGCAATAACGACCTTCGTCTCCTTTGTCACGCTGGCCACCAGCCAGCTCACCGCCATGCGGGAATGGGGAATTTTCTCCGGTATCGGTGTGCTGTTCGCCCTGATCATTTCCTGCTCCCTGATCCCCGCCGCCCTGGCCGTCATGCCCCACCGCCGACCGCGACTGCTGCTGAAAAAAAAGGAGGAATTGAAAAGCACCCTCATCGATCGCCTCATCGAGCTGTCGACCATCGGCGCGACCCGCCACCATAAAAAAGTCCTGCTGGTGGTGCTGGCGCTGATCATCGTTTCCCTGGTCGGTTTGTCACGCCTGAATGTGGAGTCGGACTTTATGCAGTATTTCAAGGAAGACGACATCATCCGTACCAGCGCGCGGGAGATCGAAAAAAAGTTCGGCGGCAGGTGGGGATTCAATTTGCTGATCGACACGGGCGAAGTAGACGGCGCCAAAACACCGAAGGCCCTGAATACCCTCGAAACCATCCGCACCTGGATGACCGCTCCGGGAAATCGTCACCTGAACATCGGCAGAACCGACGCCTTCTCGGACTATATCAAAACAATGCATTTCGCCATGAACCAGGATGATTACAATTACTACCGCGTTCCGGAAAACGCCTCGGACATCATCGACTACCTGGAACTCTATTCCGGTGACGACAACAATTCCGACGGCCGCATCGATGATTTTGAACCCTATGTCGACGCCGATTTCCGCACCTGCAGTCTCCTGGCGCGCTTCTGTCAGAAAGAGAACTATTCCATCGGAACGAATGTGATCAAAAGTATTTTCAAAGAGTTGGATGCATATCTCAAAAAAACTCTACCCAAGCCCTATACGGCGCGGATCACCGGTTTTCCGGTGATGAACGTCAAAATGGTTCAGTATATCATTTCCGGACAGATGCAAAGCCTGCTGTCCTCCCTGGTGATCATCGCCATCATCGTCACCCTCCTGTTCAAACGGGTCGGCGCCGGAATCCTCTCGCTCATTCCCATGACAACGGCGGTCCTGTTCAACTTCGGCATCATGGGTTTTCTCGGCATCAACCTGGATACGGTCACCTCCATCATCGCCTCCATCACCATCGGCATCGGCGTGGACGACACCATCCATTTCCTCAATACCTACCGGCATATCCACCAGAAAGGTCATGACGTCGACGATTCCATCCGGAAGACCCTGCAGGTAACGGGCAAGGCCATCATCTATACCTCCCTGGCCCTGATCCTCGGCTTTTCCGTGCTGACCATCTCCAGTTTCAAACCGGTCATTTTTTTCGGTGCGCTCATGTGCATCACCATGACCGCCACCACCATCGGAGCGCTGCTGATCCTGCCATCGGTCATCAAGCTGACCCGGGTCAATCTGGAAAAAAGAGATACGAATACCGGCATCTGGCGTTATATCGATCTCGGCAAATTTTTCGGTCTGGAAACAGAAGAACAGGAATAATCAAAAAACCAGGTTTGCCGATAACAATCATATCATGCGGTATCTGAACAAGGCGGCCAGAATCCGGTACTACGAAAAACGTGGGTACTCGAATCTCATTGGCAAGTCGTTGTTCGAATGCCACAACTCGAAATCGCAGGAACAGATCCGAATCATATGATAACAAACCGGAGGAACAATATGAAAATGAGAATGGCAATAATCTTCAACCTGTCGTTTGTGTTGTCTTGTTTTTCTTTCTCCATGGCGAGCGAGGGAGACATAAAAGGAAGCAAGGATCACCCGCTACTTTCCAGGATGCCTGGTTTCTACATTTCCGCATATAAATACAACGACTTCGATAGTTATCGATTTAATGACAAAGAAAAAAAATATGTCATTGTCGAAGGCCATAAGTATTACATTGAATACAAGCTGAACAAGGGCGAGGTGGAACCCGGAGAATTGAAAATTCGAAGGAATATCCAGGACGCCTTAAAGAAAATCGATGGGCATGTCGTTTTCGACGACAACTTTAACAAAACATCCACCATCGTACTCCAAAAGGACGGCAATGAGACGTGGGTCGAGGTCAGAAGTTACAATAATATGTACCGGCTGACAACCGTGGAAAAAAGGATCATGGAACAGGAGGTCGTTGCCAATGCGGAAAAAATGGGCAACGACATTAACACAACAGGCCATGTTTCGATATACGGCATCTACTTCGATACCGGAAAGTCGGAGATAAAACCGGAATCCGACGCAGCGATATCAGAAATTGCAACGCTCCTGAAGAACAATGCCGCACTGAAGTTGTATGTCGTCGGTCACACGGATAGTGTTGGTTCCTTTGATTCCAACATGAAGTTGTCGAAAGACCGCGCGGAAGCGGTGGCAAAGGCATTAACAGGCAAATATAGGATCGCACCGGAACGTTTGAAGGCTCATGGTGTGGCATCCCTTTCACCTGTTGCATCGAACGATACAGAGGATGGAAAACAGAAGAATCGCCGCGTGGAATTGGTGAAGCAGTGAAACAAATGGGAAAAACTGGAGCAAGATCCAGATCCACGATAGACCCGTAACCGTCCAGGACATGTCGCTTGGCGCAGTTCAGCACATCATGGGATGACCATTTCGACAAACGAAATGAAATGGATATGGAAACGAAATAAAATTCAACCTGATTGCGAGTATCTTTTTAGTAGCTGCCTTATGGCGGATGGGGAGGTACCAATTTTCTTCATCAAGGCCGGGAGAAGTTTTTTCTCGGCGATGTCGATCAAGCAATCATTTTCCCAATTCATTAACTGCAGATATTCATTTAAAAAAGTGACCGGCAATTTATTGGGGGATTGGCCACGAAAAATTTCATAACAGAGACGGGTCAGATATAATATACTGACATTATTTCTTACTTCTACTGGAATCTTTTCCGGAATTGAAAATTCCGGAAAGAATTGATATTCAATACTTTGCCATATGACATCCGGTAGATTCCAGGTTTTTAACAGAAGGGAACCCATCTGCGATTTGTCTAACATATTAATATACATATCAAAGCTTGGATTCTTTTCTTTCAGCAAATGAATGATGATTTGACCGACATCATGCAGGAGTCCGATGGTAGCCATTTCCGCTGGATCACCGATCTGCGATTCCTTGGAAAGTGTGAAAGAAAGGTGTGAAATAATCACAGAACGTGTGTGGACCTCTTTAAAGGCCGGCGTATTGGGCATTGTACGTTTGATCCCCTCTGCGATGACCAATTGATACATCATGTCCAGACCGAGCAAAGTAGTTGCGTACCGCATATCGGAGATTTTTTTTTCAAATCCATAATAGGCAGAATTGATTGTTTTTAACACAATACCGACCAGGGAAGGATCCTTCATGATTTCTTCCGCGACGTCACTTGCAGATATTTTGTCATCCAGAAGCTTATTTGCCAACGTACCAGCAAAAGCCGGCAGCCGCGGGACTTTGTTTATGATACTCCGGATCATTTCCATTCGGCGGAAATCCGTTTTTATCCCGGATCGCTGGACGAAAATATCGTCCATGAGTTGCTTGTTTTTATTTTCTATATTTTCAAATATGGATTCGAATCGGTTAATCCGTTGACTGGATAGATATTCCAGTTGTTTGTAAAAAACCAATTGGGTTTTCTGATCCAAACGGTTGATGACGTCTCTATCGACAAGGATCACTTTCGAGGCTTCAGATGCAATGGCAAATGACGTTTTTTTAACTTCTCTTGGAAAATGGATCTCGCCGATCCAATCTCCCTGACCAAATGTCGTCGCGTTTTTCTGTTGATTTTCCTGTCCCCGGATAATCCTTATCTTTCCTTTCAATATGATATAAATTTTATCTCTATCTTCTCCCGAACGAATGAGGACATCGCCTGGATTAAGCGTTCTCACAGAGGTAGAAACCTTTATCACCTCGATCTCTTCCGAACTGAATTTTTTAAATGCGGGGGTTTGAATATTTTCATTATCGGTAGTCATTATCGATTTCCCTCATCATGTCTATAGATGCACATCCATATCATAATTGATACCCGCTATTCAACCGAAAGTGATTGATTTCAGTAATTATCACTGAACAGTCGGGTGTGAGGTCAACGTCATGATGACACTGTGATTCTCCGGAATATCCGGTCGATATTCTTTTTTTAAATCGGATGCGGACAATTTTTCATGCCGCTGCTTCTAGACGATGGATCGAAGACGACGGCCATTCCAATAGTTGATGGATTTGAATCCCGCCGATACTTCGGCATTGCCAAAATAGTTCCACCAGCCACGAAGGTTCCTGATCATCGTCCCTTTTGTTCGCGACACCCTGCTTCGACAGCGTGCCTACCTCCCGGGATGCCGGCAACGACACCCCGTTGCCATACCGCTACCCAATTGAACGCTATGGCCGCTTTCGCATTCGCTCACCACTCCGCTGCGCTCAGACCGCTTCCATCAGGCCGGGTTCGGGACTTGCCCATCATCCCCCTTGCGTGGTATGGTAGCTCACTTGAAGAAACAAAACCGAGCACCTGAGTTTATAAATACCCAACAGGTTACCATTATCAATTTATCATGAAAGGAAATCGTAAGGAGGTTGTTTTGATTAAAATGACAATTATCGACTTTTTGAAAGAACGCGCCACGAGAAACGCTGACGACCTGGCCTTTCGGTTTATGGGTAACGGCGATTTGGACGGGCCGATAACAGAGTGGACCTTCTCTGAACTCTATCACCAGAGTGCCGGCGTAGCGGAAGACTTGGTTGAACAAGGTCTCGCGGGTTCGAGCGTCCTGCTCGCCTTTCCGCCAGGGCTCGACTTCGTGAAGGCGTTCTTCGGCTGCCTCCTCGCGGGAGCGCGGGCGGTTCCTGTCCCGCTGCCCAATCCCCGCAGCAAGAACCCCCTTGGTAGGATCCTAAACACCGCCAGAGCCTGCGGTGCTTCGACTGTCTTGACCGTACAGCAGTTGGCAGCAATGGCTGCGGCGATGGGGTCCGAGTTGCCTGTTTGTTTGAGGGCGGTAACCGACCGTGTTGCGACCGACTGGACCGGGCCTCGGACTGAGATGAACGAAGTTGCCTACTTGCAGTTCACGTCAGGCTCCACGGGTCACCCCAAAGGGGTCGCCGTCAGCCATGCCAACGCCGTGTCGAATATCCGCGTGATGGGTCAGATGCTGCGCCTGAATTCGACGAAACCAGCGATGGTGTGGGCGCCCCACTACCACGACCTGTGCCTGGTCGGACACGTTCTGGGACCGGCGTACTATGGGTACGAGTCCACACTGATGTCTCCTATGGATTTTCTCCTAAAACCGGTTCGGTGGCTGCGCGCGATGAGTCACTACAAGATCGCCAATACCGCCTGTCCGAACTTCGGCTACGAGTACTCGGCGCGGCGGATCAAACCCCAAGACTGCGAGGGTCTCGACCTGAGCCATTGGATCGTAGCGGGAAATGGGGGGGAGCCGGTCCTTCAGCAGACGATGGATTTTTTCATCAAGAAATTCGGGCCGTACGGGTTTCGACCGGAGACCTTCATGCCCACCTATGGCATGGCCGAGTCCGTGCTGTTCGTGGCCGGTCTGAAGTCGCTATCCCAGCCTCCCAAGGTGCTCACACTGAGCGCAACGGACTTGGAGACACACACCGTCCGCGTCCTGGCCGACAACGAACCGGGCGGCCGCAGTGTCGTAAGTTGCGGAAGTCCAGGCTCCGATCACCAGGTGATCTCTGTAGACCCCGTCACGTTCACCAGGTCCAATCCCAACCAGATTGGCGAACTGTGGGTGCAAGGCCCCAGTGTTCCCAGCGGCTACTGGGGACTTCCGGAGGAATCGGCTGCCACATTTGAGGGACGTCTCGCCGACACGAACGAGGGGCCCTTTCTCCGCACCGGGGACTTGGGTTTCGTTGCGGATGGCGAGATTTACATTACCGGCCGCCTGAAGGACCTGATTATCATCGCCGGACGTAACCACTACCCGAGCGACATCGAACTCACCGTGCAGCAATCCGGTGCACCGGTTCGCCTGGGGGCCTGCGTGGCCATCTCGGAGCGTATCAACGGTGCCGAAGAGCTTGTTATCGTAGCGGAGGTGGATGAACGCCGGTTTCCTGCCGATGCTCAGCCCGAGGACCCGGGGTCGAAATCTTTAGATGATTTCTGGGCCTCGGCCGTAAAGACTGTCCAGGGTGCAATCTCCAAGGGGCACGGCCTGTCGGTGCGATCCGTGGTATTCGTGAAACCTCGGAGTCTCGAGAAGACCTCCAGCGGCAAACCGCGGCGGCGTTACTACCAACAGCTCTTCCTCAAGGGAGAACTCGCTGTGCTTCATGAAAAACGATCGCCCTTGACCGTCTGACCAGACGCTTGTTTCATTTAGGGAGTGTGGTCGCTGCTATTGGAAAAGGGCTGCTATTTGTCTTACCGGCACAAAAAATCAAAGCGAGCCTGTGGGACGAAATGAGGGCTTATATGGCAAAAGGAAAAATCGAGGCGCGGGGCATAGCGTTACACCAATAAAAAACGTACCCACGGCATGAAAGACGACGGAAACAACGGCCGCGCATTATGCTGGACGTTACCGTCCCAGGATAAAACGTCATGGATCAATATCAATCCAATATTGTTTTGATCGGGATGCCTGGTTCGGGCAAGAGCACCGCTGGTATTGTACTGGCGAAGATGATATCATGCGGCTTTGTTGATACGGATATCCTTATACAAGTATCACAAGGCCGTTCCCTTCAGGATATCGTCAATATGGAAGGGTATATGGTCTTGCGCCAAATCGAGGAGAGAATTCTTCTCAACCTCAGGTGCTGTAACCATGTTATTGCTACTGGAGGCAGCGCCGTATATAGTTATCCAGCAATGAAATACTTGAAATCAAGAGGTGTCATCGTTTTCCTCGAGGTTGATTTGCCGGTACTGAAATCAAGGATTCATAATCTTGAAACAAGAGGCCTTGCAAAACGACCAGACCAGACATTCGCCGATCTGTATGCGGAACGCTGCAACCTGTATAAAAAGTATGCCGATATGACGATCGAATGCGGTGATCGTAACCAAGAGGAAGTATGCGCTGTTATCATTGATGAATGTGGATTGGGTAAGACGTTGTAATGTGTTCTTGTTCAAGAGACCATTCCCTGCTCATCCGGGATAGCGGACATTGGGTGTACGGAACAAATCGATGATGATGAAATGATTACAGATGTGATCAAGTCACTTCTGAATCGATCAGGAAACATTGATATTGCGCATAATGGCAGAGACGCTCTCAACATAGAGGAGGGGCTGCAAAAATCATTATTGCTGACTGAACTCAACACCCTGGCATAACCATGGCATGGTTCGAATTGTTTTCAGCCTTCGTGCTCCGGCGACTGGGCATCCCTCCCGGTCGCCATGGAAAGCAGGACACAATAAATGCAATTTGTTCCGAATGGTATCCAATGACATGACAACCTCTATGGTAAAAGATATAGAAGATCAGCATGATACATTTTTTTACAATTGGAACGGTGCTGGGATTATCCGCGGGCTTTGCCCCTGGGCCACTGCTGACACTCGTAATTTCGGAAACCCTTCAGCATGATATAAAATCCGGTGTGAAAGTTGCCCTGGCTCCGATTATCACTGATTTACCGATCGTCTTTTTAACTTTGTTTGTTTTATCGAAATTGTCCGATTTCCATACCATATTAGGCGTAATCACACTCATGGGTGGGGTCTTTATTGCATTCATGGGGTATAAAAGTATCGGTACAAAAGGAGTTGCGCTTACCCTGCAAGAAGTAAAATCGAAATCATTCACAAAAGGGGCGTTGGCAAATGCGCTGAGCCCTCATCCGTACCTGTTCTGGTTTAGTATTGGTGCTCCGACAATGACGAAAGCAATGAGCCTGAATATCGGTGCTCCTCTGGCTTTTATCATTAGTTTTTATGGCTTTCTGGTAGGGTCTAAAATCCTAATGGCTATCCTTATCGGCAAATCGAGATCTTTTTTAAGCGGCAATGGCTACAAATACTCGATGCACTTTCTTGGCATGGCCCTGTTTGTTCTCGCAATCGTTCTTTTTCATGACGGCCTGAAGCTACTGGGCATAATATAATGTCCCGAAAAATGACGGTGTCAGGTCTTCATTCTTGACGAAACTGAAATTCTGTCAAGAATGAAGACCTGACACCGAAGGGAGAATCAGATGATAAAAAAAATTGAAGCCCCCCAAATGATAGCATCCGTCGGAAACAAACCGAAGAAAATTGAAGAGTTCATCGGTTGCGTGAATTCAGGCACTTTCGAAATAAGTATTGCGCGGATGAAAAGCCCCCCGGGTTGGGTCGAACCTGGACAACGACCCGAATTCGATGAGTATACGGTTGTCTTGAGAGGCATGCTGCGCGTTCAGACGAAACATAACTCTTTCGACGTAGAAGCCGGCCAGGCAATCATTGTATCCGCCAATGAGTGGGTGAGATATAGTACACCAGGTTCCGAGGGTGCCGAGTACATTGCGGTTTGCCGGCCGGCCTTCACTCCCGATACGGTTAACAGAGATGAATAGGTTGCGCGGAATCACCATCATCGGGTGCGCCCTTTTTCTTCTGGTTACGGCGGATCGTATGATATGGGTTGGCATCGCTACTGATCTCGACACACCCGCATTTGCCATTCCTTCAATCGCGATCATCGGAAAGACCTTATGGTGGCTCATTCCTCTCGAAATATGCCTGCTCGCGGCTGTTTGCATACTCGATCCCAGACGGGTAAAAAAGGGGAAGTGCCCCCCTCTTCCGCCGGGGATCATCCCTCCTACCCGGGAAAAACATCCAATTCGTGGGGCAGATTGTATCGCGTCGTCCCGCAGTCAACGTTGTGCACGCAAAACGGAGGCAGCAATGAAGAAAACAAATCGTATGAATTGCTTTGACTTCATCGAGTTCCCGGCGAATACCGTTGAAGATCTCCATCAGTCAAAAACCTTCTATGGGAACGTTTTTGGTTGGTCCTATCAAGATTGGGGAGACGATTATGCCACCTACACGACGGGCAATGGGGATCGGGACGCTCGTCGTTAATCGCCCATGGAAGAGATGAGCGAAGATCGCCCTGGCGGATATCCGGATATTACTTCACGACCGTCAAAAACATTTTGAACCGTTTCACGGCCGTTACGGAATGTGGCGTGTTGGCGGGCATCACCACCACCTGCCCGGTTTTCACCGTCATGTCTTTTCCGTCGATATTCACGACCGCCTCCCCATCCAGAATCTGAACCATGGCGTCTCCCGGGGCGGTATGAGTGCTGATGCTCTCTCCCTGATCGAACGCAAAAAGCGTCAACCCCACCGATGGTTTTTGCGCAAGTGTCCGGCTGACGACGCGCCCTTCCTCGTAATCAACCAGATCCGTGAGGTTTCGGGTTTCCGCAAACGGTATATTCTTGATATATTTACTGCTACCTTCCGCCGCGTTTGGTTTTTTGTCGTTATCCATCGAAATTTCCTCCTCCGCAAGCAGTATCGTTATTTTTCTTCACACCGCTGTTTCCATAATAGGCATCATCGATCCAAAGTAAATCCCCAGGGGGGGAGATATATATCGCTACCCCACCGCAAGTCCCAGGGCTTTTTGAACCCGGCTTTGCGCATAGTCCAGGGCCCGATCCATGGTGCTTCCAGCCAGGTCGGAGTCTCCTTCAATGATGGCGTCGACCACTTTTCGATGAAACGCCAGGGAATCCTCGGCCGCATTGGGCAAGGCGTAAAAGACGTCGGTGTAGTAATGGTAGATCGGTTTAAAGGAGTTGAACAGCAACCGGATAATGACATTCCCGGCAAGCTGTGCGATCGCCTCGTGCAGACGGTAGTCGGCTTCGGACAAACAGGACGGTTCCGATAGATGAGCTGCGATGTAAGTGAGAATTTCTTTGAGTTGGCGAGCGCCTTCGGTCGTAATCCGAAGAGCGGCTTTACGCGCGGAAAAGACTTCCGCCATGCTTCGGAACTCCAAAAGAGATAACAACATCCCATGATCCAGCGCCTCGCGGGTTTGCATGATCTGCACCAAAAGGTCCAGGGAAGCCTCGGATTCGAATTCGCAGACATACGTGCCGCTCTGGGGTACCTTTTCCACCAGCCCCATCTGGGCAAGCTTACGTACCGCATCCCGTATGGTAACCCGGCTCACGCCCAGACGCTCGGCCAGGCTTCGCTCGGACGGAAATTTGCTGCCGGCCGGATACACCCCCTGAATGATATCGGTTTTCAAGCGCGAAAAAATAGTTTCGGATAAATTCGCCGGCATCACCGCCCTACCCCGTACCGTTGTCTCTCGGTCAACATGCGTCATTCCATTCCGGTCGTCAAGGAAATTGTAAATTTTGTAACTAATTAGAATTACATATTCAAATTCCTGTTGACAGGGTTCTGGAATTCTGGTTTGATCAATGTGGTATTACCAGTTTTCACCGGACTTGCATAGACTTTTTCATAAACCACCCGGATGCAAGCCAATGGTCACGCCACGCCAACGCAACGATCCGAAAGAGAGGTTGTCCATGAGTACCGGTTTGAATCCCTCAACGGCGGCATACACCCAACAGAATGCCTATCGGGAAAGCCACCACGCCCACCGGGAACCAAGCGCCCGTATCCGCGCCATCAAGGCGGACCTGTTCGCCACATCCTATTCCATTTGCCTGGAACGGCCGAAACTGCTGCTCCGTTTCCAGCACTCCCGGGAAGGCCGGATGGCACGCAAGGATCATCCACTGGTGCGACGCGCCAAGGCCCTCGCCAGCCTGATGACCCAAAGAGTCCCCCGGATATATAACGGTGAGCTGATTATCGGCAACATGACCTCCAAACGGATTGCAGCAAACTACTACCCGGAAGGCGGCTCCATCAACATCCTGGAGGATCTCTTCCGTCTGGAAAATCGACAAATCCCCCTGAAAATGTCGACCCGGGAAAAAGTGGATCTGGTTCGGATCGGGCTCTCCGGCCTTTTCAACAGTATCGGCGCACGGGCCCTGCTCAAGCCCGGACGCATGAGATACTTTTTAGACTTCTTCCGCGCCAAACGCTACTTTATCACCGAAGAAGCGGGTATCGGTCACCAGGTGGGGGGCTACCACGATGTCGTTCATCACGGCCTCCAGCGCGCCGACCGCATCGCCGAAGGATGCCTGCAAGCGGGCACCCTGCCCAACGGCACCGTCATGAACACCGATCAGAAAGCATTTTATCAAGCTATCCGAATCACCATCCGAGGAATCCGCGCCTTGGCCGCCAACCTGGCCGATGAAGCAGAGCGCCTGGCCGACGACAAACGGCTATCGCCCGAACGCCGGGCCGAACTGCAAACGGCCGCCGCCACCTGCAGGCATGTCCCCTATCAACCATCCCGCACCTTCCTGGAAGGATTGCAGGCCTGCTGGCTGGTGCATGTGGCCATGAATCTCGAAGATTTCGAACAGGGCATGTCGTTCGGTCGTCTGGATCAAATCCTGCTGCCCCTTTTTCGCAGCGATAGGGAACAGGGTGTCCTCACCCGGGAGCAGGCCACGGAGATCCTGGCCGCATTTCAATTAAAGACCTGCGAAACAATTCCCTTGTACTCCGAACGCATCGACCGGTATTTCAGCGGCAATGGGGTCGCCCAGGGGATCACGATGGGCGGCACGAATGAAAACGGAGAGGACGCCACCAATGAATTGTCCGGCCTGATTCTCGACGCCTACGCCCAGATTCAGACCCGGGAGCCGGCCCTGCATGTCAGGGTGCACGACAACACCCCGGCCTGGTTTTTGGAAAAGGCTGTGGAAACGCTTCAGCTCGGTTGCGGCAAGCCTTCTTTCTTCGGAGACACCGCCGTTGTAAGGGCCCTCGAATCCGCCGGGATATCCACCCCCCATGCCCGCGATTACGCGGTAATCGGTTGCGTGGAGATGGCCAGCCAGGGGCGGACCTACAACTCTTCGGACGCGGCCCTGTTCAATCTGCCCCTCTGCCTGGAGCTGGCATTGAATCAAGGCTACTGTTACGGAGAACGCAATTACGGAAAGCGCACCGGCGCAGCCACTCCGCCGGCGGAACGGATGCATTCCTTCGAAGATGTGATCGCCGCATTCCGGAAACAGGTGGAACACGCCGTGGCAGAAATGGTCAAAGTGATCGGCTGGCTGGAAGCGACTTACCGCATATGGCGGCCCACACCCATCAACTCCATGGTGACCGAGGGATGCCTGGAAAGCGGACGGGACGTCACCTGGGGCGGTGGCCTATATGACCTGACGTCGATCCAGGCGGCCGGTATGGCCGACACCGGGGACGCCCTCCATGCCCTGAAAACGCTGGTTTTTGAGCAACGGCGCTACACACTGACGGAACTCCTGATAGTACTCAAGTCGGATTTCAAGAATCACAAGATCTTGCAGCAGGAGCTGATCCATCGTTTTCCCAAATACGGCAACGACATGGAAACAGTGGACCGCATGACCCAGCTGGCCGCCGATGTTTATGCCGACGCCATCACCGCGCACCGCAATTCACGCGGCGGCCGCTATGTTCCCGGCATTTATTCCATGACCTGTCATATTGCGTTCGGACGACGCACCGGCGCGCTGCCCAATGGTCGAGGCGCCGGCCTGCGGTTATCCAACGGCCTTTCGCCCGCAGACGGAGCCGATCGCAAGGGCCCCACGGCCATCCTGAATTCGGCGGCATCGCTGGACAGTAGCCGATGGGCCAATTGCTATGCCCTGAACCT
Organism: Desulfobacterales bacterium; assembly: GCA_041740615.1. Lineage (GTDB taxonomy): Bacteria > Desulfobacterota > Desulfobacteria > Desulfobacterales > SURF-7 > DYJD01. The sequence goes on from JBGSLR010000049.1 coordinate 165,668, forward strand.
CATGTTCGACCGTCGAACCGTACAGGGGGAAAAAGGCCGCCGGGTGCTGACCAGCCTGCTCAAAACCTTTTTCAGCAAGGAGGGCATGCAGGTCCAGGCCAACATACTGGATGCGGACATGCTGCGGGCCGCCCAACAATGCCCATCGGCCTTTCCCGGCATCGTGGTGAGAGTGGCCGGATACTGCGCCTATTTTAACGACCTTCAGCCATGCGTACAGGACGAAATCATTGCAAGAACCGCCCACGGTCTCCCTTGACCGTCCGAGAAATATTCGATCATGGGGCAAGCCCCATAAATCGTTTGGGATACGGTCCCGCTCCCAGGAAACCGTCATGCCGCTATTAACAATTGAACGATTCTGTGATAAGGTGGATTCCATTCATTTAGAACGATCCCCCCCTTTCCGGAGGTCAGCATGAAATACGTTCAAAAAATTTATGCGGTTATGGCGGTCGCGGGTATTCTTGCCGCAACCACCGTCCATGCCGATGTTTGGTCCGATATCAACGTTCGTTTGACAAACGGCTGGACCCATATCGCCGGGAAAAGCAAGGCCTTCGGCCAAAAATTCCGTGAAGATGCCAAAGAAGCCTGGTCCGAGATCAAAAAGGACTCGAAAACGGTAGCGGAAAAAACAAGAAACGGCGCCAGAAAGTTTGGCGGGCAGTTCAAACAGACCGGTAGAGATGTGGCGAATGATTTCAAGCGACTGGGCGAGGATATCAAGACGGCCGGCAAAAAATTCCGGCAAAAAATAAGCGGATAACCGAGCGTCATTTCCTCTCCCAAGCAGGGAGGCGATCAGAGAAGATGTCGCTGTTGACATCAGCGGCCCGCAGAAATATAATTACGAACAAGTCGTTTTATCTCCCATTCCCAAATGACCACGAAGCTTCCGCTTCAATTATCCGCAGGTTCACGATAGGATCATGGTCCCCGACAGGGACGATCTTGACACCAACCTTATTTATATAGGCTCGTAAAAACAGAACGAGACAGGTGACCGGATTGCGGAAACGAAAAGTCAGTATTCAAAAAATATTTTTACGAGGTATCGTTGTTTCGGTGCTATTTCCTATCGGACTCTGGGGCCTGATCTGGATACAAGGGGAATATTCGGCCTTTGTTTCCGAATCGGAATCCGTTCGCGCCGATTATATGACGACGCAACAAAACCTGCTCCGAAAAGAAGTGATGAATGTGGTTGATTATATCAATTACATGAAAAAAAAGACCGAGATCAGATTGAAATCGACTATCCGCGGACGTGTATACGAAGCTTGCCAAATCGCCCAAAACATCCGGGAACAAAACGCGGCGAGCACCCCCCCGGATGAAATCAAAAAAATGATCAAGGACGCCTTGCGGCCCATCCGCTTCAACAACGGACGCGGCTATTATTTCGCCTTCTCCCTGGAGGGGATCGAAGAATTGTTCGCCGACCAGCCGTCCATGGAGGGCCGGGATATGCTCCCTATCCAGGGCGCAAAGGGAGAATATGTCGTCAGAGACATGATCGATCTCATCGGCAAACAGCAAGAGGGTTTTTATCGATATACCTGGTCCAAACCGAACCGGACCGATGGGCATTTCCCCAAAATCGCTTTTGTAAAATTGTTCGAGCCGTATGGCTGGGGAATCGGTACGGGCGAATACCTGGATGATGTCCAATCCGAAATTCAGAACGAAGTTCTGGAACGAATCGTTTCACTCCGGTTCGGGAACGAAGGGTATTTCTTCGGCAGTGTTTTCGGGGGAGAACCGCTCTTTACCAATGGCAACATCACGAGAGGGGGTGCCTCCGTCTGGGATCTGACGGATCCCAACGGCGTCAAAATCATCCAGGAGCAGCAAAAAGCGGCCCAAAGTCCATCCGGCGGTTTTATCCAGTATTGCTGGAAAAAACTGGATTCGTCTGCACCCGCTCCCAAAATCGCTTTTGTAATGGCGATTCCAGAATGGGAGTGGGTTATCGGGGCCGGGGTATATATCGACACAATCGAATCGAAAATCGCCGCCAATGAACGACTGCTCAAAAGAGGTCTGCTGGAAAAAATCACCAAAAGCGGCATCATTCTATCCCTTCTGCTGATCGCCTTATACGGTTGGGCAAGGTATCACGCGAATCGGATTCAAAAGGGCATCCGCCTCTTTTCAACCTTCTTTGAGAAAGCGGCCGCCGAACTTTCCCCAATGAACCCGGACGCCCTTCCCTTTCAGGAATTTGACGACATCGCCGCTTCCGCAAACCGGATGTTGCAAGACCGTAAAGGAATGGAAACGATACTGCAAGAGAGTGAAGAACGTTTCCGTACGCTGGTGGAGCAGGCCGGAGATGCGATTTATTTCGCCGATTACGAGACCGGAGGTTTCCTGGATGTGAACCGGGCAGCCACTTCGGAGCTGGGGTATTCCCGCGAGGAACTTCTGACCATGAGCATTTTCGATATCGATGGGAACCGCACGGAATATGCTCCCCTGAGCCGACTATGGGGGGAATTGACGCCCGGCCGGTCGATCACTATCGAAAGCCTGCATAGGCGCAAGGACGGATCCGTCTTTCCGGTGGAAATCCGCATGGGTCTTATTGAAATCCGCGGCCGACAAGGGATTCTGGGGCTGGCCCGCAATATCACCGAACGCAAGCAGCTCCTGCAGCAACTGCATCAGGCTCATAAAATGGAGGCCATCGGAACCCTGGCCGGGGGAATCGCTCACGATTTCAACAACATCCTGGGAATCATTCTCGGAAATGCGGAACTCGCCAGTGACGATATCCCGGATTGGAACCCAACCCGTTCCTTTTTGGAGGAAATACGCACCGCAAGCCTGCGAGCCAAGGATGTGGTGAGGCAACTCCTTAGTTTCAGTCGCAAGAGCGAAGAAAAACAAAAACCGATCGATATCCTTCCGATCATCCGGGAATCCCTGAAACTACTGCGTTCCACCATTCCGACCAATATCGAATTTCGTTTGAACCTGCCCTCCGAATGCCGCGCCATTATGGCGGATCCCACCCAGATCCATCAGATAATGATCAACCTGTGCACCAATGCCGCGCATGCCATGGAAAAAGAAGGGGGGCGCATGGAAATCACGCTCTCGGAGACTCGGCTCACCGAGGAGGAAACGCAGGGGGAGGCCGACATCTTGCCGGGTTCCTATTTGCGGTTGACCATCCACGATACCGGTCAGGGCATCGCTCCGGAATTTCTGGATCGTATTTTTGATCCCTATTTCACCACCAAGGGTGTTGGGAAAGGGTCGGGCATGGGGTTGGCTGTTGTTCATGGAATCGTGAAACGACACAACGGTTTCATTCGCGTCAACAGCATCGTGAACCAAGGAACTTCATTGAATATCTTTCTCCCCGCCATTTCAGCCGTTCCGGAAAGTGAAGCGGACGTGGGAAATCAGGACGACCTTCCCAAAGGAATGGAGCGAATCCTGCTGGTGGACGATGAAACCGCCATCCTGAAAATGATCGCCCAAAGTCTGGAACGACTCGGCTACAAGGTCACTGCCAAATCAGACCCCCGGGAGGCCTTGGCGTTGTTCATGAACGCCCCGAATCAATTTGACATCCTCCTGACGGACATGGCTATGCCCAACATGACCGGAGACGTCCTCGTCGCCAGTATCCGGGCCATCCGTCCGAACCTCCCGGCCATCCTGTGCACCGGCCACAGCGAACGCATGAATCCGGAAATCGCTCAGGGAATCGGCTTGTCTCGCTTCCTGATGAAACCGGTGAATCGGAAAGAGTTGTCCATTACCCTGCGGGAACTCCTGGATGAAATACGGGAAAAAGAAAGAGCGACGGATGATTCCATATAATCTCGTCGACAGGTCACCGGGAAGATCCAGCCATCCAGCATCCCGGATCGGTGCGGAAAGGATCCCCGGTCAGGGCGTAGGACAAACAGCGAAGCCCCCCGCCGCAGGCCCTGGCATACCGGCACTTCCTGCAGCTGTCCGGAATTATCGAGGGGTCGCGCAGCTTCCGCAGCAGGGGGGCTTGATCGAACAGCACCCGAAGATCCGTCTCCAGCAGATTTCCGATCTTGATTGGCATGCGCCGACATGGATACAAATCACCGTTGGGCATCACCGTAATCAGGGTCCTGCCGGCCGAGCAGCGATAAGGGCGTCCGCCTCCCACCAGAAATTGCAGGGCCCGGTGCATGGCGATATCGGTGGACGACCAGAATCGGCGGAAGGCCCCACCTCGCAACGACTGCATGTCTTCGAAAAAACGACGGGTCTGGGTGGGTGACAGCAGGCGATTTTCATACCGGACGCCGGCTCCCATGGGAATGAGACGGTCCGCCCAGATCCGCGTCGCCTTGATTCTTCGGCCATGGTGAACCACGGCCGGAAACGCTTCTCTGTTCTCCTGATGAACCGTAAAGGAAAAAAAAACCGGGATACCGGCCCGAACCAGTTTTTCGGCAGCTTCAATCGTGCGCCGGAAATTCCCTGGTCCGCGAATCCGGTCATGGGTTTCCTCCCCGCCGTCCAGGCTGAGCTGTACAAAACGGGGCTCGAGTTTGCGCAGGCGCTGGATTGACCGGGAATCCAGAAGACTGCCGTTGGTCAAAAGGGCGTAACTGAACACTTGCTTCTGGGCATGAAAAACAGCCAACAGATCAAATATATCCTGCCGCAAAAACGGTTCGCCGCCGGTCAGAGTAATGTGGCGGCGGCAAGGCGGTTCGCCGGTGACGGTTCGAACGGCCTTGAATTGTTCCAGGATGCAGAGGAGCGATTCCCAAGGCAGTTCCACCATGGGTTCCGCATTCTGGTAGCAATGGGCGCATCTTCCATTGCAACGATCCGTGATGTGCCACTGCATCAACAGTGGCAACGGCATGGGGCGTCGCCCGGTTCGGTAATGCCCCTCACCCACCGCAACCACCACAACCACCGCCGCAACCGCCGCCGCAACCGGAACATCCGCCGCTGCATCCTCCCCCGCTGCTTCCCCTGCGTAAACCGGCGCCTTGCGAGAGCCATCTGAAAAATTGAATGATCGCATAGATACCGATACCGTAAGCGCCGAATTTGATCCCGGTGTCCAGGTATTCCCAAACAGAAGCGGAGGTATCCACCAGCCCCGGAGACAAGGAAAAGACAAGGGGTTTGCGACTGAGTTGCTTCAAATGGATTTCATAGGCGTTACAGTCGTCATAGGTAACCATTTCGCCGACAAAGGAATCGGACGCTATCTTCCGGAACACATGTCCCTCCGGAAGAATCAGGCTGTAGGTCACGTCCCGGACCGGAATCTGCCAGTTCTTCACCCAGTCGAGGGACAATCGGTTTTCTGTCGCATCCCCCTCGATGGCGTCCTTCAAAGTAAACGATACCACGACGGTCTGACTTCCTCCGGCGGATACCGGTGAAAAATTCCACCGGATCCGGTTTTCCCGAAGGGAGTCCAGACGGCAAAACAAAGGACGGTTATCGCCGTCGGTAACACGGAGATCCCGCACCTTCCGATTGCCGATGAACTTGAAGCCATCCGCTTTGGCGCCCGTAATGACATGGTAGGTAATGGTCAGAGTCACGGCCACATCCCGCAGTTTGCCGTCATCTCCCGGCACGGGTTCGAAAACGGCTTCATAGTGGCTGACCTCACAAACGGTTTCTTCGGCAAGACCGCATTCGGACGAGAAAATGAAAGCGGCCGTCCAGATCAAAAAAAACGCTGTCGTTCGTTTCGCCATCATTCGGCTTTCACTTCGAGAGCATCCACATGGGGAATAAAATCGTACAGGAGATCCAGGTAGCCTTCCAACAGCCCGCTCAAGTCCCGGCGACCGATCCGTTGGGAGCCGAGTTTCAATGCCAGCAGACGGGACATGATTCCGGCGTCGAGATGGAACCGCACAACGGATCGTTCGACGATTTCTTCCCGGGTGACGGGTGGGGTTTCGCCCATCATCCGAAATACGTTTTTCAGGATGTGGAGGAAACCGGTGAAGGACCGGATCAGCATGTCCCGCAGGTCTCTTTTATCGTTACTCTCCAACAGATAAACATGCCGCAGGCGCTGCAGGAAGGAACGCAATTGCAGACCACACTGGAGCTTGAGGTTGTCCCGCCGAATGGGGATGCCCCGGATCAGGTCCTCGCCATGGAGAAGGCAATAGGCCTCCTGGATATCGATCAACACCATGGGGAGTAACAGAGCGGTGGAACGAAGGGCAGCCAGACTCATGAAGCGAGGTTCGAATCGATGGCGTCGGAGGAAGCGCCTTCCGATCGCACCCGCCTTTCTAATTTCCGAGATATGGGCGTCCGTGAATACCGCCAGAAGATTCAAATTGGATATTCCGTGTTTGTAGTCCTTCCGGGCCGCGCTGCCGTAAAGCAATATGGCCCGCAGGTTTTCTCCGCATTGGATCGTCAACGCCTCAACGAAACGCGTCAGGGCTTCCCGGATGATAAGGGGCAGGTGCGCGATGGTTTCTTGTCGCTCAAACATGTTCTCTCCCTGCGGATTCAGAGTGGATGTCGGAATGCATTCCGGAATACCGCTCCGTCACGACGGCGTAAACGACCGTGTATTTCAGCTCGATAGGATATATCGGCCCGGTCGATATCGGGACGAAAGGCCATCTTCGGAAGCAATTCAAATATAACCGATTCCATGGAAATCGGAAATAATTTTCTGGCGCAGGTTCATTGTTGACTTGTGATTTGCCGTCTTCCGATCGTCGCTGCGGATCGCACATTTTTATTGCGGAACGGGTCAGGAACAGGCTATTTATATAGATTGTTCCGTTTCATCACTGACATTCAGGGGAACGGATCGGCCCGTGTATCGGTTTTTCTTGATACAGGTGTGTATCATCCGATCCTTCAGCCGATTGCCGAGAGCCCGTAATTTTACAGTAAGGCATTGCAATATAAATACATTCCATATTTTTCAAAAAAACAACCGGGCGGCATGAATATTGAGGAGGCATACCGAACCGCGTACGGACGGCACGCCTGTTTTGGGATACTCTTCAGCGGGGAAAGAGCGGGAATATGAATCGGAAAGTAACGAAATTCGGGTTGATCCTCTTGATCGCACTACTGGCCTATTGGTTTTTTGCCTATGATCTCGGACGATTCCTGACCCTCGCATATCTCAAATCCCGCCAGCAATTGTTTTTGGAATATTATGCCAACCATCCGGCTGCCACACCGGCGGCCTACCTGGGGATATATATCCTGGTGACCGCCCTTTCCCTGCCGGGCGCCACGGTCATGACCTTGGCGGGCGGAGCCCTGTTCGGCCTCCCGACCGGACTTCTCCTGGTCTCCTTCGCCAGCACCATCGGCGCAACCCTTGCATTCCTGGCATCGCGCTTTCTGTTGCGGGATTATGTTCAGAAGCGATTCGGCGACAAACTCAAAACCGTCAATCAGGGCATCGAAAAAGACGGTTCACGCTATCTGTTCACCCTGCGGCTGGTACCGCTGTTTCCGTTCTTCGTCATCAATCTGGTCATGGGCCTGACCCCCATCAACACTCTCCGGTTCTACATCGTCAGTCAACTGGGTATGCTGGCCGGAACCATCGTCTATGTGAACGCCGGAACCCAACTCGCGAAAATCGAATCCCTGAAGGGCATTCTGTCGCCCGGCCTGCTGCTTTCTTTCGCCCTGCTGGGAATTTTCCCCTTCGCGGCCAAGAAAGGCATGGAGCTGATCAAGGTCCGCAAAGTCATGGCGCGGTATCCGAAACCCAGACGCTTCGATCACAACCTGGTGGTGATCGGCGCCGGTTCGGCCGGTTTGGTGACGGCCTACATTGCCGCGGCGGTGCGCGCCAAGGTCGCGCTCATTGAAAAACACAAGATGGGCGGCGACTGCCTCAATACCGGCTGCGTGCCGAGCAAGGCCCTGATCCGGTCCGCCAGGATATTGTCCCAAGCCCGTCGCGCCCGAGAATTCGGTTTTGAATCCGTCCGGTTGAACTTTGATTTTAAGGAAGTGATGGAACGGGTTCAGGATGTGATTCGGAAAATCGAACCCCATGACTCGGTTCAGCGATACAGCGAAATGGGTGTGAAGGTCATCATGGGAGAAGCACGGGTCGTCACTCCTTATGAAATCGAGGTAAACGGTCAACGCCTGACCACCCGCAACATCGTCATTGCCACCGGAGCGCGGCCTTTTGTTCCGCCCATCAAGGGCATCGATCAGATACGCTATTTGACATCGGACAATATCTGGGACATCCAAAAACTTCCGGCGCGCTTGATCGTGCTGGGTGGCGGTCCCATCGGTTGCGAACTGACCCAGGCCTTTGCCCGATTCGGCGCGCAGGTCACCCAGGTGGAAATGGCGCCCCGCATCCTGTTGCGCGAAGACCCGGAAATCAGCGCCCTGATGGAGCACAAATTCGAAACCGAAGGCATTCGCGTATTGACCGGCCACCGGGCAATTGAAATCGTGGTGGAAAACGGTCATAACATACTGGTATGCGAACACAAAGGAACCACGGTTCGACTGGAATTCGACGAAATCCTGGTCGCCGTGGGCCGGATGGCCAATACAAAAGGCTTCGGCCTCGAAGAGCTGGGTGTAACGGTCACCCGCACCGGCACCCTTGAAACCGATATTTTCCTGAGGACCAACTTTCCGAACATGTATTGCGTCGGTGATGCAGCGGGCCCCTATCAATTCACCCACACCGCCGCCCATCAGGCCTGGTATGCGGCGGTCAACGCCCTGTTCGGAAGCCGTCTGAAACGATTTCCCGTGGACTATCGGGTCATCCCCTGGTCCACTTTCACGGACCCGGAAGTAGCCCGGGTGGGACTCAACGAAACCGAAGCCCGGGAAAAAGGGATTGCCTGTGAAGTGACCCGCTACGGGCTGGAGGATCTGGACCGGGCCATCGCCGATTCCGAAGACCATGGTCTGGTGAAGGTGTTGACCCCGCCCGGAAAGGACCGCATTTTAGGGGTCACCATCGTGGGACCCCATGCCGGAGACATCATCGCCGAATACGTACTGGCAATGAAACATGGTCTGGGGCTCAATAAAATTTTGGAAACCATTCACATCTACCCGACCTTGGCGGAAGCGAACAAATATGCGGCCGGCGCCTGGAAAAAAGCCCATGCGCCGGAAAGGCTTCTCCGTTGGGTGGAAAAGTACCATGCCTGGAGGCGCGCATGAAAGGGAGCACGACAATGGGAATTGCGATTTTGATGCTGTCCGGTATCGTTGCCGTTCCGGCGGTTTCCGCGGATACGGTGAGCCATGATCTGTTTGACGGATTGTTGAAAAAATATGTCAAACACGGCGCAGTGGACTACAGCGGCTTCAAACGGGAAGCGGCGACCTTGGAAAAGTATCTGAAAATTCTGGAAACCGCCAAACCGGACAGCCTGCCGCGCAACGAGCGCTTTGCCTTCTATATCAACGCCTACAACGCCTGGACCATCAAACTGATCCTTTCGAAATACCCGGATGTTACGTCCATCAAGGATCTCGGTGGCCTGTTTTCGAGCCCATGGAAAAAGAAAATCTGCCGCCTCAATGGAACCGTCATCACCCTGGATGATATCGAACATGGTATCTTGCGCCCCCAGTTCCAAGACCCCCGGGTTCATTTCGCCATTAATTGCGCTTCGAAAAGCTGCCCCGCGCTGCGATCGGTAGCATACCAGGGCGCCCGTCTGGATCAGCAGCTGAACGCCGCGGCATCGGATTTTCTAAACGATCCCACAAAGAATTATCTCGAAGGCGACACCCTCTACGTCAGCAAGATATTCGACTGGTTCGGCGAAGATTTCCAGAATGACGTACCGGGATTTTTTCGACTCCATGCCAAAGGGGATCTGAAAGCAGCCCTTCAACAGGCCGGAAGCAAACTACGGATACGATATGTGGACTATGATTGGAGTTTGAATGGATTCTAACACATTACTTACGGGAGAACGGAATGGAAACCTACTACAATCCGGCGGATCTGGCAAAATTCGAAAAAATCGGTGAGCAGGCACCGGAGTTGGCCAAAAAGTTTTTCGACTACTACACCCATGTATTTGCCGAAGGAGCGCTCACGGAGCGCGAAAAATCCCTGATCGCTCTTGCCGTGGCCCATGCGGTGCAATGCCCCTACTGTATCGACGCCTACACCCGGACCTGCCTGGAAAAAGGTTCCAATTCGGAAGAAATGACCGAAGCGGTGCACGTGGCGGTCGCCATCCGCGGCGGAGCCTCCCTGGTTCATGGGGTGCAGATGCAAAACATCGCCGGGAAAATATCCTTTTAGGAGGAAGCAAGCATGTCGCCGATTGATCGCGGATGCGTCCCAGGAAGTCCGACGGATGGCGGATACCCGGAATCGTTTGCGGAAACACTTGCTGGAAAAGGGCTGACCCTGCTACGGGGGAAAACGACTGTTCTGCAGGTCAATGTGGGATTGATCTGCAACCAGACCTGCGCCCATTGCCATCTGGACGCCGGTCCCGGAAGACGTGAAATCATGACCCGGGATACCATGGACCGGGTTGCGGTTTTCGCCGAAAGCGGTGGATTCGAACAGATCGACATTACCGGCGGAGCGCCGGAAATGCATCCGGATCTGCTGGCGTTTATCGACCGTTTCCGCGAAATGACAAAGGCGGTCATGCTGCGCTCCAATCTCTCGGTCCTCCATCAAAAAGGACTGCCGCTGATGACGCAATTGCGGGAGCGGAACGTCCACATCGTGGCGTCTTTTCCCTCCCTGAACGAAGACCAGACCGAAGCCCTGCGCGGCAAGGGGATTTATCGGATCAGTATCGAAACACTCCGGATGTTGAACCAACTCGGTTACGGTCATCCGGATTCGGGTCCGTGCCTGGATCTCGTAGTCAATCCCACCGGCGCCTTTCTTCCCCCTTCCCAGAAAAGCCTTGAAAAACGCTTCCAATCCGTCCTATCCCAAAAATGGGACATCCATTTCAACCGACTGTTGAGCTTCGCCAATGTTCCGCTGGGAAGATTTCGCTCCTGGTTGATCAAAAGCGATAATTTTCAACCGTACATGAACAAACTGACGGCAGCCTTCAACCCATCGGCGGTCACCGAACTCATGTGCCGGACACACGTATCCGTGTCTTGGGACGGGTATCTATATGACTGCGATTTCAACCAGGCAGCCGGCCTGTTCAAGGCAAACCGTAAAACCCATATTGGTGACGAAGGCGCCCTCCCGGCGGCCGGCGAACCCATCGCCGTGGCCGACCACTGTTTTACCTGCACCGCCGGGGCGGGTTTCACGTGAGGCGGCGCCATCACCGCCTGAGGATCAGGCGCGGCATGATCTTTCGCTCTGCGCTTCGGCCATGTTACTTTCACCTGTTAGCGTTGCGCTTTCACACGCCATGACTACCGGCGGCCCGCTCCTTCCGGGAGGCCCGTTTGGCCCGCCGGATGGAACTGCTGCGTTGAAATCCAAAAAAAAGGCGGACCACCCAGGCCATGATCTTCATGCTTCTTCCTTCGAATGTTTGGGCCACATCGTCCAGCAGGGACTGGATCGGCAATTGCTGGGGGCAGGCCTGTTCACACTTGCCGCATTTCTCGCAAAGAGAGGCATGCGCCGGATTTGTGCCGAAGGCGCCGGACAGCCGACTCAAGTAAAACAGACGGGCGGTCTTCCGATCATCGAACATATGAAAACTGTTATAGATCTCAAAACAACTGGGAATATCCACTCCCGATGGACAGGGCATGCAGTAACGACAGCCGGTGCAACCGGCCTTCATAAGTCTGCGATAGGTTTCCTCCACGCGACTCACCAGTGACAGTTCGTGATCCGTCAGGGAACGGGGATTCCCGGCCGCGGCGATGCGGATGTTTTCCTCGATGTGTTTTTCCTCGTTCATGCCGGAAAGCACCATGGTGACCTCCGGATGATGGTAGAGCCACCGCAAGGCCCATTCCGCCGGACTGCGCTTGACATCCGACTCGTTCCAGACCGCGGCCACTTCCCGGGGCACCCGACCGGCCAAATTACCGCCGCGCATGGGCTCCATGATGATGACCCCTAGTTTTTTCGCGGCCGCATATTCCAGCCCGGCGGCTCCGGCCTGGGAATGACGGTCCAGAAAATTATACTGGATCTGACATACTTCCCAATCGTATGCATCCACAACCTCCCGGAAAGTGTCTGGATCCCCGTGAAAGGAAAACCCGGCATTGCCGATGCGGCCGTCCCGTTTGGCCCGATCCAGAAAGGTCAGGACATCCAGCCGCAGAAGCTTATTCCAGTTTTTGCTCTCCAGGGCATGCAGCAGATAGTAATCGATGCGGTCGGTCTTCAAGCGATCCAACTGGGCGTTCAGGATGCGATCCAGGTCCTCTTGTTTTTTGACGGACCAAGGCGGCAGTTTGGTGGCGATTCGAACTCTTTCGCGCAAGCCGTCGGCAAAAGCCTGGCCGAGAAACACCTCGCTATCGCCCATGTGGTACGGCATGGCCGTATCTAGATAATTGACTCCCTGATCGACCGCCTGATGGAGCTGCCGGATCGCTCTTTTGTGATCGATCTTACCGTCTCCTGGCTTTCCTTTCTTCTGGGGCAGCCGCATGCAGCCGAACCCCAGAATGGAAAGCTTGTCCCCTGTTTTCGGAACATCACGGTACAACATGGCGATCCTCTCCTTTCCGTTTCACTGGATGGCTGGTTACGGAATGATCATTCATTCCGATGAATCTCCCTCACCTGTTTTTTCTCTTGGTCACCGACAACACAACCCCTCCCAACCACATGCCGATCCGAGGATAAGCATTCGGATCAATCCCATGCATCAGATCACTTTCCCACAGGGATACCGGGCGGAACGTCCAAAAGGAATGAACATTCATTCCGTTCTATGGAAACCGAAAAACTTTGTCAAGGAAGAATTGAAAGCCCGGGACACCACAGGCCGTCTACTTTTAATTTGACAGAAGATTTTTTTTTATTATATGGTTGTGTAACCCGTTGATACAGCCCGCGTATTCTTCTGTCCATTGTCCGGAATCCCGATTCTCTTCTTCGCATACGATCTGAGGGCGTTTTCATCGGGTTGATGCTGATTCAACGGACAACCCCAAGCCGTTGCAAGCATGAATGAGCGGCCCATATGCACAGAGGATGATGTCATGACAACACCACGCGTATCCGTTTTTCTAGTGGGCGGCGACAAAACGGAACAGAAGACCATCCGCCTGCATTTTCAAAGCAAGAACGTTCCCTATGACATCAAAACGGCCGCCTCCACCGAAGACCTTCAACGACAGTTGGGAACGCGTCACGCGGATGTCATCCTGTTGAATCATCACCCGGAAAAGGATTGCGCCGCGGAAATCCATTGGGCGGCATGCGAACGGCCCGTCATTTTTCTTATCCCGTCCGGAACCGAACAGGTTCTCGATGAGGTCGCGCAGAACGGAACCGTCGACTATCTGGTGAAAGATCCCGACGGCCGCTATCTGGAAATGCTGCCGCTTGCGATCCGACATGCGTTGCGAAGACGGCAGCACACCACAGAGAGGCTCAACGCCAAGAAAATGGAAGCCATTACCTCTCTGGCCGGCGGCATCGCTCATCAGTTCAACAACAAACTGGTGGGCATATCCGGGAATCTGGAATTGATGGAAATCGCGCTTCCCGATAATCCGGTGATTGAAAAATACGGCACCCGGATTAAAAGCGCCGTCCGGCAAATCTCCTACTTCACCGAACAGCTTCTGGCCTATTCCCGGCAAGGGAAATATCACCCCCAAAAAACGACCCTGAATGCCTTTGTTCGAAATGTGCTGCCATCGATTCAGTCTCTGAGAACAAAGGACATCCGTCTGGAACTGATCTTTTCGGAAACCGACGTCATCGTGAATATCGATCACGCCCAAATGAAATTGGCCTTGTCGGCGATCATCAACAATGCGGTGGAAGCCGTTGCGGAAAATGGTCGGATCCAGGTGTCAACCCGAAGCATTCGGATGACGAGTCCGGATAATTTCGGAACGCCGGCCTCCATGCCGGAACTCCATGCCTGTATTGCCGTTCAAGACTCCGGAAAGGGGATGGATCCGGAAACCGTGGATCGCATCTTCGACCCGTTTTTCACCACCAATTTTCAAGGGCGCGGGCTGGAAATGGCGGCGGCCTACGGCATTACCGGCCATCACAAGGGGTGGATTTCAGTGGATTCAACAGTGGGTTCCGGGAGCACGATTTCCATTTTTCTCCCCGCCGAACCGCAGCCCTTCGGGATAAGCGCGCCCCAAAAGCCCTCGATAGGCAAAAAGGCCATCGGGGTTGTCCTGTTGATCGATGATGAAGAGTTGGTCATCGACGTGGGCTCCGAAATGTTGAAGAAAATGGGATTCGAGGTGATCGTCGCCAAAACCGGGGAAGAGGCGCTCCGCATCGCAGAGACGTGCAATCGTCACATTGATCTGGTCCTCTTGGATATCGGCGGAGATACGATTTATCCGCGTTTGACGAGCATCCGTCCGAATATCAAGGTAATTGTCTGCAGCGGTTATTCCCTTGACGGAAAAGCTGAAGAGATGATCAAAGCGGGCGCTAACGATTTTATCCAAAAACCCTTCGCCTTCTCCGAGTTGTCGGAAAAGCTGAAAACCGTTCTGGCATCCTGAAGCGCAGTCGGTTCCCGCACCGGGCCTGGTGACGATGTCGCGGAGGCGAATGGATTTCGGTTCAGGACGAGGTCGGAACGGATGGGAAATACAGCTGAATTCGGTTCCCGCCCTCTCCGCTGTCGATTTCGATACGGCCATGATGAATCTGGGCGACATGCCGCACGATCGTCATACCAAGACCGGTTCCGTTTCGCCGCATGACTTTTCGGACATAAAAGGGATTGAATATGCATTCCTTGTCCGGATCGGCCAGGCCGGGACCATCATCGGAAACACTGAGAACGACAAACTGTCCCGGGCGCAAACCGGCCCCTCCGGTATCGGATTTTTCCGTTTGTTCCCGGCGGGTTTGGATGACGACCACACGCTTTTCCTCCGACGCATCCTGGGATACGGGCGCGGCCGCGTTCTGGAACAGATTCGTCAGCGCTTTACAGATAATGGCAAAGGATCCCTCGATTCTCAAGGGCTCAGCGGACAGATCGGTGACCACCTGGAGAAGCGGGTGGCTATTCTGAATGGCCTTGCATTCCGGCGACATCAAGCAAGTCTTGACCAGAATGTTGATGTCCAGTGATTCTTTTTCATCTTCGATCCCCCGTGCCAGAAGCGCCATGTCAGCCACCAGTTCCGCAGCGCGCTTTCCGGAATGTTTAATCATCTCCACTGCCCGTTTCTGTCTTTCATTCAAATCGATGGTCATGAGCAGCAAATCCGGAAGCGTTGCAATTCCGGAAAGGATGTTGTTCAAATCATGGGCCGTCCCGACGGCGATGTCGCCCATATGTTCCAACATCTGAAAGCGGGAAAGTTGTTGTTCCAGAAGATGTTTTTCCGTTTCCGTCCGCTCAAGACGCACGGTCAGCGATCGATTGGCTTCCTCCTGGACTTGAAGCTGATGGCGTATCTGCAGCAGTTGTTCTTCCAAGGCCAACTCATTCGACATCGGCTTTATGATCCTTTCCCGGGAAGGTTGTCGGACGGACGGATATCACGATATGTCGACTTTTTTTGCGTGTTTCACTCAAATCGAGTGCCAAGTATAACGAAATTGAAGAAGACTGTCAATTTCCATCGACTGGTTAGCGTCAACGATTTGTTGTATGGAAAAAGTTGACTCCGCTTTCAATTTTCACTATATCGGTATAGATCTTATACCTTGCCGCACGGACGATTGACGGACCAAGAGTCTCGGAACACCGACGATGCGAGAAACCATAAAGCATACATTCGCCATTAACTCCCGAAACTGGGATCGGTTCGCCGCCCTGTTCCAATGGGTCAACCGGCTGGCGCCCTATTCCGAATCGCCGGCCGTGGGGCCTTTTCTGAAACGGTTGTTGAAATTCGACCGGCCCGACCGGAATTTTACCCAGGGGGTTACCCTCACCATCAACCGTTCCGTGAAACACAACTACCGGGACGCCATTCTTCCCATCCAAATTATCCGCAATACCCTGATCCATTCCTCCTACAGGGCCTTGATGCACAAATGCCTTTGCAGAGACGGAAGCCGATGCGATCACTATCCGTCGGATTTTGGCTGTATATTCATCGGCGAAGGGTCCCGGATAACGGAGGAGAGAGGTATTGCGCGAGCCGTAAGCGTGGAGACCGCCCTGACGCACCTTGAGCGGGCGGCGGATCTGGGATTGGTGTGTCAATGCATCTGGGTGGAAGCCGAAGAATTCGTCTGGGGCATTCATCGAGAGAATCTGCATCGTTTCCTGGAAATCTGTTTTTGCTGTCCCTGCTGCTGCATCGCCCTGAAAAACCTCAAACACGTGGGACCCGACATCCGCAAGCGCTTCCGTTCCGTCGGCTGGCAGGCGGTGGTGAACAACTCCTGCAATGGCTGCGCCATATGCGAACGCGTTTGTCCCACGGGTGCGATCCTTGTTCACGACCATGCCGCCGCCGTTTCCGACCAATGCATTGGCTGCGGCATTTGCCTGGCCCGCTGTCCCGAAAAGGCTATCGAGATTGTCCCTACCGGCGCGACACGATCCCGCGTTCAAGATTATTTTTGGGGGTTTTCACCGGATGTCTGAAGGAAAGGTATGAAGATGAAGATCATCGTGCTCGGCGGGTGTGCGGATATGGCCAAACCGCTTCTGAGAAGGCTCCGGGAAAATCACGAAATCGGCGAAGTTCTGCTGGCGGACATCGATGAAACCAAGGCAGCGCGATCGGCCAGGGAATTGGGCGCCAAGTTTCGATCCGCCCCATGGGACGCACACGATCAGAACGCGACCGTCTCCCTGATGAAGGGCCGGGACATAGCCTTCGGGTATGTCGGTCCTTTTTACGTATTTGAAAGAAAGCTGGCCGCTTGCGCCATCGAAGCAGGGATTACGTATGTTTCCATCGCCGATGATTACGATGCCTATCTGGATGTCATCACCCTTGATGAAGTCGCCCGGCAGGCGGGAATCAAGATCCTGACCGGATTCGGGAATTCACCGGGCCTGACCCAGATCCTGGCGCGCAAAGGGTACAACCAAATCGAAAACACCAAACGGATCAATATTTCCTGGTGCGCCGGTTCCGACGAAAGCGTCGGCCCCGCCAACTTGACGCACCTTTTTCATATTTTCAACGGTTCCACCCTGCAGACGCTGCGGGGAAAGGAAACGCCCGTCAAATGCGGCGCAGGAAGGAAGCGGGTTCTCTTTCCCCTGCCCATCGGTGAAGCGGATGTTTACTACACCGGTCACGCAGAATCCGTCTCCCTACCGCGGAATCTCCCGGGTCTGGAAGAAGTCACCCTGCATGGCGGCGTCAAGCCCAATTATATCGTGACCCTGGTCAAATTACTGAGCAGCCTGCGTCTTTTTTCCAGTCATCGAAAACGAGCGGCCCTGGCCGGTTTTTTCCATCGGATCGAAGGCTGGTTCGCTTCGGAAGGAATCGACAAATCCGTGGGCCGGATCGATGTCCACGGACAACATGACCGCCGGAGGTGTTACACCTTTTTTACCTATGTGGGACATATCGCCGAAATCACGTCCCTGCCCGCCTACCTTGCGGCCATGTGGACCACCCGGGGCGCCTTCAACCACCTGCCGGGGGGCGTATATGCGGCGGAACGCCTGCTGGGAAAACCCGACGAATTCATCGAAGAGCTGAAGGAACTTGGCCTCGAAATCCATGAAAGCGGTCTGATAACGAGCGGATAAGGCATATCGTTGCAGCCGCGAGGTCCCTCAAAAAAACCCTTGACAGACAATATATACTTTATTTATATACGACCAATATATAGAAAGTATATATAACCCACATATTAAAAGGACACCATGGCCATCAAATATTCCATTCTAGGCTTGCTGCATTATAAGGATATGCACGGATACCGCATCAAAGAACATGTCGAACGCAATTTCGGACACATGTGGTCCATCAACTATGGTCAGATCTATCCGAATTTGAAAAAACTCTGCGAGGATGGATTGATCAGCATGCGGGAAATGCCCCAGAATGGTGAAAAAGGACCGCCCCGTAAACTCTATTCCATCACCGAAAAAGGCCGCGAGGAATTCGTCCGCTGGCTCCACGATTCACCGGAGCGGACCATGATTATGCGCGATCCCTTTCTGATGCGCTTTGTTTTTTTCGGTTTCGGCGACCGGGAAAAGGCCCTGGCGCTCATCGACGAACAGATCCGGGACTATGAAAAACAATTGAAACGTCGGGATGAGAACAAAAAACGATGGACGGAACTGGGCCTCTATGTCCGGTTGGTGGCGGACCTGGGCATTTCCTTCAATGAGATGTATATCGATTGGCTTAAACGGGCCCGGGAAGAAATTGCGAGACCAAACGTAAAGGAACCGGAAACATCATGAACGCTTCGGGTATCACATTGGTAACCGGCGCCGCCGGATTCATGGGCAGTCACATGGTGGAATACCTGGCCAAATGCGGTTCGCGGGTGCGCGCCACCAGTCGTCCGCGCAAGGACACCGGCTTCTTCGACGCCTTGGGCGTTCAGTATGTACCGGCCGATTTAACCCGTCCCGAAACCCTGAAGCAACTGTTCCAGGGGGAGGTGGAACGGGTGTTCCATCTGGGCGCCATCTGCAATTTTTCAACTCCCTACGAGAAACTCCACGCCACCAACGTCGCCGGCGTTGACCGGATTACGGATCTGGCCATGGAGCATGGGGTTCGTTGTTTTGTGCATGTCACCTCCACCAGTGTTTACGGCTATTATAAAGGAGCGCCGTTCCGGGAGGATTCTCCACGACAACCCATGGACGACTATGGCCGGAGCAAACGCGACGGCGAAGATGTGGTGTTCCGAAAAATGGAGCGTGGCCTGCGCGCCATCGTGGTCAGGCCCTGCACGGTCTACGGCCCGCGTTGCAACGACGGGGCCGGCAAGGTTTTTTCGCGCCCCAGCAGTATCAAGGCAATTCCCGGGAGCGGCAAACAGAAGCTTTCCAACATCCGCGCCGAAGACGTAGCCGCAGCAGCCGTTTATCTGTCTGAACGGGAAAGCGCCCTGGGTCAGGTTTACAACATGGCCGACGATTCCCATCCAAGCGTCGGAGACGCCCTGCGACTGGCTGCCGTCACATTCGAAACGGCGGTTCCCTCCGTTCATTTGCCGCTATGGCTCGTTCGATTTCTGGCGCGAATGGAGGGATTTTTCTGCCGGATCCGCAACCGCATTCCGGAACTGGAATATGACGCCGCCAAATATCTCTCGGCGGATTATATTGTGGACAACAGCCGTCTGAAGCAAACCGGATTTCAATTCCTGTATCCGGACTTTACGGCTTCCATGGGTCAACTCGGTGCGGCATACCGGCAACATCGTCCAACGGAACAGGGATAAAAGGAGGGAGAACGCATGGGAAAGGTGATCGTCATTTCAGGGTTGGCGGAAGGAATGGGACGGGAAGTGGCAACGATACTGGCCCAGTCCGGAGACACCATCGCCGGATTCGACATGAGTTCGGAGGGCATCGCGTCATTGGAAAAGGAATTGAAGGCCTTTGGGAATCCATTTCACCTGGAGACATTGAACATCACGGACAGGGAAGGCATACTTCGTTTCCGGGATACGGTTCTCCAGCGTTTCAGTCACGTGGACACCGTTGTCTCCAATGTGGGAATCGGATTTTTCGGCCCGTTTGAAGAAATCGATCTGGAAAAAGCCATGAAATGCCTTGAAATCAACGTGATCGGCGCGGCGGCCCTGCTTCAGGCATTCCTTCCATCCATGCGCCGGGCGGGACGCGGAAAATTGCTGGCCATGTCGTCCCTGGTGGGACGCATTCCTTTTCCCTTCGAATCCATCTATACGGCCTCTAAATTCGCCCTCCAGGGATTGGTGGAAGCGATCCAGTACGAGGTTCGTCCCTTCGGCATCGATGTGGCCCTGGTCGAGCCGGCGCAGGTCTCCACCAATTTCGCCGCCAAAATTCATGAACTGCCGCCGGAAGGAAGCCCTTACCGGGATCGAGCACGGCGCTTCATTGAACGGGACAACGCCCTCATCAAGACCGCCACCACTCCGCGGGCGGCGGCGGGAAAAATCGTCCGGGTGATCCGGGAAAAAAATCCCCGGCTCCACAATCAGGTGGATTTCATGAGCACCGTTTTTCTGGCCTTGAACCGGATCCTGCCCAAATTCGCCAGGGACATGATTCTGGTAAACTACATGGATATCCGTGTGTAAAGGAGGAAGCATGGAAACAGCGCTTGCATCGACGGTAACGACGACCGAAACGAGGGTGGGGAGAATTCGGGAACGCATTCTCAACGCCCCTCAGGAAATATGCGTGGAACGGGCGCGCTACCTGACTCAGGCCATGGCCCGCAATTGGGAAAAGGATCCCCTGACGCGCATGAGTTTGGCCCTTGCCCATATCCTCGACAACATCCGTGTCATCATCCGGGAGGATGAGTTGATTGTGGGGTGCCGGACCACGAAACTCAAAGGAGCGCCTCTGTTTCCGGAAAACAAGATTCGATGGATCGCGGGAGACGTGGAGAATTTCGATCGACGCGTTGTCCAGCGGGCCCTGATCACCGAGGCCGAAAAGGCGGAAGTGCTTCAGGACATCGTACCTTTTTGGGATGGCCGCAGCGTGGAGGACCACTTTGAAACCCTGCTGCCGGCCGACGTGGTCGATGACATGGACAAATACATCTTCACCATGATGCTGGAAATAACATACGGCATCGGGCATTTCACCATGGATCACTCCCGGATACTCCGGGAAGGACTGACCGGCGTCATCGCCGAGGCCGAAACAAAACTCGCAGCCCTTTCCGCGGCCGAACATTCGTCTGCAAAAGGCCTGTTCTACCAGGCGGTGATCCGCAGTCTGATGGCCGCCGTGCATTTCGCCCATCGATATGCGGACCAGGCCGAAACAATGGCCGCAACGGAACCGGACTACGTTCGGAAAGAGGAACTCAGAGCCGTCGCCCGGGTCTGCCGGCGGGTTCCCGAGCATCCGGCCCGCAGCTTTCATGAGGCGGTGCAAAGCCTGTACTTCATCCATCTCATCTCCCAGATCGAATCCGGCGGAAACTCCGTTTCTCTCGGACGGATCGACCAGATCCTCCATCCGTATTATCGAAACGACCGGAACGCCGACCTCATCACCCAGGATCAGGCCCGGGAGCTCATGGCCCTGTTGTTTTTGAAAACCAACGAGATCTGGAATGTATTGGAAGAAGCCTACATCCCAGGCGGTGAGGGAACCGAAGGCAAGACCACCCAGAATGTCACGGTGGGCGGAATGGATATCTCCGGAAAAGACGCCGTTAATGAACTCAGCTACATCGGTCTGGACGCCTATGCCGAAATCCGCACGGTTCAGCCCAATTTCGGCGTCCGCATCAGCGCCCATTCACCGGAACTCTTTTTCATGAAAGCCGCGAGCTGCGCCAAAGACGGCGTACTGCTGCATTTTTTCAACGACGACGCCATCGTACCGGCCCTGATTCTGGCGGGGCATTCGGAAGCGGACGCCCGGGATTACGGTGTCGTGGGCTGCCTGGAACCCAATGCCCAGGGAAAATCCTTCGGCTCCACTTTTGCCGCACAGTTCAATGGTATCAAATGTGTGGAATTGGCCTTGAGCAACGGCATCGACAATATTTTCGGCTATCGCACCGGTCTTGCAACCGGCACCCCGGAGACCTTTCACTCCTTCGAGGACGTGTGGCGGGCCTACGACCGCCAGATGACTCATTTCATGGCCCAACTGGTCAAGGGCATGAACTGCCTGGACCGGGCCATTGCCGATATGCTGCCGTCTCCCTTTGCTTCCGCCATGATTCAGGGGCCGCTGGAAACCGGGCGCGATCTCACAAAGGGAGGTGCGATATACAATTCCACCGGCGTCCAGTTCATGGGTTTTTCCAACACGGCGGACAGTTTGTATGCGGTGAAGACCGCCATCTTTGATGAAAAAGCCGTCCGCATCGAAGACCTGGTCGGATGGCTCAGCGATGACTGGATGGATGCGGAAGAGAAACGAGCCTATTTCCAGCATAAAGTTCCCAAATACGGCAATGACTGCGAGGCCGTGGACCGCATGGCCGAGCGGGTGGCCAACCATTTCTGCGACCTGTTGGAAAACCACCGGAACTATCGCGGCGGCGCTTTCTGGCCGGGTATTTTCTCGGTGGGTTTCCACGTATCCATGGGAGCCTTCACGGGTGCAACTCCGGATGGACGGTACGCAGGAGAAATCCTGGGCAACGGCGTGACACCGAGCAACAGCACGGCGCTCAATGGTCCCACCGCCATCATGAACTCGGTGACCAAACTGCCCCTTCGTCGTGTGTTCAACGGCATGAACCTGAACATGCGGTTCCAGGGAAAGCAGATCAAGGCCCGGAACCTGATGAATCTGATCCGCACCTATTTCGAAAATGGCGGATTCCAGGTGCAGTTCAACATGGTGGACAGCGATACATTGCGTCAAGCACAGGAGCATCCGGAACAGCACCGCGATTTGATCGTACGCATCAGCGGGTATTCGGGCATTTTCGTCAATTTAAGCGACATCGCCCAGGACGAAATCATCAGCAGAACAGAACAGGCCCTGTAAACAACGGAGGGATGGAATGAGTAAGGTCATGACCACAAAGGAGGCGGTTTCCCGATTTATCGGCAACGGCGCCTTCCTGTATATCGGCGGGTACGTTTGCCGACCGCCTTTCGCCGTTATCCACGAAATCATCCGCCAGGGAGTCAAGGATCTGACCATCACCCGCAGCAACGCCGCGGATGATTTCGATATGCTCATCGGCGCCGGCGCGGTGAAACGCTTCATCGGCACGTTCCTGTCCCTGGGTCTTTACGGGCTCGGCCGTTGCTATCGACGGGCGCTGGAAAAAGGTCATCCCCATCCCATTGAGGTGGAGGAATACACCAATCTGTCCCTTCCCATGATGCTCATGGCCGGTGCCTTGGGTATGCCCTTTGTGCCGGTCCGGGACATGCTGGGGTCGGATTTGATGAATGTAAAATCCTTCCTGGGCGAAAAAAAATACAAAATGATCGACTCCCCCTTTGACGGCAGTCCCGTACTGTTGGTCCCAGCCCTCAAACCGGAAGTGGCCGTCATTCACGTTCAGCAGGCGGATGAAGACGGAAACGCCCAGATGTGGGGCATCGGAGGGGACTGCCAGCAGGGTGCCAACGCGGCCGGCAAGGTCATCGTGAGCTGCGAGCGCATCGTATCCCGGGAGACCATCGGTAAAGACCCGTCCCGGACCATCGTTCCGGCCATGAAAGTCGTCGCCGTGGTGGAAGAACCGTTCGGCGCCCATCCGGGATATACGCCGGGTTTCTATGATGTGGATTTTTCCTTCGGCTATGTCTATCAACAAGCGTCCAACACCCTGGAAGGCTTTGAGGCCTTTCTGCAGGAATGGGTTTACGGTGCGACGGACCGTACGGCCTATATCCAACACTACATCAGTCGTTTCGGATACGGTGCCTTTCGAAAACTCCAGGCCGGATTCGATTATGCATACCCGGTAAGCTACGCGTACTAGCGGTTGTAGTCATAGATACAGGAATAGAGGAGAAGATAGATGACCAATCATCCGGCCGACTATATCAAACCGGAACTCATGGCCTGCTGTGGCGCCAGGGAAATTCAGGATCATGACGTGGTGATCGTGGGCACCGGTTTTCCCACCATGAGCGCCAATATCGCCAAGCACCTGCATGCCGTCAACGCGGTGATGATGCAGGAGTCCGGCGTCATCGACGCACGGCCCAAACGTCCCGCCCTTTCCGTTGGTGATCCCTGTCTGAATCCCGGGGCCGCCATGATCGGCGGACTGGTGGATATCATGGGCATGTGCCTGCAAGCCGGGCTGGTGGATGTAGGATTCCTTTCCGGCAGCCAGGTGGATCGATTCGGCAATATCAACACCACCGTCATCGGAGATTACAAACGGCCCAAAAGCCGACTTCCGGGCAGCGGCGGCGCCAATCCCATCGGTTCCCTGGCGCGACGGACGCTCATTATCACCCTGCATGACAAGCGCCGGCTCGCGCCGAAAGTGGATTTCGTCACCACCCCGGGATATATTGACGGACCCCATGCGAGAGAAACATGGGGTCTGCCTCCGGACACCGGCCCCCAGTGCATCATCACCAACAAAGCCATTCTGCGCTTCGATCGATCCACCGGAGAAGCCTTTCTGGCCTCATACCATCCGGGCTGCTCGGTGGAAGAGATTCGGGAAAATACTCCCTGGGATCTGAAGGTAGCCGACGATGTCCATGAAACCGAACCGCCGCGGGTGGAAGAGCTGCGTGTCATCCGCGAGGTGCTCGATCCCCACCGTATGATCCGGATTTATGAGCAAAAGGGATATGTATAGAACGACAACTGTGGAGGAGAAATGGAACACACACGTAACCTGGCCAAGTTTTGCGCGGAACTGACTTTTTCCAGCCTGCCCGATGATGTCATCCACAAGGCCAAACTGTGCATCCTGGACTATGTGGCCAACATCTACGGATCCCTGGAGCTGTCGGCGGTAGACAGGGTTATCGACTACATCCGTTCCCTGGGCGACGGCAATGCCGCGACTGCTCTCGGGTGCGGCTTCAAAACCAATCTGCTGCAGGCGGCTTTTATCAACGGCACCCTGGCAGAAGCCATCGAAGCCCAGGACGGGGTGAGATTCGGCGGCAATCATCCCGGCGCGGCGGTGATTCCGGCCGCCTTCGGGATTGCCGAGCAGCTTCGACTGGACGGCAAGGCCATGATCGGCGCCATCGTGGCCGGCTATGAAGCGGCCAACCGTCCGGCGGCGGCCATGCATCCTTGGCATACCCTCTCCGGTTTTCTTCCCACCGGCACCTGCGGCGCTTTCGGAGCCGCGGCGGCGGCTGGTTATCTGTATGGATTCGGTCCGGAAAAAATGCTGCATGCGATCGGCAACGCCGGTTATGTGCTGCCCCTGTCCATGGCGGAGCATTTGATGGCCGGCTGCACCATTAAAATCGTACCTATTCAGGGGGGTGGAGCTTAATTTATAACCACTTGAAATAAAAACAAATTTGTTGCAACTATAATTTATTGAAATAATTGAATATTTCGCTAGATTTTTCATTTTACATGTGCTATAGCTTCCAAATATGGA
>JBGSLR010000050.1:0-18020 GCA_041740615.1 Desulfobacterales bacterium
CGACGCCAACCTGACCTCCGGACGGGTCAATGCATATCGGGCCCTGACCGCCGATCCCGCCGACTTCGAAGGTGAGAACGGTTCGGTCGTTCGTAAGGCCGCATCCGCCCCGGCGCCGGCGGCGGAAGAAAGCGGCGGCGGCGGTGGTTGCTTCATCGGTTCCTCGGGTGAGGGTTTCTCGCCTGCGGGAATGCTGCTGATCGCCCTTTTCTGCCTGGGCGCCGCCGGCATCCGCCCGGTTCTGAAAAGAGCGTAAGGTCTCACTAACTACCGGCAAATTTTTTCGCCAGATCGTTGTCGATCACGTAGATGCAAATTTCCTGGGCGCCTTTCTTGGAGTAGTTGTAGTGACTATATAAGTTGTTCATAAGCAGGGTCACGTCCTCTTGGATTTTGTTATCGTAGGTTTTAAAGTCTTCTTTATCGTAATCCTTGATGGCGCGACGGAAATTTTCGTTTTTAAGGAAAGGGTCCAGCACTTTTTCTTTCAGATTGTAGATATAGCGTTCACGCAGATCTTGGTAGAGGGCCGTTTCGGTAAGTTTCCTGCCTTCCATCATCACTTCCTGGGTCAATGTGCGGGACGTATAGGTCTTTTGTATATCTTTGCGAAACAAATAATGTTTCCCTTTGTCCTGACCGGATCCCAGCAATCTCGCTTCAATGTTTTCAAACCATTCTTCGGAAATCTCGAGGCGGTCTTTTGTATATTTGCATGTCTCCACGGATCCGGGTTCGAAGCTGACCGCAAAAATATAATTCTGCAGGTTTCTGGAAATCTGTTCTTCGTTGTAAAAATAGAGCGCTTCCTTCACTTCCTGGAGAATGTTGTAATCGTACATCTGGAGCAGCGATTCGAGAAAACCATCCGGAATGGATGTCTCCATGGTTTTTCGTAATTTGTAAAAAAACTGACACAACATCGACATGTTGATGAGTTTGTCTTCCTTGCCGTAGGTTGAATAGAATTCATTGAAAATTTTAATGGAATCACGCCCCGAGATACCGAGCCCTCCTTCTTTTTCGGATTCATCGATGATGGTGCGCCTTCTTTTGGCCGTGAACCTTTTGCGGTCTTCCTCCAAAAGCCATGAGGGTATTCGGCCGCGGTAGATTTCCATCTTCAACAACAGCAGGTTTTTATCGCAATAAAGTGTGTATTTTTCAGGTTTTCCAATCCATTCCAGAAGAGCATCGGACTTCTGATTCAACCGCGAGGAAATGATCGTCCGGGCAAAATTTTCCAGCACCCGCGGAAGAAAATTTGCGTCGATATGACTGCCGAACGTATTCCGATAAATTTGAACTTCCGTATCGAGATCCATGACATAGGGGATAGTGATATATTCGATCCGGTCAAGAAACGACTGAAATCCCTGTATGTTCGGTTTGTCTTCCGGATTCATCACCGCCAAGAAAAGAGAGTTGACATTCTCTTCGATATCCTCGACCTTGTGAACCCCCTCGCTGATGATATTATGCAGTTCAATGAGTCGTTCGGTGTTATGGGATTTGATGTCCATAAGAGCATATATGCCGTTGTTGGTTTTGGCATGGCGGGAAAAAATATAGGAAACCTGATTGCTGTCCCGCAACAATGAATTGATCCGGCGTTGCAGAATCGTATTGGTCAGTATGGTTTCGCGCATGGGCTTGTCACCGGGATTGAAGACGCTGATCCCCTTACCCAGGCGCCTGTTGAACTGATAGGGCTGGGCGTAAATTTGTCGGAACACCTGTAGCGGGCTGTTGAGTTTTCCCAATAACGCACTGTACAGAGAACTGCAGATGGTGCAGGAAACATCGCGAAAAACCCAGTCGTATTCCTTTTCCGTGGACAATTTCCATTTGAACTCATCGTTGCGGAAAAGATCATCGAAAAAGGCGCGTCTGAAATGCTTGGGGATCATCAAGATGGGATTGTCATGGCTAGGGCAGGAAATCTCCAGATACTCTCCAGCGTTTTGATCCGCGTGGGAAGAATTGAGCATCTCTTTATCGGCTTTTCCGGATATATCCAGGATATGAAGCAGTTTTTCAATGCCGGGGTTGATTTCCTGTTCCAGGTATCCGCCCAGCAAATTGCGGTCGATGCGCCAGACGGTCTCATATCGCGTACCGCTTTCGGAATGCGTGTATTCTTCAAATTTTCGCAACAAATTGTTCAGAAAAGTGCTTTTTCCACAACCGGGCGGGCCCTCGAAAATATGAATTTTATTCTGCTGTGCCCCCCGTTTGAAAGACTCGGCCA
This sequence comes from Desulfobacterales bacterium, assembly GCA_041740615.1. Classification (GTDB taxonomy): domain Bacteria; phylum Desulfobacterota; class Desulfobacteria; order Desulfobacterales; family SURF-7; genus DYJD01. Next base: position 2,252 of record JBGSLR010000050.1, read on the forward strand.
GATTGACAAGCCGATTGGCGAATAAGCGGTCCGCAAAAAAGGGACGGTCGGCCCCTTCGGCAAAGAGGGGGGTGCAGTCATAAGACATGTAGTTAATGGATTCCGGATCATCCGGGTATTCGTCGAATCCCTTGCCGATATAGTGTTTCAACATGTCATGGAACACCTGAAAAATATTGCGCATGACGACGGCCGGCTCAACCGCCACGATTTTTAAAAAATCTTCGAAAGGGATCGGCAAGCGCTGTTCCCGCTCGCTCATGCTGTTGTTCAGGTTCTGAACTGCTTTATCGATATTTTTTTGATTGCGCTGATCGGTCATGGGTCCTCGTGGATAAAATGTCTTATCGCTCGCTGCGTTTGGGATCAAATGGCTTTTTTGGAGAGCTTCCGGTTCTCCATGGTATACAGAACCCGCTGCCATTTCCGGGGTTCGGGCTCGATGCCGCTTTTAGCGGCGGATGCACCAAAAGGATAAATCGGCTGACCGGCCCCCTGGGCGGTTTGCGGCTCGCTGGTTTCCAGATGAACCGGAGCACCCCATAGGAACTCAATGCCCAGCATCGTATTGGCGATATATCCTCGAACCAGGGCCTTCCCTTCGAAATGATGAACGAGATAGAGATTTTCTCCGCTCTTTTCTTCGTCGACGGTTATATGCGGCGGATGGTAAAGGGCGTCATTCAACATTTGTCGATAGTCCTGCGCTTTTCTGCTTTTCACGTAATACTCGTAAACAGCCCGGCTCTGGTTCAATCGCCTGCCGGCGACAAACAGCTTGTGCCGGCTTACAAATTCCTGATCAATAAAATTGTTGATGAAAAGATAGTCACAGAGGGTTTGCCGAATCTTAAAAATAAAGTCGACGCCTTCACCGGTCTTACGGTCGAAGTCCTCCCGTTCCTTGATATTGCTCAACCGCCGAAAGAGAATATCATATTTCCCCTTGTCGCCGATCTCTTCCAGGTAATAGAAAAGTCGCATGCCCAGCGCGTAAGGATTGAGTCCCACCCGCGGCATGGCTGTCACGCCGGCATTTACGCGGGCGAAATCGATTTCATGCCCCTTGATGCGATCATCTTGCAGGAAAAGGGTTTCATGCCAGTAGCTGGCCCAACCCTCGTTCATAATTTTTGTTCGGATCTGTGGTTGAAAAAAAATCGACGTCTTGCGAACGACGGATAGAATTGATTTCATCCACACATTCTCGTCTTTGTCCAAATGCGGCGAGTGATCGGCCAGGAATTGGAGCAAATCAAGGGAACGCTGCGGCTTTTTCCCCAATGATTTTTCATAGAGCGCCTCAAATTCAGGATGCTTTGCCACCACCGCGGAGAAGAAGGCTTTGGCTCCCAAGGGCCCCAAGGTTCTCGTAAACTCATTATAACGTTCGATTTCTTTGATGTATTCGTGAACCTTGGTTTTTTTTTCGGTTTGCAGAAAAACATCGAAGTAGAAATCGAGACGCCGTGAGGATTCCGATGGGACCGGGCGGTCCATTTGGGAAAGCTCCCCATGGTATCCAACGATATTGTCAATACCGCGGGCGAATTCGATGATATAGTCAACCCAGCGTCCCTTTTCGGAACGTAATCTGGCGATTAACCGCTTATCCGACAGCGCTTGCCCATTAAAATCATAATCCCATGTATGACGAAAGTACAAATTGTTTTGAAAAAAATCGATATGGCCGATGACGTGATAGAAAATCATCACATTGAGCCAGTCGGGATTGTTGTCATTGTAAAAAGAAATGGCCGGGCGGGTATTGATCACCGTCTCATATGGATTGTTCGGATATAATTCGTAGCGGCGCTTTTCTTTGATCACCTCGACATCGTGAACCCAATAATCATAAAGCGTCGGAATCATCATTTTGGGCGACAGTTCCAGCAAGTCACGGTTGGTGACGATATATTCGAGGGTTTCATCTTCAAAACGCAACCCGGCATCCCTGGCTCTCTCCTTGCAGCCTTCCATGATTTTCTTCGTATGTTGGTCTATCAGCTCCATTCAACTTCCTTCCAAACGGTTTTTTATTCGGAAATCAGATGCTTGATCCCTTCAATCAGCCGTGGTTCATCCGAATCTTCCGGCATGACATCCATCCGCAGAAGTTTTGGTTTCTCGTTTAATAGTCCCGAGCGTTTCAAATATTTTTCTACTTCGCTGTCGTTTTGGACCCCATAACTGTGTCTGGCGATCGATATTCCGGTGCGATTGGCATAGGCGAGCGATTTTTTTATTTCCGGGATGGTTTCTTTCCCTTCCGTGTCCCAATCATCGCCGTCCGTGCCGTGGAAGATGTAAATATTGTAATCACTCGCGAGGTTTTCTTTTTCAATAATGTCATTCACCAGTCGAAACCCGGATGCGACCTTGGTTCCGCCGGCCACTTTGGAATTATAATAGGTGTAGAAGTCCGGCACTTCCTTCGCCTCGGTATCATGAAGGATAAAACGGGATTCCACCTGCATGGCATATTGGAAGAGCAGCCAGCTGTATATCATAATGTGTTGAGCAACGACGAGCGTCGTCGCCTTTCCGGCCATGGAGCCGGAATAGTCCCGGACAAAAAATACGACCGCCTGGGATTCGAATTCTTTTTCACGGGAAAGGATCCGATAAATTTTGTCCCTGGGAGCTATTAGAAAGCCGGTGGGATCGATGTCGGCCACATCAGGGACATTTCCCAAGCTCATGTTGGTTTCGAGAATCTTCCGCAAAGTCGCCTTCTTATCAAGAATTTGCCCGAAGCCTCTGTTTTTATCCGTCATGTCGTACGTGTAGCGGGTCACGGAGCGCTTGTTGCCTTTGTCCTTCAGATTGGGCAATTCGAATTTCTCGGTCAACATCTTGCCCAAATCGTATGCGCTGGACTCCAGTTCATGCGCCCCCCCTTCGCCTTCCCCGGGCCCTTCGCTTCCCGGCATGTCCGGCGCATGGATGGGCTGCTCACCGATGATTTCGCCTTCTTCGCCCTCCCCTGCGCCTCCCATGGAGTCTTCCTGGTCTTCGGCCGACGAAGGATCGTGGACGAATTTTTCTTCAACGGTGCTCGGAACGACAATCACACTTCCCTGGTTGCCTTTCCCTGGTTTGAGCAGGCGCCCCAACCGTATCTTGCGGGGGAATCCATCGGTTTCACGCTGTTTGTCCCGTTCCAGAAGTTCATCGATGGATTTGAGCGCTGTCGTATACGGAGCCATCGGCGCAGTGAATGCCTGCAGGATCGCCAGGTCGTTCACTCCATAGATTCCGTCGGAGGAGGAGGGCTGCCGCTCTTTCGCCTGGAGAGAACCCTCCTGTGAATCCATCGGGGGAACTGCATTTCCGCGCACCGCCACCGATCTCAGTTCATCGAGAATGATCTTTTCCCGTTCAGGGGAAAGGCCGCGCGCTTTGATTTCCTGATAATACTCTTCAAGACTCTGATGTTTCATAGGAAGACTTCCCTTTGCCCTTCGGCCATACGCCGATGGTATCGCGGCATTATCGGCCGCTCCGTTTTACATCTCATCTTCCTGGCTGCAGAAATATTCAATGGTTTTCTGAGCACAGGTGTTACAGTAATGAAGTTTGGACAGCATCGTGTCGATCATCCGGTCATAGAGTTTCTGGTTTTCTTCATTGGTACGATTGGCCAAGGCGCCGATGAGACTGCCGGCGCCGGCGATGTCCGATTTGAGACGGACGTCCGTGACCGCTTTTACCAGCTCCAGATTGTCCATAAAATCGTAATTCGGGTCCACGGATATCTTTTGGCCGTAAATTTTTCGGATCGATGTGCGGAAAGTCTCGCGTTGCTCCTCGGTTTTGAGGCCCAGACGTTCATCCACGCTGTTGATATAGCGCTCGTCGATTTTCAGGGCTTTGAGTTCTCCGGTTTGGGGATCCTTGAATTTCCACATCTTGTCCGGCCCCAGATTCTCGGCATCAATGCCGATGATCATGTTGACGTAATTCAAGACATCCTTTCGGATCGCATACGGCTCATCCATATAAGCATTGAACATTTCGGTCATGATTCGTTCACGATAGAGCCCCTTGGCGGTCTTCAGATCATCCAGGTATTTGACCCTGTCGTTGGCGTCCACCACATAGTCCAATATGACGCGCTCCAATGTTTTAAAAATGTCAAACGCGAACATGCAGCGCCCTTCGTTGGTTTCCGAGCTCTCAATCATCAGCTGAATGGCGCGACCCAAATTTCGCTGGCCCATGCCTTTCTGTCCGAACCGCTTTGTGATATCCGGTTCCTGATTGAGGGTATCGATGACCTCGGCAAGGGTCTTGATACTTTTTTCTCCGGCGACTTCTCCCGCCGCCAGCTTCATGGTTTCAACAGGTGTCAATTTTTCCGAGCGCGACAGTCTGGTCAGCACCACCGCGATCGATGAAGCATAATTCAGATTCGGATCCTGGTGCAGACTCTCCATGTTTATCGTTGTTTTGGTCTCATTACCGATGGAGTATGCGGTCAGCTCTCCCTGCAGTCGGTAGTTGGTATTGTGAGAAACATAACAGATGCGGCATCGGTCGACGATGGGGGCCTCTTCCTTCTCCGCCAGGAAACGATTGAACTCTGAATTGTTGCTGGTGGCGACGATAAGCGTGTCGATGGGCCATTTGTACCCATCGATTTCAATGTTGCGGTTCTGGATCACTCCCAAATACACCTGCACCAGATCCTTTTTGTTTTTATAAATCTCATCGCTGAAATGGATGCCGCCTCCGGCCACGCGTGCCAATGCACCGCGCCGCAAGTCAAAACGATAGGGGTTGTTGGTGTCGGTGATATGCAACAATCGTTGGATGGACTCCTCGCCCAACAAATCGACGGCCGACGAGGTGATCTTGTCCTTTGCCGGATACTTCCCGGTCACCGTCCCCAGACTTTCGGTCAGGGGCACCGGAATGATTTCAATGAATTCGAGCATTTTATCGAGATTACCGTCAGTATATTGACGGATATCGTTCCAGATATAACCACTACAAGCTCCCAGCGGACGATAATTATCGAAAATCTTCTCGATCTCTTCGTCCGGAAAACCGATGCGTTCGGAAAGGAACCGTCGATTATCATCGGGCAAATCGTATAAATTCATGGCCAGGATCATGGGGTCTTCGAATGTTTGCGATTCGATGATCTTGATTTTGCCGTAGTGCCCCAATTTATCCATGCCGGTAAACCGGAAGGAATATTTGCGGTTCGCTTCCACAGAAAGAAATTCACGGTACTTGCTGCATAGATAATCCACAAAAAACGTCTTGCCGTTTCCCGGCTCGCCTACCAAAACAAAAGCCATTTCCTTGGATGAGCCGCCCTCGGCCGCATCCTTCACATAGGAAACAAAACTGTTCAACTCATCGTACATGCCGATGATATGTTTCTTGCCACGACGGAAAAGAGCAAAATCATAAGTCGTTTTTCCGTTGACCACGACTTTTTCGATTTTGTCACTTAAAATCATTCGGGTAATTCCCTGGAAAGCGTTTTCAAAGATACGTTTTTTTTCTTTGACAGCCGTCAGGTGTTGCTGAATCATGGAATTGGATTTGGTTGTCATGTCGCCTCCATTTGAGATCGCGGTGGTTTTGATCTTTTTGATAGATGATATCGGCAGGCCCGATCAAACTGTCCATCAGGCGGTCAATTTACAAAAACGACACTTGTGCTGCAATTCCGACAAACCTCCGAATATAAGCGGAGGGCCGATCAATGACACGATAAATTTAATGCAAGAAGGATGCCTGGCTTGATTTCGTTGATATCGGCGGGTGAACTTCCATCAGGCACAAATCGCCGCATCGTGAAATTTATAATAGAAGAGCAATCAAGTGCTGTCAACCGGCCGTCGCAAATAATCCGATCACCCGCAACATTTTCATCCGTTTCGGCGGATTTCTTCTTTTAACAAACAGCAGGCGATTTTATACGCCGGCAGCCCATTTTCCCGATATTGAAGATTCTCGGGCTGAACCAGTCGGTTCATGACGCACCCCTCGGAAATGTTCAATTGAAAGAGGTTCTTTTCGTTGATGGGCGGCATGTCGACGAGTCGATTGCCGATAAAAAGCTTGCTATGCAGTGGGTAGTCTTCGCAAAGCGGGCATTGATAAACCCTACCGTTGGGAAAGATGAAATAGTTATCAGCGACATTTCCAGCGCAGATAAAGGGTTCATCCATATTTAAAAATACTTTTGGATAGATAACGACCATCCCACTTCCGGCGATTTCCTCCGCAGCGGATGGGATGATCGAAAGCCATTGCCTGTTATCAGCCGGCAGGATCCGACTTTTTCCATCGGATTTTTGACGGGAGGATTCGCCGCGAAGACCGATGACTTGAATGAAAAATCGTTCGATTCCCATCTCCGTCAGTATTGTTCCCATATCCGGTAGTTCGTGAATATTTTCACGACTCACGGTAAAAATCAGACTGGTATGAAATTGTCGTCGAACCGCTTCTCGGATTCCCGACAGACAGGTATCATACGAGCCCTTGCCGCGGATGGCATCATTGGTTTCACGAGTCGCCCCATCCAAACTAAAACTTATGTAATCAACATCTTGCGGTGTAACTTGATTCAGAAAATCATGAAACAAATACCCATTGGTATCCACCGTAATCGATTGATATCCAATTTCACGGGCCTTTCGGATCGCTTGCGGTAGTTTCGGATGCAGCGTGGGTTCTCCGCCTAGAAAAATTACGTTGGCCGAAGCGCTTATTGTCGTAAAGGCCCTCAACCATTCACCAATGGTCTCAATGGGAAGCGAGTTGTCCCCATGTTGTTCCGGATTGATATAACAATGCCGGCAGCTCAAATTGCAGCGGGTCAGAATATGGAAAAACACGTTGACGGAATTGCTCGTAAAAGAAACAGTTTTATTCATCGGTAGCAACTTGCCGCCAAAAGAGTCGGGCGGGGAGGGACGGCCGGTGTCCTATTTAATGATCGTCCTGGTCAAAATTTTTGTTTTCCCGGGATCGGGTTGCTGCTTTTTCAATTGTTCGATCTCTTTTCGAGCTTCCCGGGCTTCCTGTTTGGCGGCAACCAGTTCGTCATTGGTAAGTCGCAATCGGATCGACATATATTCCGCAAAGATACGATAAAGAAGCAATAAAAAATCAAGCTTCTTTTCATCGGAAGACAGTTTTTCCTGAGCAGAGGTATCCACAGCCAGACAAACGGTTTTCCCGTCCGCATAAACGGATGCCGAACGGCTGAGACTGTCGATAACGCGCATTTCTCCAAAAATCTCACCCTTTTTATCAATCCGAACAATGTCGAAATCTTCTTTTTTAATGACGACTTTGCCCTTTAATAGAAAATACAACCATGGATCACGATCCCCTTCTTGAATAATGACCTCCCCATCGTTGTATTCCCTGATTTTGCTCAGACGCAGCAGTTTGGCAAGGTTTTTAATTTCAAAATGCTTCAGTGCCGGAATATCTAACAGCCTCTGGATATTTTGCATATTATCTTTCAGGTATTTCGACTCAATCATCGCCGCCTCCATCCGGTCATCATTCAATCCATAATATAATATTATATATATAAAGGGCTGAAAAAAAAGTCAAATGCCAAATGATTACAAATAAAAACAGTCTCACGGGATGGCCCGCATTTCAATACATGGCACACCATTTCGCGTTTTTTTCATTGATGTCGGTGCCGGAATTGCCGTATAATAAAAACAAACAACTTGAAAGCATTAAATGGATAGGTTGGTGTTCAAACCTCCGGTCACGCATCATAATAACCCGTTGCTGAATCGGGCGGATGTCGGCTGAGTCAAACAAAACAGCTCTCACCCAGCTCTTCATCGAGAAAATTTCCCGAATACATGTCGAATAATGACGGTGGGGTCCATGAGGGGAAAGCCGCCGAGTCCGGAAGGTCCAAACAAAAAAAATGGATGTATCAGTATGATCGATTCTTTCCCAGGAGGATTCACGTGCCGGCAAACATTTCCCCGGTAATTCTAACCATCGATGACGAGGAGCTTGTCCGGGAGAGCTTTCGGTTCTTGCTGGAAGAGTATGGATACACCGTACTCGAAGCAGCCAACGGAAGGGTCGGCATAGAAATGTTTACGGCGATGAATCCGGATCTTGTCCTTGTCGATCTGCGCATGCCGGAAATTGACGGACTGGAAGTATTGAAAACCATTGTTCAACAATCTCCCGACACGCCGATTATTGTCGTTTCCGGAACCGGCATTATCGGCGATGCCGTGGAGGCGATTCGGGAGGGCGCCTGGGATTACATTGTAAAACCAATTGAAAATTTTGATATTTTGCAACACACGATCCGGAAGGCTTTAGAAAGATCGCAACTCATCCGGGAGAACCGGGAGTATCAGCGCCATCTGGAGGATCGGATGGTGGAATTGGAGCTTTTGTCCGATAATATCGAAACGCAAATCTGGTATCTGCAAGACGAGTCGACTTACGGCGCTGTAAACAGAGCCCATGCAGAGTTTTTTGGTGTCGAAAAATCCGCTATCGCGAATCACAAAATACAAGATTTTTTCCCGAAAGACGCATTGCATGAATTGATGGAAAAAAATCGGTCGGTATTTTCGACACGCCAGCAGGTTCGCAGCGAAGAGTGGATCACCAACCATTCCGGAGAACCGCGTCTGCTTGAAATCATCCAAACCCCGAAGTTGCATGAAAGAGGCTTCGTCGAATATGTCGTCTGCTCAGGCACGGATATTACCGGTAGAAAACAGGCGGAAGAAGAACTCCGGGCGGCTCAAAAGATGGCCGAGGCCGCGAATAAGGCCAAAAGTGAATTCCTGGCCAACATGAGCCATGAAATCAGAACACCCATGAACGGTGTTATCGGAATGGCCAGCTTGTTGCTCGATTCCGATCTTACGCGAGAGCAGCGGGAATACACGGAACTCGTCATTCGAAGTGCGGAATCTCTTGTAACCGTGATTAATGATATACTTGATTTTTCAAAAATTGAAGCCGGCAAGCTGTTGCTGGAAACAATTGACTTCAATCTGCGACAAGCGATTGAAAAAACGATTGATATTCAGTCGTTGCGCGCCAATGAGAAGCAATTGGAACTGGTTTGTGAAATCAATCCAAAAGTTCCATCCCTGCTGCGCGGAGATCCGGGCAGACTCCGTCAGGTTTTGACGAACCTGATCAGCAATGCGATCAAATTCACCGAAAAAGGAGAAGTGACGATCCGGGTTGGCATGGATAAAGAAGAGGATCACTTGGTCCTACTTCGATTCGAGGTGGCCGATACCGGTATCGGCGTCCCTGTGGATCGGCAGAAAAAAATTTTCAACGCCTTCACCCAAGGGGATTCCTCCACTACCAGGAAATATGGCGGGACCGGATTGGGTCTTTCCATTTCCAGGCAATTGGTTCGGATGATGGGTGGCGAAATCGGAATGGAAAATAATGTCGATTCGGGTGCGACCTTTTATTTTGTGGTTCCGTTTGAAAAGCAATTGCAAGCCGCAGCGGGGCATGAGTTTATCAATAAGGATATAAGCGGATTGTCAATCCTTGTCGTGGACGACAATGCCGCCAATCGCCGCTGGCTTCACTCGCTATTGAGTTCCTGGAACTGCCGCTGTGAAACAACCGTGGACGGTGAAAATGCACTGCATATGCTGCGGGAGGCCGCCAAATGCAAGCAGCCATTTAGAATTGTTATCTTGGATGCGGCCATGCCGGGTATGAGCGGCGAAATGATCGGAGCCGCCATCAAATCAGACCCGGCTTTGAAGAACACCATCATGGTGATGATGACGCTGCTAGGGAAAAGAGGAGACGCCGCCCGCCTGAGAGATATGGGTTTTTCCGCTTATCTTACCAAACCGGTCAAACAGTCCGTCATCCATGATTGCCTGCTGACACTTGTCAGCCGAACGGAAGAAATAACGGATTTACAGTCCTCGCCGATTATTACGCGCTATTCAATAGAAGAAGACCGGCAACGCCAAAGCAGAATACTCCTGGCCGATGATGATGAAATCAACCGAAAAGTCGCCATGGAAATTCTCCGGAAACTCGGCTACCAGAGTGAACCGGTGGAAAATGGTGAGAAAGCCGTTCAGGCCTTGGCGGATAAACCATATCATCTCGTCCTGATGGATTGCCAAATGCCGGTAATGGACGGATATGAGGCCACTCGCCGGATTCGAAAATTGCCCGGAAAAATCCGCACTATACCGGTAATTGCCATGACGGCCTATGCCATGCAAGGCGATCGAGAAAAATGCATGGCTGCCGGAATGAACGATTATATTTCCAAGCCGATCGATCCGCAAAAATTAATTCAAAAAATTCAAAGATGGCTGGAACAGCCGGAACCGCTTACCCTCGAAACCACTTCCTTCCGACAGCGGGAAAATCCGGTTGTATTCAACAGAGCTGCGCTACTGGATCGGATGATGGGAGATGAAAGACTTGCCCAAAAAATTATCGACCGCTATTTGGCGGACCTGCCGGTGCAAATCAGCCAACTGGAGGAATCCATTGACAAGGGCGATGCTTCCCGTATTTGTTTTATCGGTCATCGCATAAAAGGAGCGGCCATGAATCTTTCAGCCTTGCCACTTCAAGAAATCGCCATAGAAATGGAAGCGGCTGGTAAAACCGCTGATTTTAAACGGGCGTTTTTACTTCTGGCGGAAGTCAATAAGCGCTTTCAGGCTCTGAGAACGGTCCTCGCCGGATAGGCGTTACCGATACGATAAACGGCGGCGTTGCACCAAACAGGTAATGAATGAAATCTCTATTAAAACGAATCATAAAAAATCGAAAACCAACGGAACAAGAGGATATTATGGCCATCGCCAAAATCATCGGTCCATTGATCGATGACGTGGCCAACCGTATTTTTCGAAAGTATTTCACGATCCTTATCGCAAAACCGATTACCTATATTGTTCCGGCGGTGTGGGGTGCGGATCAACACCACGAACTGGATGTGGTTTCGAAAGAAATCAACGAATTGGTTCTACCGGCGATGGAGAAAACCATGGATGCGCTTCAGATGAAAAGGCTGCGCAGGTCACAGGAATTCGCCATTGCTTTTCTGATAAGGGGACTTATTATCTCAAAAATCGCCTTTATGGTGGAATCGGCAAAAAACCAGTCATGCGAAACCGATGATGAGGATCGGGAGGCGACCAACGGGCTGAAAGATGTTGAACCGCTCGGATCGGCCTGATGCGGAATCCTGACCATGTCCTGTTTACCATACCGATTGTCTTATATAACAAGACGAATTCCTGCTGACCGGGACGATCTACGCCCGGCGCCGATCCGGCCGATTTGGTATCGGACCTTTATCCGGAAATGAGCGGCAGGATATATACCAGAATTGCCAGATTGTGACTGTAACGCAGCCAGTTATTACTCAGCAGAAGCCGTGCGATCTTTTTTTTCAGGTTGTGGGTGAGGTGGCGTTTCATCTTCGCCCGCGCCGACATGGATTTCGAATGCAGCACCGTATAACCGTATCGTATGTTCTTTTCTAACAAATCCGGATAATTGTTAAGATTTATCTTCAGCTTGGCGCTATTGGACGAAACCTTGCCGAGAATGGCGATTTCTTTGCCGATCACCTTATTGCAGCGTTTTTTAACTGCGTCTAAAAATGCGGCTCGATGGTTGGGACATTTTGCATAACATACTGAATTCCCCATATCTTTTAGCTTATGCCCATCGCTGCCGCCGGTCATGCTTTTTTCAAGATTAAAACCGAGCACCGTGCTTTTCAAATTCCATTTATGTAGATTTTCGGAATTGATGACTTCAACACCATCCACCAATTCAAAAATTCGGGCCAATCGCTCTTTCGAGAAATAGAAATTGCAGATCCCCGTATAAACAGCGCTGAACGGATGCGGGAACACAATCACGGTCTTATAAGCACGGGCGCGCAGTACGATTTCTTCAATGGTCAGGGAGGTCGAACTCATGATTGTGTGCCCCATATGGGGACGGATATCCTTCCGATAGAACTTTTTCAGACTTTTCGTTTCATAGAAATAGACCAGAAGATGTGTTCCCTCTTTGGAAGTGATTTCAATTCCGGGGATACTGAGAATATCATCATAGGCATCTATTTCGAGAGCGCCTTTGATCTCGTTGTGGTCCGTAATGGCAACGCCGATACCCAACGAGCGGGCATGGTTGACTATCTGGTCCACCGATGCCTTGCCGTCGGAATAACAAGTATGATAATGTAAGTCGACAACGGTAAACTCTTTTGCCAGTGCCGCAAGGTCCGGTCTTTCGAATTGAACCATGTTCGTTTGATCCATGTGTCTCGAAATCCTTCTATACGATATTGTTTTCAAGCATATTACGGTTGATTCATCTGTTGTTGGAAAGCATTAGACATGCCAAAAATCAACCGAACAAGAAAACTCATTCAAATACTGCTGTATTAAAACATACCAGTAACAACGTTCCGTAAAAAATGCCGGAATCAACGTCGCCCGGGGTCAAGCCTTTTCCCCCGAACCCAGTGAATAATGGGGGGGACAACCATCGCAAACAATCTCCTGATATCAAAAAAGTTGCGGGGTTGACAAGCTCCAGTCATATCAATCGCACCAAATCGCTGTTGGTTGCCACGGAAGGGGAAAAACCCAAACGTCATCCCTTTTCCCGACCCTGCCGCAGTGGGCGCATATATATATCAAAGATTCGTTATGAAGTCAAAAAAGAAAAAATGAAACGAAATCGTAAATTGTATTTAATTTTAGAATATTAAATGCTATCAGATGATCATCGTGACGACGAACGCAACCACCCGAAAAAGAAAGGTGAATCATGGCAATTATTACGATTTCCAGGCAGATCGGCAGCTTCGGGGATGAAATTGCCGAAAGCGCGGCCAAAAAACTCAAGTATACACTGATCGACAAATATGCGATTCACCAAATGATGGAGATCTACTCCAGTGACTTTTCAGCCGAGCTGAAAGATTTGAGTGAAGAAAATCAACCCGGTTTCTTCAGCCGGATTTTTCGACATCAAGCGGTGTATGTAAACCTGATCAGTTCCTTGATATATGAGGCGGCTGGTGGCGATAATGTCATCATTCAAGGCCATGGCGGTCAATTCTTGCTGTCCAACCGCCCCAATGTCCTTAACGTCAGGGTCATTGCCCCGCTTGCGCTGCGCGTCACCAGAATTCAGGAGCGCCAGAACCTGAACCCGGAGATCGCCGGGGAAATTGTCCGGAGAAATGATCGCGATCGCTCGGGCTTCATTCATTATCTGTATCAAAAAGACGTAGCCAACCCCGAGTGGTACGATATTATTTTTAATACCGCCAAATTTGACAAGCAGCTCGTTGTCGACATGATTGTCCAAAAGGCCGTTTCCCTGGATCAGGAACATCCCATGTCCGAGACCTATCGAAACCGCTTTATGGCCCTGGCCCTGAGAAAACGGGTGGAGGCGATCCTACAGAAAGAGATGCCCAACTCGAACCATATCAAAGTGGAGGCCGATGCGGACGGAACCGTTCGGATATCCGGGTATATCGGCACGGAAATCGAACGGTTGAAAGCGGAAGAAATTACCAAGGGTGTACCGGGTGTCCAATCACTGGTGACAGCTATCCACGTGGCCCACTTCCCCGTAACCAGCTGGCCGTAATCATGGTGTTTTTACCGAAACCGCGGTCATGGATTCATCTATAATGAATGGCGAACGGGTTCTCCGGTCAGACATCGCCGTCAAATAAACGGTCGATTTCATCGGCGCCTTCCATGGATTGAACGGTAACCGGATCGGAGGCTTCCGGCACCTGAATCAGAAGGGACTGACAATGAAGCGCCAGACGGTTGAACCCCTGTTTACCGGCAAGATATTGCAGTGCTCGGCGGGGGCCGTACCGACCGTCTCCAACAACCGCATGGCCCGCCAAAGCGGCGTGACGCCGAATCTGATGCCTCCTGCCGGTCTGCGGTTCGCATGCAACCATCGTGTAGTGAGGGCTGTATCTCAAAATGTGGAAACGGGTCATGCAGATCTGCTTGGGACCGTTCCCGGCCGGTCGATTTCTCCCTCCCGGTCCAGGGGATAGCGACCAGCTCCATTCTCCCATCCCATTGACGCTCTCGGGTACATCAAGGGAACCGTGCAATAAGGCGATATATTTTTTACGGACGGTTTGACCGGCAAATTGCTCGGCAAGTTGGCGGAAACTGGTCTTGCGACAGGCCAGAATGATAACACCGCTCGTTTCCCGGTCTAGGCGATGAACCGGATGGACTCCGTACGCTTCATGATATCCAAGTCGACACCGCAAATCAGAAGACAGTTCGATATGGTGTTGTATAATCGTGCAGAGGTCCCTTCCCGGATCGTTATGAACGCTAAGGTTGGCCGGCTTGTCCACCGCCAGCCAACCCGCTCCCAGAGCGATTATCGGAATGACAAAATCCTGCGATCGTATCGTGGCAACCGGTATCACGCGGGCTTGGCCTTTTTCATCACCGATCGGATCACCGCCAATGTTCGATCGATATCTTCGGAAGTAATGTGATAGTGGGTGACCGCCCTGATTTGATGCGGCCCTAACGGCAGGACCCGGATACCATGATGGGCCACCTGTCGGCTGAACTCATCCACCTGCAATCGGGCAGGTTCGATCTCGAAAAAAACGATATTGGTTTTCACCAGGTCCACATTGACGTGAAGGCCTGCAATTTCGCTTACTCCCTCAGCCAGCTTGCGGGCCAGCAGGTGGTCCTCCGACAGTCGCGCGACCATTTCTTGCAGTGCAACGATACCGGCAGCTGCGAGAACCCCTGCTTGACGCATCCCGCCACCGACGATTTTCCGATTCCGACGGGCTTCGGTGATAAATTCCGTGCTGCCGCAGATCAACGAACCAACGGGAGCGGCCAAACCTTTGCTTAAACAAAAAGACACGGAATCTGCCGCCTCAACAAGTTTTTCAGCCTTGGTTTGCAACGCGGCCGCGGCATTGAAAATGCGGGCGCCGTCGACATGGAGCTTCAATCCGTATCGTCGGGCAAGCCGACCGACGGAACCCGTATGATCGTCACCGATCGGACTGCCGTGGCATCGGTTATGGGTATTCTCCAATACGATCAGTCGGGTACGGGGGAAATGGATATTATCACCCCGGATCGCGGCTTCCATTTCACCCAAGTCAAGGGTGCCATCGGACCGATTTTGTATCGTCCGCGGCTGGATACCCCCGAGTGCGGCGCATCCGCCCTGCTCGTATAAGAAGATATGCGACTGATCCCCCAGAATGATTTCACTGCCCCGGCCGCAATGGGTGAGCAAGCTGACCAGGTTGCCCATAGTGCCGCTGGCCACGAACAACGATTGTTCCTTGCCCATCCGCTCGGCGGCCATCTCCTCCAGGCGTCTTACCGTGGGATCTTCTCCGAAAACATCATCGCCGACGGATGCGTCGGACATGGCTCGGCGCATGGCGGGCGTCGGCTGGGTAACGGTATCGGAACGAAGATCAATCCATCTCATGTTCCAGGGCCTCTTTTGTTCAGTCGTCACATCGGCAATATGCGTCCCGCAACGCGAAACGAATCATCAGGACGCTTCGGGATTGACCATCCCAACCCAGGGCAATCGCACATCTTTTTTCAAGAGTTAAGGATTTTCAACATGTAGTTGTTTTCCCAGCCAGCTTTGAGTCTTTTTGTTTGGATACTGCCCTTGAACGTTTTTTCCTGTTTGATCATATTTATAACGATATGCC
>JBGSLR010000051.1:0-65120 GCA_041740615.1 Desulfobacterales bacterium
CCATATTTGGAAGCTATAGCACATGTAAAATGAAAAATCTAGCGAAATATTCAATTATTTCAATAAATTATAGTTGCAACAAATTTGTTTTTATTTCAAGTGGTTATAAATTAAGCTCCACCCCCCTGAATAGGTACAAAATAATCAATGATCATGGAATCACCGTCATGTATTTTGATTGCGACAGCCCCGCATCTGACCATAAACGGATGTTCCAGAGGGCAAGGAAAAATGGTACAAAATTCATCTGGATCAATCCACTTGCACACGGAAAAAGTGCAACCGATATTCTTAAACTGTTGCGGACTGCTATTAAAGACCGCGAACGGTTTGACGACAAACTTCTCATTTTCGACACACTGAAAAAATTCGTAAACGTGATGGATAAGCGCAGCGTCAAGCCGTTCTATGAAATGCTTCGTCAGCTACTCGCGATAGGTGCTACTATTGTTTTGCTGGGCCACGCGAATAAATACCGCGATACAGACGGGAATCTCGTTTTCGAAGGCGTCGGCGACATTCTGAGCGATACTGATGCGCTGATTTTATTCGAACGCATACCCGGAATCGACGGAACAATTATTACAACCGTGGTTGACCCTGACAAGGGTGCAAAAGTCCGCGGTCTATACGAGCCGATTTCTTTTCATATCAGCAACGATAGAACCGTTACGCAGAATGCTGTTGTGTTGCCTGTCCCTGATTTATCAAAAAAACCTGCCAAAAAAAGCACTGAAGAAATCGAGGATTTAGTACGGGCATATCTGGAAAAGGCGGCGCACCCCGTGAAGCAATATGCATTACTGAACAAGCTTAAAGACGAAGGCATTTCATTTCACCAGTTACGTGATGTGCTGAACAAGTGCGCCGTTCCCGAAAGTGATGTGACATATCCGGGCCAGATTTACTTCACCAATGGGGAAAAGAACGCGAAAGAATACGCATTATCTTCCCCCCTGAATAATTGAATAACTGAAAAACAGATAATAATTGAAAAACTTAAAAAACTGAAAAACAGAATAACTAAACAATAACAAAATGATACGCGGCATTACAGAAAGCATACGCTCACCAAACACCTTAAACAATTCAACCTGTTTTTCAGTTTTTCGGATTATTCAAACGGATCGTTTATTAAGTGCAATGCGACACAGAAACAGCTTGCCATGCCGAGGAACCCCGAGCCCTGAGCATGGCGGAGGGTGGACCGGTCGGAGTGACACCCGACCGGGAAGCCACCTTCAGAAAGGAACAAAATGGATGACATGATTCAAATCAGCTTCATGATGAATGAAAACTTTGCAGTGATGCTCTTCTGGGCGCTGCTGGAATTCTGGACGAACTGAAAGGAATTAAAAATTGAAACTGACTATTACCAACAAACTGAAAATCGATTTTGATTATGAACCGATCCGCCAGGACGTTACCGATAAGCTGACCCTCTCAAATCCGAAATGGGAAGAAAACAACCGGAAATGCCGTTGGAATGGCAACACGTCACCGTATTTCCGTTTCTATGAGCAAGCTCCTGATGGCGGGTTGATTGTCCCGCGAGGATTCACCGGACAGGCGGCAGCACTTGCTCGGCAATGCGGCGATACCGTCACAATTGACGACCAACGGCGAACGCTCCCGGAAATGGATTTTAACTTTGCCGGTAAACTGAAACCCTATCAGTGGGAAGCCGTTGATCAAGTGCATAAGAAAGACTTCGGCGTCTTGCACTCCCCGACCGGCAGCGGGAAAACGGTTATGGGGCTTGCCGTCATTGCGGCACGGAAACAACCGACGCTTATCGTGGTTCATACCAAGGAATTGTTGAACCAGTGGCGGGACCGGATTGAAACCTTCCTGGGGATACCGGCCAGCGACATCGGGGTCATTGGCAATGGTAAATTCAGCATCGGCGTTAGGATAACCGTTGGCATGGCGCAAACGCTTTCCAAATGTGTCAACGAGGTTGTTCCGTATATCGGCCATATCATCGTTGATGAATGCCACAGAACACCGGCGAGGATATTCAGTGAGATTGTCACCGCCTTTGATTGCAAGTATATGCTCGGTCTTTCGGCAACTCCTATTCGGCGTGACGGACTGACCAAGTCGATTTATTTTCACTTGGGGGCATCTGCTCATACGGTGAGCAAGAAGGAACTGACCAGCAATGGCGACATCCTTCAAGCCGAAATCGTCACACGGCAGACCACCTTCCGGTCGACTCATGACCCTTCGGCGGAATACGTGAAGATGCTCTCCGAACTGACGGAGGACCCTGCAAGGAACCGTCTGATTGCCTCTGACGTGGCTACAGAAGCGCAGCAATCCGAAGGAATATCCTTGGTACTGTCCGACCGAAAAAACCACTGTGAAGCCCTACAGCGCATACTATCAACCGATTTTGGCATCAAATCCGAAATGCTGACCGGAAGCACTCCGGCAAGGGAACGGCAAGCGATTGTTGAACGGTTGAACCGGGACGAAATAAATGTGCTTGTGGCAACCGGTCAACTCATCGGCGAGGGTTTCGATTGCAAGCGGCTGTCAACCCTGTTCCTTGCAACGCCTATCAAATTCAATGGCCGGTTGACTCAATACCTGGGGCGGATACTGCGACCGGCACCGGGGAAGGTCAAGGCCAGGGTGTTCGATTATGTTGACCCGGTCGGCGTGTTGCAGGCGGCGGCGAAAGCACGGCAGCGGGTATATGGTGAACGAATAATTTAGAAAATTTGATAGCACGTTGATAGACCAAAAAGCTATGGCTGCAATAACCTCTATGGTATCACCAGCGGAAAAAGGCAATATCGTCATGTGATGCTTTTACCAAACCAAAAATTAACGACGAGGAGATATGATAAAACACGCCCTGATCGAGTCCATAAAAATATCACCCAAGTTCGAAAAGCTATTCCCAATCAAGCCCGAAACGCTTCGGGCAATCACCGAACACATGAAGG
The DNA here is from genome assembly GCA_041740615.1 of Desulfobacterales bacterium. Lineage (GTDB taxonomy): Bacteria > Desulfobacterota > Desulfobacteria > Desulfobacterales > SURF-7 > DYJD01. The sequence goes on from JBGSLR010000051.1 coordinate 2,958, forward strand.
AACACGGCTATGATGATTCCAAGCCGATAGACATATGGCAGGGAGTTGTCATCGACGGACACACCCGGCTTGAGGCGGCGAAGGCTTGTAAGTTGGAAACGGTTCCCGTGTTCGATCATGATGAGTTGGAAACGGAAGATGATGCGGTCTCATACGCCATTCACAACCAGCGGGACCGGCGCAATATCACGGATGCGGATTTGGCTATATGGGTTGCGGAGATTGATAGAAGAAAAAAACAAGGAGAAGGCCAAGATCGTGGTGAAGATGGGAAGTATAAACCGAAAGCCTCAACTGATGCTATCGGTATCCCCAAAAAAAAATCCGCCAAAGAAACCGCTGATGTGGTCGGAACAAGCAGAGCAAAAGTAGAACGCTTCCGTATGGTACAAGAACGCGCTGGCGAAGAAGCGATTGAACGAATCAAGGCCGGTGAATCCACCATCCACGCCGAATATCAGAAGGTCAAGCAACCAAAGCAAGAAAAGCCAATAGTGGCGGATGTGTGCAATAAGAAACCAAACGACATAAAGATAGATGGAGCTATGCATTTTGCGCGGCTCGCAATCGCCCAGTTACGATGTATAACCACTGTATATAGCGACGCTATGGATGCGTTCGACCACACCACAAAATGGATTGAAAAAAGAAGGGAGAGCTTAAAATGAGCCAAATTATGGAAAGCAAGGACTATGGGATGTTTGAGAAACACATTTACAACAGGGCTATCCGCAAGATAGCACCACTGATAAGTAGTATGGAAAAATACGGGTTTATCGATGCGTACCCGATTTTGAGTGAAGCAAAGTCATATGCAGCTACGGCGATATGCCATCTTAAAAGCCTTACTCCATCTTATCCGATTGAGATGCGCCTATCAATCCTTGATAGCGTCATCGCATGGATCGAAAAACAAAAGGAGAACATCCGAAATGAAAAAAAATCGAAACTACAAGAAATGATGTGTTTTTACCGCAGCGGCGGCAAAGGCAACGGCAATGGGTATATAAGATGGTGGTGTAAAAGTGTCTCATGCTTGAGACACATGATACGAAAAAACTGTTTGCGTTAAATTAATAGATAATATCATGCAATTATTCTAATTTTGAATGTTTTTACGGAGAAATCCAAACCATTTTAATTACAATATTGTAACTTATTTAGGTTAATCCAGAGAGGCAAAAGATATGGGCGGATACGGTTCCGGAAGCCATCCAACGGTTTATCAATATCGGGTTGAAGATTCGCTGACACTGGATGTCAATTACCTATTGCGGAACAGGTGGCGCACAGGTGGAATGTTGTCTTGGTCAAGATGCGGGAAAAAGATTGCAGCAATCGGATACAAGCTGAACGTGGCAGAAAATTTCGTCCGGTTGTATTACACATGGAATCAAATCGAGCGAATCGATTATGAAGTCCAGCTGACCTTCATCCTTCGCTATTTCGGTGGCGGGCAGTATTTCTTTTTATGTCCGGAATGCGGCGGACGAGCAATGAAGCTCTACAAGTCGCCACCGTCAAAATATTTCCATTGCCGGACCTGCCAGCATCTGACATATCAGTCCTGCCGGGAATCGCACCGATGGGACAAGCTCTATGCCCGTTGGGCGGCGAAATGGAAGCTGCCTGCGCAGGCGGTGAAGGATGTATTTAAAAAGTATGCGTAAATATGTGAAGCACCATGCCTGGATGCATGGGAGGGCACCGTACTACGGTACGTGGAATAGTCTACATTATTATTTGACCAAATCGTAACCGCAATTTTCACACTTAAATGTGGAATTAGGATTGTATGATTCGCACCTCGGACATTTCCATAGTCGTCGAGCATTCTTATGCTCTTCAATAATTTTGTTTATATTTTCAACAAGTTCAATGTTTTCAATGGATTTGTCTTTTGTAATTTGTATTGCTGATTTAACAGATAATTCTCCACCTGATAGACCTTTCGCAATCCGTTTTAAAACTAGTTCTTTTCGTTCGTTCCGATCAAAATATCCATCTAACCGAATGGATTATGCTCTGAAATTTTTTCATTCTTATCCAACAAACTGTTTTTATGACTATTTCTGCTTATATCTTCATTTTCTGTTTGTGATGGCGTATCTTTTCTAAAAGGAAATGGGTCGCCACATTCGGGACATTCTTTATTATCTACTGAAATTTTGCTTTTACAAACCTGACATTCTTTGGTTTGGACAATACCGCATTGAGGGCAGGCGGTTGCTCTTTTTGAGAGTTGCTTACCACAGGCAGCGCATTCAGTTAGCATTGGATTAGAAGAATCATTTGAGTCTATAATATCAGCGGATTGATAATCTTTTTCCCCAAAAGATTTGTGGTCCATTTCCGAACTGGTCTTATTCCTATATTTAAGGGGTTGAATGTAGCCTTTTTTTTGATTTTCACACGCCTCTTTCTTGAACCTCAGAAAGTAAATAATGGCAAAGATAGTGATGCCGACAATATTAAATGCTCCACCAACAATAATCATACGCCAGTCAAATCCCCCCTCAGCGCCTCCTACCAATGCTTTGGCTAATAAGGCAAAAAGAAGACAGGCGGGGTATGGGATTAATGACTTCCATTTCCAAAATTTCCAGCTTTCTACTGTCAAAACAATCCACATTAGTGTCCAATGTATCCCTTTAACTCTTGCCCCAGGATTGGCAGCAGCGGCGAGGACGGCAATAATGAGGGTGATAGGTATGGCTACAATGAATGATTTCCAAGAGAAAGCTTTTAGTGTGCTGCCTGATAGGTTAGCTGGTATTTGTGAACAATTATTGTTCATAAAGTCATCTTTAATGGATTGGTTTTCCGCTTGGGAAATCTATTATCCGGGTATGATCTGGGTTGGCCTTAATCCATTGCCATATGCAAAAATAACTTGGAAAGATGATTATTAATGTTAAACCAATGATCGCTGCAATATCATCTGATGCTATTTCCCACATTCTTTAATATCCAATAATCTCAACCTTTCTAATTATAGAAAAGTGATGATAGGGCTATCAAACTATCTTCAGAAAATTTTTTTATTGAATACTTCAAGCCTTCTTCAGTTATAGTTTCGAATATAAAAGACCAATCACCAAACATATCGGCGATATCCCAACAATTCCGAATTGTCAAATCAAATTCAAAAACATATGGACGATATTCACCGTTATCGGTTTGCCGGTCGATGTGGCTTTGGGGGCGACGATGGACATACCACGAATTGAACGCCGTGAAGGCCTTGTTTTGATTTTCGAGGTTGACCGGCCCAACTGTTGGCATTCCAGGAAATACGGATGGATTCGAGAATACCGGGAATCCGATCAGGATTTTTTGGATAGGGCGGTCAAGGATGCCAGACATGCGGGCAGGGCGCTTGTCCTGACGGTGAGCGACCTTTTTTCGACTGACCGGCGGCGGTGACCATAGCGCAGCGTTATTTTTCGGCCGGTCGGACGGCGATGAATAGGGGGTATGCCTTCATCGGGAAAAATAGGGGGCTTGTCGGTCAAATGGTGAAGCCGATTTTCACCCCGAACTCGACGGAACTTGACTGATGCGGCTATTATCCGGTTGGTTGCTGAGTTGGATAGGAGAAAGACCGCCGGGAGGCCCCCAAAAGAATTAGCCACGCCCATGGCTTTTGATCAACCGAATCAAGCAAGATCCGCCCAAGACAAAGCCGAAATTCTCGGCGTAGGCCGCGGTAAGGTCGAAAGAATAGGACCATCAAGAACCGTGCAGGCGAGGAGGGGCTTGCGCGCATACAGTCCGGCGAGTCAACGATCAATCGGGAGTATGAGGCGGTGAAGGGGGGGGGTAACCTACATCCGGTCGGATATGCGTCTTCCTGGGGATTTGGCGGGGCCGATTTTCTCTTGACAGGATACCGGCGCGCCGGGGAAAGGCCCCTAGCAATACAGGGGGCCTTTTATGGTTTTGCAACCTCGTCTGTCAAGAAAAAGTGTTAAGAAAAAGTTGACTATGAGAAAACAAGGTGTAATATATACCTATCAATCAGAGTATAAATTAAGGAGGTGATCTAAGTGGCTAATGTTTTTGATGTCGCTGCTTACATCTTGGAAAAGCAAGGGGCTATCACGGCCATGAAGCTCCAAAAGCTGGTTTATTATTCCCAGGCCTGGTCTCTTGTTTGGGATGAGAAACCTATTTTCCCCGAAGATATTGAGGCGTGGGCAAACGGACCTGTTGTGAGAGGGCTCTTCAATGCGCATCGGGGGCAATACACCGTAAGCACGATTGATAATGGCAGTTCAGATAATTTAAGCCAGATAGAAAAAGAGACAGTCGACGCGGTATTGAAATATTATGGGGATAAACCCTCACAATGGTTGAGCGATCTAACTCATATGGAAGATCCTTGGAAAAATGCAAGGGCCGGAATGTCGGATAATTCCAGGGGATCAAAGGCCATACAACATTCTGATATAGCAGATTATTACTCTTCTCTACTTCCTGATTCTAAATAGGAATGGCCATAAAAAAACCCTCCATCAAAGAGACGCCACCCTCCGGCAAGACACCACGTGGTGCAGATAAAGCGGCAATAGTTAAGGGCCAAAGAATAGCGTGGCATTTAAGGATTATGGATAGGAGCGGTCCTTGGGGGTGGGGATTTGTAAATATAAATGATTTTTGGAACGAAATTTTCCAAAAAATGAGTCATTTTGAAACAAATACTTGGTGTGAAGTTTTAAACAGAAATAGCCATGCGGTTAAGATCGAAAAACTGTCTAAGGAAGCTCAAAGAAGATTGATTGAAATTGGCCAAGATGATATTGAAGAAATAGTTTCGCTTAGGATTACAGGGGAAAAAAGACTGTGGGGGATACGAGATCAAAATATTTTAAAAATTTTGTGGTGGGACCCAAAACATACTGTATGCAAATCAAATTTAAAGCATACTTAACCTAAGATTCATTTTTACGAATTTTAACACGGTCACCGGAATCCATACCCTGTTCCGGCGCATGAACCCGGTCAGCAATGGCCGGGTTTTTCTTTTTCCGGGGAACCATTCCAAGTATCCGGTCAACTGTTGGCGGAATGGATGGACCCCGACCTTGTGGTCGGCCTGGTGGATCAACTCCGGGATAACGGCGGCCGGTCGGGATTAGGGCGGCGGAGATTTTTTTCTGGGGGTATCATTTCCGCTTCTGGGTAGCTATAGGGTAGCAAAATCAAAAGGGCTCGGAGGTTTTTCTCTCTAAGCCCTTGTTTTTATTTGGCTGAGGGACAAGGATTCGAACCTTGATTAACGGGGCCAGAACCCGTCGTCCTGCCGTTAGACGATCCCTCAGAAACCGAATGGTGATCCAATACATAAATCCGAAAAAAGAGTCAATAAAAAAACCGGTGGCAACCCACGCGACATTGACCTGTAACCGGGCGACACCAATGAAGACCTTTTTCGCGACCAGTCGCGGTTTATTGGCCTTCGATACGGCGCAGGGCCTCCCGCAGGCGGGACATGATGATGCCTTTTGGAAGCACTGCCATAATTTCAAAGATGCCCGGACTGACCGTGCCGCCTGTCAAGGCGACGCGCACCGGCTGGGCGATTTTGCCCAGTTTCAGACCGGTGGATTCCATGACGGCCTTGAAGGCGGTTTCGAGATCAGCCTCTGAGAAGGTTTCGAGCTCTTCCAGGCGGGCGATCAGTTGTCGCAGCGGTTCCAGAGCGGCCTGGTTCAGGTTTTTAGCGGCCTTTTCGTCAAATACAACTTTTTCGCCGAAATAAAACGCGGCCCCGGCGGCCATCTCAACCAGTGTTTTGCTGCGTTTGTTCAGCGTGTGAATGACCTTGGAAAGAAATCCGTCGTTCTCGGCTGCGACAGCCTTTTCCTTGAGAAACGGCAACAGGGGTTCGGCCAACTTTTCCGGCGGCGCCGCCTGGATATGGTCGGCGTTCAGGGCCAGTAATTTTTCCGGATCAAAAACGCCGGCGGATCGGCCGATGTTTTCCAGGGAAAATTTTTCAATGAGCTCATCCCGGGTGAAAAATTCCTGATCCCCATGGGACCAACCCAGGCGCACCAGGTAATTAATGAGTGCGTCCGGCAGATACCCCATTTCCCGGTAGGCGGTCACGGACATGGCGCCATGGCGCTTGCTCAAACGGGTGCGGTCATTGCCGAGCACCATGGGAACATGCGCGAAGGTGGGTACGGCTGCTCCCAACGCCTTATATAAAAGGATCTGTTTGGGGGTATTGCTGACGTGGTCGTCACCGCGGATGATGGTGTTGATGCCCATAGTGATATCGTCCACCACGACGGCGAGGTTATAGATGGGGGTTCCGTCGCTGCGCTGAACGACAAAATCCTCGATGTCGCTGTTCTGGAAGACGATATTCCGTTTGACCACATCTTCCACGACGGTCGTGCCGAATTGGGGGACTTTGAATCGCACGACCGATCCCGGGGTTCGGGAAAGCCCTTTCTCCCGGCAAGTGCCGTCATACTTGGCCTTGCCATCGGCGGCCATGCCGGCTTTGCGCATTTCTTCCACCGCCTGCTGGGAGCAGTCGCAATAATACGCATGACCTGTATCCAGCAACGTCTGGATATGCGTTTTGTGAATGTCCACCCGTTGCGATTGGAAATAAGGGCCTTCATCCCAGTCGATTCCCAGCCACTCCAGGGCCTCCAGAATGGCATCCACCGAAGCCTGGGTGGAGCGTTCCGTATCCGTATCCTCGATCCGGAGTATGAAGCGACCTTTCATATGGCGGGCGTACAGCCAGTTAAACAATGCGGTGCGGGCGCCGCCCACATGCAGATAACCTGTCGGGCTCGGTGGGAACCGTGTGATGATCATTCCCCTCATTCCTTTCTTATTACCGCTTCTGTTCGACCAAGAAGCCGGTTGTTGTAACCGGAAAGCATAACTTGTGGTCTTTATCATATCACCCTATGAAGTACAAGGGGCAATACGAATGGATTCAATGAAAATTCTTGACAATCCCGGGGAATTGAAATACTAGAGACTCTGCTTTATCTTTGATAACGGATAGATAAAATATTCATCATATATTTAGATAGTTAGGAGATATGTCATGGCGTTACCAAAAAGAAGATCCTCAAAATCAAGACGCGACAAACGGCGCACCCACAAAAAAACAGAAGCGCCCAATGTATCCGCCTGCCAGGAATGCGGCGAAACCAAGCAGCCGCATCATGTCTGCCCAAGCTGCGGCTCATATAAGGGCCGGACAGCCGTCGAGGTCGTGGAATAGGCGGAAGCATGCCCTTCGGGATATGCGTAACACGGATCTGGTCCGGGATCTCGATTCCTGAATCTTAACTTATTACGATGCCATGCCGGAAGAAGCCAAGCAACCGATCGTTATTACAGGCGGAGCCAGTGGACTCGGACGTGCGTGTTGCATTGCATGCGCCGGCCCCGACACGCATATCCTTATTCAATGACGAAACCTCCCGATCGGAAGCGTAAAATATATCCATCAACCGGCACCACCACTTGGTATAGCGAGCCCGTATTAACGGTGTTTGAGGCTTCTGAACAAACCAATCATCGATAACCGGCCCAATTATCCAAGTTTGAAGTGGGATGTTATGTGAAAGGAGAATAGACACATGTCAGTCCAAGATAAAGTGATTAAAGTGATAGCGGAAAAACTCGGTGTTGAGAAAAGTGAAATCGTATTGGATGCCTCACTGGTGGACGACCTTGGCGCAGACTCCCTCGATCTGGTGGAACTGGTCATGACCATGGAAGAAGAATTCGATATTGAAATCCCGGACGAAGATGCGGAAAAACTGGTCACTGTCAAAGACGCCATAGAATACATCACAGCCCATTCATAATCCGAAACAGCCGATCCGGATCAGACCTGATGAAACAGCAGCGGCCATTCAGACGGGTTGTCATTACCGGGATCGGATTGGTAACACCAATAGGCATCGGGGTTCCGGAAACCTGGTCGGCGGTATGCTCCGGCAAATCGGGGGTTGGGGAAATCACCCGTTTTGATCCGTCCGGCTTCGGCACCCGAATTGCCGCCGAGGTCAAGGGATTTCATCCGAAAGATTTTTTGTCGGCCAAGGACGCCAATCGAACGGAACGGTTTGTTGCCTTTGGCGTGGCGGCTGCCCGGATGGCGTTGGAAGACGCCGGCCTGATCATCGATCAATCCAATTGCCACCGAGTCGGGGTGCTCACCGGATGTGGGCTCGGAGGTCTATCCAGCCTGGAGAAAACCTGTTACACGTTGACCCGAAAAGGTCCCAACCGTGTCAGTCCTTTTTTCATCCCCATGATGATCGGCAACATGGCAGCGGGGATGATTTCCATCTATCTGAATGCCAAAGGACCCAATTCTTCCGTTGCAACGGCCTGCGCCGCTGGAACGCATGCGGTGGGAGAAGCCTTTGAGCTGATTCGCCGGGGCGATGCGGATGCCATGATTACAGGTGGCACCGAATCCTTACTGACCCCCACGTGTATTGCCGGATTCAACGCCCTCAAAGCCCTTTCCACCCGCAACCACGAACCGGAAAAGGCCTCCCGTCCCTTTGATAGAGACCGCGACGGATTTGTTCTGGGAGAAGGAAGCGGAATGCTGATTCTGGAAACGCTTGAAGCGGCCCTGGATCGCAGCGCCAGGATTTATGCCGAAATTTGCGGTTTTGGAATGAGCGGGGACGCTTTTCATATCACCGCTCCCCCGCCCGACGGCGAAGGCGCCGTCCGTTGCATGCAGGCCGCATTGATCGATGCGGACCTTTCCGGCGCGGACGTTGACTACATCAATGCGCACGGAACCGGGACGCCGCTCAACGACGTGGCCGAAACCCGGGCCATCAAGACGGTATTCGGCCCGCATGCCGGCATGATACCGGTATCGTCCACCAAATCCATGACCGGTCACTTGCTGGGGGGCGCCGGGGGGATTGAAACCGCTTTTACCGCCCTCACCATTCATCATGGCATCATACCGCCCACCATCAATCTGGATTATCCCGACGATGCGTGCGATCTCGATTATGTTCCCCACACGGCTCGCCAAAAAAAGGTTTCCGCAGCCATGAACAATTCTTTTGGGTTCGGCGGAACCAATGCCTGTCTGGTTCTGCGAACCCCGGTCTCGACCATGGACTGAAAGGTCGAACCCGGAGTGTCGTCGGTTCACCCCAACGCCTTCCGTCTCTACGCCTGAATACCGACACGATCAGAAAACAATTCCCACATAGCCCACAAAACTGTCACCGGGTCTTTTTTCATAGCTCGTCGCATAGGATACTTTCTCGGCCCCATGCGCGCCCAATGATTTGGCCGCCGCGATGGCCGCTGCGGCCGCCCCGGGACAGCAAGCATTGTGTTTTTGCTCGGCTTCTCGCATAACCGCCATGGGGTCCAGATCGAGTATGGCATTGATCACGGCGTTATCGTTCTCATTGCGAACCCATTCATGGGCTTTTTTCCCGGCGCCTTTGGGGGAAAACCCATAGCCGGTTCCGTAGTGGGTCAGGTCCGTCGATCCGATGACCTTCACCTTCAGGCCCAGATCCGACGCCTGCTTTACGGCAAACTCGCTGATTTCCAATGAACCGGGAGTGGGCGGCAACCCCATTGGAACAATGCGACTGTTACTGAAAAAATATTTAATAAAAGGCAGTTGCAACTCGATGGTATTGTCTTCCGTGAAATGCTCCGCGGTTTCGACACGGAATGGAAATTGGCGGACCAGACGGGCGGAGATCTCCGATTCAATGCTCAGGTCGCCAAAGGGGGTTTCCCAGGATCCTTCCGTCATGATGTAATTGGGGGAATGGGCGTTCAGGTGCATCCCGAAAATGAAAACCACATCCGGATCGGGTCCTTCCGAAAGTCGGTGGATCACATCACAGGCGATCTTGCCGGAGTAGTACCATCCGGCATGCGGCACGATGCCTCCCACGGGGTCGGAGGCTCTTTGCGTTTGGCTTTCACCGTCGGCCAGGAATTTTTGAATCTCTTCCTCGCATGCCGATGCGCGTTCCGGATACCAACTTCCGGCGAAAATGGCTTTTCGCTTATTCACATGCGTTGCCTCCTTTCGTCGCTTGATAACCGTTTATTGAACGGTAGGTCATTTCAACTGGCAGTCAACCCGATCCGGTCCGAAATCGGTAACTTCAAAGCCCTTTTTTCCGAATTTCCGGCCATCCAGCAGTTCCGCCAATTCCTCACTGGTCCCCTTATAACGCAGATCCAACACCAAAAGACCGCTGGTTTTGTTCCAACCTTCTTTTTTGCTTGATGCCACCTGCTGCATGGTTTCGATATCCCCAATCACTTCCTTGTATTGACGGAATGTTTTGATGTTGGTGATATACAGCTTCAAGGGCGCTCCATTGTTCAGATAATCCTGGAAGGATTCCGTGACGGCATTCACCAGATAGTCGTCCACGGTTTTCTGAACCGCTTCTTTCAATGACAGGGTTGCACCCGTCAACGGACTGATGTGCGCCGCAACACCGTTTTTGACCACCGAACCCAACAGAAGGCCGCTCTGGCTCTGGACCACCTTCAACTGCAGGCTGGACTGCAGCGATCGCATTCCGGTTCCGGCAATGGCTTCTCCGATGTCCTGGACCACGGCCTTTCCCAAAATGACATACTGGGCTCCGAAGGCCAACCCCAAACTGGAGGCGGCTTCCAGATTTCCGGACAAGGCCTGTCTGGCCTTGTCCTGTGCTTTGGCCTGCTCCACCTGGGCCTTGTCCACCAGTTCGAAACCTTTGGCCTGCAACAATGCGGACAGTTCCGTCTCCGCGATACGCATTTGCGGTTTGGCCATATCGAGGTAGTCCTCCTCGATCAGAATCATCAGCTTGGGACGCTCCATGCTTTCCAGGAGAATTTTCATGGCCATCAAATCATCCTTGATTTTGTCCAGGGATACCGTAGCCCGAATTTTCGCCGTGTAGTTCCCGTTGCTCTGAACTTCCGTAAGAATTTTGAATTGTTTTATATATCCCTGGGTGCGGGATAAAATCTTGTCCTTCTGAAGTACGTAGTTCTCCGTCTCGGTTTCGGAATGAATAAACACGCCGACACCCAGCTCGACGGCTGCCCGCTGAGCTTGGCGAATCGCATCCGCTTTGGAAATGTAGCTGATTCCTTCTGCGTCGACCACCTTGTCTTCGGCATGCACCCCGGTTGCCAGCGGGGAAAAAGTCCCTAGCAGGATCAAAAGCACGATCAATTTTCGCATCCGTTTTATCCTTCCAACGCCTTTTTTACCTGTTTTTCATATGCTGGGTCGAGAGCGACACACTGATGGAATAGCCCTTCGGCGACGGCTCGATCACCCTTATCCAGAGCTGCCAGTCCTTTTGAAAAATAAACGGCGGCCTCGATATTTCCCGTTGACGAACTTGTTTCCGGTTGAAATGCGACACGCAAGGATTCCGCTATTTTTCCGGCCAGATTCCGCTCCAATTCCATGAATGCGTCACTGCGTCCCACAATCGATTCGGAAATGATCAATTCGCTTGTTTCAACCTTGACGATGCGGACGTCGATCCGGACATCCGCTCCCAGAACCATGAAAGACCCGAACGCTATGCTCTGGGCTCCCAGAATTTTACCAACCTGTACCGCTGTCGACTGGTCCACGCTGCCGGATTGACCCAGGGCGATCTCCTTGAGAAGCGCTTCGATTTTACTGCGCTCGATCAATTTCAGGGAACTGCCGCTTTTGTTTAAATCCGTAATCAGCATGGCGGCCAAGCCCTTGCTGAGTGGCTCGTAGTGCTCCGGATCGGTGATGGCGTTGTTCTCAAATGGAAGAATTGCCAATGTTTTTGGCTTGTTATCCGTATCCATGGCGGGCGGCGCCATTTCTTCACCAGTCCGGGGAGCGCCCGCGCAAGCGGCGATCAACAGCAGAAAAATCAACCCCGCGCACCAGCTAATCGCTTTTCGTTTTGGCTCTGTTTTCATCAACGCTTTTCCTTCGCTTCAATAAAGGCGTAACACAACTTTCCGGTTCAGGACTCCGAAGCCAGTTGTCCTTACCGGTGGTCGAACCCCACCGGTCTACAGCGCCGCAGTGTTCATCCATCAATGACCGCCGCCACCGCCGCCTTTGCCTTCCTTGCTGGCTGCCTCGGCGGCTTTATCCGCCTTGCTTTGATCGGCCATGGCCACTTGAATGGAAGATTCCACCTGCGTCGACAACTCGGTCGCCTTCATGGCGGTCAGCTGGTTGAGGTTCGGTGCAGATGCTTTCGGACAGGAGCGCTGTCCTTCCCGGGCCATATCGAATTTGGGATCTTCCTGGAGTGCCATGGTGAATAAATCTTTGGCCTTTTTCCAGTTGCCCTCGTCCAAGGCGTCCAACGCCTCTCCGTAATAGACGAATGCTTTATAGTTGGTCGTGTGGGGCGTTCCGATGGCCGCCGATTCCTCCGGCGTCAAGCGGATGTTCATCATTTTGGCCGTATCCAGTACGATATACTTGGGCATATCGAAAAAGGCCTCCGGAGGAACGGTGGCCGTCGTCGTTCCCTTGACGCGGCCTTCATTGGCGGAGGCCAGGGATGTGGCCATCTGAATGCCCTCGGACATCCCGCCCACGATCAATGTCCCGGCGCCCAGAAGTTTGCCGACCCGGGGAGCCGATTTCGGATCCACGATACCGGTTTGCCCGAGCTTCATCTCCTGCATCAGGGCCTGCATGCGAACCCGCTCCACGACTTGCAGGGATTTGATTTTGGACAAGTCCGTGATGACCATGGCTGCCAATCCTTTTTGAAAGCTCCGCAACCGTTTATCCGGCGAAAGGTCTTTGTAATAACAGACGGCTATGGTGTTCGGGGATTTTTCGACGGTTCGCAACGCCGCTTCCTGAGCCAGGGCCTCTTTTGCCGCCTTGTGACTTTCGGCGATTTGGAGCACGGTGATCATGCGGCGGATTTCGTCTTCAACCAGCGGTTTTTTCTGGTCCCGATATCCCTGCCAGACGGCTCCGGCTTTCCCGAATTCTTCCTTGTTGAGATACGCCATGCCCAGATACAGAACGGCATATGGGTCACCCGGTTTTATTTGCAGCACCTTTTCAAAGGTGGTCGCCGCCTGATCCAGCTTGCCGGATTTCAGACAGGCGAAACCCAACTTGTTCAGTTCATCAACGGCGTCCGGGTTTTTCTGTATGTAAGCTTCTAAAATCGGTATGGCCTCGTCGTAGGCTTCCTGGCTCATTTTAAAATCAGCCTTGACAAGCTCCATCGCGGAACAACCCGCCAGACAGCAAACCGCTAATGCGCAAATCAGAAAAAATCCAAGTCGTCGTTTGATTCGCATCTCATCCTCCTTCGTTTTGTATTTCCGATCGTAAGCGTATCGTTTCCGGAATTCATAAGAAAAAATACTGTTGCGGTCAGGCGTGACTTCCGTTTGCGAGCGGCGAGCGGTGTTCCTTTGCCGTTCTCAACGCTCGCAACGATCTTTCACCGCCAATCAAGTCCAGAATCTTATCCGAAACTGTTCCCATTGGCAAGAAATTCTCACACCCGACTTTTTTTCTGAAATTGAATGATTAATGTATTGTATCCGCGACGGTTTATGATTATACAAAATCAAGTGGGATTCGTTGCGGAAAGAATTCAATACTCGAAAATGGGTCCTGTTGAGCGATAGGCTGCACCCAGGGAGGGAAATTATGTGGGAATATACTGATAAGACCAAAGACCATTTCTTAAATCCTCGCAATGTCGGGGTAATCGAAGATGCCGACGGTATGGGCGAGGTCGGCTCCATTGCTTGCGGCGATGCCCTCAAGCTGACGTTCAAATTGGACAAAAATAAGCGCATCGGGGACGCCAAGTTTCAGACCTTCGGTTGCGCCAGTGCGATCGCCTCCTCTTCCGCCCTGACGGAAATGATCAAAGGGCTTTCCATTGAGGAAGCCCAGAACATTACCAATGAACAGATTGCGCAATACCTGGGAGGTCTTCCGAAGGAAAAAATGCATTGTTCCGTAATGGGTCGTGACGCGCTCGAAAAGGCCATCGCCAACTACCGCGGTGAAGCCGCCAAAAAAATCGAGGGTGAGATCGTGTGCGAATGTTTCGGCATCACGGATCTGGAAATCAAACGGGTGGTGACGGAAAACAATCTCGCCACCATCGAGGAAGTTACGGATTACGTAAAGGCGGGCGGCGGTTGCGGCAAATGCCATGAAAAGATTCAGACCATCATCGACGACCTGACCGGACAGAATAAAACCGAGAAAAAAAAATCTTCCAGGATGACCAACCTTCAGAAAATCAAACTGATCGAAGAAACTCTCACCCGCGAGGTGAAGCCCGCCTTGGAAAAAGACGGCGGCAATATCGATCTGGTGGACGTGGACGGCTCGCGGGTTTTGGTGACCCTGCGCGGCACCTGCGCCACTTGCAGTAAGTCCCAGATAACGCTGAAGAATTACGTGGAATCAAAATTGAGAGAACTGGTGGCGGACGATCTCGTTGTGGAGGAGGTATAGGAATGAATGTTATTTACACCGACAACAACGCAACGACGAAAGTGGATCCGCAGGTACTGGACGAAATGCTTCCGTATTTACGGGAGTATTACGGAAATCCTTCCAGCATGCACACCTTCGGTGGACAGGTCGCCCGCAAGATTGCTCACGCCAGGGCCCAGACCGCCGCCCTGTTGAACGCCAAACCGGAAGAGATTCTGTTTACCAGTTGCGGGACGGAGAGCGACAGCACGGCCATTCGCGCGGCAATTGCCTCCAATCCGGACAAGCGGCATATCGTTACGACCCGGGTGGAGCACCCCGCCATCAAGAACCTTTGTGAGCATTTGGCCAAAAACGGATACCGAATCACATTCGTGCCGGTCGACCGGAACGGGGCGCTGGATCTCGACGCCCTTTATAAAAGTCTGTCCAATGACACGGCCGTCGTCAGCGTAATGTGGGCCAACAATGAAACCGGCGTCACCTTTCCCGTTGAAGAGATTGCCGCCGAAGTCCATGGTCGGAAGATCGCCTTTCACACCGACGCTGTTCAGGCAGTGGGGAAAATACCCATTGATCTCAGTAAACTCGACATCGATATGCTGTCCCTTTCCGGCCACAAGATCCATGCCCCCAAGGGGATCGGCGCGCTTTACGTCCGGAAAGGAACAAAGTTTTCACCCTTTCTCATCGGTGGGCATCAGGAATCCGGCAGAAGAGGCGGTACGGAAAATGTCGCTTCCATCATCGGACTCGGCAAGGCCTGCGAATTGGCCGGCGCGCGGTTACCGGAAGAAAACACGCGTGTAAAGGAGTTGCGCGACCGGCTTGAAACCGCCCTTCTTCAGAAAGTCGACCACGCCTTTGTCAACGGCGCGGGCCAGAAGAGACTACCCAATACGACCAGCATCGCCTTTGAATATGTGGAAGGCGAAGCCATTCTGCTGATGATGAATGAATACGGTATTTGCGCGTCTTCCGGATCCGCCTGTACCTCCGGATCACTGGAGCCATCCCATGTTCTCCGGGCCATGGGAGTTCCCTTCACCGCCGCTCATGGATCGATTCGTTTCAGCCTGAGCATTTACAACACCTCGGAAGAGATGGACATCATCGTCGATAAACTGCCGCCTATCATTGCCAGATTGCGGGAGCTATCCCCTTTCTGGAAATCATCCTGAACCGGAAAGTACGATTTCCGCAGCCACGGAAGCGGGTTTGTATGTACAAAGTGATGATTCGAGACAATATGGATCCGGTAGCCAAGGAAATCCTCGAGGCTACTGGTCAGATCCAGGTGGTCGTTGACAACCAAAAAGAAACGAACCGTCCGGAAGCCCTGGCGAAACTGATCGGCGAGTTCCATGGTATCGCCATACGCAGCGGCACGCAGTTGTCCGAAGCGGTATTGAAAAATGCCGGTCGACTGAGAGTCATCGGCCGGGCAGGTATCGGAGTGGATAACATCGATGTGGCGGCGGCAACCCGGCAAGGAATCGTGGTAATGAATGCACCGGGCGGCAATACCGTTACCACTGGTGAACACGCCATCGCGCTGATGCTTTCCCTTGCCCGGAACATCCCCCAGGGAACGGCTTCGATTCGCGCCGGTCAATGGGAAAAAAAACAGCTGACCGGCATTGAAATTACCGGCAAAACACTCGGTATCATCGGTTTGGGCCATATCGGGCGCATTGTCGCCAACCGGGCAAAGGGCTTGCAAATGAATGTCGTCGCCGCTGATCCCTTTGTAAGCCCGGCTTCCGCCCGTGAGTTGGGAGTCGAGCTGGTATCCCTGGAACAGTTGTTTCGACAGTCCGATTTTATCAGCCTGCATGTGCCGCGCATGAAAGAAACCATGAATATGATCAATGCCGAAACCCTGAGCCTCATGCGGCCCGGTGTTCGGATAATCAACTGTTCGCGGGGCGAGGTCGTCAATCTGGAGGATCTCCATAACGCCCTGGAGAACGGGATCGTCGGCGGCGCGGCGCTGGATGTGTTTCCCACGGAACCGCCGGATCCCTCGTTGCCGATTCTGCAGCATCCACGCGTCATTTTCACTCCCCATCTGGGCGCCAGCACAGGCGAGGCCCAGATAAAAGTATCTGAAATGATAGCAACCCAGATAGTCGACTACCTGAGTCAATCGATTATTTCCAACGCCGTCAACTTCCCATCGGTTTCAAAAGAAGTATTGGAAAAGATCCGGCCACACCTCATGCTGGCGGAAAAAATGGGTTCGCTGATGGGGCAGATGATGAAAAAGGTTTGCGACATCACCGTCACCTATGGCGGCGACATGGCCAAGCTCGAAATTCGTCCGCTGACCCATGCCGTATTGAAAGGACTGCTGTCTTCTTTTTCGGATAAGCCGGTCAATGATGTAAACGCTCCGGCCCTGGCCGCGGAAAAAGGAATCCATTTCAAGGAAACCACGAGTTCGTCATCCGACGACTTCGCCGGTGTTATCAAAATCAAGCTGGAGGCGTGTGAGCAAGGCCCGGATGAGATCTGGGGAACGATCTTCAGCAAACAGCATCCGCGCATCGTTCGATTCGGCGAAATCTATATGGATGCCATACCGGAGGGGGATATGCTGATCGTCCAGAATATGGACACCCCGGGTGTAATCGGCAATCTCGGGACCACTCTGGGAAAGCACCATATCAATATCGCCCGCTTCCAACTGGGTCGCCGGGAAGATCGTGCGTTGTGTATGATCAACATCGACACCCCGGCTCCTGAAAACGTCATCGCCGACATTCGCCGCCTACCCAACATTCTTTCCGTCTGTCAGGTGCATTTGCAATGAAATCGGCGGGAAGCGCGCCCTCCAACCGCAAAAGGACCGTCTCTGCTCCCTCTCCGGTCATCGCGTTGGTCGCCAACGCTCACGGTGATATTTTCGAGCTCGATGGGTATGGCGCCGTCGGCATGGCCGGTACAACTCATACCCGACTGACGAGCGAAATAACGATCCCCATGCCCCATGGAAGCGAATTGATGTTCCTGCCGGACCGGTCTCCGGTGCTCTTCAACCTGGAACAGGGAAGATTGGAAACGCTTTCCGTAAATCCGTACCGCCCGAAGGAAGCGATCTTCCCGGTTGCGGCCTTTCATTCACCCGGATATGTGAATACGTATGTGTGCGCCTATGAAGAGAAAGGCGAGGCGGGAGTGCTGCCGCTTTTCGCCTACGGCGCCGTCGGATGGCAACGGGACGGGTTTCAATCGGCCGTGGTTCGGGTCGATAAAGAGCGTCGGCAGGATCTTCGGCTGATGCTTCCGGAAAAAGTGAAGGCCGGCGTGAAGCGGATGCAGCAACAGATGCCGGCAAACCGGCTCAGGCGTCATCTTGAAAAATGCGCCCTCACCTATGGCTGCCCGGCCGCCAAAAATTTTTTTCTGGGCCGTTTCGAGGCGCCGCTTCCCACTGCAAGACAATGCAACGCCGGATGCCTGGGCTGCATTTCTCTTCAGAAAAATGGAAAAGGCCTTACCAGTCCCCAGGAACGGATCGATTTCGAGCCGACCCCGGATGAAATCGCCGACATCGCCATCTGTCACCTCCGACGGGTCCGAAACGGCGTTGTCAGTTTTGGCCAGGGATGCGAAGGGGATCCGTTGCTGGCCGCGGACGTTATCCTCCCGGCCGTTCGGAAGATCCGCCAAGTCATGTCGACTGGAACCATTAACATGAATACCAACGGAAGCAAGCCCGGTATTCTGGAACGGCTATTCGTTTCCGGGCTGGACAGTGTGCGGATCAGCATCAACAGCTTTCGCGCAGCGTGTTATCATGCCTATTTCAACCCTGCGGGGTATTCCTTTCAAAACGTAGTGGAGAGTATCGATCTGGCTCTTGAAAGGGGAAAATTCGTTTCCATCAATTATCTTAACTGCCCTGGTATTTCCGATGCACCGGAGGAGACTCAGGCCTTGATCGAATTTCTCGCCCGACATCCGGTTCATCTGATCCAGTGGCGCAATCTGAATTACGATCCGCTGAGATATTGGCGGATGATGAATGCGGCCGCACATCTCGGCCGTCCCATGGGCATGCGGGCGCTGCTCCGAACGATTCGAAAACAGTTTCCTGACATTCAATACGGTTATTTTAATCCTCCCAAGGAGAAATTCTAAAGGGATCGGCAGGATATGCCGATAAATAGTTAAAATAAATAAATAAAGGTGATTGTCATGGAAATAATAATCGGATCGGTACCCAATGTCGGTATCAAGGAAAAGAAACGGCGCACCGAAAGCGAAGGGCTTATCGAAGCCCAAGTGTTGCATGTGCGCTATCCCCGCAAACCGTATGGGCTTCCACCGGGCGGCACGGAAGATCGTCGTCAAAAGAACGTCCCTCCGGACCCGTCCCGTGGAAGAATTATGACGATTCTCATTCCGGAAGAATATAGCATCCCACAGGATGTGGCCTCCGGAAGATACAGAGTTCTGTTGAGGTTCGCGCAGAACCGGCCCGGATTCTGAAAGAGATGGAACCGCGTCAGCGCCCGGGAGCGGCTTTTGTAACATGACCGACATATTGCTCATCCAGCCTCCTGTGCAGGATTTCTATCTCACCGTCAAGCGGACCATACCCTATGGGCTGACTTGCATTGCGGCCGCACTCAGGGCTTCCGGGTTCTCCGTCGAACTGTTCGACGCCCTGGCGACCCATAAAACAAGACCCCTTGCCTGGCCGGCGGAAATGGATTCCTTGAACCCCTACTACGGCCGGCCCGATTGTTCTCCTTTCGCCCTCTTTCATCAATTCCGGCATTTTGGTTACAGCTTCGAGCATATCGGCGCAACGGCGCGTGATTCCGGAGCGTTTCTGATTGGTATCTCCGCTCTTTTTACGGCCTATAGCGACTCCGCATTGCGGACCGCCGAGATCGTCAAGTCCTTCCATCCAAAGGGTATCATCGTCATGGGCGGCCATCATCCAACCGTTCTTCCGGAAGCGGTCATGGCCCATCCCGCGGTCGATTTTGTGCTGCGCGGGGAAGGGGAAGTCTCCATGCCGATGCTGGCCGAAGCCTTGCGGTCCGGTGGGGATCTTACCCGGATACCGGGGATCGTTTTTCGTCAGCCCAACGGAGCGCTCCATCGGAGCGAACCCGCCCTGATGCCGGATGTCGATGCATTTCCTCTCCCGGCAACGGATTTGGTGAAGCATTCCTTCTATCAGCGAAAAAAAGCCGGAAGCATTGTGGTTGTCGGCAGCAGGGGGTGCCCCATGTCATGTAGTTATTGCGCCGTCGCCGGCTGGCCGCACCGTCGGCGAAGCGTATCGTCGGTGGTGGAAGAGATCTCCCATGCGGTGCATCATTTTGGAGCCCGTTTTATCGATTTTGAGGACGAAAATCTGTCCCTTGAAAAGAGCTGGTTTTCCAACCTGATGGAAGAGCTGACCCGACGCTTCCATGGTTTCGGCATGGAATTGCGTGCCATGAATGGATTGTTTCCTTCTTCCCTTGACGCGGATTTGCTGGCGAAAATGAAAGACGCCGGTTTTCGGACACTCAATCTTTCATTGGGCTCCATCGATCGGGATCAGCTGAAAAAGTTTCATCGACCGGACAATAAAGCCGCTTTTGAAAAAATGGTGTTCGAAGCCCATCGACTTGGACTGACCGTCACGGGCTATATCATTGTCGGCGCTCCCGGTCAGTTCGCCGAACCATCCGTCGACGACATTCTCTATCTATCGGAGATGGGTGTTTTGGTGGGTGTGTCCGCCTATTACCCCGCACCCGGCAGCAAGGACTATGAGCGTCTTGCGCGTTCCGGCAAGCTCCCGGCAAGTTATCGATCCATGCGCGGCAGTGCTCTTTCGGTTTTCGATACGACCACCCGGGAAGAGACCGTGACACTCCTGCGGTTGGGACGAATTGTCAATTTCATGCGTCTGCTGTCGGAGCAGTCGAAAGACGCTGAGGCCAGAGATCGGAAGCGCGCCGACCTCGGGCGGGGATTGTTGCGGGCTTTTTTCAGGGACGGATCGATCCGCGGCATCACACCGGATGGCGAGGTGTTCTCCCATCGCATCTCAACAAAACTGACCGAGCGGTTTCTTGTCGGGATGAAACATTCAACCCTGTCTTCTGCCGATCTCGGATTGGAAAACGGATGATGGCCAGCGGAACAGCGGGATGCGGAATTCTCCCGATCCAAATGGGAAACCGCAATTGGATGTAATCTATAAATCGTTGTCGATGCGCATCCCAGTGATCCCCGTTATGCGGCGAAAACGGGAAAATGTCCATGCAAATATAGTCGGCCGGCTTTTTTACCTTGCCTCTTATCGGTTCGTATGATAATGGTAGAAAAGCTTGTAGCATGTTTGTATTAAAAGTCATATCAGATGGTTATAAAAATATATGCGCGCTCGAAACGCAAGGGGCAGGGGAAGCTCGCCGGAAATTCGTGGCGATATTCGCGTGCCCTGTGGCGTTCGATCTTCGGTCCATGTCCGTTTGGTGGGTGTGTTGGTGGAACCAGGCAAATCATGGGTTCGCATGCAAATGATGTAATTCGCGGAGAGCCGGCCGGCAAGATGAAATCAAACTTTCATTATATTCGGTTACGGCCGGATACGACACTTCAGGGGGGCTTTTGATGGAAAAAAAGATTCTGATCGTTGATGATGAAAAAATGATTCGAGATATGCTGGAAAAGGCCTTTACACGTGAAGGATACGTGACCCGTAGTGCGGAGAGCGCAGAAGACGCCCTGGATTTACTGGCGCAAGAAAAGATCAAAGTCATGTTTCTGGATTTGAAATTACCGGGAATGAACGGCCTGGAGCTCTGTCGGCAGATCCGATCGGAAAATCCCATGGCCATCATCTATGCCGTAACCGGGTATGCATCCCTGTTTGAACTCTCGGATTGCCGGGACGTTGGTTTCGAAGATTATTTCACCAAACCGGTCGACTTAAAAACCCTGTTTAAAGCCGCCAATGATGCATTTGACAAAATCGTACGCTGGGAAAAACACTAGTCGCCGTTTTCCTCGATTGCCCGGTGACAGCCCCTTGCCATCGATCTCCGATTTTAGCGGATATGTTTAGAAATGCAATTGGTTATCGGTCAAAACCAAAAAGACGGGGATGATTCCTACTGATCCCGCCTCGGTAAAACCCTTCCGGGCATCGGATGGATGTCGATGACAAAAAAGAGCTTATTGCCCTTTTCATTATACCAGAACTGGTTGCTGTATTTTTGGATAATCGCCAGTCCCCGGCCGTGATCACATTCCAGCACCGGCTGCCTTTTCCGAATCGTCCGCCAATCAAATCCAGCGCCTTCGTCTTCAATCTCCGCGATCAACTGATCATCTCGAATCATGAGGGTGTAGTGAACGACCTTGTCGGGTTTGAATTGATGGCCATGCTTGACCGCGTTGGTCATCCCTTCGCGCATGCCGAGGCATACGGCGAATATGGCCGCTTCTAGTCTGCTTTCCATTAGAAACAATCGGGTCTCTTCATCTGCAAGATCGATATTTTCCAGCGTCGAAGAAAAGTGGATGGTCAGTTTATTTCGCTGTTTACTGATGTCGAATAGGGGCATTTTCTGCATATGTCTATCCGCGGCTAAATCTCGAAGCCCAGAACGACCAGATCGTCCTCGGCGAGAAGTCCTTCCGGTTGCAGCATCCGCACGATCTGTTGCGGCGCTTCCTGAATGGGGGTCCGGCGCACCTCATTACATCCGGCCAATATGTCGCCCAGCTTTTTGGCCCATACACTTCTATCCCGTAAGGATTCGATAAGCCCGTCTGTATACAGAAAAAGCCTGTCGCCTGGAAACACTTCCATTTGTCGATGGCCCAGGTATACATTCTTGAAGACTCCCAAGATATCCCCTTCCATTTTTATCAGTTCCGCCTCTCCGTTTTTCGGGACATAGACCATCGGCGGGTGGCCGGCGTTGATGAGAATCATCTGTCCGGTCTTGCGGTTCAGCCTTGCGTAGCATGCGGTCAGGTATTTCCCTTCGGGCAGGATTTCAACCAGTACATCATTCATCATTTTGATGCTTTCGAGGGGCTGGTATACCGGGGATGCGTTCTGTTTCAACAATGCCTTCACCGACGCCGTCAGATAACTGGTTTTAATGTCATGGCCGGAAAAGTCGGCCAGAAAATAGCCGAAAATGTCGGGGGAAATGGATAGCACGTCATAGAAATCCCCCCCGGCTTCCTGGAGTGCAAGATAATACACACCGAAATTCGCTTCCGGCTGCATGCGCGGGGTCGTCAACATGGATGTCTGGGCTTCGGTGATTTGTCTCAGTTTCTCAGCCTGGCTTGCGATCATGGAATTGGTGGCGATGGAAAGTTTGAGATGCAGCCTTACTCTGGCCAATACTTCGCGCGGGTGAAACGGCTTGGTGATATAATCCACCGCGCCGAGCTCAAATCCGGAGAGTTTGGCATCGATTTCACTGACGCCGGTCAGGAAAATGACGGGGATGGAGGCCGTATCCGCATTTTTTTTTAAGGCTTTGATGACTTCGAATCCGTCCTCTTCCGGCATGCGGATATCCAGCAGAATGATGTCCGGCATCTCTTCCTTGGCGACTTTTCTGGCTGTCGGGCCGTTGGCGGCAGTGAGAACGCGATACCCTTCTTTGGTCAGCGTCGTGTCGAGAAGCTTCAGGTTAACCGGTGTATCGTCAACGACAAGAATGGAAAAGCGATGATCGGAATTCATTTGTTTTTCTAATTGCTATCGGGGGTGCAAGTCGGACAGTTTCTTTTCGACCGCATTCAGTTTTTCGGTTAGAATCTGAATGCCATCCATCATGCCGGTCAGCTGACTTTTTCGGGCGTGATCTTCCAGCTTTTGGGCTTCGGCGGCAATCAGGGCAAAACCGAGATTGCCCGCCGAGCCTTTTATGGAGTGGGCGGCGGCTGCGATTTTTCCCGCATCGGCGTTTTCCAGGGCCGTTTTTATTCGGTGGATATCGTTGCGGGCCGTCTCAAGAAAAAGCGTCACCAGCTCGTTAAATTCATGGATATCCAAACCGAGGTTGACCGCCATTTCTTGAAATTGCATGCAATTTGCCTCCTGAAAATACGGTTTGCCGTCGTTCGGGTCTTTCGGGATCCGTCGGAACCAGCGTATTGATTCATTTTATCGAACGCGGTACATGATTGCAATACCGAAAAGCGCTAACATACCGAAAAGTGATGCCGACCATATCCATTTATTGTTTCAGGCATCCCCTTCCGGCGCTGTTTTAGATTCCGGACGGTTTTTATTGACAAGGGCGTCGAAGAGTCGTATCATATCAAGGAATCTAGATATGATAATATGAAAAACCTGACTTACTTCAAAGCACTTTCCGACGTCACGCGCATTCGGCTGGTCCATATTCTCAACGACCACGAGCTGAGTGTCAATGAGATGGTGAAATTACTGGAAATGGGACAATCCCGCATTTCCCGCCACCTCCGAATACTCATGGACGCCGGGTTCCTTCAATGCCGCCGGGACGGCGCGTGGGCTTTTTACGGAATCAGCCGGGCGGGTTTGGCGCAGCAGTTGCTGGAAGCCGTTCACGTTGCCTTCGCGGAAGAACCGCTGGTTCAAGCCGATCGCAGGCGGGCCTCCCGCATAGTGGAGGAGCGCAAACGAAAAACCATCCATTTTTTCGATACGATTGCGTCGGACTGGGATTTGCTCAAACAAGAGATCATGGGAGAGGTCGACCTGAACACCGCCATTGCGGAGCTGATCCCGGTCCGCGCCACAGTAGTGGATCTGGGATGCGGCACCGGAGATTTACTGGCTGTTGCAGCCGAGAAGGCGCGCAAGGTGATCGGCGTTGACAGCTCTGCCAAGATGCTGGATCTGGCGCGGCGAAGATTCCAGGGCAACAACGCAGCTCCCGAATTCCGACTGGGCGAGTTGGAGCATCTGCCCCTGGGTGACGGTGAAGCCGATTGCGCGGTCATCTCCATGGTGCTGCATCATGTGTCCGATCCGGGAACGGCCATTGCCGAGATCAGACGAACCCTGAAACCCGGCGGACGGCTGCTCATCGCAGAACTCGAAAAACACGAAAGCGAAGAAATGCGCGAAAAATACGGTGATCGGTGGCTGGGGTTTAGTCGCCATGAGATGGGGCAATATCTGCAAACCAACGGTTTTACACTGGAATCGCTACGATCCTTCACATTGCGGAAATCGTTGCGTCTTGATTTATATAATACTTTGAAATCATAATTAATTAGGAGAAAAAATGACATTATCAAACAAATTGACCAAGGGAAACGACTGCATGAAACTCGATCTTACGCTGCCCTACAAAGTGGCCGACATCACCCTTGCGGAATTCGGTAATCGGGAAATGCAGTTGGCGGAGAACGAAATGCCGGGCTTGATGTCGGTCAGAAAGAAGTATGGCCCCCAAAAACCGCTCAAGGGCCTGAAGGTCATGGGCAGCCTCCACATGACCATCCAGACCGCCATGCTCATTGAAACCCTGAAAGCGCTCGGCGCCGATATCCGCTGGGCAACCTGTAATATTTTTTCCACCCAGGATCACGCCGCCGCCGCCATCGCCAAAAACGGGTCCGCAGCCGTATTCGCTTGGAAGGGGGAAACCCTGGAAGAGTTCTGGTGGTGCACGGAGCAGGCCCTGATCTGGCCCGACGGCTCGGGCCCGGACTTGATCGTGGATGACGGTGGAGATGCAACCCTGTTTGTCCATCAAGGGGTGGCCGTGGAAAAAGATCCGTCCCAGCTCGATACCAAATATGAAAATCCGGATATGCGGTGCCTGATGGACCGACTGGGGGCATCCTACCGACGGGATTCCAATTTCTGGACAAGAATCGCCGCCACGATCCGGGGCGTATCCGAAGAGACCACGACGGGGGTTCATCGCTTGTATCATTTGGCCAAAGAGGGGAAACTGCTCTTTCCGGCCATTAACGTGAACGATTCCGTCACAAAATCCAAATTCGACAATCTCTATGGCTGCCGGGAATCGCTGGCCGACGGAATAAAAAGGGCAACGGATATCATGATCGCCGGGAAGGTCGTTGTGATTTGCGGCTATGGTGACGTCGGCAAGGGCTGCGCTCAGTCCATGCGAGGGTTTGGCGCGCGGGTCATCATTACCGAAGTGGATCCGATCTGCGCTCTTCAGGCGGCCATGGAAGGCTTCGAGGTGCTGACCATGGAAGATGCCGCCGCCATCGGCGACATTTTCGTGACCGCCACCGGCTGCATCGACGTCATCACCGGGGCCCATATGGAAATGATGAAAAATGAGGCCATTATCTGTAACATCGGGCATTTCGACAATGAGATACAAATGGGCTACCTGCAGAACAATCCGAAGTGCAAAAAGGAAACCATCAAACCCCAGGTGGACAAATGGACCCTGCCTTCCGGAGGTACACTGGTGGTCCTGGCCGAAGGACGGTTGGTCAATCTGGGCTGTGCAACGGGGCACCCCAGTTTCGTGATGAGCAACAGTTTCACCAATCAGTGTCTGGCGCAGATGGAACTTGCCTCCAAGCAGCTCGAGAAAAAAGTATATACCCTTCCCAAAACGCTGGATGAGGAAGTGGCGCGCCTGCACCTGGGCCGATTGGGCGCCAAGCTGACCCGCCTGACCCGATCCCAGGCGGACTATCTCGGGGTGTCGACGGCAGGACCGTATAAGCCGGATCATTATCGATATTAACCCCGACATCGGGTTCGAGTGGTTGACTTGAATTACAAGGGGTCTTATTTTTCGTACAAGTGTTCGATGCCAATTCTCCATCGACTGATGTGGAAGGAAAAGGAGGTGCGATCATGGAGGCCCTGATAAAACTATCCGAACGTGAAAACAAGAAAGCCGATAACGATCAGATCCACTATCTCGATACCATATTCGCAGCCCAACAGTCTGCTTTTGATCGAAACCCGATGCCGGACGCCGAAGAGCGGATCCGGCATCTGAAACGACTGAAACAGGTGCTGCTGGATCATCGCGAAGCGATTGTTCAGGCCATCCATCAGGATTTCGGCGGCCGTGCCCGTGACGAGTCCCTGCTGGCGGAGATCCTTCCCAGTGTGGAAGGCATTCGCTACGCCATAAAGCGGGTCCGGAAATGGATGAAGCCCTCCCGGCGGAAGGTCGGCCTGATCTTCCAACCGGGCAGGGCGCGCGTGGTTTACCAGCCCCTTGGGGTGGTCGGCGTCATCGTTCCCTGGAATTACCCGGTATATTTGGCCGTGGGTCCACTGACCGGAGCCCTTGCGGCAGGCAACCGCGTCATGATCAAGATGAGCGAGTACACGCCCCGCACGGCCGCCGTGCTGAAGAAATTGTTATATGAAGCATTTGACGAGGATCAGGTGGCGGTGGTTATGGGAGAGGCGGATGTGGGGGCGGCATTCTCTCAAAAACCTTGGAATCATCTACTGTTTACCGGATCAACCGCCGTTGGGCGTCATGTGATGCGGGCTGCGGCAGACAATTTGACGCCGGTTACCCTGGAGCTGGGGGGCAAATCTCCGGCCATCATCGGTCCCGATTCATCCATTACGGATGCGGCCGAACGGATTGCTTTCGGTAAGGTCTTCAACGTGGGGCAGACTTGTGTGGCTCCTGATTATGTACTCTGCCCGGGAAATAAGCTTGACCGCTTTGTGGAAGACTTCACCGCGGCGGTAACCGGCATGTACGATTCCATCAAGAACAATCCTCACTACACCAGCGTCGTGAACGATCGACAATATGAACGGCTGCAGGGACTGCTGAAGGATGCCGAAGAAAAAGGCGCACGGATCACGGCGATCAATCCGGCTGGCGAAGATTTTGCGGGTACCCGCAAAATTCCGATTCATGTACTATCGGATGTGAATGCGTCCATGCGCATCCTGCAAGAGGAAATATTCGGGCCGCTGTTGCCGGTAATTCCGTATGACACGCTCAAGGATGCGGTGGCATACGTGAACGAACGCCCGCGCCCGCTGGCGCTGTATTATTTCGATTACGACCGGGAAAAAGTGGACTATGTCGTATCCCGGACGTTTGCAGGCGGAGTGGTGATCAACGATACCCTCGCCCATGTGGCGCAGGATGACCTGCCGTTTGGCGGCGTCGGAGCTTCGGGGATGGGTGAATACCACGGTCATGAGGGATTCCTGACGTTTTCCAAGGCCAAGGGCGTCCTTTTCAAACCACGGTTCAATAGTACTCGGTTGATTTATCCGCCGTATGGACGGTGGATTCATCGACTGATTTATCGATTGTTTTTACGATGACCGATACCGGCACGGAATCCGACGACCGGGAGGGGGCCGGACAACCTGCCTGGGTTTTTTCACCCATCGGGTATATTCACTCCTGTTTCAAGGAAAAATTCGGTATTCCGCGACAACCCGGGATCATTGACGACGCCCGGGGCGAGTTGGAATTGGTGCCGCCCCATGACAGCGCGGAAGCCGTGCGAGGACTGGAAGACTTCTCACACATCTGGATTCTGTTCGTCTTCCATGCCGTGGCGAAACAGACGGGTCGGTCCACGGTTCGTCCTCCGCGTCTCGGCGGGAACCGACGGATGGGCGTTTTTGCCACGCGATCCGGATTCCGGCCGAATTCCATCGGAATGTCCGTGGTGGAGCTGGAAGGGATTTCCCGCCGGGGCGGCCGGCTGCTTCTGGGCCTGAAAGGGATCGACCTGTTGGACGGGACACCGGTCCTGGATATCAAACCATATCTGCCCTATGCCGACGCGCTTGAAAAGGCGACCGGCGGTTTCACGGAAAAAGAGCAGCCGAACCGTTTGGTGGTTGAATTTGATCCGGGCGCCTTGGAATATTGCATGGCGAGGGAGGCATCCGATCTTCCCTATCTGCGAGCCTTCATCACCCAGATGCTCGAAAACGACCCGCGGCCGGCCTACTACCGGAAGCATCCGCAACCAAAAACTTTCGGTGTGAAAGTCTTTGATCTGGAAGTGAAATGGGAAGTGTACGGCGATCGGGTACGGGTACTCGAAATCCGGCAACGGATGGAGCCTCCGACTGTCGGCATCATCTCCGCCAGAAAAAACTACTGATCACCAGAAAAATACCGCCGATCACAAAGCAGACGAGGTAAATCGGCAAATCCAGAAACCAGTCGGCGCCGCGCTGCATTCCATACCAGCCGACGGCGTCCAGTTTATCGATGAAGTCCAGATCGAAGAGGTCGATCATATGCAGTGTCTGATAGACCGACTTGGGTGTCATGACCGATTGGATCGCCTGATAACCGATGGCCATGAATCCAAGCAGACAACTGATGACGCCGGCGATGGCAATTTTTGACATACGCGCTTTCCCTCCTGATCATCTTGCGGAAAAAACTCGGAAATGATGGGGAATAATACCGGGTTGGACGGTTTCTTTCAAGTGAAAAAAGATTGTCACTACCAGTCTGCAGATCGTTTTTCGTGAACAGACGAATCATGGCGGGGTTATCCTGGGCAAGGCGCTGAAATGCAACCCATCTATGTCAGGGGAGTTTCCGTCTTGTCCTGGTAGCGATGCTGGATGGAACGGATCATATCCAGGGAGTTGAAAAAGATTTCAACCAGCTCCGGATCGAACTGGACGCCAGCCCCGGCTTCGATGACCGTCAACACTTTCGACTCTTCCCAGGCTTCCTTATAAACCCGCACCGAGCAAAGCGCATCATACACGTCCACCAAGGACACCACGCGCCCGTAAATGGGAATTTCATGCCCTTTTTTGCCGTTGGGCCGCCCATCCGGACAACCGTCGCTTTTCTCGGGACGGCCGCTGACGGTATCGATATTGCCCGGATAGCCCTCGCCGTTCCACCATTCATGATGATTCAACGCCACCTGGGCCGCCATTTCATCGAAGTCGGACTGTCGGTCCTGAAACAATTGCGCACCCAACACCGTATGCTGTTTCATGATCTCGTATTCCGAGGCATTGAAGCGACCCGGTTTTTTCAGAATTTGATCCGAGATGGCGATTTTGCCCACATCGTGCAGCATGGCGGCCATGCGAAAAATATCCCGGTTTTTTTCAATTTCATAAATGTCGTGCCCGTGTTTGCGCGCCCATCTTTCATAGATTTCGATGGCGTATCCGCCAACGCGGTTGACATGGGGACCGGTCTCCTTGGGGTCCCGCATCTCCGCCATGCGAATCATGCGCAGGATCATGGCGCGGGTCATCTGGGCCCGTTTCAGCGCAACGGCTGCGATACTGGCGAAATGCGTCATCATCCGTTCATCCTTGTCGGAAAAGGAAGTAAAACCGTTGGCTTCGTCCCGGGCGTTGATGATCTGGAGGACACCGAGGATATTCCCCTTGGCGCTCTTCAACGGCAACGTCAATGCGGACCGGGTGACATAATGGGAGGCTTCATCGAATTTCCGGCTGAAATGATACGGCTTGGTGGCGTCGATGGCATACACATCCGGCAAGTTAAGGGGGCGGCCTGTCTCGGCGACATAGCCGGCAATGCTCTTTTCAT
Organism: Desulfobacterales bacterium; assembly: GCA_041740615.1. Lineage (GTDB taxonomy): Bacteria > Desulfobacterota > Desulfobacteria > Desulfobacterales > SURF-7 > DYJD01. The sequence goes on from JBGSLR010000051.1 coordinate 32,982, forward strand.
CGATGGGGATGCTGAAAATGGAATAGATCAGTTTCTCGCCCGGATTCAGGCGTTTCTGGAGGGTGTCGTTCTGGGTATAGTTGAAATGCAGCTCGTTCCCTTCGCGGATATAAATGGAACCGGCATCGGCGTTGACAAAACGGCGTGCCTCGGAAAGAATTTTTTCCATCAGGATATCGAGATCCTGAACCTGGTTTAATTCGATTCCCAATATGGTGAGGGCATCCAGTTTTTCCGCTTCACTCAACATGGCAGTCACCTGACGTTCCGTTGATGATAGGGTGTGATCATTTGCCGCCGAAATTCATGATACCCTTGACGGCGGCCGGGATATCCGCCGGCAGCAGGATGATTTTGGCATTCTGTGTACTAGAGATCTCCTTCAGCGCCTCGATGTATTTTTCACCCAGCAGATACATTACGGGAAGTTCGTTCTGCTGAATGGCGTCCGTCACTTTTTGAATGGCGCGCTGGCTGGCTTCGGCCAAAACGACTTGGGCCTGGGCGTCCCGTTTGGAGGCTTCCAGACGACCTTCGGCCTCGAGGATGGCGGCCGATTTCTCGCCTTCGGCGCGGGTGACCGTCGCCCGGCGGGCCCGCTCGGCGGCGGCCTGTTCCTCCATGGCTCTCTGCATGGTTTCGGAGGGGTTGATATCCTGAATTTCGACGGTTTTCATGGTAATGCCCCAATCGGAGATGTCGTCGGAGATGGCGGTTTTCAATTTGGCCTTGATGGCGTCCCGGGAAGAAAGTGCGTCATCCAGGTCCATTTCACCGATAATGGATCGGAGCGACGTCTGCACCAGGTTTTGAATGGCGATGCGATAGTCCTCGACGCCATAAACCGATTTTTCCGGTGAGATTAAATTGATATACGCCACGGCATTGACAATGATCACGGCATTGTCTTTGGTGATGACCTCCTGGGACGGAATATCCAGAACAATATCCTTCGTCGTCACCTTATACGCCACCATATCCATGTAGGGGATGAGGATGTTCAGGCCGGGCCCGAGGGTTTTATGGAATTTCCCGAGCCGCTGGATCACGTACTTGCTGCCCTGGGGAACGATGCGGACACCCAGAGAGATGGTGACAATCACCAGAACCACAAAAACCGATACAACGATCATTCCTTGCATGCGTCTCCTCCGTTTCCATTGGGTTGAATCGAACGTCCATGACAGCGGCGCTAGTTGTTCCGCTTTTGGACGATGAGGGTATTTCCGGAAATGTCCGTGACAAAAACCCGATCACCGGCAGCGACATCTCCCGTACAGATGAACATCCATTCATCCGTTCCGAAAAGCGGCGTGGCGAACCGAACGATACCGCGTTTCCCCTCCAACGGCGTGCTGATCACCAACCCGCTTTCGCCGATGACCGCCTCACGCGCGATTCCGGCTTTGGTGTTATCCGTCATTCGCGGCTTCATGTAACGGAACCAGAAAACCGCAAAAAAGATGGAGGCCAGCGCCCAGATCAACAATTGCCACGCAAGGGGCATGGCCGGGATCATCCAGAGGATCGCCGCAACCAACACCCCGGCCAAACCGAACCAGAATATCGTGAAACTGGGGATAACTATCTCACTGATGATCAGGATCGCGCCAAAGATCAGCCAGTGCCAGTAAATCAGTTTGAATTCCATGGTGAGGCCTTTCCCGGGGACAAGAACGATGTTGGCGAAAAACGATCTTCTTACACGGCGAACGAACCGAATATCAGTGCGTCGAAATGATGACCCGCTGATCGACGACCGTGAGTTTCAACAACGAAAGCGGTCCTTTCCCGGGTCCGCTCAACACTTCGCCGTTGGGGCCGAAGGTGGTTTTACTGACACTGCAGCAACGAAGATTTTCCGTTCCGGGGAGGGGATCGATTCGCCGCCCCATGTGGGTGCATTTGTTTTTGACGGCTTTGAAGCCGCCATCGGGATCGTGGTAAATCATCAGGCGGTCTTGAAGTCCCCGCCCCTCCAAACGAACGGCGCCGTGGGGTGTCTTCAGTTCGGGTGCGCGACGAAGGTCAATGGTGATTTTCCCGTTGCCATGATCCCAACAACCCGGATCAGCGGGCGGTTTTGTTTCACAAATGCCGAAAATGCGCTTGAGCAGACCCATCACATTTCTCCTTGTCGTTATTGCAGGCAGACCGCTTCATGGATCTGTTTCTGCCTGCATGAACATCTCTTCCGATACGGTCCCTTCGCAGATTTTAATGGCCGGACCACTCATGGTGACTGCGTAATCATCAGCGATAACGAGGTGGATGGCGCCTCCGGGCATGTGTACCGTGATTTTGTCGTCACAAAGTCCCAACCGGCGGGCCACGGCGCCGGCGGCACTGCTGCTGCTGCCCGAGGCCATTGTATATCCGGCGCCCCGCTCCCAGATTTCAATCCGAATATTGGCGCGATCCAGTATTTCCAGAAACTGAACGTTCGTTTTATTGGGGAACAAAGGGTCTGTTTCAATGGCCGGGCCCCACTTCTTCGCTTCGGCCGGAAGCGCTTTTTCCCGAAGGATCACGCAGTGCGGATTGCCGATCGTGGCGGCGCAGAAGGTAAGCATTTCGCCTTTCACCACGAGGGTCTCGTTCAGAACCTCCCGGGCCGGGCCGGTAACCGGAATCTCCGGGCTGTAAAAGCTTACTTTCCCCATTTCCACGGTGATCATTCGCCCATTGTCGTGAACCTGGGACAAAACCGCACCACCCGGCGTATGGATGGTAAAACGGTCGGTTCCCACCTGCCTTTTGTCCCAGAGATATCGGGAGAAAATGCGTAGTCCGTTGCCGCTTTTTTCCGCCTCGCTTCCGTCCGGGTTAAAGATCCGTAATGTAAAACCGCTTTTCCCGCCGGGCAAGGGTCCCAGCAGGATGCCGTCCGAGCCCACGCCGTAATGACGATCACAAATGCGACGCACCTGCTTGGGTGTCGGCAGCGCTTCGGTTTTCATCTCCGTCGGATCAATGACGATGTAATCGTTTCCCAGTCCGTGGTATTTATGGAATTTCATGGATGATCCTCTGAAGCAAACGTCCCTTGGTGGAACAGGTGCGACGATCTTTGGGTTCTCCGCCCGTCCTGGGAACGTTTTACTGAACACGCCGAATTTTGTCACGGGAAATCCGCCGGGTCAAGCAAAATGAGCCCCCCGACTCCTATTCCGAATCCATGGGAGCGGCCCGCCTTCCGGCCTTCGGTGATTTGCTATTGAAAGTGCCGCCGGTGGAAGGTATGGTGATTGTCACGATGCCACGGGAGTATTTCGAGACGGAATTCCACCCATGGAGAAGGGGCCAACGGACAGGGAGAACCAAGACCAGGAATGGAAAACAATATGCTGCAGGAAATCGCGCGGGAGGCGGAGGACAAATGGAAAGGTCTTGTTGAATCGGCTCCGGCGTCCTCCAAGGCGGCCCGTTTTTTGGAAGAGCCCCTCCTTGCGGAAATGAAACAGACCCTGGCCTTTTCCCATTTCATCGCAAAAAATCTCACCCGTAAATCCGAATTACTCGACGATCTCTTGGACAGCGGCGACCTGGATCGGACCTATGGGAACGACGACTATCGGCTCGCGATTGAATCCCTTGTATCGTCGGTGAGCGACGAGAGCGGCCTGGGGGCTGCCCTGCGCCGCTATCGCTGCCGGGAAATGATTCGGATCGCTTTTCGCGATTTGTCAAAAAAGGCGGATTTATCCGAAACCATGCAGGATCTCAGTTCATTGGCGGAGGCATGTATCGACTGCGCCGTATCTGTGCTATACGGCTGGCTGACGATAAAATACGGCATCCCGATGGACGCCGGCGGCGAACAGCAACACATGATCGTGCTCGGCCTCGGAAAACTAGGCGCTCGGGAACTGAATTTTTCATCGGATGTGGATCTCATTTTTGTCTACCCCCGATCCGGACAGACCCGAAACGGATCCCGCACCATCGATAACGAGGAGTTTTTTCTGCACCTGAGCCGCCGATTCCTGGCCTTATTCAGCGCGACTTCGGAGGAGGGATTGCTGTTCCGTGTGGATTTGCGCCTGAGACCGTTTGGTGAAAACGGACCGTTGATCATGAGCTTCAACGTCATGGAAGATTATTATCAGATGCAGGGACGGGAATGGGAACGATATGCCTTGATCAAAGCCAGGGTCGTCTCCGGTAACGGGACTGCCGGTCAGGAAATTCTGAATCGCCTGGAACCGTTTATTTATAGAAGGTATTTCGATTACGGCACGTTTGAATCCCTGCGCCTCATGAAGGAAAGCATTTCCCTCGAAGTCAAACGCAAAGGAATGAAAGACAATATCAAGCTGGGACAGGGAGGCATTCGGGAAATTGAATTTTTCGGGCAGGTATTTCAGCTGATCCGGGGCGGTATTGAACCGGAACTGAGAGCACCGTCCATTTTGACGATTCTCCAACTTCTGGTGGATAAGCAGTATATCGAGCAAGCCACCTGTGACGAGTTGACCGCGGCGTATGTTTTTCTGCGCAATACCGAACATCGGCTGCAGATGCTGGACGATCTTCAGACCCACGTTCTTCCCCAGGAATCGAAAGAAAAAATCCGCCTGGCGCTTGCTTCGGGCTTTGACGACTGGGAAACGTTCTTCGATCGACTGGGGTTCCACATGAAGAACGTGAACCGCCATTTTAACGGCCTGTTGGCCGTCGATGAACACAATACATCGGAAGATGTCCTATTGAAAAATCTGGAGGGCATCTGGTTGAATCTGTTGGATACCCAGATAGCGAAAAACGAACTGAAACAGATCGGATATCCATTGCCGGACGAGATTCTGCGAACACTGGACTTCCTGCGCAACGATCCGGAAACCAGGGCCTTGAGCCCCGACGGCCGCAAACGTCTGAACCGCTTGATCCCCATGATCCTGCGACAAGTGGGAGAATTCGAACGTCCGGAACTGGTTTTCAAGCGTCTCATCGACCTTGTGAAATCCATTGAAAGACGTACCTGTTATATCGCACTTCTCCTGGAGACTCCGGAAACCATCAACCATCTGGTCCGGCTCGGTCAGGCCAGCCCCTGGATTATTTCTTTTCTGGCGCGTCACCCGGTGTTGCTGGATGAACTCCTCGATGCGCGCACCCTCTACAAACCCCCATCCAGAGCGGAACTGGAACAAACGCTCCATCATCGTCTGGAACGGGTGCCGGACCAGGATCTGGAATTCCAGATGGAGTCATTGTGCATATTCAAGCAACTCAACATATTACGGGTCGCCGCAACGGACATATCCGCGGCATATCCGTTGATGCGGGTCAGTGACCATCTATCGGACATTGCGGAGATTGTGATCAACCAGGTGTTCCGTCTGGCCTGGAACCACCTGGTGGCGAAGCATGGACGCCCGATGACGGAAATCCAAGGCAAACCCTGCAAAACCGGATTCGCGGTCGTTGCGTACGGCAAATTGGGTGGTATCGAGCTGGGCTATGGTTCAGACCTGGATATCGTGTTCCTCCACGCCGCGTCCCCGGGACAAACCGCCGGAGGTCCGAGTCCCACCGAAAATGCGCAGTTTTTCAACCGCATCGGCCAACGGGTCATTCATATTCTGACGGCCCCTACCCGTGCCGGAGTTCTGTATGAAATCGATACGCGCCTGCGCCCCAGCGGCAATTCCGGTCAGCTGGTCAGTCAGATCGAAGCCTTCCGGGATTACCAGCTCAACCACGCATGGACCTGGGAACACCAGGCCCTTGTCAGGGCCAGGGTCATATGCGGAGACCCGGACCTGACGAAACGCTTCGAGGAAATTCGTCGGGAAATCATTTGTCAACCCAGGAAACATGATGAACTGGCGGAGGCGATCCGGAACATGCGTGGACGCATGCGTGACAACCATCCCGTCCCGCCCGCCGGCATGTTTGACTTGAAACAGAGCCCAGGCGGCATCGTGGATATTGAATTCCTGGTACAGTATCTCGTGTTGTTGCATGCCCATCAACATGCGGAACTGGTTCGCTGGACCGACAATGTGCGTCTTCTGGACACCCTGGCGGAAACGGAAATCATCGAGGCCTCCTCGGCTGTTTTTCTAAAGAAGGCGTATCTCAATTACCGCGCGGCGGTGCACCGGTTGAACCTGCAGGAGGCGCCGGCATTGGTGCCGGAAGAAGAAATCCGGAACGATAGCGACCGCGTCGGGCATCTCTGGCGCGCGCATATCGACGCGACCGTTTCCGCATTCTGTTCACCCTAACCCCAACCCTCTCCCATCAAGGGAGAGGGGAAATAAAGGCTTTTGGTTCAGGCACTGCCTATTGGGTAACCATGTGCCACAACCGTCGGGTGTCATGTCCGTGTCCGCTCTTGAAAAAACCGCACGAAAGGAATACCCTACGCATTTTGGTATGGATAAGAATTCAAATGCAGGGGAGAGGAAATGACCGAACGAATTCTGCTCGATCACGGCAGCGGCGGCAAGCTCGCCAATCACCTGATTCGGGAGCTCATGCTTCCGGCTTTTGACAATCCGACGCTATCTCAGCTAAACGATGGGGCCATCCTTGAAATTGACGGTCTGCGGATCGCATTTTCCACCGATTCCTTCGTGGTCGATCCGCTTTTTTTCCCGGGCGGAAATATCGGCGATCTGGCCGTAAACGGCACGGTTAACGATATCGCCATGTGTGGCGGCTCGCCCTTTTACTTGAGCGCCGGTCTGATTCTGGAGGAGGGATTCGACACGGGGGAATTGACCGTCATCGTTGAGACAATGGGCCGTGCGGCCCGCAAGGCCGGCGTCCAGATCGTCACCGGAGACACCAAGGTGGTTCCCAAAGGCGCGGCGGATAAGATCTTCATCAATACGGCCGGCATCGGTGTCATCCCGGCGGGTGTGCATATCGCGGCCCATCGGGCCAGACCCGGCGACCGCCTCCTGCTCAGCGGCACCATTGCCGATCACGGCATGGCCATTCTGGCCCGCCGCGAAGGAATTGGATTTGAGACCACGATCGAAAGTGATTCGGCTCCCCTGAACGGGATGGTGGCCGCCATGCTTGCTGTCACCAAGAATATCCATACCTTGCGGGATCCTACGCGGGGCGGGGTCGGGGCGACGCTGAATGAGATCGCCCAGAGCGCCCGGGTGGGGATTACAATTTACGAGGAAAAGATCCCCATTGCCCCGGAAGTCGGGGGCATTTGTGAATTGCTCGGTTTTGATCCGCTTTTTGTCGCCAATGAAGGCAAGCTGTTGGCCTTTGTGCCCGCGGAAGAAGCGGATGCCGTTCTGGAGGCCATGCGACAGGACGCTTTCGGAAAACATGCCTGCATCATCGGCCAGGTGACGGAAGCGTCTCCCGGCCGGGTGATCATGGAAACCCGCATCGGCGGCACGCGCCTGATCGACACCCCCGCCGGTGAACAATTGCCAAGGATTTGTTGATCCATGGAAAAAGCGATCCGTTTACTGATAACTGGCTGTATTGTGTGGATGGTTGGGGCCGGCTGCGGTCTCAAAAAGGAAATCGTCTTCACCGGCAAGACCATGGGAACGACCTATCAAGTCAAAGTGGTAGCCGGTTTTTTTCAGAATGCCGGAGACTTGGGTCCGGCCATCGAACGCCGTCTGGACGAAATCAACCAGAGCATGTCCATTTACCGTAAAGACAGCGAGATCAGCCGCTTCAACCGGCATATCAGCCGCGAACCGTTCCGGATTTCGGATGATTTCGTCCGGGTGATGGAGGTGTCCCAACCCTTGTTCGAGATGGCCGGCGGCGCCTGGGACCCAACGGTCGCGCCGCTTGTGGAACTATGGGGATTCGGCGTCAAGGATCCGACCGGACGAATTCCCGAACAGGATGCCATTGAGAGCCGTCTCAAGAGCGTCGGCTTCCATCAACTTGAATGTAAGGACCATCGCTATCTTCTGAAAAAGCATCCGGCGCTTTCCCTGGATCTGGGTTCCATTGCCAAGGGGTTCGGGGTGGACCAGGTCGCGGAGGTAATTGCGGCGGCCGGATTTCAGGATTACCTGGTGGAAATCGGCGGGGAAGTGGTCGCCGCCGGATACCGCAAAGACGGGACCAACTGGCGCATCGGTATCAATACCCCGGTCCAGGGATCTCCGTTTGATCAGGTATACAAGGTCGTTACCCTGCATCACCAAGCCATGGCCACCAGCGGCGACTACCGCAACTTTTTCGTCATGAACGGCAAAACCTACTCCCATGTCATCGATCCCCGCACCGGCTACCCGGTTTCCAACGGCGTGGTCAGCGTGTCCATCATTGCCAAGTCCTGCACCTACGCCGATGGTCTTGCGACGGCGGTGATGGTCATGGGCCGGCCGGCCGGCATGGCGCTGATCCGCAAGCTGCCGGACGTCGAGGGAATGATCGTGGAAAGGGACCCGAGCGGCCGGCTGACGGACTATTATTCGGAAGGATTTTCCCCCGTCGAAGACAAATAGGGTTGGGGGTCGTCTGCTCCAGTGCCGATCACCAGGGTTCGGATGGTGTTGTCGATGTCCGCCCACGCGGCGACGTGGACAACCTGATCCGAGACCGAGAAAACATGCTCGCCCATGAACACTCCCCGTAACCAGCTGGAATACGATTGGCCGGAAGGGGAATCGGTGCGGATTCTCCCCAAAAAGTCAAAGCCGCTTTCCAGGCTGACGCGGTAGACTTCCAGTCCGTAGAAGGTATTGTCGGCAGGATACCCAACCTCGGTGTAGGGGTAGATCGTGACCGGGATCGCCAGCAGGCGCTGGTCGGGAAAATAGGTAAAGGCTTTGTGATTCCACAGGGCCTCGGAATAGACAGTTGCTCCGGCCTCTCCGATGTTGGTGTGATGAAGCAGGCGGGGATCGGTGAAATCCGTGATGTCGAAAACCGACAGTTGAACGCCGTCGGGGGAGAGGACACCGCCCTGCTCCTTGATGTCCATGCCGATGGTCAATAGATGATCCGGGTCGAGGGGATGGATGTATTCGGAATAACCCGGCACCTTGAGTTCGCCTGCGATCCTGGGATGTTCCGGGTCGGACAGGTCCAGGGTGAACAGCGGATCGACCCGCACGAAGGTCACCAGGAAACCGCGATCGCCGATGAACCGGGCGGCGTATAGATTCTCACCCGGAGCGATGTTGTCGATCCTGCCGACGATCCGCAATTCGTCATTGACCTCGCGCAGGCAGGCGACCGTGGAGCCGGAACGTCCGTCTGCAACGGCGCTCCAGGAAAAGGAAGCGGTGGCGACTCTCAGGATGTCCTCGTGTTCCCCCATGGAAAACTGGTCCAGAACATAGCCTTCCAAGCGACCGCTGGCCTTGAATCGCACCCGTGAATCGTTCAGATCAAATTTATACAGCACCGTGTGGGTGGTGGATTTGGTGTTGGATTCAAACGAATTGTCATAATTCCATTCGGTTGTGGAAACATACAACGCATTCGTCGAGGCATAGACAGTACCGGCCGTGGCGAGAATGCCGACCGTCTGCATATTGTCGGGTTTTTCCAGGTCAAAGCTGGTCACGGTTACCATACCGGCGCCCCCCGATTCCGTGGGGCGGTAGACATCCTGCGGCTGAACCAATCTGCCGTTTTGGGAGGGTTGATCTGTTGCGGAACGGATTTCAACACCCGGCAGCAAATCATTCAAATGGAGGGCCGCCAGACTGGCCTGGTTTTTTTCGACGACCTGACGGCGATCCGCTTCGGTGCCGTCATAGACATATTCAAGGGGCGGCAGCACCGGCAAAAACTGTTGCACCAGATGAAGTTTTCCACCGATGAGGCGTGTGGAGATGAAGTCACCGTCGATGGCGATGTCCCGGATCAAGCGGGGGGCGGTCGGATCGGTGACATCGTAAAAAGCCACGTTGGTTCTGGCCTGCATGGGAATCCAGTACGGCATGCCGATCCGGACCGGTTCGGTAAGGGTTACCTCTTCCCCGAATACCCAGCTCCGTTGCCATCCATTTTGGAAATACAGGACGATCAGCAAGCTGTCCTTGTACAGATGGAGAGAATCCAGGCTGCCATCGATATCGATGGTGCTTTCGATGCGCATGTCGTCGACAGCCGATACATTTACGATGGTCACGGTTCCCTGGCCGGCGACATACAAATGGCGGCCGTCGGTCTTGATTTTATCCGCCTCGTCAACCGCTTCCTCTTGATTGTTCGTGCGCGAATAAGGCGTTTCTGAAAAGACGGAGACAGGCGCTTCCCCCTCGGCGACCCCTCCCTGGTTTATATCCGTATTTTTTGTATTTCCATATAGGTGAGATGGGAGCACGCTTTGCGCGTATCGTTCTTTCAAATAGGTTTCCAGTTCCGAATCGCTCTGAAATGTGCTCATCTGCGCCCTCGGATTACCAATTTCCGTGCCGCCGCCGTAGCAGCCGGCCGAAAGCGCCGCCAAAAGACATGCCAACAGGAAGCGAGCGATTTGTTGCGGGAATGGTTTCGAACCGGAAGATGACATGATCTGCTCCTTTATGGTACCAGTTTGGATAAAGGGAACATCTGGAAATTGATTTGAACGACCTGATCGGAGGCTTCTTCCCGGCAGGCCATCATCAACAGTTCCTTGCGCACACCGGCGATCAGTTCCTTCATACGACCGATCTGTTTGCTGTTGATGCTCAAAGTCAGGCCGGTGATATCCCGCTCGGCGGATGAAAAGCGGTCGATGGATTCGGCGGCGAGCCGCAACATCGCCTTGTGAAAATTGGCAATTGCCAGGGATTGCACTTCCGGCCCGGTCGTGATCGTCTGATCGGTCTGCCGCCATTTTCCCTGCCCGTCCTGTTGAATGAGGCCGAGTTCCGCCAGCAGCGTCAAGGCTTTTTCCGTTTCTTTGGTTGTGATCCGCGGATTCAGCAGCTCGCCGATCTGCGCCGGTGAAAGGGCGCCGTCATGGAAGGTGACCATCTCACGGATGGCCGGATAATACCATTTGGAAAAATATTCATAACACGCCTTATCGATGTGGTTGATTTTTATATAGGTTTTGGCGGCCATCATTTTCTGATAGTAGTGATCCTTTTCCGAATGGGTGTCGGCCTGGTTCATGAACACCAGGTTTTCGAAAAACTCTCTTTCCGCAGCCGAGAAGTCAAAGCCGGTGGCGATTTTGGCAACGCTGACATTGGTGAGATTTCGCTGGCCCTCCATGACGAGCTTGATGAAATTCGGCGAGGCGAAGCCGCAGGCCCGGGCCAGGTAACGATAGGAATATTTCTTGCCGGATTGCTTTTTGTGCCGCACCAAGTCGTTCAGGAAACGACGATAATCAAGATAATCATAGACGACAGGCGGTTTCATCATTCGGTTGCTCCCCATCCACTGTGTACGATACGTTGTTCGCCTTTTCCTTACCGAATTCATATCGGATTGATCCGAGAAAGCAAGTCTCAAGTCGTGAATTTTGATAAAAACGTATTCTTCAGAATACGAATGGGAATACATTGTATTTTAAATTTCTTTTATTTTCATTTTGTTATAAAATATAATGAAATTCACCATTGCTGTATTGTGGGGCGAGCGGTTATCAGTCTCCCGTCTTCCAATCCAATATCCTGATTGTGCGATCAGTTTTGCTTGAACTTTTCATTTGACCATGATAGAGAGGCTCTTTTTTAATGGGAAATACAACTTGAGTTTTGGGTTGTGCCCCCTTGGTGGAAGGACTGATATGCGCCCGTCCGGCGCTCCGTTTGATAGTGAAAACCTTTTTAGGAGGAGGCGTGAACATGAAAACAGATCTTGTCAAGGATCTCATGATCCCCATTTCGGAATACGCCACGGTTTCCGAAGACGCGAACCTGTACGAAGCTGTTCTGGCCCTGGAAAAAGCCCAGGAGGAATTCAACAGCAGCCACTACACCCACCGGGCGATTCTCGTCTATGACAAGAATCAAAACATCATCGGCAAAGTCAGCCAGCTGGATATCATCCGAGCCCTGGAGCCCAAGTACCGTGACATGCAGACCCGCGACGGCCTTGCCCGTTTCGGGTTCACCAAAAAATTCATGCAGTCCATGCTCGACCAGTATAAACTCTGGGCCGCGCCCCTGGAAGATATCTGCAGGACCGCTTCCCAGGTGAAAGTCAAACAGATCATGTATGCCCCGTCGGAAGGCGAATATGTGGATCAGAACGCCTCCCTCAATGAGGCCATCCATATGCTGATCATGGGCCATCACCAATCGCTGCTGGTGATCGGTGACGGAGAAATCGTCGGCATCTTACGCCTGACGGATGTGTTTGCCGCCATTTTTCATATCATGAAGAAATGCAACGACGAGTCCTGTCGCAACAAATAGAGTCGGATTGCATTTCATCTAGAACAGATCGTTCATCAACAGTGAATGTTACGGAGGAAATTGTATGTCTACCACAGCGATCAGCGCTGCTGAAACAAATATAGACTGGGGGAAAAAAATCGCCCTGGTCGCGGGAATACTGCTCTTTGCAATTGTTTACTACTCGCCGCCCTGGGCCGACGCCATCGATCCCAACGGAAAACATTTCCTTCTGTCCAAGGAAGCCAAGGGCGCCCTGGCGGTATTTCTGCTGGCCGGCACCTGGTGGGTGTTCGAGGTCGTCCCCATCGGCATTACCAGTATCGCCATCGGCGTCTTGCAGGCCCTGTTTCTGATCCGTCCGGCCAAAGTGGCCTTCAAGGACTTCATGGATCCCTCGGTTCTGTTTATTTTCGGCTCGCTCATGATCGGCATGGTGTTTACCAAAACCGGTCTGACACGGCGCCTGGCCTATAAAATGCTGATGATCGTGGGCGAAAAGACGAGCATGATCTACCTGGGCTGTTTCGTAGTGACCGCTGCGCTCACCCATATCATGGCGCATACGGCCGTGGCCGCCACCATCTATCCTCTGCTCATGTCCATTTACAGCATGTATGGGGAAGGCGACAAACCCACCAAATTCGGCAAAGGCCTGTTCATGGGCATGGCCTATGTGGCCGGCGCCGGCAGCATCATCACCCTGCTGGGGGCCGCCCGGGGGGCGGTGGCCATGGGGTTCTACAACGACATCATGGCCGAAGGAATCAAGGCCGGCGTCAATCAGGAATTCACCTTTTTCACCCTCACCAAATATATGTTCCCCATCGGCTGGGCCATGGTCTTTCTGCTGTGGGGCTTTTTCATGGTCTTTCTCAAACCCGAGAAAAAGACCATCCCGGGCCTGCGGGAGAAGGCCACCCGGCTCAATGCGGAAATGGGCCCCATGACCAAAAACGAGATCATTGCCGCGACCATCGTTCTGTCCGTAATTGTCATCATGTCGCTGCGCTCCTTTGTCCCGGCGCTGAATGCCTTAGACAAGACCGGCATCATCCTGGTGTCCACCATTCTGTTTTTTGTCACCGGCATCATGGATCTGGAAACCCTGGAAGAGGTCCCCTGGAATATCGTTCTGCTGTTCGCCGGCGCCATGAGCATCGGCTTCTGCCTGTGGGAGACCGGCGCCGCCGAATGGCTGGCGGTCAACTGGTTGGTTCTGTTTCAGAACGCCCCCGGCTTCGTCTTTATCATGGGCATGACTTTTTTTGTCCTGGTGATGACCAACTTCATCATGAACGTGGCCGCCATTGCCATCTCCCTGCCCGTGGCGCTGGTTATCGCGCCTTACCTGGGTGTGGCTGCCGAGGTCATTCTGTTCGCCGCCCTGGTGGCCGCCGGCATGCCGTTCATTCTGTTGGTGGGCGCGGCCCCCAATGCCATCGCCTATGATTCCAAACAATTCACGACAGGTGAGTTTGTTAAATACGGGTTGATGGCCAGCATCATGCTGATGATCGTGATCGCCATCGCGGTACTGGTCATCTGGCCCGCCATGGGTATGCCGGTTTTTACAACGGTCGCCCCGATCAGGTAATGCTTGACCGAAGGGCCGGGTTTGCGATACACACCGACCCATAAGCAAACGGCTTTTTGCTGAAAACCGGCCGCCTCCGGCCGGGTTTTCAGCGGAGCCCGATGGAATCGACCGAGTTATGCACTAGGCAAAAGCCACCCAGACTCCGTTCTGGTGGCTTTTTTCTTTTTCAGGAGGCGCGGAACCGTGATACGCCATGACAAGGCCAGATTGCTGGTCATTGATAATTATGATTCGTTTACCTACAACCTGGTGCAAATGTTTCTGCAATACCCGTTGGATATCCGGGTTCATCGTTGCGACCGTCTGACGCTTCCGGCGGCCGAGGCCTTTGCTCCCGACTATGTACTGATCAGTCCGGGGCCCAAGGACCCGGATTATACCGGCATCTCCATCCCCCTGATCCGGGCCTTTTGCACCCGGATTCCAATTCTGGGCGTCTGCCTGGGAATGCAATGCATCAATGCCGCTTTCGGGGGCGGTACGGTCCGGGCGCCCCTGCCCATCCATGGAAAAACCGGCCGCATTCATCATGACGGCCGTTTTCTGTTTACCAGGCTGCCGTCTCCCTTTCAGGCGGCCCGTTATCATTCCCTGATGGTTCAACCCCGCAGTGACGAGCTGACGATCACCGCCCAGAGCGAAGACCGGGTGATCATGGGCATTTCCCATCGGCGCTATCCCCTTCACGGCGTCCAATTTCATCCGGAAAGCTTTCTGACCGAATGCGGCTTCGATCTGGTGGAAAATTTTTTACGCCTGGGGCCGTTGACCCAGCCGGAACAAGGGAGGGCGTGCGCATGAAATCAGTGTTGACTGAGCTGACCGAAACCATCCGGGGCATCCATGTGGAGCCCGTCGACCTGGAACAGCCCCTGATGACGGTCGCCGGACATTTTGCCGCCATCCCGGGAACCGTCCTGTTGATGAGCGGCGGTGATCTGGATTGCGCCCGGTATCACCTGCTGGCGGTAAAGCCCTGGCTGCAGTTGAAAGGCAGCGGCCGACATATGTCCGTCATCACCAACGGCCGGCGCGTGGATGTCGAAGCCGACCCCTTCGACGCCCTCGAGGCCCTGCTGGCAAAATTTCGGATCCAACCGAAGGACCTGCCGCTGCCGATCGGGGTCGGTCTGTTCGGCTATCTGGCCTATGATTTGAAGGATCAGCTGGAGTGCCTGCCCAGAACCTCGCTGGACCTGTCCGAACTGCCCCAGATCTGTTTTTACGCGCCCCGGATTCTGCTGGTTCAAGACAAGATCGAAGGACGCACCCATCTCTGCCTGCCGGTTTTCGAAGGGGAGAGCCAAACGGCGATTCAATCGGAAGTGGATGCTTTCAAGGAGTTGATCCGGCGGCCGCCCCCCGGCGATATCGGCTTTGCCGGTAATCCGGAGGGGTTTCGATCGGACTTCACCCGGCAGGATTACGAGGCGGCCATCCGGAACATCCGGGAATACATCGCCGCCGGACATGTTTACCAGGTCAACATGTCCCAGCGGTTTGAAATGGGTTTCAGCGGTGACGGTTTTTGTCTTTTCAAAGCCCTCTATGACCGGAATCCGGCCCCTTTTTTTGCGTACATCCAGGCCGGAGATCACCAGATCGTTTCCACCTCGCCCGAACGTTTTCTGCAACAGCAGGGCCGTCGGATCGAGACCCGCCCCATCAAAGGCACCCGGCCGCGCGGGATCACGCCGGAGGAGGATGCGGTCTCCGGCGAAACCTTGCTGCAAAGTCCCAAGGACGACGCCGAACTGTCCATGATCGTCGATTTGTTGCGCAATGATATCGGCCGGGTATGTCGGGGAGGCTCCGTGCGGGTCGCCCGACACAAGCGCTTGGAGGCCTATCAGAACGTATTCCATCTGGTTTCGGTGGTAGAAGGAGAGTTGGAAACAGGAAAAAATTCGGTGGATGTGATCCGGGCGACCTTTCCGGGCGGTTCCATCACCGGATGCCCCAAAATCCGCGCCATGGAGATCATCGACGAACTGGAAACGGCGCGCCGGCATATCTATACCGGGTCCATCGGCTATATCGGTTTCCATGACACCATGGACCTGTCCATCGCCATCCGGACCGCCACCATCCACAACGACCGGATCGTTTTTTCCGCCGGCGGCGGCATTGTCTTTGATTCGGATCCGGCGGATGAATACGCGGAAACCCTGCATAAAGGCCGGACCCTGATGGAAGTCTTTCGGGATGGCAAAAGGCCCATATCGGTTGCGCCGGAACCCGTGGTCTGGATCAACGGCCGCTGGCGACGTCAGGATCAAGCCGGCATCCCCCTGGCCGATCCCGGTTTCCAGTATGGATTCGGCTTTTTTGAAACCATCCGCGTTCACCAGGGAATCCCGCTGGGTCTGGACGCCCATCTTGCGCGTTTCAACGGAACCTGGCGGCGACTGTTTCCCTCGACCCCGCCGGATCTTTCCTGGGATGTCATTGTCCGTGAAACCGTCCGGCGCAACGGACTGGCGGATCAGATCAGCGCCGTGAAAATCATCGCCACCCGGGGAACGCACAACCGGCCGCCCATGGATCACACCCTCGTGGTCATGGCCCGGCCGTATACTCATCGCCTGGAAGCCGGGAAAAAAGACGGATTGCGCGCGGTCACGTATCCGTCGCCGCGCCAGACCCCGCTGGCTGATTACAAGACATTGAATTACCTGTATTATCATCTGGCCGGCCAATGGGCCCGGGAAAACGGGGCGGACGAGGCCCTGATCCTGAATCCCGACGGCACGGTTTCGGAAACCAACACCGCCAATTTGCTGGTCCTCCAAGGCAAGGTCCTGATCCGACCCGTCTCGGCCGCGGTGTTGCCCGGCATCATGGCGGCCCGGGTATGCGCGGATCTCACCCCAAAGGGGTATACCCTCCGGACAAAGCCGATCCGCCCCTCGGATCTCTTCACCGCCGACATGGTCCTGATGACCAATGCCCTCATCGGCGCCGTCCCGATTCTGAGCCTGGACGGAAAACCCCTGAAAACGCTCGACGATCTATGGCGGCGAATTAATGCCCGGGTGCTGGCCCCGCCGGTCGCGGATGACCCGTCGGCGGCCTAGGCCGATTTTGATGTTGCATTTGTCTGTTTCATTTGCTAACGAACGTTCGTATGCGAACGAATAGCCCCGAACCCCAGTATTTTATCTGCTCCATCGCCTCCCAGGCCGTTCGAAAGATGGTGGCTTACTATAACAGCGTGTTGGAGCCGTTGGGTCTGACGGCCCCGCAATTGATGGCCCTGGGCGTGCTCTGGCGCGGGGGAAACCTTAGCCTGGGGGAATTCGCCACCCGCGCCGGTATTGGAAAGGCCGCGGCCGTGACCATGATTCAACGCCTGGAAAACCTGGAACTGGTGCGGCGCATGCCCCATCCGGAAGATGCCCGGCTGAATGTGCTGAAACTCACCGAAAAAGCACGAAACCTGGCGCCGAAACTCCTGGCCACGGGAAGCGACCTGGAACGCTCCATTGAATCCGCCATCGGGCCGGAAAACATGGCGGCCCTGATCAAAGGCCTCACCACCATTTGTGAATTGGATATCGACCATCTTAAATCCTCATAACATCAATGATTGATAAAGGAATACCCCATGGATCCCATTCAGTCCGCGCTTGCCCAAGGGCAGCAATCGCTCTCCGAATACCAGTCCAAGGAACTGCTCCGGACCTATGATATACCCGTGACCCGGGAAGTTCTCACCGAGGATGTGGAAGCCGCCATCCGCGCCGCCCGGGAAATCGGATATCCGGTTGCATTGAAGGCCTGCTCTCCAACGCTGATGCACAAGAGCGAGTCCGGGGCAATCGCCCTGAATTTGAAAAACGAAGGGGACATTCGCGCCGCCCATGATCGGATCTCCAAGGCGCTGCAATCGACCCGACCGGCCATGCTGGTGCAGGAGATGATCTTCGGTCAACGGGAACTGGTCATCGGCCTTTCGCGGGATCCGCAATTCGGTCCCTGCGTCATGCTGGGACTTGGCGGCATCATGGCCGAGGTGCTTCAGGACACCGTCTTTCGGGCGGCGCCGTTTGATCTCACGGAAGCCCGGGACATGGTTCGGGAGCTGCATTCCAACGCCATTCTGGGGGCTTTTCGCGGTCAGCAGCCGGCCGATCTCGACACCCTTCTGCGGGCCTTGATTGCCGTGGGTCGAATCGGTCTGGAGTACGAGGTCATCAACGAGTTGGATATCAATCCATTGATCATCGATCCGGCGGGGCGCATCGTGGCCGTGGACGCGCTGATCGTATTGGGTAAGGATCCCATTGCAACAGGGGGGAAAACAGCATGATTCAGTCGATTATGGAAAGTCCGCTTTACGCCATCGCCAATCCGGGCAGCATCGCCTTTTTCGGCGCATCCAACAATTTTTCCGCCATGGGAACCAACATCCTGCAATCCGTTCAGGCGTTGGGATACAGCGGCCGGATCTATCCCGTCCATCCCAAGGAAGCAAGCGTCATGGGTCTTTCGGCCTACGGGGATGTGGCGGATCTGCCGGAGACGCCCGATCTGGCCTTCATCGTCCTGCCCACGGACATCGTCACCCGTACCCTGGAAGCCTGCGGCCGCAAAGGGATCCACCATGCCGTGATCGTTTCAGCCGGATTCAACGAAGTCGGCGGGAAAGGCGCGGATTTGCAGAAAGAGCTGATGACCGTGGCCCGGCGGTACAATATACGCTTTACGGGTCCGAATTGCATCGGCGTGGTGAATCCCCACTGGAAACTGAACGCCACCTTCCTGCCCTATGAAGCGCGGCCGGGTTTCATCGGCATCGCTTCCCAGAGCGGCAGCTTTGTGACCCAGATGTTCAATTACCTGGATCGGTTCGGCCTGGGTTTCAGCACCGGTTTCAGCCTGGGGAACGAAGCCGATATTGATCTGGTGGACGGGCTCACCTATCTGGGAGCCTGCCCGCACACGAAAGTCATTGCGTTGTACGTGGAATCCATCCGTCGCGGGCGGGCTTTCATCGAAGCCGCCCGGTCCGTCACCCCCCGAAAACCGGTGGTGGCCTTCTATGTGGGCGGCTCCGAGGCCGGGAAAAAAGCCTGCTTTTCCCATACCGGCGCCCTGGCGGGGTCGGATCGGCTGTACGACGGCATCTTCCGGCAAAGCGGCATCATTCGCGCGCGCTCCATCGAAGAAATGTTCGATTGCTGCTATGCCCTTGGCGCGTCGCCGCCCCCCCGTGGGAACCGTATTATCATCCAGACCCATTCCGGTGGTCCAGGCGCTGCGGCGGCCGACGCCGGCGGGCGCGCCGGCCTGGTATTGCAGGCCCTCGGCGAGGAAACCATTCAAAAGCTGGCACCGTATGTGCCCCACACCGGCAGCATCGCCAATCCCATCGATCTCACCTATACCAAAAATCCCTTGGATTATTTTCATACCATTCCGGACATTCTGCTGGAAGACAAAGAGGCGGATGCGCTGCTGGTGTATTTTCTGGCATCGTCCGGGATGGTCCGGCGCGCGCTGGAAGGGTTGGGTGTTGCCAAGGAAGAAGCCGGCGTCGAAGCCGAGAAAATCATCGCAGAGCAATGCAAGGCCGTTGCTTCCCTGATGGAGAAGCACCAGAAGCCGCTCATCGGCTACTCGTTTTTGACCCGCGAGAATCCGTTCATCCGGGGCCTGCAGGACCTCGGCGTACCGGTTTTGGGAAGTCCGGAACGGGCCGCTCGGGCCGTGGGGGCCATGGCCACCTATGTTCAGCTGCGGGAAAAAATTCGGGAAAGCGAAAAAGCGGCCGGGTAACGATCGAATGGTGAACGCCGAAAGATGCGTATAGATTCAAACTATTTATCCCGCGGGCTTTTGAGCACCGAGCATATAAACACCGGCAACTCCGGCGGCGCATGTCCTCATAAATGGATTCGGGAAAGATCGTCGAATCGATTGTATCATCTGTTCGATGAGCGCTTCGTGCGTTTCATCAAACCGATCTGACTTTTCATTGGGTCCCTGCGGGGTTTGTTGAGCGGCGTTACTGTATTTCTTGTAATATCGGTATGTACGAATAGCTTCGCTGGCCTGCTTAACTTGCCATTCTTCCCTTTCGGCGCTCATCCGCTGCAGAAAAACTTCAATTTCCTGGTCTGATAAATCATCATTCAGGTTCTTTTGATTGAAATGATAAATCTTCAAAACCCAAACGGCATAATACTTGACCCTATATTCAGGTATAAATTTCTCTTTAAACGGTAATTTTTGAAACTTTCCATGGCTAAAATAAAAAATTAGTGAATTAGGACGAATCGTCCTAATCCATAATATTTAAACAAAATGTGGAAATGATGAGTGACGGCTTCGGAACGGGAATAATAATTATTGTATAATTTTAGATAATTTTTTAGATAGTAAAATCGAAATCAAAGTTCAAGCATTAAAAATCGTTTTTTTAACATTTTCGCAGAAATTTATAAAAATGATAGGATGCAAACTAATCAATAGTTCGGCTGCACAAATAAATTTAAAGGAAATCAGATGGATCCAATACTTTTTGAACCACTGAGTATTAAAGGCTTGGAATTGAAAAATAGGTTTGTTCGATCTGCGACACATGAGGGGCTTGGAACGTTTGACGGTCGACCAACTTCGTTGCTTCAAGAGCTTTATGAAAAATTAGCCATAAACGAAACAGGTTTGATAATTACAGGCTCTGCGATGGTTGAGGCGTATAAAAATTTACCAAATATTGACGGTCTTCCCCGATAATAGTTCCGGGTGCTGTTTTCGCAAGTTTTGCGCTTCATATTTCACGTCCGATAATATTGATTATATAATTTTATACAATAATATCAATTATTTATCTAACAAGCCACACCAAAAGCAAGCGCAATTCATTTTTCAAAACTTGACATATTTACCATTCAGCGGTAAATTTTCAGCCATGTATAGGCGAAATATCAAAACAAAGATTTTAGAGGCACTGGCCGACACACCTGTTTTATTCTTGCGAGGCGCAAGGCAAGCCGGGAAAAGCACACTCGTAAAGAGCATCTCTGAAGGTGGCCATCCAGCACGCTATGTGACCCTCGACAATGCCGCTGTTCTTTCGGCCGCAAGTACCGATCCCTCCGGCTTCATTGCCGGCCTCGAAAAACCGGTGATTATCGATGAGGTTCAGCGGGTCCCAGATCTCCAGCTGGCTATCAAAGAGGATGTGGACAATCATCGGACTGCCGGACGATATCTGCTCACAGGATCAGCCGATATATTAACCCTGCCGCGGGTTGCCGATGCCTTGGCAGGAAGAATGGAGGTGCTCACCCTATGGCCATTATCCATCGCAGAAATAAATGGACATGATGTAAACCTCATTGATCGTCTGTTCAGCCAAAACTTCCCGTATGGTTTTAAGCCGGCCTCCGAATTCGATTTGATAGCGCATCTAATCGCCGGGGGGTTTCCTGAGCCGTATCAGCGATCGGCCCATCGACGAAGCACATGGTTCGATTCTTATATCACAACAATCCTGGACCGAGATATTCGAGATTTGGCTCAGATCCAGGACCTGGCAACTGTCCCGCGGCTACTCCAACTGCTGGCCTGGCGGACGGCAACATTGCATAACCAATCCGAAATATCGCGAAGTAGCGGCATCCCCAACAGCACTCTATCGCGCTATATGGCACTTTTAAAAGCGACATTTATGGTACAAGAGCTGCCGGCCTGGGCTGCCAATTTAGGGAAACGCCTGGTAAAATCGCCAAAATTGTTTATGGTAGACACCGGCCTTGCTTGCCAATTGCTGGGTATTGATGCCGACGCCTTACAACAGAGCGGCGAATTTGCGGGAAAGGTGTTTGAGAATTTCATTGTTCTGGAGCTTTTAAAACATGCATCTTGGGCCAACAAACTGACTCGTCTTTATCATTTTCGCTCGCAAACCGGCCAGGAAGTGGATGTTGTGCTTGAAGGCCGTGGCGGAGACATCGTCGGCATCGAGATTAAACGTTCGGCTACTTTATCAAAGCAAGATTTTTCCGGACTTAAAATTCTGCGAGATCATCTCAAGGATAAATTCGTACGGGGTGTTCTTATATATATCGGGAATGAAATTGTGCCATTTGCTGAAAATTTGCATGCAGTGCCGGTCCAATACTTCTGTGGTGGAGGCAGCGAATAATGCTGATATGCGCTATGACTTCAACTGATTTGGAAAAAATTTTACGTCTGATAATAAGCATTATATAAATTTTTTTGTAAAAATATCTATAGATACAATATGTTCAAGGTTTATTTTCGTCCGCCCTTCCGACCGAAAAACAAGGAACTTCCCTGCCGATTTGAATATTAAATTGTGTCGCCAACGCGACGGGCTTTTTCCGGCGGTTTCTTTCGACGAAATCAACGATGCGATACCGCTGAAACGTTTTTAAGGTCCGCGAAAGATTGCCCTTGCTTCGTCCGGCCATTTTGGCCAGCGCCCCGATGGAGTCCGGCTCCTCACGTTCGATCAATTTAAGCAGTTCGATATTTTTCGTGCTTAAAATCTGCATACATGTTTCAATCGATTCGAACCATATTTTCGGATCGTTTTTCTTTGGTTTATTTGAAGACACCTTGTCGCACCCATTGCTGGAACCGCCTGTGGCATGTTTGGCACGGTGGATACCTCGGTGGCAAATCTTTTCAAGGTGCACCGGTTCATAAAATTCATAATATCCCGTTCATGATATCGCGTGGTTCACGTCCTTTGCGTCCTCGCGGGTCTTTTACTGGGGTTGTTTAATGGCCATAAGCGACGGCCAGTTTGCTTTTGCGGAACCTGATGCTCGTGTTCTGCTCTAAAAAATACCTTGAATTATAACGCCATTATAATTATATTAGCATTATGAAAACAATATCATTCACATGGGATAACAAAAAAGCTGCTGAAAACCTTAGGAAACATAAAATTTCCTTTGAAGAGGCCCAAACAGTTTTTACAGACCCCAATGCCAGAATGATATTTGATCCAGATCACTCAGATCAGGAAGACAGATTCGTTATTCTTGGGATAAGCGCGGCATTAAGGTTGTTAGTTGTTTGTCACTGTTACCGCGAAAAAGATGTTATTATTAGAATAATTTCAGCCCGAAAAGCAACTAAGCCGGAGCAAAAACAATATGGAGGTTTTTATCATGAGAAATGAATACGATTTTTCTAAATCCGTAAAAAATCCATATGCCAAGCATCTAAAAAAGCAGGTAACGCTTAGGCTTGGTGTTGATGTTATTGAATATTTTAAGAATTTATCAGAGGAAACAGGCGTGCCCTATCAGAATCTTATCAATCTTTACCTACAAGACTGTGCTCATTCACAGAAAAAGCTTCGTTTAAACTGGGCTTCCAAATAAAAGGGCATGCAGAACCAGCGGCTTCAAGTGGACGCGCGAACAGCGACGCGCCATTGAGCCGCGACGAACCTGCTTATGATAAAGAGATGGGTGATACTCATATATTAAAATCAATAAGTGCAGGTAGTGAGCATTTCACGATTATTGGAATTGCCGGTGATTCTTCTATAATTTTCTGTACACCCAGTTAAGCCATTGTTAGAGACAATCGAAGGAAAAACGGATGCGTGTGAAACAACACCGGAAATATTGACGATGATTCAAATCGGAGACATGAAGCAAGAGAATTGTTGCTAACTGATTGATGGAATTGGTAGAACTTCCCCGTGCAGGGGTTCGCAAAAGCATGCGGTTTATATTTCAAGCAAAAGGAATCCATATCGTATGAGCAAAATCAGTAATATACCGAAAAGAAATAATTTTTTATTAAAAGCGATCAGAGGAACAATAGAACATAGAGCAACATGGCTGTATTTGTTGTTAAAAGAGGCGGAGAAGAAGGGGGTTGCGTGGGAGGAGATTGGATATCCGGCAATTCGATCGTGTGGGAGTCTGCATGGAAAGGACCTTGTTGCCATAAGCGGGACGAGTAGCTTAAAGGGATTGAAAAAAAAGTTGTTTACAATACCTGCACAAATTGTTTTTGAAATGAAGATAGTAGAATCAACCGATAACAGACTTTCTATAGATTTCAGTTATTGTCCATTGGTTGCCGCCTGGCAGAAGCTTGGATGTAATGATGAAGAGATAACACGACTTTGTGATATTGCAATGGAGGGGGATAGAGGAATTGCTGAAAGCTTCGGTGGGACGTTGGCGCTTGGGGAAACCATAGCAAAAGGATATAAAAAGTGCCAAATACGATTTACAAAATAGGGGAATTCGATCAAATTCTCCTAAGTAAGGCAGCAGCAGAAAGGAAAAGAATGAAATCACTTCTCGTTCGAATCGGATGGATGTGTGCGGTGGTATGTGTAACAGTCGCTTCGGCGATGGCCGACGGCGAATCACGGCCGGCGACTTCGCTGGAGAAAAATTATGTACTCAATGTGATGAAAAAATTCGATAAGGCAATGCCGAAAGGGCCCGATGGCTGGGCCGAGACCGAACGGACTGAAGTGAAAGAGCCCGAACGGATGGGCGTTGGAGCGGCCATGGGACCCATGCGGGTATACTATCGCGCTAAATGGGAAAATCAGGCGGCAAAAGCCGCTGCACAGGAACGGATGATTGAGCAAAGCCGATCCATCCAGATGCCGGATCAGACGGCCATGAACGCGATGAATGCGGAAATAGAAACGCTAACCCGGAAGATGATGGAAGCCGTTCAGAAAGGGGATATGGCGACCGTGGAGAAGTTGCAAAAGAAAACCGAAGCAATCAGTGAAAAGCAACGGAGCGCCTATAAATCCACTGATGACCAGATGCGAAAGATCCAGCAGAGTCAGCCCACGGATGTTGAGATCGATATCCAGTTCGCGGCGAACCAATTTGAGGAGACCCTCCATCAAGCGGTACGGCAGTCACCGGTTAACGGCGTGCCTGTCTACCGGGTCGACGAAAAGAACCAGGACACCCCGCGCCCGGGCACTTCATATATCTTTCTGGGTGACTGGCTACCACGGGATCAGCCGGAATATCTGCTGATCCGGGCCGAACCGCGTGCCGACATGCCGCCGGCCTCGGTCCAGACAATCATGGTCACCGTCCGCGGTGATGACGTTCGCGCACGACAAATGATAAAGGCCATTGACTGGGAAGGATTGAAGGGGTTGTTAGGGAAGTAGAAGTCGGTGCAGTGCGGCTTGGTTCAACAATTTCTATTCATCATCGCGCCAACACCGGACTCGCCGCAGAAGCCGGGCGTTCGCAACATGATGAAATTTTTAAGGAATAGACATGATTCTGGATTCACTCGAGAATGCTCACCGTTATCTATCCCTGAACAAGGGATTTCCGAAAGCAATTGAATTTATCTTGCGCCCGGATTTGAGCGACCTGCCGGTGGATAAATATGAAATAGACAATGGTCGCGTTTATGCGATGGTGGCAAAGGACCCTGGTCGCAAGAAAGAGGATGCTCTACTCGAAATACATGAGAAATACATTGATATCCAATTGGTCTTGGCGGGGATAGATACTATGGGATGGAAATCCCTATCATCATGTCAACACCCAACTGGGACATATGATACAGAATCTGACATTCAATTTTTCTCAGATGATCCAGATGCCTGGCTTCCGATTGGACAAGGGTTTTTTGTGATTTTTTTTCCAGAGGATGCACACATGCCGCTGATTTCAGACGGGAAACTCCACAAAGTTGTTGTCAAGGTCGCAGTGGAACAGAAATGAGACGTGCGAACCAGGCGGTTCAATGGACACCCTGAAGAGAGTCGGCGCAAATGAAATTTCAATTTGGGAAGAAAATGATGAAGTTAAAATTGGACCTGAAGAATAAACGATCGATAAAAACAAAGATGAGATGAATGCATTCTTTAATCGATTCCAATGAGGTAGAGACCATTCGCACAATAGGCAATATGAGCGATAATCTGCCGGATCGAATTGAAGTTATGAAAACCCATAATCTGCCTTTTGACCAACCAGCAGAAAACGTAATTATTGCAGGATGCCAGGTCATTGGTGCCTTGCCCCGGATTTTAAAAAAATTTACCGAAATATTGGATCAGGGCGGAATCACTTATACGTTTCTATCCAAGGAATACTGCTGCGGCAATACGTTATACCGTCCGGCAATCAAGGCCAAAGATGAACAAGCAATGGCTGAGTGCCGATCTCTGTCTAAAGAGTTTGTCGGCCGTAATATTGAAAAAGCAAAAGAGCTCGGCTCACAACGAATTATTATTTTTTGTTCGCCATGTTATCCTATCTACAAGCATGCCTTTCCAGATGAAAATATTATTTTCTATCCAGAAGCCATAAACGAAGCGATCCCTGAAATGAGCTGGAATGGCGCAATTGACTATTATGCAGGTTGCTATCGACTGCATAAGAAGTTTTCACCGGTTCCTATGGATTTGAAATCAACCAACTCGGTTTTTAGAAAGATACAAAATTTATCTGTTCATCGAATAAGTGCGCCAGCCTGCTGTTTCAAACCTGACGGGCTGAATCATATGTTACAAAGTATCAAAACGAAGTTTATGGTCCATGTTTGCACGGGGTGTTATTTTCAAGCCATCCTTAACATAACAGAAGAACAAGACGGTAAGATTCTTATGCTTCCAGAGTTTATTCATCTTCTTCTACAGGAGAGTTGATGGCTAACAAGACGGTTGCACCTGATCGCAGAGGCTTTGGGGGGGTTACAGATGCGTGAGATCGTGGCATTTAGACCATTTAGTGGAAGCCCCTGTGCCAGGAGATTCGCCGTGTTAAACGAACGAGACGTTCGTGCACACGGCCACTGGGGATGTGGGAGTCCCCGTCTGTCATAAGGCACCGGAGGGGGGCCGTATGAAGTTCGGTGTGAAAGCGCAAAGCCTGGCGGAGTTCATCGGCGTCAAGCTCAACCTCGTACCGCTGCCGGTTGTCCACACGACCCTTTACGCGCACGTTGCCCGGACCGTATGCGAGGCCGTCGCCCTCGATATTTTCGAAAGCATCGGGCACGAAAAGCGAACTTCCGAGGAAATCGCGTCGGCAACCGGCCTGAATCAGCGCGCCCTTGAGACGTTACTGAACCTGCTCGTATCCATTGGCTATCTTCATTACTTGAAGGGCATGTTTAGATCGTCACGTGTGGTGACGAAGTGGTTGCTGAAAGACAGTGACAAATCGATCCGCGACGCAGTGTTGATGTTCCGCGGGATGTGGAAGCTCTACGACCACCTGCCGACATACCTGCGAACCGGCGAGGGGCTCGATTTGCACGGTACCGTCGTCAGCGCGGACGAATGGAAGATATACCAGCGCGCGATGTTCCAGTTGGCACGGATGGGCGTTAAGGAGATCGTCAAAAAGACCCCGATTCCAAAGGGCGCGACTTCCATGCTCGACATCGGCGGTTCCCATGGTCTGTATTCGGTGGCGTGCTGCAAGAGAATGCCGTCGATGTCGGCGGTGGTGCTCGACCTCCCTTCAGCAGTCGCCGCAGCGGCGCCGCTCCTCGCGGAAATCAACGCCGACGGACGAGTCCGCCATCGGCCGGGCAACATCCTGGAGGACGACATCGGCGAGAACCAATACGATCTCATCCTCATGTCGAGCCTCGCACACCATTTCTTGCCGGAACAGAACCAATTGGTAGCCGGGAAGGCCGCGCGGGCTCTCAAACCGGGGGGCTATTTCATCATCCAGGATTTCATTCGTCCAGCAATTCGCGACAATTCCGATACCGCGTGCAGCATTCAGAATTTATTTTTCGGCTTGACCAGCTCTGTGGGTGTGTACACGATTGAGGAGGAGCAGGCATGGTGCCGTCAGGCGGGCATGCGACCGGTCAGGGTCAACCGATTTCTCAGCGCACCGATCGACGTTCAGGTGATCGCTCAGAAGTAGTCGTCGCACGACGGAAAGCCAGGCAAAGTCGAAGACGCTTATAGACGGATGTTTTGTGACATGCAGGAATGGTCACTTGTTTGCCGGATAGCAGCGGGATAGCCAATGCTTCCATATGGAGCGCAACAGGCGGGCGACTATGGTTATGGCGGTTTCATCATTACAATAGAGAAACATCCTATTATTAAGAAGGAGGCTTGGGGTATGAAAAAGATTATCCTCGGGATAGTTGGAATTCTGGCAATTGTCATCATCATTTTTTTTCTCCAATCGGCCCCCATTGCACCGGCGGCTTACTCCCCTCCTGCACCGCAAGCGTTTACCGGTGCGCTGGCACCAAACAGCCTTTTGCAGAAGGCCGAACTTTTGGCCTTGGGAAAGATCAACGGTCCGGAAGAAGTGGAGGTGGACATTCAGGGGCGTATCTATGGGGGAACGCAGGATGGAAAGATCATGCGTCTTCTGCCGGATGGCAAGCTGGAACCTTTTGCCGAAACCAACGGTCGCCCTTTGGGCATCCAATTTGATAAGAATAACAACCTGATTGTCTGCGATGCCTATAAAGGGCTACTCTCCATTAATCCCCAGGGGAAGATTACCGTTCTGGCTACCTCGGCGGATGGTGTTCCCTTCAAATTCACCGATGCCTTGGATATTTCCAGCGACGGCACCATCTATTTTACGGATGCGAGCTCCAAGTACGGGCAGAATGAATATCTTTATGACCTTTTAGAATCAAAACCGTACGGCAGATTCCTCAGCTACGATCCAGTCACCGGCCAGATCAAGGTCCTATTGAAGGACCTTTACTTTGCCAACGGCGTGGCCTTATCTCAGCAGGAAGACTTCGTCTTGATTAATGAAACCTACCGTTACAGGATCGTCCGATACTGGTTGAAGGGACCCAAGGCGGGAACACACGAGATTTTTATGGATAATCTTCCAGGGTTTCCTGATAATATTTCCAGCAATCATAAGGGCACATTTTGGCTGGCTCTCTTTACGGTTCGAAATGAAGTTGCGGACAGTCTCCATCCTTTTCCCTTTTTAAAAGCTCAAATGTCCAAACTACCCAAAGCCTTTTGGCCAAAGCCAACGCCTTACGGCCTGGTCTTGGCTCTGGATGAACAAGGGAATATCATGCAAAGTCTACATGACCCCACAGGAAAACACCTGAAGGAGATAACTTCCGTACGGGAATATGGCGGTTATCTTTATCTGGGCAGTTTACATAATGATCGGATCGGGAAATATAAATTGCCGAACCTATAAGGATTGAGTCGAAATGGCTGCTTCCGCCGGGGCAAAAAGCCGGGCGAGTCTTAATGTGCATATTTGATGGATTAACGAGGTGATCCAATGGCGATCAAACGCATTTGGCATGGATGGACAACCAAAGAAAATGCCGATATATATGAGGATCTTCTTCGAAACGAAGTCTTTCCGGGAATTGAAAAAAAGAACATTCCTGGATATCGCCGTATCGAACTTTTGCGGCGCGACATAGGTGACGATCGCTTTCTTACAATGGATTATTGACGTCTTGCCGTCGAGACTTTTTAACGCCATCTGAATTTAGAATGGTGATGCGGCTACACGGAAAAGTCCATGTCGGCCATTTTCAGAGCGGATTGAAGCGCCTCCTTCCGGAAACGGATTTCCACTGCCGTGCGCAACATCTCCGAGTGAATCGCCTTGCCCAGTTTGGCCAGAACCCACAAAGAAGCCAGCGCCAAGTCTTCGCGTTTGACGCCGTGTTTTGCGAAATCCATCACAACCACCGTTCCCGCATGCTGCGGGAGCAGAATATCCGGTGTTTTCAGGACGAGCGTATCGGCGTCCAGACGGGAGAAGATGTTTCGGCGCGCCTTCACTCCATCCTGGCCGATGGCGATGAGAACGGTGGGGCGCTCAATACCCGTGTAATCGATATCGCAGGGGGATAGAATGACTTCGCTGATGGATGGCCCTCGCAAAACGGTGATGTGGTAGTCGTTTTTCTGGGTGGCCCGCAGGCCGGCGCTCATCCCGGCCAGGCAAAGAATTTCGCCCGCCGTGAGCACTCGCTGGCCGGCATCGCCGAGAATAATCATTTCCTGCCGTTTCGGTGACGGCGGGCGATGCCGGATCTCCACCCCGGCGGGTGGTGAAGCCGATTTCTGGAGCGCGCTCAGTTCCCGGTAATGGCGGCCGTATTCCTTTCGATCCGTTTGGAATCGCGCCGGTTCCCGCTGGGACAGTTCCTGATCGATCATCCGGGGAGAGCGCTTGTTTTTGCGGGTGTAGCGTCCCGGGCAGATCCCGCGAATATCCAGCACGGCAAATCCCTCAAAGCGAATGGCCCGTTCGATTTCCTCCGGCAGGTTTTTCTGGTAACTGGAACAATCGGCGACATAGGCGGCGCCGGCGGTATGAGCCAGTTCCGTCACCGCCAGTGGCGTTTCCAGCCGATTTAAAAAGCCCGATTCCACCTGGGCATCCGCAGGGGTCGTCGGGGAGCACTGCCCGCCGGTCATGCCGTAGTTCAGGTTGTTCAGCACCAAAAGTGTCAGATCCAGATTTCGACGGCAGGCCGCCAGGAGATGGGCCCCGCCGATGCCCAATCCACCGTCGCCCATGGTCACGAGGACGGTCAAGTCCGGACAGGCCAGCTTCAGGCCGGCGGCGTAGGTCAGGGCACGTCCGTGGAGCCCGTGAAAGGCATGGGTGTGGAAAAACGTATCGAACAAACCGGAGCAGCCGATATCGCTGACGATCACAATCCGCTCACCGGACAAGTCCATGCTCATCAATGCCGTGTTCAGGGCGAACACGACCCGTTCATGGCTGCATCCGGGGCAGAAAACCGGCGGACGGCCTTCATTCAGCAGGCTATCAGCCATTGCGGATGACCTCCTGAACCTGGGTGGGCGTGATCAGGGAGCCATCCATGCGGCCGAAAAAATGCACCGGCGCATGGGACACCAGACGCTTGATCTCCCGTACATATTGGCCGAGATTCATCTCGATCACAAAAACCGCACGGCGATTCCGGGTGTATCGCAAAATAGCTTCCTCCGGCACCGGCCAGAGGGTTTTCAGGACCAGAATATCCGCATGCATGCCGTCCCGGCGTAATTCATGCACGGCGGCCTTTACAGCCCGCGCCGTGACCCCGTAAGTGATCACCAACGGATCGCCTTTCGGCCGATCCGGCTCCTCGTCACCCGTAAAAAAACTCGGCGCACCCGTGAATTTCTCCTGCAAGCGGTTTCGGTTGGCGGCGATTTCACCGGGGTCCGTGGTGATATACCCGTCCGGCCCATGGGTGGAAGAGGTCTGCCGGACAATGGTGCCTCCGCCGATGGGCAAGAAACCCGGCACCGGTTGATCTGTTTCGACGGCGAAGGGCAGATAGGGTTTACCGGCGGACGGCGCCGGGCGTGAGAGAATGGCCGGAAGAGGCAGTGCATCGAGATCGACGCTCTCCTTGGTCATGGCGACTTCCTTGTTGGAAGCGATGAACACCGGGCAGCGATACCTTTCCGCCAGGTTAAAGGCTTGGACGGTCAATTCGTAGCAGTCTTTCACATCCACCGGCGCCAGAACGATTACCGGCAGCCCGCCGCTGTTGCCCCAGCGCAAAAACTGAATGTCGCCGTCCGCGCCGCGCGTGGCGGAGCCGGTGGACGGTCCCAGACGTTGAACGTCGACGATGACGATGGGGATTTCGCTGCCGATGGCAAAGGAAATCTGCTCGCTGTACAAACTGATGCCCGGACCCGAGGTGGCGGTCATGACTTTCATGCCGGCCATGGAAGCCCCCAGGCAGTACCCGATGGAGGCGATCTCATCTTCCCCTTGCAGGCAGATTCCCCCCACGGGCGGCAGCAGGGACAGCATACTGTTGAGAATCCCGGTGGCCGGTGTGATCGGATACCCTGCGAAAAAGCGGCATCCGGCTGCCAGAGCGGCTTGGGCGATCGCTTCGTTTCCATCCATCAGACAAAAAGCCATGGGTGCTTACCTAAAGCCTGAAATTGCTTTCTTTGCAGCGTCGTCGCGTGACATTCGGTTGTTGAAAAAGGTCACAAGGCCGTATTGAAAAAACCACTGGGCGTGTGTTGCCCATATTCGTTTTATAGCATATCTTCACGGTATTTGGCGAGAATTGGTTTTTCGGGAGCCAGAGACGTTGCTTCTAATGCACGATCATATAGGTCTTATACAAATTCACTCTTGTCCAAAAACGGTTTTGAAATAAAATAGTTTATTGGGCTTGAAAAAAAGCCTCCTTGTAAGGCATGGTTTAATCGCGAAAAGAAACCGTTAGCCCAAAACAAGGAGGCAAAACAATGGTACGACATGCGAG
>JBGSLR010000052.1:0-8999 GCA_041740615.1 Desulfobacterales bacterium
CCATATTTGGAAGCTATAGCACATGTAAAATGAAAAATCTAGCGAAATATTCAATTATTTCAATAAATTATAGTTGCAACAAATTTGTTTTTATTTCAAGTGGTTATAAATTAAGCTCCACCCCCCTGAATAGGTACAAAAAATTAATTGCAAAATGGAAATTAATTGTCTATGGAGGATTATGAGCCTGACAACATTATTATCACAAATCTCTCGAAATGATCTTGACGAAATGCTGTTCAGCGCCCTCCGGTCCATCCACAAATTTGAGCTCGCCAAGGTCGAACGATTCGGCCTGAATTATGAAGCGATCTTTCTGCTGCAGTTTCTGCGAAGACACTCGCCGGCAACCATGAGCGAAATTGCCGATGAAATGAAAATACCGGTCAGCACCGCCACGAGGGTTGTTGACCGGATAGAAGCAAGGGGATTCCTCGCAAGAAAACAAGACCGGAAAGACAAGCGTATCATGCTGGTCTCCTTGAGAGCAAAGGGCAAGAAGATTGTCCAGGCGGTCGAGGACGACACCTTCGAAATCATCACCAGAAATCTGGAAGGCATCGAGGACAAACAGATTCAAGCGTTTATTGAAACAGCCGTTTACCTGGAAAAAATTTTACAAGTTCCGACGGACTGAAACACAAGGGGCGCTATTGTGGAATACGATTTTGTGGTCATCGGCAGTGGATTCGGCGGAAGCGTTTCCGCTCTTCGTCTTTCGGAGAAGGGCTATCGTGTGGCGGTCATCGAAAAAGGCAGATGGATCACGCCCCACGATATGAATGAAGCCGCCAATGATCAGAAAAAGCTGTTCTGGATGCCGGAGATCGGATTGACCGGATTTTTCAGCCAGATCGTTTACAGGCATCTCGGTGTTGTCGGCGGTGTCGGTGTCGGTGGAGGAAGCCTGGTATATGCGGCTGTCCTTCTGGAACCAAAGGCCGGCTTCTATCAGGATCCTTCATGGCGAAATCTATGCGGGGACTGGAAAGAAGAGTTGGCACCCTTTTATGAAAAAGCCAAAACCATGCTGGGCGTCACAAAAAACCCCAGTCAGGATAAAATGGATGAATTCCTGAGACGGACGGCCAAAGAAATGGGAGCCGAAGCATCCTTTGGTCCGACGCCCATGGGAATTTATTTCGGAACGCCGGAAGTGATAAAACCGGACCCGTTTTTTGACGGGCAAGGGCCGTCGCGGACCGGCTGCTACTTGTGCGGAGAATGTTTGACAGGCTGCCCCCACGGCGCCAAAAACAGCTTGGACAAAAACTATCTCTACCTTGCCCAGAAACGGGGCGCTGTGATTCTTCCGGAAAGAAAAGTGGTCAACATCATCCCCCAGGAAGATGGCCGCTACCGGATCATGATGCGGCACCCGGTAAAAACCTTTACAACATACCGTCCCATTACCGCCAGAAAAATCATCTTATCAGCCGGAGTTCTCGGCTCCCTGGAACTTCTTTTCCGCTGCCGGGACGTCACCAAGACACTTCCGAATATCTCACGGCAAATGGGAAAGGTCGTGAGAACCAACAGCGAGGCGATCGTGGGGGCGCTTTCACCGGATCCGGATCTGGATCTTTCCCGAGGAACAACCATCTCATCTGATTTCTACCCGGATACCCATACGCATATTACCCAGAACCGGTTCCCCAAAGGCTACACCTTCATGAAGTGGTACTTCGGTCCCATGGTCGATCACGCTCGGCCGTTGATCCGATCGCTGATCACGCTGATGAAAATCCTTGCCAACCCGACCCCTGTTTTAAAAAACTGGTTTGCGAAAAACTGGCATAAACGGGCAACCATTCTCACGGTCATGCAGAATCTCGACAATCAGGTTTCACTGGAATACGGCCGAAGTCTTGCCTTCTTGTATGTCAAAAGACGCCTGAAATCCAGAATCGTACCCGGCAAGGAAGCCCCCACCAATCTACCGGTTGCCAATCAGGCCGCCGGCATTCTGGCCAAGGTAACCGGTGGGACGCCGTTGAACGTCATCATGGAAAGTATGGGAAACATATCGTTTACGGCGCATATTCTCGGCGGCTGTCACATGGGGTCATCACCCGAGAATGGCGTGATCGATACACATCATCAGGTATTCGGCTGCCCCGGCATCTATGTGGTCGACGGGGCGGCCATTTCGGCGAACGTCGGTGTCAACCCGAGTCTTACCATCACTGCAATGGCGGAGAGAGCTATGAATTCAATTCCTTCGAAACAAGAAATGCCAAAAGATTTTCTACACAACGATCTAACGGTAACAACGGAAACGACGGCTAGAAAAATTCTGAAAAGAAGCCTGATCGTCATCGCCGTTCTGGCCGTTTTCAATATCGCCTTAACCGGAATCAACATCCTCCAAAAAGGAGGCGCTTATGACGGCAGATCCATCGAAGACATCCTGGGGCGACCGGCAAGTCAGGCGATCCCAAAAGATCTTGAGCCTCTTTCAAAAGCCGACATCATGCAGCTGTTTTATGCAGCCCCGGCACCTGATTTTTCAAGCCTCCGGGGGGAATACAACGCCAAAACACTCCCGTTGGGAATCATGGCCCCTGCCGCCGACTTTTTCACCCATCACTTTTTCGGGCCCGGCCATTGGGAAGGGAAAGCGTTTTTCCCTTTTGAAAAAGACAAGGGCTGGGGGTATAATCTCTTTTCCGTAAAAGACGGTTCCGGGAACCTCTCCATTGCAAGGGCACGCAAGATGGATACCTTTGTCGCGGCATCTGAAATTGACGACAAAAACTCATTCCATCTGATTTACAAAGCCTACAACGGCGGGTTGATCGAATCGATGCATGACGAGATTCGGAAAATCAATGACACCCTATACATCTGCATGGGCTATATGGCCGCCGGCGGTGGATCCATCAACCCGGCGCCCTTTATCCTATATGGAGAGCCCTCCCCATGGATCGGCCCGGATCAGCAGCCATGAAAGGGATGGGGATACCGTCCAATTCAACGGGTTTGAAACACGGCGGCCTATGTTCTGGCGATTTCTTGTTGTTGCCGGATCATCTGTTTGATGCGTTCAAATTTTTCTTCATCTAAATCGTAAGCGATAAATGGGATCAGACTGAGCAGAATCATGGCCGCGGTGAAGATACAGAAGACGATTCGGATACCCGTTTCAACACTCTCGGGTTGCACTGCGTCGGGTGTGAAGCCGGACAGGGAAAGCGCAAAGCCGACGATGCCGGGTCCCACGGAATAAGCGGTTTTTTGGCCGCATGACCAGATGCCGGAAAAAATACCTTCTCTTCTCATGCCGGATTGCAGCTCATCGAATTCAATCGTATCCGGCAGCATGGAAAAAGGAAACAGTTGAAAGGTCGAAAAACCGATTCCCAGTAGGAAGATTTGAACATAGAATAGATACAACTGTGACCGCTGGGTGAAAAACAAGGAGAAGAGCATGATCGACAATATACACAGACCGATTTTATAGGATTTGATTTTACCTAACTTCACCCCGATGGTAACCCACACGGGAATGAAGAGAATCGACGTCACTATCAGGATGGGGAAGATAATACCCATGGCGGTTTCCGGCAACCCCATGACATACTTAACATAATAGATCAATCCCGCCATGAGCACACCCATGGATAAGGACTGGAAGACATACATCATCATCAGCCTCTTGAACGGCGTATTCCGAAAAGCGATTTTAACCTGTTCACCCATGGGGGGCATTTTATCACTGGCCGGCAACGCCCTTGCGGTGCGAGTTGCACGGAAGCAGATGAGACAAAAAACGCTGACGGCCACACCGAAAACAAGCCCCATGAAGCGAAACCCCGCCTCCCCGCCGCCGCCGATGTCAACCAGCGGCATGGCAAGGCCGCCGGCCAACAAAACGCCGATGGAAGAACCGATCATCCGGAAAGAGGTGATGGACATCCGCTCGTTATAATCATCCGACATCTCCGCCACCATGCTGGAGTAGGGGACATTGAAGACGGTAAATACCGTGCATCCCAGTGCAAATATCAATCCCACGTGGAGTGCTTTGGAAACCCCGGAAGCATAATGCGGCGCAACGAACAGAATGACAAAGACAATCCCGAACGGTAGGGAAGCCGCGAGAAGATAAGGACGTCTTCTGCCCATGCGGGAGCGTGTCACATCCGAGATTCCTCCCATAATCGGATCGGAAACCACATCCCACAATTTTGGGAACAGGAGGGCCAGGCCCGCAAGGGCGGGGTCCACCCCCAATACATTGGTGAGAAAAAAGAGCAGGAACAGCCCGCAGGTCACAATAAAGATATTACAGCCGATATCGCCGATTCCATATCCGACCTTCAGCCGGAAAGGCAGTTTGGGGTTCGTTGTTTTTTGCTTGTTTATGGTATCCAAACCGCCCCTCCTTTTCTGCATGAAAGCATCCGTATCTCAATTGATCGGAGAAACGACGATTATATCGACTTTCGTGTTCGGAACGACATCATGTCATTATTTCTTCAACGTCGGATAGTCGGTATAGCCCTTGGGTCCCGGCGTGTAGAACGTAGTCATATCAGGTGCATTCACTTCCGCGGAACGTTTCCATCGCTCGACCAGATCGGGATTGGACAGGAAAGGTCGCCCCACGGCGATGAGATCGCATTTGCCCGCGGCCAGATCGCTTTCGGCGCGCGCGGCATCGTATCCGCCGGAGAGAATCAGCGTTCGCTTGAATTCCTTGCGACATGCCGTCTTAATGGAATCGGGCACCGGCGGCGCACCCATGGGGGAATGATCCACGAGGTGGAGGTAAACCAATCCGC
The DNA here is from genome assembly GCA_041740615.1 of Desulfobacterales bacterium. Taxonomy (GTDB): domain Bacteria; phylum Desulfobacterota; class Desulfobacteria; order Desulfobacterales; family SURF-7; genus DYJD01. The sequence goes on from JBGSLR010000052.1 coordinate 4,788, forward strand.
GAGCGTTGAGTTGTTGGGCCAGGTAGGTATAATCCGTCTCCATCGTGTCGTAGGGCGGCATATCGTTGAAAACACCATACGGCGATAGCCGCATGCCCACCTTGTCCTTGCCGATGGCGCGAATCGCCGCCTCGGCCACTTCCAGGATGAAACGCGCGCGCTTCTCGATGGGACCGCCATAGCCGTCCGTCCGCCTATTTGTATTGGGACGGATGAACTGCTCCAGCAGATAACCATTGGCGCTGTGCAGCTCGATACCGTCAAAACCCGCTGACACCGCGTTCTTGGCGGCCTGGGCAAACTCCTCGATGGTGGTCTTTATGTCCGCCTCGGTCATCGCCTGCGGCACAGGCAGCGGCTTCATGCCCTCGGCATCCGTGTACATCTCGCCGGCGGCCGCCACCGCCGAAGGTGCCAGAACGCGCGCACCCGCGGGCAGGTTCAGCGGATGCGCAATTCGCCCGCAATGCATGAACTGGATGAAAATCTTGGCGCCCTTGGCATGCACCGCATCGGTAATTTGTTTCCATCCGTTGACCTGGTCCGGGGAGAAAATTCCCGGTATGCGCGGGTAACCCAACCCATTCGGTGAGGGCGAGGCGCCCTCTGTAACAATGAGCCCCGCCGAGCTTCTCTGCGCGTAGTACTCCATCATCAGCGCGTTGGGGATATTGCCGGTAGCGCGGTTTCGCGTCATAGGTGCCATGACCAGATGGTTCTTCAGGGTAAGAGGGCCGAGACTGGCTTGCGAGTAAAGAGTTGACATGACCGAGTCCTCCATAGAATGTTTTGATGATGGTGTGTTTCCAAGAGCCTTTGATCGTAATTACCGACCAAACGAAGTCAGTAAAAATGTATTCCGATACGAGGCGCAAGTAATCCACTCATGATGTTGGGAATCCTTTTTCGATAGAAACGAACGCTTTTTGGATTCAGCGTTTTGAATTATTGTTTTTATTATAGTATATACGATAAAAAAATTTTCAACGGCAAGAAAAATATAATGGGACAGGTCCATCAGGTTTGATGGTTTTTTTGACGGTCCTTTTGTACAAGGGCTTAAAGCACAGACAGAACAGTAGAAAGAGTCACCATGCGAAAAATAGCGTTTGGATATTCGACCCGATGCAACATCAGATGCGAACATTGTGTCGCCGCAGACGATATCCCCGACAATAAAAAGATGGAGCTGGGCCAGGCGGAACAACTCGTTTCCGAATTGGCGGATGCCGACGTCCGGGGCATCAGTTTTACCGCAGGCGAACCCTTCCTCCATTTCGATGACATGAAACAACTCGTAACGCGATGCTCCTCCCATGGAATGTACACAAGGATGGTGACAAATTGTTTCTGGGCGAAAACCGGAGAACGCTCGGATTCCCTTGTTTCTCCGTTACGAGACAGCGGACTTCGCCAGTTACGAATGAGTTACAGTCGCTGGCACCAGAAACATATCAACCGGCGGAATATCGTCAACGCCGCCGCAAGCTGCAACAAGGTCGGACTGGATTATTTTGTTTCATTTGTAACCGATTTTTCAGAAGCGGATGAACCGTACGAAGCGTTTTTGAGGGAAAACCATCTGAAATTTTTTCCGGAACCGTTACTCTATGCCGGACGGGCCGCTTCCTTTGAACGAAAGGATCTATGTACCGATTATCAGGACAACTGTTGCCCGATGAATCCGTATCTCTCCCCGGATCTTGATATGTACGCCTGCTGCGACGCCGGCAACTATTTTACAAACACCAACTTTTTCTACCTGGGAAATATCAAAAACGACACCATCGACAATCTCTTCCAAAAAAGCGAAACAAACATCCTCTATAACCACATCAGGACCCTTGGAATAACAACCATCGCCTCCTTTATGGGGTTTCCATCCCGGGAGATCATCAAACACAGAAAATGCGACCTATGCAAAAAGATCTTCGACTCACCCGAAACGCTGGAAATGCTCCGGAACGTGGCGGATACGGAATTACAACACTGGAGGCGATAACCGATTCCCAGGTCGGGAACCAGAGCGATTGCAATTCTTTTCTAGTTTGCCAATTCAGTCGGTTTTGAAGGAAACAATGTTGAAATTCCCTGTGGGAGCGGCATCTTGCCGCGATGTTTGTGCCATTCTGTATCGCGGCCGGATGCCGTCTCCCACATGCCGCCCGACAGCTGTGGCATGATGGTTACAAATAGTTCAACCCCAAAAATTTCGGCAGCCTGCATCTAAATCCAAGCGTAAAAAGACATCCGATTGCCATGGGTCGGTAACGACATTCTGTTGATTCCAGCTGCTGATGTGTGCTATCTCACCAGTGACTATACCAATCTTTTCAGACAAAGGCAGAACCGCCGAACACCAAATTTTGTCCATAGCCCCCTTAAGGAGCCGTTTATGACACAGCATAATGAAAGAATCACTGCCGTTGAGAATCATGTTCAGTTTGAGCTCCAATCCCTAAGAGGTGCGGGATTACGGCAGACGATTCGCGAGGAAGTAACCGCTTTGTTTGCACTGTTCGACGATGTATGCCTTGACGATTTCACGTCTGCTGACATGATCATCGATTTTTTTCAACGGAATGTCATTCACCGTCCGATTCCGGACGAGATACCTGATTTTATAACCGAATGCGCAAAAAAAATTCAGGAATGCCTTTATCAGGACGACACCATTTTAAAAAAAGTCATTTCAAAGAAATTGTTTGATCAATTCATCCAAAACACCCTGGGGATCGAAAATCTCCGGAACGAAATGATCAACCACGTTGTATCCAGCACAATTTTTTCCATGCTGATTACCGAAACACTTTACGGCGGCATCAAGGCGTTTGTCGTCTCCGAAAACCTGATTATGAAAAAAGTTCCGGGAGCATCTTCCCTTCTCAGCGCCTACAAGGGGTTTCTGAATAAAACGACTTTTGGCTTGTCCGACAATATTGCCGGGCAGATCGATGAACAGATCAAAAAATTCGTCAAAACCTATATCGAAAATCATTTAAAAAAAAGTGAGCAGTTTCTGATCGATGCTTTTGATACAGATATGATCCGAAAATCTGGAGCAGAGATATGGTCAAAAGCAGGAAAATATAATTCCCGTTCCATTGCCGAATTTGTCGACAAAGGCCATATTGATGCCCTGGCTCAAAATGTCAGGGATTTCTGGTCGGTTTATCGCCAAACCAGTATATTCACGGAAATATCAAATGAACTGATTACCCATTTTTTTAGAACATACGGGAAAAAAAGAATACGCAACCTGCTCAAGGACATGGGAATAACCCCGAACGAGATCATAAACGAGTTAGAAAAAACCGCCGTGCCGATCATCGAAAAGGAAGTCGTCCAACACTATCTTGAAAAAAGGATACGCGTCAGGCTCCAGCGATTCTACAACAAGGGGGAATTGAATGAAACATGGGCTGCCGTCGCGCCATCCGATGCCGAATCCGAACCAGTCATTCGCAACCCTGCAAAAACGGGGAAAAAATCCGATATGGATACGGTTTACACTTTCATTGAAGAATCGAAAAAAGGCATCGATTCGAAAGCGTTGCGAGACAAAACCGGGATGGAAAACAAGGCATTGCAGGATATCATCAAGAAACTGAAAGCACAGGGGAAAATTTCAACCGCCGGCAAAGGTATTTATGTCGTAGCCTGACCAAAGAGACGCAAATCAATTGCCATGCTTCTGTTACAGTGATCGAAGAAAGGATAGGAATAGGGCCAGGTCCCTAAGGCCGAATCCAAAGACAAGGCCTAGTCCGATTGGATTCAGAGAGACACCTTTCATTCCGTGAAGTGTTTCAAGGAATGGAGGCCTTTCAGACCGAAAATGGGCCTTAGGCGTTTTCTCCTTGGTGGATTGGAACATATCCCTTCTTCACGATCCGTTATCGCTCCGGCCTCATGAAATCCTATCATGCTTTTTTTACGCCCCGTCTTCTTTTCTTGCCATCAGTCGTTTAAAAAATCAGTTTGCATTTCGATGCATAACAGGGCCTTTTCCATAAGCCGCTCCGCCAGCCCCTTTATCTTTGGAAGTTCATAGTGTAAATAATATTTTAGGTCACTCTTGTCCAAAAACGGTTTTGAAATAAAATAGTTTATTGGGCTTGAAAAAAAGCCTCCTTGTAAGGCATGGTTTAATCGCGAAAAGAAACCGTTAGCCCAAAACAAGGAGGCAAAACAATGGTACGACATGCGAGT
>JBGSLR010000053.1:0-70743 GCA_041740615.1 Desulfobacterales bacterium
TACCGATCGATTCCGTTATCGTACGCGGTATTTTACGGATTCGGGCATCATCGGATCAAAGGATTTTGTGCGGCAGCAGTATTTGCGGGTCAAGGACCTGCTCGAATCCAGCAAGGAAAAGAAGCCCAAACCCATCTCGGGATTGAAAGGACTCTACTCCCTGAAACGGCTAACGGAATGAGGGATTCGTCTGGGAGCAGGATCGAAACGAAACAGTTTTTAACAACAAAAAATGAGTGAAAAGGGGACAGGTCAATAGCACAAATTACCGACGAGTGCCTTGTGCCGAGCCCGCCGCATGCGGCACGGCGAAGCCGGTGATCAAAATCAGACCGCCGTTTATCGCAAGTTGAGACCGCCCTTTTGATAAGGAAGCCGCTTGTTGATAGAAAAGCCCTGGCCCGTCAAGCTGCATTACGCTTTTTTACATAATCCAAGGGTAAATTACCCGACATTGCTTCCGCTCCGCGTCAAAAAGACAACATCGGGTAATTCGGATGATATAATCGAGAGCAACCAGCACGCCAGGCCGGGCCTCACTTGCGGGAAGCGGTGGTCTGATTTGGATGATTACCTGCTTTGCAGTGCCGCACGCAGCTGGCTCGGCCCAGAGCGATCGATTGTATCACGCAATCAAGCCCCCTTGTCCAAAAACCAGGCAGCCGGAGAACTGCATAAAGTGACTGTCCCCGAATTTGTTCTACTGGAATTGGCCTCGACTACCGATGCAAAGTCGACCACTACTTTTCCGAATTACTTTTTCGGAGCGTCGCTTTTCTTGGCGGCTTTCTTTTTCGGTGTCGTCGGTTTTTTTCCGGCTGGAGAGGTTTTTTTCCCAGCGCTCGTCTTTTTCCCAGTGGATTTTTTCGGTTTCGCTTTCGTTGCCGGCTTGGGTTGCCCCATTTTGGAAAGCTCTATCATGAATTTTTCCAACCGATCCAATACATTGTCAATTTCTTTTCTAATCGATTGTATTCCCTTTTCAACTTGACTCGCCATTGTAGATTCCTCCTTTTTGATATCGATCAGATATCAGGTTTAAAAGTCCACTCGTTCTTTTAGCTCTTTCCCGCATTTGAAAAAGGGTAACTTCTTGGGTTTGATGGGCACCTTTTCGCCGGTTTTGGGATTCCGTCCGATGTAGGGTTTATAATCCTTTACGAAGAAACTGCATAATCCACGGATTTCCACGCGTCTATTTTCCGCCAGAGCGTCCGACATGGCATTGAAGAAAATATCAACAATTGTAGCTGCATCGTTTTTTGAAACGTTGGCTTCGTTGCGTAATGCGTCGATTAATTCAAGCTTGTTCATTTTGAATACCTGTTTTTATTCGATGGATTGTAATTTGTTCTTGAAGGCGAATTAGGGACATGAATGGTTTATGGATATCGGGTTGTTTCATAATTGATTTAAATACTTGAAAAAAGTTTTATTGTCAAGTATTTAAGATTGGTTATATCAACCTTGACAATGCCATTTCCAAAAACGGAGGTGTCAAGTCTTCATTCTTGACGAATGGGCAGCATGGATTTTCATTACATGCAAGGCAGTCGCTGGTTTTTCAGCGGCTGCCTTTTTTTATTGTTTTTGAAATGCCGGCATGCCGAATGGGTGGTGCCGGGGCGGCTGCGGCGGTTTGGATGGGCAGCGGAAGCATAAAGTTTATGTAATGGTATCTTGTTCTATATGCATGCCGGGAAATAAAAATTGTTTCTTGACAAGTATACAGTATATTGTATACAGTATACAAAAATACGAAATGGACAGAGTGAAAGCGGCAAGCAAATCGATTGGAAAAAAGGAAACACTGTCATGGCAGTTATTACACCTGATAATTTGCCCGAATTCGTGACGCGCGTCATCAGTGAGAAAATTATCCGGAACGAACTCAAACCCGGAGAGCGGATACTGGAGGCCAAACTGGCGGAAGAGATGGGGGTCAGCCGCATTCCCATACGAGAGGCGCTGGGCATACTGGAGAAAAACAAACTGGTGGAGCGGATTCCGCGCAAAGGCGCACGCGTCACTGAAATTACTTCACAGCACATCGAATGGTTTTACGACATTTTCGAGGCGCTGTATGGCATGGTCGCCCGGAGGGCTGTGGAGCTTGCGACCGATGCGGACCTGCGCGATATGCGTGCGGCGCTGGAACGTATCGAATCGGCTGCCGGAAACGGAGATGTGCAGGCATATTACGACGGGATTTTCGAATTTGCGCGGGTGGGAATGAAAGCCGCCCGGAATCCGATGCTGGAGCAAATGTTGTTGGAGCTTTGGCCCAGCAACCGACGGATACAATATGCATCGTTGATGTACCGCAAGGGGGAGCTGCCGAAAAATAAAATTTTTTTTCAACGGTTGGCGAAATGCGCAAACGAGAAAAAAGCGGATGTCGCCGCCACGGTTGTTCGTGAATATGCTCAAAATGAAAAAGCAATCGCGCTTCAAATAACAAGTAAAAAAATGAAAAAATAGATGATTCCACAGAATTTCATGGGCTGGATCGATGACGTTCAGCAATACGTAAAGGAATACCGATGGTACCTAACCCGCTAAATTCCCAGAACAGCAGATCAACGGTCGGAGTGAATGATGGAAACGGTTTTTCCAGGCAGCGTTTTCTCGCGGATGTTTTACAGACCCGCGAATGTCGCCAGGCGCTGGATACTGTTATTTCTACGCTGCTGCTGCAGTGGTCCGCAGAGAACACCGCTAAAAAGAAAATAGCGCATCTTCTTGGAAGGTTCATCAATCGGAAATTGTCAAAATCAAGTGATGTGCTGATGGAGAAGGAACTTGTCGGACTTTTTGAAAAACCGGAATTCGTTGAAAATGCCGGGCTGCAGGTTCCCGAGTTGCTCAATCGCGTGATTGAAATCCTGCATGCAACCATCAAATCGCTTGAAAATCTGCCTCAGGACAAAAAGAGCGAGATCGTCGGAAATGTTCTTTCGGAAATTGACACTGCCAAAATGGCCGGGATCTTCATGTCCCTGACGCAAACGACCGGCAGCCTCCGAAAAAGCGATCCGTTGTTTTTTTCCGAAAAAATACTTCCTCAAATTCAAAATTGGCTGAATCATACCGACTTTGGGGAATTCAGAGAAAACTTTGACAATTCTAAGGAAGATTACAATACGCTCATCACTAAAATCTGTGAACTGGCGTTTGAGTACCCGGCGAAATTTATCATTCTCCTGTCATTCATTCCGGGAATCGCCAATTTTGTTCTCCTATTCCTGGCGGATATGACGGAACGATTCACAACCCTCTCGCCGGATATGCTGGCCGATATTCTGCTTTCATTCTTTCGGGAGATGGATGGAAACATCGCCGGAAAACTAGTGAATAATCTGACGGAAGTGGTGCGGCAGCTTCATACCGGAAGTGCATTGGTCGGCGAATCCGGTGCGCCAAGATTTACCATGGATTTTTCCGAAAAAATGCGGATGGTGATGGGCAAAACCGATCCGGCTCTTTTTATGAAAGCGAAAAACGCGCTGATCGACGGCAAGGAAACGATCCGTAATATCACCGCGGATATTGTGGCTGAAAATCCGGAATTCCTGTTGCAACAGCTACGTCATCTTTCTGTATTGCGTAATTCAAAAACCAGAATTCTCAAGCGAAAAATAGAGCTTGTGGAAGATCTGCCGGATGACAGCGCCATCGAGGCGCTGGAAAAGGGGATTTCCGCCTGCGCAATGTATGATTGGGCGGAAATGGTCAACGCGACAAGTCGCATCGCCAACAAACTGCACCATCGTAATCCAGAGCTTCTCATTTCACTGTTAACGGAATTTACGGGCTCCCTCGATTTATATGAAATCGAGGAATCCGTCCGCTGGATGGCAAAAGATTTGGGCCGAACGGTTCGTCCCCTGGCAAGAACCCTCTTTCCGATTGTCGCAAAAGAATTCTTCGGCTTTTTGACCCCCGAAGACGATGGTCAGGACGAGGCCATACAGGAAGCCCGCGAAATGATTCGCCGCTTTATATTGAACGAGGAAACGCTATCATGAAAACCGCTTTTTATGATGCCGCCACAAACATCGACCTTGACTCGGTTCGCGCCTGGAAAGAAAAGGGGGGGAAGGTCGTCGGCTATACCTGTTCTTTTTTGCCCACCGAGGTGTTTTATGCCGCCGATATCCTTCCCATACGCCTGCGAGGCGTCGGCGCCGACAGCATGGAAATCGGGGATGCTTATTATGGGCCGTTTGCCTGTACATTTCCCAAAGCCGTACTTCAGCTCGCCGGTTCCGAAAAGTATCGTTTTCTGGATGGTGTGGTGATTTCCAATGGATGCGATTCCATGCGCCGACTGGATGAGTGCTGGCGGAAGATGAGCGAAGATATCTCCGATACGCTACCCTCCTTTTTCCACTACTTTGATGTTCCCCATAAACCCGAAGGCTATGCCGTTATATGGTATATGGATCAGGTCAAAAAATTAATGGATTCCGTGGAGAAACATTTTGGGAGGAGCATCTCCGATGAAAATTTGAAAACAGCCATCCGGAAACAGAATCAAGTGAGAAAATCCTTATGGGAACTGGAACGGTTGCGAGCCTTTGACCCGGCTAAAATCTCCGGCACGGAGGCTTTTGCTTCCATCGTCGCTTCAACCGTCATGCCGCGGGATACGTATGCGGAACTCCTTCTACAATGCATCGATACCGTGAATCAAAAAAAGGATAACCCCCTTGGGGGGAGAAAACGGATCTTTTTAGGCGGGAGCGTTTGCGATGCGGTTGAGCTTGTTGCTTTGATCGAAAAGGCCGGTGCGGTCGTTGTGGGTGAGAACGTCTGTTTCGGCCCTCGAAATGAAAATGACCTTGTCGACGAAGACGCCAATCCCATCGAAGCGCTCACGCGGACCTACCTGTCCGGTTCCGCCTGTCCACGAATGTTCGGCTGGTATAAAGCAAGGCTGCATACGATTACGGAAAGAATCAAAGCGTTAAAGGTCGACGGTGTCATTCTGCAGAACATTCGATTCTGTGATATGCATGGAACCGAGAATGGCCTCCTTGAACGGGATCTGGAGAAGATCGGCATTCCCTCCATCAGAATCGAAAGGGAGTATGGTCCCCTTACCGAAACAGGACGGCTGAAAATGAGAGTGAACGCATTTGTTGAACAGCTCGAATCCAAATCCAATCATCATGAGGCGATGCCATGAGACCCGAATTGCTGGAATACAATTTGGACTGGCTGTTTGCAGCCACATTCAATATTGCCAAAAAAACCGAAAATGCCACTGAAAAAGAGCTGGCAAGACTGCTGCAGTTCGCTCCCTATGACAGCGGACTTCTGACGCCGCTTTTGGGGCTCGGGAAACCCGCCATAACCTTTATCGATCTCTTCGGTGAGTATTATTCAAATATTGTCAACGCCAAAAGGGATGGCAAAAAAGTGGTGATGACCACGTTTTGTTTTGATCCGTCCATATTTTACGCCGTCAACAACCTGGTCCCTGTTACGCTTGAGATCGGGACCGCGCTGACGTCCATGCTTTGGAAAAGGGGCTCATATGATTTCATGGACTTCTGCACGGAAGTCGGGTTTTCCGAAACCGGATGCTCATCCCAGCGAGGTGCCATGGGCGCCTACCTTGCCGGGGCAGGGGCGAAGATCGATCTTGTTGCGTTAAACATGGGAGGCGTATGCGATACGAACGCCAACGCCTATAGCTTTGCGGCACAATATTTGAATGTGCCTTATTACGGCCTCGACTATCCATCTCAATTAACGACGGAAGAAGTGCGCCGATACCACTACAAAGACTATCGTGAGTTAATCCAATTCATCGAGACCCATACGGGCTGCAAATTTGATATCGACAGGCTTCGGGAACTTCTGGAGGAAAAGAAAATACAGGATGCACTGCTGGATGAAATCGAGGAGATGCAGCGGCTTGTTCCCAACCCTGTTCCCGGCTTGTATCATATTTTAATCTACGCGTCTCGGTACATATATTCCGGAAGAAAAAAATATACGAAGATGTTGCGGGAGATGGTCGAAATCATTCGGAAGAACGCCGCTGAAGGGCGTTCCGGGCTGAACAGCGGTGTTGAAAAATGCAGGGCTTTTCTGATTTACATCGACAACTACTCCCTGAATGTCGGCATGTGGGACTGGTTCGATCAAAACGGCATCGCCCACATGGGCAATATCCTTTCTCGGACGTTTTCGGAAAAAGCGCCCTATACCACCGGAATACCCGGAACCACCTATGAAATAAACACACGGGATTTCGAGTCCATGATCGATTCGCTCGCCGACATCAATGCCCGAATGCCCATGACGCGGACGATCCGAGGTCCATATGACGCACCGAACATGTGGCTCGAGGACACATTGTCGCTTGCCGGCATCTATAACGCCGATTGCTGTATCTATAATGGAACTCCCGGATGTCGAAACACCTGGTCGAATGTCAAACTGATCACACGTGATCTTGAAAAGTACGGCTATCCGACACATCTGGTGTATGCGGATTCTTTTGACGGGCGTGTCGAAAGCTGGGACACAACGGTGATGCGATTGGATGAATTTTTTCGGATAAGGGGGTTGTTATGAGCATTGTCGCAGGGTGCGATGTCGGTTCGCTGACTACAAAGGCCGTGATAATCAACAATCGCAGAATCGTCGCCGCCGCCATCATCAGGTCAGGCCCCCGGCCGGTTCAATCCGCCAACGAGGTGATGGAAAAAGTGTGTTCGGAAGCCGGCATTCTGCAAAAGGGCATCGACTTCTGTATCGGAACGGGGTACGGACGGGAGAGTATCGAATTTGTCGATGAAGCGGTTTCGGAAATATCATGCCACGCCAAAGGGGCACAGTGGCTTGTTCCGTCCGCAAGAACCATTGTCGATATCGGGGGACAGGACTGCAAGGTCATTCGCATCGACAAGGAAGGCAATGTTCAGAAATTCGTTACAAACGACAAATGCGCCTCCGGCACCGGACGTTTTCTCGATGTCATGGCGAACGTCATGAACATTACGACATCCGAACTGGGGAAGCTTTCCACAAAATCAACTTCCCCCATCGCATTTGCATCCGTTTGCACCGTCTGGGCGCAGGCCGATATCATCAAGCACATCAACGCAAGGTGTCGGCCGGAAGATATCTGCGCCGGCATCAATGCCGCCATGGCGAATCGGGTCTCGATGCTCGCGAATACAATGAAAATTGAGGATGATATCTGTATAACGGGCGGCGGCGCCAAAAATGACGGTGTTGTAAATGCCCTGGGCGGAATTCTTGGCCGCAGAATCAAACGGATCAACAGAGTCGATCCGCAGTTGGCAGGCGCTATCGGCGCGGCGCTTCTTGCATCGCAGCGAACGCGGAATGGATCGAACCGTTGATTCGATGGCCAATTGGTTGAACCTTTATCGGTTTTGCATGCGAAAAAGAAACGAGGTGAAAAATGATAACAGCCGGATGTGATATCGGCTCAAGAACCGCAAAAGCCGTGATTCTTGAAGATGATGATATCCTCACATATGCCGTCATACCTGCACGGCTTGATCCACGAAAGTCGGCGGAAGACGTTATGAAAATCGCGACCGAACAGGCCGGTATTTCCATGGACAGTATTCGACAAATTGTCGGAACCGGATACGGTCAAAAGGAAATACAGTATGCCGGCAGGCTGGAATCCGAGATCGTCTGTCATGCAAAGGGCGCGTGGTGGAACCAGCCATCCGCGCGAATGGTGATTGATATCGGCGGGCAGGACTCCAAGGTGATCAAGATGGATGAAACCGGAAAAGTGATCCGTTATTCCTATAACGACAAATGCGCCGCCGGAACAGGCCGGTTCCTTGAAATCATGGCCGATGCCTTGGGCGTGCCCCTGGAGGAAATGGGCGAAAAAGCCAGTGCTTCCAACGAAAGAATCAGCATCTCCAGTCAGTGTGTGATTTTTGCTGAAACCGAGGTCGTCTCTTTGGTCAATGAGGGCAAGGAGATTCATGATATCCTGAATGCCCTTCACCGCGCCATGGCCAACCGGGTTGCCTCGCAAGCACGCAGCCTGGTTGTGGAAGAGGATGTGATTTTGACCGGTGGCGTTGCCAAAAATTCAGGAATTTTCGATGCGCTATCCGAAGGAATTCGAATTCGAATCAAACCGCTTGAACATATCGATCCGCAGATCAACGGGGCCTTGGGTGCCGCACTGATTGCAAAAGAAATCGACCGATCCTGAATCGGCACCATGTCGTGAGATCCAAAGAATGAAAGATTTCGTCTTCATTCCGGTTCCGAATCGGTTTGGTGCTTAAATTTTCAATTATTATATTGCCTTGCAGCATCGAGCAGATCATGATATACGGATTGTGACAAATACGGACGATCCGTTACTGCGCCGAAACCATATGGATCGGAGCCTTGCCGATGCCGTTTTTTTTGGACATTCGAACTCTTTTTTGGGCATGCGGCACAGTGTCTTTTTTCCTTGCCGTGCCCATGCTCTATACTTCCATCAGACGCAAAACCTACGCCGGCTTTCATTTATGGACCGCGGCTTTTGTCGTCAACGGAACCGGAATGATGCTTCTCAGCATGCGAAGCTATCTGCCGGACTTGATTACCGTCATCGTCGCCAACACCTTCCTGATCGCGCACCTATCCATGATCCGGCGAGGCATTTTCCATTTCTTCGGCCGCCGTTCCAGATCAGCGACCGATATCCTGCCCACGGTATTGATCGTTCTTTTTTTTCTGCATTACACCTACGCCAAGCCGGATGTAAACATGCGGATCATTTTGATCTCCACTTTCCTTTCCGTCCTCTACTTGCAAAACGGTGTTTGGGTTTTCCCGGGACATTCCAAGAAAGTGTGGGGCGGTAATCGCCTGTTGTCATGGACGTTCTTTTCGGCCGCCGGTTGGTTTGCGATGCGGGCTTTCATTACGCTGTTCTTCGAAGGGCAGATCGCAGACTTCATGACCTCCGGCACCCTGCATGGACTGACGGTTCTGGTTTACTGCCTGACCAGCATCCTGATCATGACCGGTTTACTTACCCTGAACAGCCAGAAGATGGAGATGGAACTGCGGGAAAGCGAAAAACGGTATCGGCTGCTGTTCAACCAGTCTCCCATCGGTCTCATTCAGATCGATCAAGGGGGTGTCATTATGGATTTGAATGACACTTTTGCGCGAATCATGGGTGTCGCCAAGCAACAACTGATCGGTTTGAATACGCTGCGGTTGCGGCATCCCGAAATGGCCGAAGCCATTCGCGAAGCCCTGAGGGGTGGGCAAGGGAGCTATATGGGCGAATATGCGTCGGCCATTTCAGGTAAAACGAGTTTTATCCGAGTTCTGATACGATCCATCCAAGCCACTGACGGTGAACCCATGGGCGCCATCGGCATTTTTGAAGACATTACGGAAAGCAAGAAATCCGAGCAGGCGCTGCGCGATCGCGAAAAGATGCAAGGCGTTCTCGAGATGGCCGGAGCGGTCTGCCACGAATTGAATCAGCCCCTCATGGCGATACTCGGCAACGCCGAACTGATGGCCTTAAGCGTCCCACAAGATCATCCGCTGCATGATCGAACCCTCAAAATCATCCAACAAATCGCCCGACTCAAAGACCTCAACCACAAGCTCATGGGGATTGCCAAATACGAGACCAAATCCTATCTGAAGGGTCAGATCATCGATATCGAAAAAGCTTCCAAATAGATACCGTCCGGTTCTGCCAGTATCTTCGCGAATTCCGAAACAACAATTTCGAAAAAAGCACTTGACAAACTCCCGGGAGCTTTATTATGTATAGACCGACCGCTCGGTCGGATAATAGACCAGCTGGTCGGTACTCCGGCGTTGTTGAGGCGCCATTTAATTTTACGCAGCTCGAAACGATGTTTGGGGCGAAGAACGGCGCTTCCCATCCTTGTTTCCATGGGATTGCCGTCAAGAGGTATTCAGATGCCGCCGATTGTTGAACTGGAAGCCATCCGCAAAGCCCAAATTCTAGAGGCCTCCCTGAAAAGCATCGCCACCTCGGGATGCGCCAACGTCACCATGGCCGATATCTGTCGATCCGCCGGTCTGTCCAAAGGCGGTTTGGCCCACTACTACAAATCGAAAAATGAGCTGTTTCTGGCGGTTTTCGAGGAATTTTTCAAACGCATCTTTGTCAGGGGAAAGTTGACCATGGCGCAGTACAGCGACCCTCTGGACAAGCTGCTGTCTTTCTCCTGGTTATACAACGCCGATGATCCGGACGCCCTGTTGGGGTATCCGGTGCTTTTCGACTTCATGTCCATTGCCGTGCATGACCCGGAATATAGACGCATCTTTCATGACTGGGTCAACAACTGGCTGGTGCTGCTGAAAGAAGCCGTCAACGAAGGCGTGAGCAGCGGACAATTTAAAAATATCGATGCGGATGTGGCGGCCCGCGCCATTTCCGCCGTTTATCAGGGAATCGCCACACGATGGTTTCTCGCCCCGGAGTTGCATTCAACCCCATGGGCGCTGGATACGCTTCGCAGGGCGGTGATCGGTTTATTGGACTCGTACCAAAACCAACCGTAAGCAACCGAAAGGAGGGGGAGATGCCGGTATTTGAAAGTAAGGAAAAAATGCACACGGTATTAGGGGGGCTGTTTGAGAAATTGATGGACGATCCAATCATGGGACCCCGATTCGTACAGACCCAAATCATCATCAAATTCAACATCAGCGATCCGGACGGGGCCTTGTGGCTGACCCCCGGGGACGGGATCAAGGGAGCTGTTCTCTGGGGGGATATCGGTGAGAAGGCAACGGTGGAAATGACCTTGAGCGGCGATACCTGCCATAAGTTCTGGCTGAAACACATCTCCATGCCCGTGGCCCTGGCCAAGGGGCTGATCAAGGCCAAGGGGCCCATGCCCAAAGTTCTGAAACTATTGCCGCTGCTGAAACCGGCATACGAAATGTATCCGGAGCATGCAAAAGCGCATGGCCTTTCCATCGAAAAAGTATAGGGGGGAATTATGGAAAGAAGTATACGGGAATATGAAACGGATCGGTTCGACGCGGTCAAGGCGGCCGCGCGATTGATACTCGCCTCGGGTACGACCTCCCCGCGAGTGGGCGGCGTAGGGGAATGCACCATCCATATTCTGGAAGATACCTGTGATATCGAAGATCTTTGCCAGGAAATGGAGAAAATGGCGAAAATCAAGAAAAGCTGGGAGTTCTTCAACCGGGATGCGGCCATGCTGCGGGATGCGGACGCCGTTCTGATCACCACGACCTTGCGGTGCGTCGAGGACCCGGCCGACATCAACTGCAATATGTGCGGGAAACTCGTCTGTGAATATTTGAAAGAAGCGGAAAAATTGCCCGAAGATCCGGAGATCGCCTTCCAGGGGCCGTTGTGCATTTTCCGGGCGACCAATATCGCTTACGCCCTGGACGGTATGATTTCCCAGGCGCGCAATCTCGGGATCGACTACGGTGCATTCTGGTCGGCGGGAGCGGCGGCCATGCGCATGCGAATTCTGCCCCGGGCCACCGGGTTCGCCCTGGCGTTGGCGATTTCCATCACAGAGAAAAGTCCTTTCCGCGACATACCCAAACGGTACGCGGAGATCAATCAACGCTCCATGAACGACCGGATGATCCAGCGGCTTTGGCCGCAGTTCCGATCCATTTACAGTTAGTTCTTCAACAACAAACCGGCGGGATTCCCGCGGTTATGTGATGCAAGAGGAGGATACGATGACAATCAGAGAAATGCCGGATCTGGTCGAAAGCGGTTTGGAGCGGGCCGTTGAACTGATGGCTCTGGCTGCCAACAACAGTTTTCGATTCAAGGACCGGAATACGCTGAAAATGATAACGGTGCAAGGGGAGTCTCTACAGGAAATCGCCGAATACTGCTTCTCGCTCGGCGACATGGCGCCCCTGGCCGCCCGGGACGGACGTCACTTGATTCAATTGATGAAGGAGCCCTGTTCGCTTTTGATCCTCGGTGAAAAGCGCAGGTCGGATTTCAATTTCAATTGCGGAGCCTGCGGCTACAGGACCTGCGTCGAACTGAACAAGGCCGAGGAAGTAGAGTCCTTGACGGCGAACGGTCCCAGTTGCTTGTTCAAGAGTATCAATCTGAATATTGCCGCCAATGCGGCGGCTTCCGCGGCCCATCGTTTGGGGCTGCACTGCCGCGTGTTCAGCACCCTGGCATTTGCCGCCATGGCGTTGCAAGTGATCACGGATGTGGATCTGGTCATCAGCGTTTCGGTCAGTGCGGCGAAAAAGAACCCGTATTTTGACCGGCACGAGTTCTGGACCAAGGAAAGTTGGGACGAGATTTTCAACAAGGAATTTCCAACCTACAACCGGGGCTTTATCGGGGCCGTGGAAGATTAGGAACCCGCCGGAACGGTAGGCGGGGCGAGTGGTAAAGGAAGGTGACTCATGAGCACGAAGGCGCATTTGAACCAGGCGATCGCATCCCACATGATGGAAATCAAGGCGGATGAAAAGCCGGACAAGGAAATTCTCGTTTTTGAAAAAGGAGAGTCGGGAGAGGATATCCTGACTTACAAGGATTTGTACATACAGTCCAACAAGATTGCACGGATGCTGCTGAACAGCGGATTGAGCAAAGGGGATGCATACGCCATCTTCATGCGCAACCATCCCGAATTCGTCACGGCGATGCTGGGCGGGCCGGTCATCGGCGCCATTTCCGTGCCCATCGATCCCAGAAGCCGGGGGGATCGATTGAAATTCATGTTGCGGGATTCCGGAACAAAGGCCGTGATCGTTTCCGATGAGTGCCTGCCGCAGCTCGAAGAAGTCCTCGCCGATTTGCCGCAAATCAAAAAGGTGGTAGTGGTCTACCGGCCGGAACATGGTATCGCCGTTTCTTCCAACTACCCGTCACTGAATGAGGTACTCGAGAAGGATCATTGGGAAAGCGTCGCCCAGCAGATCATGGATGTGCGGCATCCCATGGAGATCATCTATACTTCCGGAACGACGGGTGACCCCAAAGGTGTGACGATCCGTAACAACCGCTTCGGGATTTTCAATCTCGTCACCCGGCTGGTGTGGAAATACAAGTCCAGCGATGTCCTGTATTCCGGCCTGTCCCTTACCCATGGGAACGCCCAGGCCGTTACCCTCATGCCCAGTCTCTCCACGGAAGTCAAGGCGGTTTTCAGCCCCCGGTTCACCAAAAGTCGCATCTGGGATATCTGTCGCAAATACGGCTGCACTTCCTTTTCTCTGCTGGGCGGCATGGCCGCCGGTATTTTCAATGAACCGGTAAAACCAGATGATCACGACAATCCGGTTCAGGTCGTCATCAGCGCCGGAACACCGGCGTCCATCTGGGGGGATTTCGAGCAGCGGTTCAATGTCAAGGTGCTGGAATGGTATGGCGCGGTTGAGGGCGGATTTGCCTATAAGCCACCGGGGAAAGGACCCATCGGTTCTTTCGGCAAACCCCTGCCGGGTATGATGGAATTCAAGATCGTGGACGAATCCGACAATCCGGTTTCGGATGGGGAACGAGGCGAGTTGATCGTCCGAATGCTGCGCGGCGAGACCAAAGTGGATTATCTCGGCAAACCGGAGGCGTCCCAGGAGAAGACCCGGGGTGGATGGTTGCGCACCGGCGATATCGTCCACAAGGACAAGGACGGCTGGTATTTTTTTGACTTCCGTAAAGGCAGCGAGTTGCGACGGTCGGGAGACTTCATCCAGCCCGACCACATCGAACGGATCATCGGCGAGCATCCGGATGTGAGCGAAGCCTGTGTTTATGGAATCCCCGCTGCATCCGGCGCACCGGGAGAGAGCGATCTGGTGGCGGCCCTGTCGCCCTTTGAGGGGAAAACCCTTGATCCGTCCAGCATTTTCGAGAAATGCAAAAAGGATCTGGAAAAGAATTTCATTCCGACCTACCTGCAGATTATGGATACCATACCCAAAACAATTTCAGAAAAGGCCATGGATCGAATTCTCCGGCAGGAATTTTCACCGGACAAGCAGAATGTTTATCGGTTCGAGGATTACAAGTAAGGGGTTGTCTGAAATAACCGTTCAAATTGGTTTGAACACTTCCATATTATAGGAGCGTAATCATGGCACTCTATACCGATCTCAATTATGAACTGACTTCCGAGCAGATCGCCATCAAGGAGGAGACGCATCGGTTTTCCAAAGAAGTACTCCGGCCGGCCAGTCTGGAACTGGACAAAATGGCACCGGAAGAAGTCATCCAGAGCGATTTGTACTGGAAAACCATGAAAAAGGGATATGAGCTGGGATATCATACCATTTTTCTGCCGGATTCATACGGCGGCCTGGCCACCGATCCCCTGGAAACCCATATCGTGCTGGAAGAGCTGGCTTGGGGAAGCGTCGATTTCGGCGTGGGGCTGGGGGTTGCATGCTTTCCGGCCTTTTTCGCCTCCATGGTTCCCAACGAGCGGTTGATCGATGAAATCATCGAGCCGTTCTGCGCCTGCAAGGATGCTTCCATCATCGGTTGCTGGGGCATCACCGAACCGGAGCACGGCACCGATACCCTCTGCCCCTTCACCCCCCAGTTCACGGATCCGACTATTTCCGGCCAGGTCACGGCGCGACTGGAAGGGGACGAATATGTGATCGAGGGCCAAAAATCCGCCTGGGTATCCAACGGAACCGTGGCGACCCACGCCCTTGTCTACCTGACCATCGATCCGACCAAGGGCATGTCCGGAGGCGGTATCTGCATCGTGCCCCTAGACCAGCCCGGCGTGCGCAAGGGCAAACCCCTCGACAAAGTCGGCCAACGGGCATTGAACCAGGGAGAAATCTTTTTCGATGGGGTGCGGGTTCCCAGGGATTACATGCTGGTGGATCCGGAAAGTTACGACGCCATGCTCGACATTACGTTGTCCACCGCCAACGCAGGTATGGGGGCGCTTTTCGTCGGCGTGGCCCGGGCTGCTTACGAGGAAGCGCTGGCCTACAGCAAGCAACGCGTTCAGGGCGGGAAACCGCTTTTTGAACATCAATTGATCAAGCACAAATTGTTCAACATGTTCATGAAGATCGAGGCCGCCCGGGCCCTTTCGAGAGCGGCCATGATTTACAACTACACCAATACACCTCCAATGATCCAATACTCCATCGCCTCCAAGGTCTTCTGCACCAATGTCGCCACGGAAGTGGCCAGCGAGGCGATCCAGATCTTCGGCGGCAACGGACTGACCCGGGAGTATCCGGTGGAGAAGTTTTTCCGGGACGCCCGGGCGGGGATGATCGAAGACGGGGCCAACGACAGCTTGATGATCACGGGGGCGCACCATTTGTGATTCGTGAATAGTGGACAGTTGATAGTGAAGGGAGAAGAATTGAGAATAACGCACTTCGGTAATAAGGGGTAAAGACGGTATGGAAAATGTGTATATTATCGGGCTGGGGATGCTGCGTTTCAACAAGTATCCGGACCGGGATGTGCGGGACATGGCCCACGAGGTTACGCGCCTTGCCCTGGAGGATGCGGGTCTTTCCAAGGAGCGGTTGGAAGCGGCTTTTTTTTCCAACACCTTCTGGGGAATGTTTGCCAATCAGCATTCCATCCGGGGGGAGGTCGCACTGCGGTCCATGGGGATCGAGGCCATCCCGGTCACCAATGTGGAGAACGCCTGCGCCGGCGCTTCGACGGCGCTGCATCTGGCCTATACCGGCGTCCGGGCCCAGATGTATGATGTGGCCATCGCCATCGGCGCGGAAAAGATCACCCATCCGAACAAGGCGCTGTCCTTGTCCGCCTATGCCACGTGCATGGATGTGGGGAATTTCGAAGCCCAGATGAAAATGATGGAGGAAGTCAACAAGACGTTTACCGTGGAGATTCCGGAAGGGCAATCGCCTCCCGGTGAAGGGCGCAGTATCTTCATGGATGCCTATGCCATGGGAGCCAGATGGCATATGAGCAAATTCGGCACAACGCAACGGCAACTGGCGGTGGTATGCGCCAAAAACCATTGGCACGGTTCGCTCAATCCCATGTCCCAATACCAGCAGGATATGTCGGTCGAGGAAGTGCTGGCCGACAAACCCATCGCCTACCCCCTGACCCGCGCCATGTGCGCGCCGGTGGGCGACGGCGCCGCGGCGGCCATTGTCTGTTCCGAGCGGTTTCTGAAGAAGTTGACCGGTGTCCGGCCTATTAAAATCAGGGCGTCCGTCCTGGGGACCGGAACGGATCGGGATTTGAACGGCGAAGATATCGGCGAACGCTTGGTCAAAAAGGCCTATTCCCTGGCCGGTGTCGGCCCTCGGGATATCAGCCTGGCTGAATTGCATGACGCCACGGCCTACGGCGAACTACACCAAACCGAGGCCATGGGATTCTGTCCGCTTGGGGAAGGGGGCCCGTATGCCGAGACCGGGGCGACAAAGCTGGGTGGCCAGCAACCGGTCAACACCAGTGGGGGGCTCGAATGCCGCGGCCATCCGATCGGCGCCTCCGGGTTGGCCCAGATCTATGAACTGGGAGTCCAGCTGCGGGGAGATGCCGGTAAGCGCCAGGTGGAAGGCGCCCGGTTGGGCCTGGCGGAAAACGGCGGTGGGAACATCGGTGTGGAGGAAGCCGCCATGTGCCTCCATATTTTGGAGAAGGTGAAATAAGGAAGCGTAAGTCGGAATCGGGAATGGATGCTTTCCATGCATCCAACTCCTTCCGACTTCCGATTTACGGATGATACCGCATTTGGGTAACAATGGGTCGGCAAGGAGGCGGGTATGACTCCCAGAAAAAGCATTTTTATCACCGGCGCCGCTTCCGGTATCGGACGGGCGACGGCCGAACTGTTCGTACAAAGAGGCTGGTATGTGGGGTTGTTCGATATCAATGAGCAGCATCTGGCTTCCCTGGCTTCCACCCTTGGATCGTCCAATTGCTGCTATCAGCGGATGGACGTCACCAATCTGGAAAGCGTCCAATCGGCGGTGGCGGCATTTGAAAAGGCCGGCGGCGGCAAAATGGATGCCCTTTTCAACTGCGCCGGGATTCTGAGCATGGGACACCACCACCGGATCAGCATCGAGGTCCATAAAAAAATCGTGGACGTCAATGTCAACGGAATTCTCAACTGCATTCACGCCTCTCTTGAATTGCTTCGCAAGACGGCAGGTTCCCATATCATCAACATGTCTTCGGCCTCGTCCATTTATGGAACTCCCGAACTGGCGGTTTACTCCGCCACCAAGTTCGCCGTACGGGGTCTGACGGAAGCCCTCAATATCGAGTTCGAACCTCTCGGCATCACGGTCAGCGATGTGCTGGCGCCCTATGTGCGCACGCCCATGATTATGGATGCCCACGTCAAGGCCAGCAGCGTGGGGCGCCTGGGGGTCCGGCTGGACCCGGTCGATGTGGCCCGGGTGGTCTGGAAAGCGGTGCACGGCAAACGGGTTCACTGGCGGGTCGGCCTGTTGCTGGATGTGATTGTGTTTTTCAGCTGGGCTTTCCCCTTCGCCCGGAGGACTTCCGCCCGGTTGATGGCGTTTTCGGCCAAGTAAAACCGAAACCGGAGGTATTAATGAAAAATGTTATGATAACCGGTGTGTCAGGATATATTGGGACAAAGATCGCCCAAGCCTTGACGGAGAGCGGGGCGGCGGCCACCACCGTCGGGATCGATGTCAAGCCGCCCCGGAAAAATATGCCGGGACTGATTTTCAAAGAGCGGGACGTGCGGGACTCCGTTCTGGATCTCATGGAAGAATACGCCATCGACACTGTCATCCATGCCGCTTATGTTCTGCCGCCCATCCACGACACGGCCCTGATGGAGGACATCAATGTCTCCGGCACCCGCAATATCCTGGCCGCCTGCGCCAAGGCCGGGGTGAAGCACCTGCTGTACACCAGCTCCACCACGGCATACGGCTTTTACCCGGACAATCCGGTTCCGTTGACGGAGGACAGCCCCCTGCGTGGCAACGGAGACTTTACCTACGCGAAAAATAAAAAGGAAATCGAATCCATCATGGGGAAGTTCATGGGTGAGCACCCGGAAATGGTGGTGACGGTTCTGCGCCCCTGTTTCGTGGTCGGTCCGGGATTTGACAACCCCCTGGCCCGGTATCTCCAGAAACGGGTGGTGATTCTGCCGCGCGATACGGCGCCGTTTCAGTTCGTGCATGAGGACGATCTGCTGGGGGTGATGATGATGTGTCTTGGGAAATCCATTCCGGGAATTTTCAATGTCGCCGGTGACGGAACCATGACGTTTCCGGAAATGGTGAAGCTCCTCGGCAACCGGATCCTGCATTTGCCCATTTGGCTGATGCTCCCCCTGAACGATCTTTTCTGGCAGTTGCGGTTTCGGTTTCTTACCGAATTCCCCAGTACCGGACTCAACCTGGTTCGCTATCCCTGGATCGCTTCTTCCCGGCGACTGATGGAAACCACCGGTTTTCGTTTCCGGTATAATACCCGGTCGGCATTCGCGGATTTCGTGCGGACGGTGAAAAAGGGAATCTGACGGAAGACCCGACTCTTATCGAAGAGTTGTCTGCAGGATATCGGGAATGATTTCGTGTTGGATGACTATCAGATGGTAATGGTGGTTGACGTGATCACCTTATATCGGGTAAACGGCAAGCCAAATAACGAATTGTAAATGATGTAAAGACGATAGCTTGAACTTCCTGCCTTTGTCCAACACAAAAGTTTTTTTGTTGTAAACGTGCTGATTACATTGTTATGATACCAGCCGGTAAATGGAGTAGATGAAATAAAAGTTACGTTCATAGGTGTTTTTCAAAAGAAGGTTCCCATGTTGAAGATTATCCGATTGATCATTTGTATGGTTCTGCCGTTTGGTTTGTGGGGGTGCTCGAGCAGCAGCTCCGATTCCGGTTCAGCCGGCGGCGTCGGCCAACTGTCCTTGAGTCTGACGGACGCCGCCACCGACGATTACAAGGCGGTGTATGTTACGATTAAAGAGGTCCGGGTGCACTTGTCAGGCGCGACGGATTCATTACCAGTGGCGTCCAACACCGAGAGCGAAAAGGGCAAAGGCGACCCAACATCCAATAACGGAAATGAAACCGGGGGAAGCCAGGAAGAGGGGGCAGCGGATGACGGCTCCTGGAAGGTCGTCGCCTCGCCGGATACAACTTACAATCTATTGGATCTCGTCAATGGGGTCATGGAGAAGCTCGGAACGGAATCCTTGGCGGCAGGTTCGTATACCCAGATGCGCCTGATCCTGGGGGAAACACCGGACGGCGATGTCAACATCAACGGTCAACCGCACCCATACCCAAATTATCTGATCATGGCCGATGATACGGTTCGGGAATTGAAGGTGCCAAGCGGGTATCAGAGCGGCATCAAGCTGGTGCACGGCTTTGATATCGCCAACGGTGGTACGACCGAACTGATCCTGGATTTCGATGCGGCAGCGTCCATTGTCCAAGCCGGTAAAAGCGGTAAATGGCTGTTGAAACCGACGATCAAAATTATCGGCGTGGTTTCCAGCGGCTCCGTCAGCGGCAGCGTGACAAGTGACAATCAAACTCCATTGCCGCTGGCAGGCGTATTGCTGTCGGCGCAACAGCCGAATCCGAACGCTGGCGATGATCGAGACAAGGTCGGCGTGGAGGCGTCCACCATAACCGACGCCCAAGGGGGCTTTACCATGAATCTGTCGGTCGGAACCTATGCGCTGGTGGTGACCAAAGAGGGGCATCAAGCCGCTTGCGCCAAGGTGACGATCTTAGCCGATAAGATGGATCAAGTCAGCGACTTCACCCTGATGCAAGCCGTCACAGGCGTCCTGGAAGGCACGGTTGCCATTCAGGACGGTTCCGATGAACAGGAAGCGACCATCAGCATTCGACAAGTGGCTGCGTGTTCGGAACCGGCAGTCGAGGAGCAGGTTGAAATCGCATCGATCCATATAGCGGATGGCGGCAGTTACAGTCTGACCTTGCCGGAAGGCGTCTATGAGATCGTCGCCTGGACGGAGGGTAAGAATACGGTAACGATTCCGGTGATGACGATAACCGGCGATCAGACCACCACCCAGGACATCGCCCTGGAATAAAAATATACAGCCTGTCTCCGGACCCCGCCATCAAAGGAAAAACAAAGCCGCGCTCCTTCGACCTCCAAAAGAGGCGAAGGGCGCGGCTGTTTCAGGATCAATCGGCACGCCACGATTTAGGGGTTCACCCGGCTGGCGTTGCCCGATTCCGTTGCGGCGGCGCCGTAATCGGCGTCGGGAATAAAACTTTCAAGCCCCCCGTCCGCCGTCTTGGCGGTCAGATAATTCAAAAACGCCTGCCATTCTTTCACTTCCTGGATTCCCGCCGTATAGGGGTCTCCATCCAGGCGGAACTCCAGAAGGTTATCCGCGGTCACTGGAATCGTGCCGTCCGCATTGGTGGGAACGATGGGGATGCCCAAGCCGTTCATCAGGGCCTGCATATCATTGCTCTGCATCAGCAGCATAATGTACAGATCCAGTACGCAGGGATACAGGCGCGTTCCGTCGTTTCGGTCGATGGCGGCGGGAGCGTTTTGGCATTGGTTGTCCGTGGGGGAATACCCGTTGACGGAGGTGACCTGATAGCCGCCGAACAAACCGCCGTGGGCGAATTGAATTCCGGAAAGGCCCAGGTAATATTCTGGGTTCAGGTTGGACAAGGCGCCGTAGAGGGCCTGCTGCTGAGGCGTTCCGGCGGCAAGAACACCCATGAAGGTGGCGTCCTGTGAAGCGATCACATAGGCCACGAACTGGCAGAGATTCCAAACCGAATCCCCGTTCAGGTAAACCAGCATCAGGGGATACCCGGGCAGGTCCTGCTGGGCCGGGTCCAGGGTCATGCCCAGGGGCAGTACGCTGTAGACGTCGGCGAAACTGATGGATTGACCCAGGGAAAACCCGCTGCGGATATTGCCATTGGCGACCACCCCGATGGTGGGGTAGGGCATGAGACCGGCGGCGACATATCCTTGCAGGGTATTGCGCAAGGCATCCGATACCAGATTGGCCATGCCGCTCTCTTCCGCCGCCTCCGCCGTTTCGAGATTGGCGGAATCCGTCCCTGCCAACACGCTGTTGACTTCCAGGCCGGGGGACAGGGCTCCGAGAGCCGCATTGAGTTCCTTGTCATAGGTATCGATCACGAAATTCATGGAGGGGTCGCCGGGAATGCTGTCATTGATGGCATGATTGGTCAGCTGGACGGCGGTGATGCCGGTTCCCACGGTCAGGGAGATGTCCAATTGGGCCAGGTTTTTTCCATAGTGGCCGGCGCAGATGATGCGGGTGTTGCCCACGGTGATGACGCTGTCGGTTTGGGCGTGTTCATGCCCGGACGCTATGATGTCGATGCCGCTGACGGTGTTGGCCAACGATAGATCGTCTCCGGCGGGCGTTCCGTTGGGATCGAGAATTCCGGAATGTGACAGGGCCACGATGAGGTGGGCTCCCTGATTGTTTCTGAGGTCATCGACCTGACCTTGAATAAAGGCGGCCGTGTGATTAAAGGAAACCGGCGGAGCGGCCGGCGCGTAGAAATCCGCCGTTGGGCCCAGGAGACCGATAATGCCGATTTTGACGCCGTTGGCCAGGGTAATCAGTTTGGCAGTGCTGATGGCTCCCGCGGCTTGGAGGGCTTCCAGTCCGTCGTCGGCGGTATGGGGCACGCCGTCGGTGATCATGTTGGTGGCCACGATGGGGATGTTGAAATTCTGTTCGGTCATGGCGTTTTGGATCAACAAGGCCAGACCGGCCGGGCTCCAATCAAATTCGTGATTGCCCAGGGTGACGGCGTCGTATCCCATGAACTGGAAAAATTGAAAGGCCGCCGGGTTCCCGGCAGTCAGGTCGTAAACCGTGCCCATGAGAAAATCTCCGGAATCCACCAGGATAACGGAAGACCCCTGATCCGGATGGTCTTTCTGCAGGCGAATCTGGGCGATTTTATGGGCCAGGCGGGCATATCCGCCAATGGTCGTATCCGAATTTCCGACGCTTCCCGGAAGACCCGAATTGTCCCGGTTGTCCCCGGGGCTATAGGTGGCCGAGGCGCCGGAGCCGGCGGCCCGATGGTGCATGTCCGTGGTTTGCAGCAGGGTCAGTTGGACCTGGTCGCCGGTTCCAAGGGTCGGAATCGTCCGGGCAGCCGGTGGATCGTTCTTGGGGGAGTCGGTGCAGCCGAAGACCAGAACGGTCAGTAAGGCGGCGGCGATCGTCAGCAGCTTGTTCGTTTTCATATCATCTCCATCGTTATTTTACGGGTTGTCCATCAAACCAGCCGGGCGCGATCAGAACGCGGCGTCGAATCCGACGGCCAGGGTGAGCGTTGAATTGTTCGTGTCCACCCGGACATTACCCAAGCCGTTTTCAGCAGCCAGGGAGTAGTTGATGGGTTCATCATTCCATATGGTATACGCCGCCCCGAGATTCAATTTCAGCCCTTTGCGGAGTTCATAGGCGCATCCGACACTCAGGTTCCAGTTGTCCGAATAGAGGGTTTCAAAAGCACCCATGGTTTGATAGTAGGCATCGATATCATCCCATTGGAATTTGGTATACAGAACGCCGGTGCTGAGCTGGAGCTTTTCGGTCAACTGGTAGGCCAGGCCACCACCGAGTCCCCAGCAATCGCCCGCCATATCCGCTATGCTGCGCCCATCGGCTGTATAGCCCCAATTGGCTTGTTGTTGCAGATAGTAGGTGAAATCCGCTTCGCCGATCAGTTTGGGGGTCAACTGGTAGGCCGCGCCGACACCGAAAGCGGCGGGGAAATCCCGTCTGTTTCTGCCTTTATATTCGGCCAGTCCGAGTTCCGCCGGAAAATCGTTGCGATTGACCTCGGTTGCAAACGTCAGGGGGATGCGCGATTCATAGCGCAAGCCGATATTGAGTTTTTCGTCGGGTTTAATGTTCAGTCCCAGGACGCCGCCGAAACCGGTGGCCGTATCTTCGGTATCCAGTTTGTACAGGTGGCTCCCCCCAAGTGCATCCGTGAACACCGCACTGGCTTCGGTTTCGTTTTTGGCGCTGATGTAGCGGAGCCCGGCGGCCAGGGAAATTTTGTCGTTGATGGCGTAAGCGCCGCCGAGGGTCGACGTCAGATAGAGCGAGGAAGCTTCCAGATAGTCATTGGAGAACCCCGTCAACAGGCCTCCCGAATTGAGCAGGGTCAGGGCGCCGATGAATTTGGTGTTGACCGATCCATGGGGGTATTTGACCACGGCGCCGCCGCCGGGGATGTAAATGCCGCCGAAGACCGACCAGTTGTCCTTCTTGTAAGCCGCGTAGAAATTGGGCAGCAACCAGTCGGCGCCATCCTGGACCGATTCCTGACGGGTGTCGGCGCCCGGCAATCCCAGGTTGTACGTATGGGAGGGACGGCGGAACAGGGTCTGGTTGGAGAGATTCAGGTGCAGGCCGTCCGACATCTGGGTCAATCCCGCCGGATTGTAGTACACGATATCGGTTGCATCCGTAGCGGCATTGCGGGTGGGGAGACGAATCCACTCCGCGCTGAGATTGGACAGCTGATCGATTTGGGCAAATAGATCGGCGGCCGGAAAACAAACGGCCGCCCATAACCCCAGGCACCACATCCATTTTTTCATTCAGCACCTCCTGATGGGAGAACGGTTGAAAAAGCGTTGACCGCATGGGGCGATGTTCCATGACGGTATGATTCGGTTTGTCCCCCACTCCTCCAGAGAAGTGGTGAGCAAGCACTCACTCATTTATCTCCCGATGGCGTCTTTCGTCAACACTTTTTTCGAAATCCAATGCGAGCGAATCGATTTTCAGGAACCATCCTTTCGGTTGGCCGGACCTTGACGGAAGTGTGTGGGAATGATATTGGATAGTCCAATAATCGACTGGAGGATAACCAATTATGGCCGGCAAGATCATTCCGTATGGAAAAAACGATGGGAACCGCCATCCGGATCCGGTAAAACCTCTTCCCCGTCGCATCGCGGACTTGCTGCTGGCCAGAATTTTCATGGGGGAGTTGAAACCGGGAGATAAACTGCCGCCGGACCGGATGCTGGCCGCGCAACTCGGTGTGGATCGCACTTCTTTGCGGGCCGCCCTGAGCGAGCTTGCCGGCAGGAAAATCGTCAAGGCCGTTCGCGGGTCGGGGGTGGTGGTATTGGACTACAAGGCCCATGCGGGACTGGATTTCCTGGATACGGTGCTCGATATGTCGGACGTCGACCTGGGCGGCGCCCTGCATTTGGAGTTTCTGAATCATTGGCTCGATGTCATGCCGGCCATCATCAGGATGGCCGTGCGTCGTGCCATGCCGGCGGATCTTGCCGCCATCGACGGACTATTTCAGCAGCAGCTGGATCTGCAGGAAAAAAGCGCCGATCCCTATGAGCTGGCCCTGGTGGAAGTGGAAATCCAGGATGTTTTGGTGCGTCTCGCGGGCAGTACGATTCTGCGCTTGTTCGCCAATTCCATGCGTAAGCTCCGTATCCGGTTCGTGCTTTCTTTTTACAAGAGCGTGACGGTCGGGGAGCACATCCTTTTCCAGCGCGATCTGTTGCAGCGAATTCCGGACGGCGAGCTGACACCCGATGAAATCGCCGTCCGATACCGCGACTACCTGTGGGAGCACACCCGTGTCCAGCGAGAGCGGATCGCCCGGATGCCGCCGAACCCCGGTCGCCGGAAATACGATGGACAATGGGAAAAGGTCGCGGATTGAATCGCCAAAACGATTTTTTATTCCAGAAAGGAGCATACATGAAAGCGGTTCATATCGCGGGACCCAAAAAGCTCGCCGTCATTGAAACCGACAAACCCGTGCCGGACGGCCAATCGATCATCATTCAGGTCACCCGTTGCGGAATTTGCGGCTCGGACCTGCACTTCTGGGAGAACGGCGTGGGCATGGACGGCAAACCGGGGCTGGTCATGGGTCACGAATTCGCCGGCCGGATCGAACACAACGGGGGACGGAAAGACCTTCGGCCGGGAGATCGGGTTACCGTAATTCCGATCAACCCTTGCGAAGAATGTGAATTCTGCAAAAACGGGCTGGCACAGATGTGCCGCAACCTCACGAAACGGCCTCAAATCGGATTGAGCGGACCGGGCGCATATGCACAGTTCATCGCCGTGCGGCCGGATATGGTGCGCCGCTTGCCGGATACCGTCAGCGATGATGCGGCGGCCATGATCGAGCCTTCCGCCGTGAGTTTGCATGCGGTTCAGACAGCCGGCATCCGGAACGGGGAAAAGGTTCTGATTGTGGGGGCGGGAGCCATCGGCCTGCTGTGTGCAGCCTGGGCCCGTATTAACGGCGCCGGCTGGATCGGCATTTCCGAGGTGAGTGAGACACGCAGGGAAGCGGCTGCGGCGCAGGGTGATGCCGACCGGATTCTGGATGCCCGGAACCCGGAAATTCTCCGAGAGATCCGCAAAGCAGCCACCGGCGGGGTGGACGTCGCCATCGACGCATCGGCCTCCGATGCGGGTATCAACACGGCGCTGATGACCTTGAAAGGCGGGGGTCGTCTGGTCCTTGCCGGTATCAGCCTCAAACCACAGTCCATCGCGACCCTGCTGATAACGGCAAGGGAATTGAACATCAAGGGCACCTTCGGGTACCGGATCGCGGATTTCGAAGCGGCTGCTCAGGCCATTGCCGACGGGAAACTCCATGCGGCCAAGTATGTCAGCGGCGTCGTCGGCCTTGACGAAATCCAGCAGGCTTTTGAGGCGCTTCATTCGGGAAGGGCCGGAGACGTGAAAATCCTGATCGACCCGGAGAGATGATAATGGACGCCTGCGAAAAGTCGCCGCCCGGCTGCGATCATGGAGGTCATATGGCATTTGTCACCACTACCGTGCAGGAACAGAAGCGCCAGGGGCATATCGTCGTCGGTTGTTTTCCGC
This sequence comes from Desulfobacterales bacterium, assembly GCA_041740615.1. Lineage (GTDB taxonomy): Bacteria > Desulfobacterota > Desulfobacteria > Desulfobacterales > SURF-7 > DYJD01. Next base: position 25,935 of record JBGSLR010000053.1, read on the forward strand.
TTTATCCGCCCTTGGAACTATTTCACAGTCTGGGATTGGCGCCGGTCATTCTATGGGACTTGAAATCCCTGGTTCACCGCACTGATGAAAGCGATCGCCATCTTCAGACCTATAGCTGCTCCGTTGCCCGTTGCCTGACACAACTGCTGCTGGCCGATGGCGCACCCCGGTTCGACGCCCTTTTTCAGTATAACGCTTGTGATACCCTTCGCAACCTGCCGGAGATCATCACGGCCGGTCTTGCCGGAAAAGGAAGACAGTTACCGATTTTCCGCCTGCATATTCCCGCTTCGTCCATGAATCCGGCCGATTCCGCGGTATATCTGAAAACCCGAATCATCGCCTTGATTCGGGAAATGGAAGAACACTTTTCGGTGCGATTTTCCCCGGATAAATTTCGGGAGAGCGTTTTCCGATACCGGAAACTCCGGCAATATCATCGAACGATGGAATCGGGCGTGGCGCGCGGGAAAATCGATTTCGGCACATTTTCCGAAATCTGCTGCAGCGGCCGTCATATTCCGGATGACGCTCATTTTGAACGGCTTGATTCCATCATCGAATCCATGGAAGAGAAGGCGCCGGGATCCAGTCAAGCCACTGCACCTGCGCGGGTGATGTTGAGCGGCATTCTACCGCCACCGGCGGCGTTGATCCGGCGGATCGAGAGCGCCGGGCTTGGAATCGTATGCAACGACATCGCTTCCCTGGCCCGTTCCTATGCTTCCGATTCGGAGCCGTCGGATGATCCGGCTGCGTATTACCGGGAATTGTATTTCCGCCATGCGCCGTGTCCGACCCTCTTTTCCTCCGGGGATATGCGGATTGGGCATCTGATGGAGCTGGTTCGGTCCCGGGGGGTCGACGGGCTGATCTGGATCGGAGAAAAATATTGTGAATATGAATATTTCGATATGCCCCACCTGGAAAAACAACTCAAGGAACACGGTATCCCGGTTTTGCAGTTGGAATGCGGTTTGGATGATAAGGAGAATATCGGGGCTTTCGAGACCCGGATCGACGCCTTCGCCGAATTGTTACGGCAACACAAGAACCGGCTTACCCCATAGGAGGAACCATGGCGGCATTTGTTAAAACGGAATCCGGCAAGCGCCTGACGGAAATCATGACCCGGAATTACTTCACCAACGCGGTGAGGGCTCAGGAGGGGGCTTTTGTCGTGTGGATCGCCATCGTCGTGCCGGCGGAGATACTGCTTGGATTCGAAAATGTCGTGTACGCGGTTCCCGAGAGCTTTGCCGCCATGACCGCGGCAAGGGGATACGGTCCCCTGCAGTCTGAAAAAGCGGAGAAATTGGGGTATTCCATGGATCTCTGTTCCTATGCCAGGATCGATATGGGCAGCGCGTTTGACGATGAGCCGGCTTCTCCCGCCGGCCGACTGCCCAGGCCCCATCTTCTGATATCCAACAACAACAACTGTTCTCTGCTGGTCAAATGGTTCGACGTCTACCATCGGGAATGGAATATCCCCCATTTCGTTCTGGATGTACCGTTCTGTTATGATCGGCAACAACCGGAAGATCTGGCGTATATCCGGCTGCAATTCAGGGATCTCATCGACACCATCGAGAGACTTTCCGGGCAGCGGTTCGATATGGAGAGGGTGCGGGCGGCCGTGAGGCATTCCAGTGACGCTTCCATGCATTGGAAGCGATTCATGCGTTGCGCAGAACATCGCCCTTCCGGGATTACCGCGTTTGATTCTTTTGTACAGATGGCGCCGACCCTAACCATGCGGGGGACACCGGAGCTGGTGGCGCACTACCGAATGCTGGCGGATGAAACCGAGACGCGCATGGAACAGGGCATCTATCCGGTTCCGGACGAAAAGTACCGACTGCTGTGGGACAATATTGCACCATGGCATCAGCTCCGGAAAATGCAGCAGCGACTGGCCGATCTGAGAGCCAATATCATTACGGCTTCCTATACGTATTGTCTGGGATGCCTGGAAGGCGAATACACGCCGACTTTTTTCGATCCGGGCGATGATCCCCTGCAATATCTCGCCCGTATTCAGAATTTCTCCATCTGTCCCCAGGGTATGACGTTGCGTCGCAACGCCATGGCCGCGGCCATCCAAAGAGCCGCCATCGACGGCGTGGTGTTTGCCAGCAATCGCAGTTGCAAACCCTATTCGCTGATGCAGATGGATCAACAGAAAGCCATCACCGAAACCACCGGCGTCCCGGCCGTTATGGTGGATGTGGATCATGCGGATGTAAGGAATTACAACGAAAACAGCGTTTTTTTGCGTATCGAAGCCCTTCTGGAACAGATTGAAGCCGGACGATCGCGGCAGCAAACCGGATCCCGTTCATAGATCCGCCGACATCCTTCCGGGGGAAATGGCTATGATGGGATTTTATCCAGGGAGTCCCGTACCGCCTTGGCCAGATCCGCCAGTCGGATGGGTTTGTTCATGACATGGAAGACGCCGAGTTCCGTCATTTTTTGGCCGTTCAGTTTTTTTCCGAAACCGGTACACAGGATAGCGGGGAAGGCGGGTCTGATTTTTCGGATTTCCGTGATGAGGAGTTCGCCGGTCATGTGCGGCATGGTCAGATCGGTGATCAGCAGATCAAATCGATCCGGATTCGCCCGGAAGGCTTCGAAAGCCGCAAGGGGGTCGGTATGGGGCTCCACCGAGTAGCCCAATGCTTCCAGCATATCCCGGCCGATATCGATCAGGAAATGCTCATCATCCACAAACAGGACGCGTTCCTTGCCGGTGGGCATGGATTCCGGCGTCGGTGTTTCGGCGTTCACCTCCGCTTCGATGACCGGGAAGTAAATTTCAAACAGCGAGCCCTGGCCGACATCGCTGGATACGTTGATGGTCCCGCCATGGGCCTTGACGATCCCATGCACCATCGCCAGCCCCATGCCGGTGCCGTCGCCCACATCCTTGGTCGTGAAATAGGGTTCGAAAATGCGTTCCATGATGGCCTTGTCCATGCCGCAGCCCGTATCACGGACCGACAGTTTTAAATAGCGGTCGGAATGGCGATTGGTGGCGCCGTGTTCCGCGGTCAAGCCGACTTCCAGAATTCCGCCCTTTTGTTGCATGGCGTGGGCCGCATTGGTACAAAGATTCATCAATACTTGATGGATCTGGGTCTGATCGGCGACCACGATCCCCTGGTTGGAAGCGATATTCTGGCGGATTTCAATGGTAGTCGGTAACGAGGCCCGCAGCAGCTTCATGGCTTCCTTGATAATGATGCTGATATCGCAGGGTATTTTTTGTGATTTTTCCTGGCGGCTGAACAGCAGGATTTGCTGCACCAGGCTTTTGGCCCGTTGACTTGCGGAATAAATATGATCCAGGTACTGTGCGAGTTTTGGATGTTCGGCGGTAAATCGCTGGGCCAGTTGGGCATAGCCGAAAATGGCGCTGAGAATATTGTTGAAATCATGAGCGATGCCGCCTGCCAACGTACCGATGGCCTCCATTTTTTGGGCTTGGCGCAGCTCCGCCTCTAATCGTTCCTTTTCCTGCTTCATTCGCAGACGATCGCTGATGTCCCGGGCGATTCCCTGGGTGCCGATGAAAATCTCCCGCCCAGCGTCGTCTCGATGATAAAGCCCTTCGGCGGTGATGGCGAACTGGGGAGCGGCCTGACCGGAATCCTTGGGTAGGATACGGACTTCCAAATGTCTTGTTTTCTGGTCGCCGGCTTTGCGTTCATTGACCCGCGAAGCAGCCGCCTCATGATCCTCCGGATGAATCAGGACCAGAATGTCCTTGCCGATCAACTCTTCCGGAGAATACCCGTAAGCTGCGACCGCCTCGCTGATAAATTCGATGCGGCCCTCGGTATCCAACCGGTAGATGATGTCGGGGATGGATTTCAGGATGGTGTTCAGCTTTTCTTCCGACTCTCTAAGCTCTCGTTCCGCTTGTTTCTGGTCCGTGATATCCGGAAAGACAACGATGCCGGCGATGATCTTGCCGACGGCGTTCAATATCGGCGCCGCATTGGCGAGCACCCATCGTTTGGGGCCGTCCGGCCGTTGAATGATGACTTCCATGTTGCGGATGGTTTTTCCGTGCAGGACAGCCTGGGTCAACGGCAGTTCCTCCGATGAAAAAAGGGTGCCGTCGGGGTGATAGGCCAGCCACCGTTTGGGGTGCAATTCGGCTGGGATATCGGTGAGCGCCTGGGGGGAGCCTTCGCGGATTCCCAGGGCCGCCGAGTTGGCAATCCGTATTTTGACATCCGGAGCATCGGCCACGATAATGCCGGCCGGTGAGTGTTCGATGGCGGTAAGCATCAGCGACTGAATCTTGGCCAACTCCTCTTCGACTTTTTTTCGCGGACTGATATCCCGGACACTGGCGAGGATGCATTCCCGTCCGCCGATATTGGAACTGGTCAGGGATATTTCGCTCCAGAAAAGTTCGCCGTTTTTTCGTTTGGAGAGCCATTCAAACAGTTGGGGGCCTTCCGTCATGGCCTTCCGCAACCACTCCTTGGCATGCTCCCGTGTATAGGGCGGCTTGCCGAAGCTAAATTCGTCGGCCGTCATTTCCAGCGCCTCTTCATAAGTACAACCGAACATGCGCATCATGGACCGGTTTACATCGATAACCCTTTTCGTCTTCGAATTATAGATGAATATGGCGTCATGTGTTCCGTTGAATATTTCCTGATAACTCTGTTGCGAGGTCTTGAGCGCTTCGGCGGCCTCCTTGCGCTCCCCGATTTCCTGTTCCAGGCGCCGGTTGACGGCGGTCAGGTTTTTTTCGCGCCGTTCAATTTCCCGCGCCATTTCATTGAAATCGGCGATAATGGTCTGGAGTTCAATCTGCCGCACCGGATTTGTTTCGATTTGATAATCACCTTTGCTGATCCGTTCGATCCGGTTGAGCAGCTGGTCCAGGGGATTGCGCAAAAAAATGCGCAGCAGCAGACTGGTGGCGGTCACCATGACGAGGATGATGACGAAAAAGGAAGCGATGCTGATCCATACCAGGCGTCGATTCTTTTCCTCATACGCCTTTGGGGTCATCTCGATAAAGATGTTGCCGATGAACAAGCGATCGTAATAAATTTTTTCGTGTATTTTGATGGCCGCGGGCCCGATATCTTTTTTCCCTTCGAAAAAAATCATGCCGTGGGGATCCGTGATCCGTAACTCGGTGACCAGCTCGTTTTCCAGGATGATGTTGCAGATTCCGTTGATGCTGTTTTCATCGACGTTCCAAACCGGAAGCTTCAGGCTGTTCTGAAGATAGGAAACCAGTTCTTCGGTTTTCTGCTGCCAGATCCGATCGGAATTCTGTTTCAGAAAGGTATAGATCAAAGAAATGATCACGATGGAAACCAGGCTGATGACAATTACCAGGCTTACGGACAGGTCGCTGGATATGGTGGTTTTGGCTCGTTTAATCATTCAGTTTGGCTTTTTGGATGTAATTGATGCTTGTTGTCGGGAATCGACATGCTCGTAACAAGCAAACCCAGTATAATTCAAAATCTTTTTGTATGTCAAACAAGGAGTTCCGGATTTCCGTCGCACACTCATGGATACATTTCCGCCAATTCCAAAGCGGTCTCGATGATCTGTTCTTCCCGTTTCAGCCGGATGATATAGATCGTGCCGGCCTTTTCGCGGAATAAACGGTATATCGGCAGCAGTCCGGAAAAGTAGGTCAGATCGATGCCGTTGACGGCGAGAATGGTGTCGCCGACCTGTACTCCTGATTTTTCAGCCGGAGATCGGGCTGCAACGAGAACCACGATGGGATATCCGCTCTCCATCCAGCCCATGGTCAGTCCGCTTTTATCCGTTTCCGGCGGTTGGTTGAAATGGGTCCCGCGTTCAAGGATGATTTGCTGGCGGTTATAATCAAGGTAAACGATGAAATGCCGCAGTAGTGAATTGCCGATATTGCCGATGGTCTCACCGCGGATACCGGCTCCGGTATCCGCGGTCAGGGGGATGTTGATGAGTGGCTTGTCAATGGTGAATCCGCCCAATTGAAAGGTTTGAAAACGGACCGTCCGTTCCCGATAGATCCCTGCCATGCCGCGGCTCAACCGATCGACGCCGGTTCTTTTTAAAAGACCGTGGCTGTCCGCATAGGGGTAGTTGAAAGAAGAACTGAAGGCGCCGATATCGATGGTCCATTTACCGCGATATTCTCCGTCCACCATGGCGTCGAGACAAAAGGTCCTGTATTTGAGCGGCGCATCGATCAGGATGCCGGGACCTTTGTATATAAAGGTTTCCGGTGCGAAGAAGGATATGGTCTTGCGGTCGTAGTCGATCCTGGTGACAAAGCGCGATAGAAAATCAAATCCGAGGATGCCCACCGCCGGCGGCTCATGAAAACCGTCGGCCAGTCCCTTGTAGGTGAAGATCTTCTGGGAATCCATACGGATGCCGCCCACCTGAAAAGCGGGAAGTTCTACGAACGAAAGATCGAAATTGTCTCCGAAACCGTGACCTTTCAATCGGCCACGGGGCGTCAGCCCCTGTTCGACGGCGTATCCGGAATCAATGACCGACATGGATGCGCCGCTGTCCAACAGCCACAACCTTTTGTCGCAATTCATACCGACCGGCAGAAAAATATTGTTTTCGATGAGCTCAAACGGAATTTCGACGGCGCGGTCTCCGGCATCGAAATGAACTTCCGTTGCTTGATCGGCGGGTACTTTGAATGTCGATGGCGCAATTTCCACGTTTGGCTGGAACTGTTCGGTGCAAATGCGGATTTCTTTATCCAGCGGTCGGATGCGGGAAACCTCGTAAAAGGCATGCACCAGCCCATCGATTTCGCGATGGTTCGAATAGCGGGTATGGATTTCAATATCCGGCTGTTTGACGATCAGAAGGCGGAGCAAGAAGGTTTGCGCATCAAAGTAAAACCGGCTGAGGTCGCTGTTCAACCGGTTTGACATCCGGATTACGTGACAGGGACGGCTGTCAATGAGTGTTTGACCTTCATCGGCCAGGGTGAAAAAATCGGATCGGGGATCCAAGTGCTCGAAGTTTTCGAAATGCCATTGGATGATGCGGCGTTGGATGGTCTCCTCGTCCCGCTGGACCATCACTTTACCGTTGGCGTCTTTCCCCCATGCCTCCACGCCGTCATCTCCGGACGTTTGTCGGAAAATGCCGTAGTCTTCCTCCAGGCGAAAAGAGACGGGATGCGCTTCCCATTGCTTGAATCGGCCCTCCAAACCGTCGAAAAAAATGACGCCTTCCGAATAACCTGTTTTCAGGTTCCGAAGGCGTTCCAGTCCACCGACGGCCTCGTAATGCCGTCTGAAAATGTCACGGGGATCGCGGCTTCCGGCGCTGGTCGGAAGGGCGGACAATAGCGTCGCCAGCAGACAACAGGCGAACAGGAACCGATGTCGCGTCCGATGGATGTTTTTGGGGGAAACCACTTCTTGATCCTCGCGGGGCGGGCTACTGTTTGTAGCCGAAGCGGCGCAGCAATTGTTTGCGGGCGCTGATGTCCTCATCGGTTTCGATGCCTTTGGAGGAGAATCCGTCAACAACGCCCAGTATCCCGCGTCCCTGTTTTGTTTCGGCGATCACCACTTCCAGCGGATTGGCGGTGGCGCAATAAATCCGACATACTTCCGGCACGTTTTTGATCGCATTCAACACATTGATGGGGAAAATGTCTTTCATGAACAGGATAAAGCTATGACCGGCGGATAATTGGAGAGCGTTTTGCCGCGCCAGGTCCACCAACTCTTCATCCGTACCGGTATGTCGGATCAGACATTTTTCCGATGCTTCGCAGAAGGCCAGACCGAATTTGGCCATGGGAACACTGTTGACCATGGCTTCATAAATGTCTTCAACGGTTTTGATGAAATGGGATTGTCCCAGAATCAGATTTAGGTGCGCCGGGTTATGGATGGAAACGGTTTTCAGTTCCATGGAGTCCTCCTGTCATGAGAAATATGGTTTTGGTTGTTATTCATCGGACTTGTCGATTTCGATCAGATCCGGTTGCCGAATGACCGTGAGCAGTGCTTTCAGACGCTCCACGGCCGTGATCTCGCAAGGGACGCCGGCCGGCAGCGGAATGCTCCGGCCGGCGTCGGCCGTCTTTCCGTTTCCAGCGATCGTGACCAGCGCCTTTCCTTCCAGGAGCTGCAGCAAGGCGTCTCCGGGATTAATGCGGGGGCTGATGGTAAGGCCTTTTTCAACGGCGTAAACATGAATCGTCAAGGCTTCGTTGCGGGACAATTCCCGCCGAACCACGCGCCCCTTTTCATATGCCACCAGACCGATGATTTCCTTCAGTTCCGACAGGGGAATACTTTTTATCTGGACAATGGGCTTCATGAATCGACTCAATCAATCGGCGCGGACTTTTTCCATGGCCTTGCGCAGGGCTTCTTCCGCTTCCAGAATCATACGTGAAACCAAATCGCTCACCGAAGGGATGTCCGTGATGCGGCCCACCGACTGGCCGATGGTCAGCATGGCTTCTTCGATATTGCCGTTTTGCCATACCTTGCGGGCCCTTTCTCCGGAGATCAGGGGTAGCAGTTCCGACAGATCGCCTCCGCTGGATTCGATGGACTCAATTTTGCGCATGATGTCATTGCGCAGCGCACGGACCTGAAGCCCGAATCCCTGGAGTAGTTTCTGCAGTTGCAGCGCGGTGTCGTTTTCGTTTTTATCCAGCAGGGTTTGATAGATGTTGGGATGAACCCCGCTATCCGTTGTCGCCAGAAAACGCGTGGCCATCATGATGCCGTCCGCCCCGAGGGATAAAGCGGCCGCCAGGCTTTTGCCGTCCGCCATCCCGCCCGCCGCCAACACGGGAATATCCACCGCTTCGACAACCTTGGGCACCAGTACAATGGTGGATACATTGTCCCGGTGCGGGAACCCCCCTTCCTCGAAACCGGCAACGGTGACGGCGTCATAGCCGACCTTTTCGGCATGGACGGCGTGTTTGACCGTGCCAACCTTATGGAGCACCTTGACGCCGGCTTCCTTGGCCATGGGAATGAACTCCGCGCCCAGGAAGGTATCCACCGGCGCACCGGCGATTTCAATCGCGGTGACGCGCTTTTCACAGCAGACCCGGAAAAAATCCTGCAGCAACGCCAGGGGCAAACGAATGGACGGCATGGTGGTGATATTGACGATGAAGGGGTTGGGGGTCAACTTTCGGGTGTGGTCGATGGCCGCCCGCAATTCATCGGCCGCGTTATAGTTCCCGGAAGTGAGGTTCCCCATGGCGCCCGTGTTGCTGATGGCGGCCGCCAGTTCGGGTGTCGCCAGCCAGAGCATTCCGCCGCACTGTATGGGATAGCGTATGCCGAAAAGTTCCGTAATTCTGGTTTTCATGTTCGTCCTTTCGATGCAGTTGACATGTTCACTTCGCGAACTTGGACGCGAGTGGTGTTTTTGAAACGTTTTCTAATGACCGTTGCAGGTAATGGTCATTCCGGCTTTTCGGTTTTGTTTTTTCCAGTAACGCCGAAACGCCAGGCCGCTGGATCGTTGAACCGGCTGCGCCTGCACCAGGGGCAGCCATCTCGCGATGAAACCGTCCGCCCGATCAAAAGCCTGCCGGGTGAAATCGGCGAAAAAGTCCGTTTCCCGTTGAGCCGCTTCCGTCATAAACTCTTGTTCCAGTTGATCCCGTTCGGTTGCAAAGAGCCGGCCGCGGGTGGTGAGATCGCACAGCACCTGTCGGTGGAAATATTCGTGACGCCACCAGAGGGTTTGGGTGTCGAAGCTGCTGCCCGGCGGGGGGCCCAGATCCGGAAGGGGTGTTTCGGAAAATCGGATCGGTTTGAAAACGCCAGTGCAGGGCGCGGCCGTACCGGTGGCCCAGAAAGTTCGCCGGTCCGGCTGCAGTTGGGCGGCAAAAGACCCGGTGGTTCCGGAATTGCGGGTCAGTCCGTTGCCGGCGTGGACGCAGAGATGGCTGGTCAGGAAGTGGGAATCGGGTCGATAGTCATCGCCTGTATGATCCCGCAGGAGCGATAGCGCATCCGCAATTTGTATTTTCAAGTCATTACGGGCGCCGAGCACCGATGTGGATCGCTGTTGCCGTTTACGGCAGGCGGAGAAGGTCGTGTAGAGCCAGTTCGAATAGCAGGCCGCAAAATGAAATGTTGCGCCTTTCTTCAACCATCCCTTGCGTCTGGCCGTTTCAACCAATTCCGGATGGCTGCGATCAAAGGATTCTCCGATGGTCAGACCGTTGCTGATGGCGTGAATATCCTTGATTTTCAATGCGGCCCATAGGGGCCCGGATGTTTCGAGTACCCATGCACCAGCGGGATCGGCGATTATGAAACTGTTGTGGTAGACCATTTTTTTGTCTTCATAGCCGCAGACACCGCCCTGCCCATGGTCTGATAAAAGTCGCACAATGGTTTCAAGGGCTTCCTCCGCCGTTCCCGATCTTTCCAGACCAAGCCGGAGCAGGTCCATACCCGTGAGTCCCCCCTTCCGATCGTAGGGCATTTTGGTGAATACGGCCTCGTTTCCGATGACAACGCCTTTTTCGTTGGCGCCCATTTCCGCTCCCCACATCCAGAAAGGGCGGGACAGGAGTACGGCGTTGGTTTCCCGAACCTCGGGTATTTCCATATAGGTGCATCGGACGTTGCCGACATGACCGGCGTCGGCGTGTCGGCGGGGATGAAATTCAAGAACCTGGGCTTCGTTGGGTTCCCGATCGCTGTTTTTCCCGAAAATGACGGAACCGTCGGTGGTAACAGGGGGTAGGGCGACGAACGTATCGCACATGGATCACCTCGTTTGTCTGATCGTTTCCGGCAAACTACCAAATGACGGTAGGCATGTCAATTCGTAAGGGGGAAAAGGCAAATGCGAATTACGTAAGGTGGATGATTCCTTGGCTGGATATCGAGGATGCAACAGGGGTGGTTGTCAGATTTGTCAGAAGCGCGTATAAGAACTTTTGTTGTAAGAGCGTGTCTATCCGGAGCGTGGGAAAGGGGAATCCGAACGTGAAAATCAGAGAAAAATTGAAAGCCGAAGCCATGCCCCTTTCGGAAGGTGTCATGGTCCAAGATGTCCGGATCGGGCTGGGTTACACGGCAGTGCTGCTGGAAGGCGGCCGCTGTGGTCTCGCCTATACATTTCACGGTGTTGAAACCTTCGGGTGCACTGTTTTCAAAGAAATGAGGCCCCTTGCCGGCAGACCGGCCGGTGACCTGCTGACGTTGTTATCGTCGAGGGACGCCATCGCATCGGCCGTCGCCATCGCGACCGCCAACGCCCTCATCAACACGGAAGCGCAGCCCTATGAAGCCGGCGACATTCTGGACATCATCGAATTGCGGTCAACCGATTCCGTCGGCATGATCGGTCATTTCGTTCCCCTAGTTGCAAAGATTCGCGGCCGGGTCTCTTCCCTGAGCATATTTGAGGAGAAAACCGCGCCCGTCGGCCATGATTTGCTGCCGGCGCTGGCGGTTCACCAGATTCTGCCACGCTGCCAGGTGGCCTTGATCACGGCGACGGCCCTGATAAACGGCACGATGGACGATATCCTCCGCGCCGCGGCAGGCTGCCGGGAAGTGGCTGTCCTGGGGGCCTCGACTCCGCTCTTGGAAAAAATCTATGCCGCGACCCCGGTTACCGTGATATCCGGCGTGGTGCCTCATGCCCCACAAAAGGTGTTGCAGGTAGTCAGTGAAGGCGGCGGCATGGGGATTTTCAAGCGCCATGTCCGCAAGGTGAATGTCCGGATCCGAAAGGAACACCCGTTTTCAATCTGATGGATTGGATCGCCTCCGTCGCCGCAGCGGCGACATCGCTGTTGCGGGTTTCACCAAGGACACCTTCCAAGAGCGGTAACACTTCCGGATCACCGATCTCACCCAACAGATAGATCATGTCCCCCCTGACCGAATCGTCCCATTCGTGGAATTTTTCCCGCAAGCGTTGAGCGGCTTGGCGAGCCAGGTGGATGTCCGATTCGATAAGTTCTTCCATCACCACCATGGCGCCCAGACGGACCGTCCAGCGCGGATGGGTGAGCAGGGTCAGAAAGGCCGGAAATATTTTCCGGGCGTCACGCAACATTCCGGCCACCTGGGAAGCGCCGCCGCCCTGCAGGATGCTTTGGAGCGTGTCGCCTCCCAGATCGGCGGGATCCCTGTCCACCATGATGCGGACCACCTCGGAAAGCTCAATGGACCCAGACCAGCGAAAGCGGTCCAGGATCAGGGTCGGTGCAGACTGAATCCGATCCTCAGCGGCGATATCCGGAAACAGGGCGCCATCGATAATGGAAAGTCGAATCAAACGGTTGGATTCGGCAAGTGAAATCATTCGATCAACCGTTGCCGGGCAGAACGGGCAATGGGGGGCGATGAACAACTTCAGGAAGACCGGCAGGACCAGGCGATCCAGCGTCAATCGAAGCGCTTCGGAAATAACCGCCGCCGGTTTTTCAGGGCCGAGCGCTGCGAGAAAGGGGGGAAGCTCCAGGCCCAGTGGAATCGCCTGGTAGGTGATCCGTTCTCCAATCCGGATGCCGGGGATCGAGGTGGTTTCGTCCGTTTCTTTTTTCAGAACAATCCGGGGCGCCAGCCGCGTGAGGTCCTCACAAAAGGAAGTGAACGGGAGATCCTGTTCATGACCGGTGAGGATCAGCCGGAGCGAAATCTCGGTGGTATTGGACGTCTGCCATTTCTTGATTTGTTCCACTTCTTGGGGTGTCATTGGTTTCATCCGTCTTTTTCTTTTTCCGGTCCGTAAAAACGCCAGTTTTTTCGGACGATCAGACGCGCACCTTTTTCGTAATTCAAGTAGGATATGGTCCATTGGAGGAGGACGAACAGGCGGTTCTTGAATCCCATCAGGTAGTAGATGTGGACCACCAGCCATGCCATCCAGGCCCAGAATCCTTGCAGCTCGATGCCGCCGAATTCCATGACCGCTTTTTTGCGACCGATGGTCGTCAATTGACCTTTGTCCTTGTAATGAAATGATTTTCTTTTTCGGCCTTTGATTTCGCGCAACAGGTTTCGGGCCACGAATCGCCCTTGTTGCAGCGCGACAGGCGCGATGGCCGGCAGGGGACGCCCTTGTTGACGGGCGACATGGGCCTGATCCCCCACCACAAAAATATGGTTATGCTCCTTGAGGCTGAGGTCCGGCTCCACGATGATTCGGCCCATGGGGTCCAGGGTTCCTCCGAGAAATCGATTCAACCCCGACGCCTGGATTCCAGCCGCCCACAGTATGGTTGCCGCCGCGACGGTCTCTCCGTCGATCGTTACTTTTTCCCGGTCGATACGCGCGACTTTTCTGGATGTCCATACGTGCACGCCAAGACGTTCCAAGGCGACCCGGGCAGCCGCCGAGAGTCCCTCCGAAAATGTCGGTAATATCCGTGGACCTGCCTCCACCAGTATAATCCGGGCCATTGTCGGGTCGATATTTCGAAAGTCTCTGGCAAAGGTGAAACGGCTCAACTCGGCGATGGCGCCGGCCAGCTCCACACCGGTGCTGCCCCCACCGACGATCAGGAAGGTCAGTAAACGGCTTTTTTCCTGCATGTCCGAGATGGTTTCGGCTTTTTCAAATGCGCTGAGAATGCGCCTCCGGATTTCAACGGCCTGTTCGACCGTTTTCAGTCCGGGTGCAAATTCTTCCCAGGCCGCGTTGCCGAAATAAAAATGTCGCGCGCCGCATGCCAGAATCAGATAGTCATAGTAAAATTCGCCGATATCCGTATGAACGAGATTGTCGTTCGGAGCGATGTCGATCACCTCTCCCTGAAAAACCCGGACGTTGGCGTATGATGCGAAGAGACTGCGGATGGGGACGGCAATTTCGGCAGGGCTCAAACCGGCCGTGGCTACCTGGTAGAGCAGAGGTTGAAACAGGTGATAGTTGTTACGGTCGATCAGTGTGATGCCGACGTTTTTCCCACCGGCCAGAACCTTGGCGGCGTTCAGGCCGGCAAAGCCGCTGCCGATGATGAGAATCTGTTTCATGGATCTCCTTTGTCCTCCAGGAAATGTTTTCGAACCGAGAATGCCCTTTTTAATCGGTTTCTTCAAGATCAAATCTTCCGGCGGCGCTTGCGTTTTTCATGATCGGGTTATAAAAAGAACGACATGATGAATGTTCGGGTAACATCATAACGGATGATTGTAAAATGGGTGGCTCATGGGGATTGCCGGAGATATCGCCATCATCGTAACCGCCGCGTTGATCGGTGGCGTGATCGCTCAAATTTTGAAGCAGCCTCTGATTCTCGGCTATATTCTAGCCGGTGTCGCAGTGGGGCCCCATACCGGCGGTGTGACCGTTTCCGGGGTTCATGAGATCGAAATGCTGGCGGAAATCGGTATCGCCCTGCTGTTGTTTGCCTTGGGGATACAATTTTCCATCTCGGAACTGAAACCGGTTCGCAATATCGCCCTCTTCGGGACGTCGATCCAGATCCTTCTGACCATGGGGTATGGCTACGGCATCGGCCGCTGGTTGGGATTGGAATGGGTGGCTTCCATCTGGTTCGGAGCCCTGATTTCGATTTCCAGCACCATGGTGTTGCTGAAAACACTGGAAAACCAGGGCTGGATGGGAACCTTGTCCAGCCGTGTCATGATCGGCATGCTCATCGTGCAGGATCTGGCGGTGGTTCCCATGATGATTATCCTTCCGCAATTGAACGACCCCAAAGCGGGCTTGCCGGCCCTCGGCGCGGCCGCCTTGAAAGCGGCTTTTTTTCTTATCCTCATGATCGTCATCGGCACGCGCGTTATTCCGCGGATCATGAAATACGTGGCCACCTGGAACTCCCGGGAGCTGTTCTTTTTGGCAACCACCACCATGGGGCTGGGGGTGGGATACGGCACCTATCTGTTCGGACTCTCTTTCGCCTTTGGAGCGTTTGTGGCCGGGATGGTGCTGAGCGAATCGGACTATGGCTATCAGGCTTTGAGCGAGATCATCCCCTTGCGGGATATTTTCAGTCTCATGTTTTTTACGTCGGTGGGGATGCTGCTGGATCCGTTTTTTCTGATTTCCAATTGGAAAACCGTACTGCTTCTGGTCGGTATTGTAATGGTCGGCAAGGGGTTGATTTTCGGATTGATATGCAAAATCTTTCGATACGGCAATATTGTCCCTCTGGCGGCGGGCCTGGGGCTTTCCCAGATCGGTGAATTCTCTTTTGTTCTCGGACGAATCGGCGTGCAGACGAATTCGATTTCAGAAGAGTGTTTTGCATTGATGCTGACAACGACCGTTATCACCATGCTGATGACGCCTTTCGCATCCCGGCTCGCGGCGCCTCTTTACTCGCTCCGTAAGCGCTGGCTTCGACAGCCTTTCCAGTTGCAGACCGTAAACATTCCCGAAACCGGATTGCGGAATCATATCGTCATCGCCGGGGGGGGCAGGGTCGGGAAGGGTGTCGCCGATGTGCTGAGCCGCATGGACATTCCCTTTGTGATTGTGGAGCTGGACTCAAGGCGATTCGAAGGGATCAAATCAAACAATTTCCCGGTTATTTTCGGCGACGCCGGTCAGGAGATCATTCTGGAAGCGGCGGAAGTCGGCACCGCAAAACTGTTTCTGATCACCATCCCGGTCGCGATCGTCGCCCAGGCCATTGTTGCGCAGGTGTTGAAACTGAATCATGGACTGAAAATTGTGGCCCGTGCGGAAGGAATCGAACAAATGAAAGAACTGCACACCCATGGCGTATACCACGTAGTGCAACCTGAATTCGAAGCCGGTTTGGAGTTTACACGGCAGGCTTTATTGCACCTGAATTTTTCCGTTGATCGCATTCAGCAATACACCGATGAAGTTCGGCGGGAATTGTATCGCCCCTTGTATGATTCCGATAAAGCCTACCAGGTGCTCACCCAGCTTCAAAACGCCTGCCTGCTGATTGAATTGACTTGGGTGGCGCTGGATCAGGCCAGCCCCCTCATTGGAAAGACCATCGGTGAATCCAGGATCCGGACGATCACAGGAGTGAACGTTGTGGGGATTCTGCGAACGGGGGTGTTGTATCCCAATCCGAATCCTGAATTTTTGCTGCATCCGGATGATCTGATTGGTGTGATGGGGCAGATGGAACAGCTGGAGGCCTTTCGCGAGTTGACGGATGACCATGGATGATATATCAAAATATTTCCGATAACTTCCTTGTAGTTAACGAGTAATTTTCTGGATAGGTTATGGAGTCACAGGCTGAAATATGTCAGAAAAGATGGTGAAAAGAATGGATCGAATACCATTGCAGAAATGGTGGGACAGCGCGAAAGAAAAATCCAACCCGGAAGAAATTATCAAATTCCTTCAAAACAATAAGGACAAACTGGAAGAGTTATTTGTGACGCTTGATGGAAGGAGGCGATTATACAACGCCTTTAATAGAATGTTTTCCGTTTTTTCCTGGATCGCCGAAGCCGCTGACAGGGTGTCGGAAGGGTTTCAGCGTTTTTTGATGAAGTTTCTCTGTTTTCGAAGCCTCATTGTCAAGCTCCGCAGCTGGAAAAACCAGTTGAATTTTAAAGAACTGGTGGAGTTTGGAAGGACAAAACTGTATTCGCTGCGGCTTCCCCCGCAAAATGAGAAACACATCGTGTTGCTGGAAGAAATCATGGAGTTTTGCTCCAAACATGGTTTGGACCTTACGCAACACTTCCCCCATGCCCGGCAAAAATTGCAGGAAAAGAAAAACCAGCTTCTCCAGCATAAATTTTTTCAAGAGTTTTCAAAAAGCCGCCTCGAGCAGTTGCTGGCTGTTCAATTTGCTTTTGATCGATCCATTTTTCCAGTACTGCCGGATTCTGCTTTCTGGCACCGGTTTTTCGAATTCCTGGAACGAAAAATGGTCATCGATATCATTCTCGTTGATAAAGACAATCGCCGCTATTCATTTAAGTACGGCGATCCTCGCGAAATCGAATCCGCAGATGTCGTCGGTACACTGCGTCGGGTCGCTGAAATTAAAAATAAAGGGCATCGTGTTTTTTTTATTGGACATCACGAGGGGTATCTTGGGCCCTATTTTGTCAGAAGTGTGATTCGAAAACTTGGTTTTGACGATCTGACGAAGAATTGCAACACGGTGGTGGGCCCCCGGATGTTTTCCAATCTGGTGTTGAGAAATGGTGCCGCGAATGTCGGCAACCTGTTCGTAACGGTACCCTCCCAGAAGACAACGGCCGTTAAAACCCAGGGACTCGCCGAAGAACTTAGAAAAACCGCTAGAAGAACCCAGAGTCTCATCAAATTCCCCGATGCCGGTCTGTACTTGATGAAAAAACTGGAATTCGAAGAGTTTAAATCCGTCATTCGTGACAGCGGCATGCTCGAAAAACATGCCGGCTTTATCGATGGGGAACAGAAAGAGGCGCTTGTGGGCTTCATCAACGATAACCGGATTTCTCAGGTCATGGAAGAGGTGAGCGAAAAGGATTACACTCTGTTTAGAGAGGTGATGCGGGAATGCTTTCTTCTTTTCCCGGAAGGCTCCAGGTCCCACATCGATCCGGACGGTGCGGTCTCGATAAAATACGTCAACCCACGATATTTGAAGGCCTATATGCGTCCCGGCGATTTCATCGTACCGACAAATCTGGTAGGGGGATCCGATATCGCAAAGGGTTGGCGTCTGCGGCCTGCAAAACTTGGTATTTCTCTGGACGAACCGGTTGAGGTTACCGAAACCATGATAGAAAATTATGACACGGAAGGACTCGAGGTGATGCGCAAAATCGCAGAACTCCCGAATATCAAAACGGTCCGGTTTAATGAAGCACTCTATCGGAAAGAGGAAACTGCCGGAGAATGTTTGAGAAATTGACAACGAAACCGATGAACGCATACATGAAAGAACGGAAACCACGGATGATTCATCAACGGGTTGTCGAAATTGTATGCAGCCATATTTTGATTTCCGACGCGCAGAGGAAATGAATGTTCAAATGCGTGGCGTCGGGATGAATGATGTACTGCACCGGAACATCGCTTTCAAATATTTCCATTGATTGTTGCCAATCAAACAACTCATCCTTTTTATCGATCAAAAAGAGAACGTTGCCTTTCTGCTCCTTCCGAAAGCGATCGAAATCACTGACCATCGCAGCGAACAATACCATCATCGACAGGGAATATGTGCGTTTCATAAGGTTGTTCCATCGCCTCCGTTACGGTCGCCGATTTGGGAGTCGGATCAGTTGGCAGGCAAATCAAAACCGGGTTTGCCCACTGGATTTCCTCCCCACCAGCCGTCGCACAGATCGGCCAGGTGGTTCATTTCCCGTTCGATTTCCTGGCGGATGGTTTCGCATTCCGTGTTGGAGGCATTGTCCGGAATCAGTCGGGGGGTTCCGTGAATGACGACGACATCGGAAAAGGGGATCGGCAGAAAATAGCGGTCCCAACTGTTGAAGACGATTTTACGGCGGGCACCGCAAATTACCGGAATGACCGGTTTGCCGGTGGCACGGGCCAGTCTGACGGTTCCAATTTTCAGAACCCGCGGAGGCCCCTGGGAGCCGTCGACCATCATGCCGGCCTTGGCATACTGCCTTCTGAGCCGGCGTATGAGCGCCAGCATGGCGCTTTTCCCGCCGCGGTTGGCGCTGCCCCGAACCGCATCGAAACCCAAGTGGCGGGCGACGGCGGTGGCGTATTCGCCGTCCTTGCTCTGGCTGATCATCATGATCACTTTTTGGGGACCGAAATAATGGAAAAAATAAAACATGCGCTGATGCCAGGTGGCGTATATGCACCCGGAATGTCGCCGGATCAGTTGTTCTTCATCCTTCCGGAGAAAGATCACCGTTTTTCGACAACTGCGATTCCACAACCGGATGAGAACGGCCAGAAGGGGGATGCCGAACCTGAGCAGCAGGCGTTCTCTGGCATTGAATGAATAGTCCGGGCTGATGGGCATGGCGATTATTTCCCTATGACTCTCTCTTCGTCCATCCGACTTACCCCCTCCATCAGCAGGCACATGAAATGGCCCATTTCCGGGAAGGCGTTCTCTTCAGGCGGAATTCCGGGATGAAAGTGAAAATGGCCGTCATTGGCTTTCAGAATTTCGAAAAAAGCACCTTTGTCTTCCTTGTCGCCGTAGGAGGCCTTGATGATATTTCCTTCACGAAACGATATTCTGGCGGTTCCATTGTTCAATCTCAGGGAAAGAACGCCGGTTTTTTGGTTGATGTTGATGGTCTGGCAAAGCTCCGGCGGCGGTGTTTCCGCGAGACTGCCGCTCAGGCCGGTAGCGGTTTCTTCCAAGCGGATATTGGTTGTCCTGGCCAACCGTTTGGTAAGCAGTTTGGCCAGATACAGTTGAAGGGGCGGATACTTATGCAAGACCTTGCTGAAATCGCGACCATGAAAATAAAGTACTTTGGCCGGCGATGTTACACGGATGGTGGCATTCACCGGTTCGCCGCTCAAGAGACTCATTTCGCCGAAGACTTCGCCTTTTTCCAGCAGGGCGATTTTGCGTTCTTCCGCATCCAGAACCTCCACCTGGCCCGACAAAATAATATAGAGGTGGCGCCCCGGATCTCCTTTCCGGATGATGTCCTGGCCGTTCCCATATTGGGCGAGACGGATAAGCGAAACCAAATCCTGGATTTGATGTGAGGTAAGGCTGCGGAACATGGAGAAACCACTTAAGATATTGGCGATATTCCCTATTATTTTAATTTGTTCAGATCGATCCCCTTGGACCAAGGGGTGATGGATGGCAATTTCGATGGAACCGCTGCAACCGCTGCAGGCAAAGATCTCACCGCCTTTTCCCTTGGGGCCGGTTTCGTCGGCGCTGTTTTGCAGATTGCCG
Source organism: Desulfobacterales bacterium (assembly GCA_041740615.1). GTDB lineage: Bacteria > Desulfobacterota > Desulfobacteria > Desulfobacterales > SURF-7 > DYJD01. Next base: position 45,778 of record JBGSLR010000053.1, read on the forward strand.
ATATCCCGGGCCAGTATAATACAGATTGGTTTTGCCGACGGTGTGGCCAAGGCGAGACCGGAAAGCAGAAACTCGTCTCCCATGCGATAAAACGGACAATCCGTTTCCCGGATGATCGTGAAAAAGGTCTGCGGTTCGGACATAATCCCCTCTCCGGTTGCAATCGGTTTCGACTTGTCGGGGGCGACCAGCCAAGGGCCGGATGTCCCCGGCAAATTTCAGTCTGGTTTCTATCCGATTTATAGTTGCCGGACAAGAGAAAAAAAGATGGCGACTGTCGCTTTTTACAGCCCTTTTTCAGCCATATAAGCCGCCAGGTCCGCCACCCTGCAGGAATAGCCCCATTCGTTATCATACCAGGTTACGACTTTGGCCATATTGCCTTGGAGCACTTGCGTAAATTCCATGTCGATAATGGATGAATGCGGGTTTCCTTTAAAGTCCATGGAAACCAAAGGTTCATCTTCGCATGCCATGATTCCCGACAATTCGTCTTCCGCCGCCTTCCTGAGTTCCGCCCGCAGTGTTTCCGTATCCGTTTTCTTTTCAATCAGGGCGACAAAGTCTACGATGGAAACCGTTGGCGTCGGCACCCGCAAAGAATACCCGTCAAATCGACCCGTAAGCTCGGGAATCACAAGCGATACGGCCTTTGCTGCGCCGGTGGTGGTGGGGATGATGTTCAAGGCGGCGGCCCGCGCCCGTCTGGGATCCTTATGGGCGAGGTCCATCAGGCGTTGATCTGCGGTATAGGCATGTACGGTGGTCATCAGCGCTTTTTCGATACCGAATTTGCGGTGAACGATCATGGCCGGAGGGGCCAGGCAATTGGTGGTGCAGGAGGCATTGGAGACAATGTGGTGTTCATGGGGAGAATACTTCGCGTGATTGACACCCATTACGATGGTGATATCTTCTTCTTTTGCAGGTGCGGAGATGATCACTTTTTTTGCGCCTGCTTCCATGTGCGCAGCCGCTTTGGGTCCTGTCTTGAAAAGGCCGGTGCTTTCCACGACGATATCCGCGCCCACGTCATCCCAGGGAATCGTTGCCGGATCGCGGAAGGCAAAACTCGTTATCCGGTTTCCGTTCACGACGAGCCGATTCCCTTCGGCCTTCACTTCTCCCTGAAATCGGCCGTAATTGGTATCGTACTTAAACAGATTCATATTGGTTTCAACGTCAAAAAGGTCGTTGACGGCAACAACTTCCAGCTGTTCGGGGTATCGCTCCAGAACCGCTTTCAGGACTTGCCGTCCGATGCGTCCGAAACCGTTGATTCCGATACGAGTCATGGGGCCTCCTTACGTTTCCTTCAAGTGTTAATTGTCGTCCAGACGGTATTTATGCGCCACCAGCAAGTCGTAGTCTTTTTGCAAGGCCTGGTGCAACCTGGCGTTCTCAAGCGCGATGGCGCTTAAATTGGCCACCGCCTCCAGGAATTTTTGTTCAACGTCGTCAAACGTTCTTTCCTCCTCCGTATAAACCCGTAGTACGCCGATGGCTTTTTTTTCGACCATCAGCGGAACTACTAGGACGGATTTGATGCCTTCGGCCTTGGCTTTTTCATTGTACTGGAAGTCTTTGTCGATTTGGGCGTTTTTCAGCCAGATGGTTTTGCCCTGCAGGGCTTTTTGATCCAGACCGCTTTCTTTCACCACGACGGGCCCCTTGCGGATATAGCCGTCGGATAATCCGCAATAGGCTCCCAGCACCAATCGTTTTTTTCGAGATTCCAGGATCCGCAGGGAGCAGGCCTTCACCTGTATCGCCGTTGCGACACAGGTGACGATTTTTTCCAAAACCTCGGAAGGTGAAAGGGAGGCGTTGATGACTTTCGCCACATCGTAAAGTGAAATGAAATAATCATTTTCCTTTCGAGTCATAATTCACCTCATGCCGATAGGGTTACAAAGGAAATGAAGATTATGAAGATACGTTACGAAAATGGGATAAACATGACAATGAGCCATAATCGAATTCATGTCAATATAAAATGTTTTTCTTGGTAACGATTCTGATTTAAACAAAAAAATTAATTTTAGCGAATGGCTGTTTCTGCGTTGTATTCGAGGGGATCTTTTTTGCCGGAGCTGGATTTCAGCTCATGCCATCTTCTTCAGTCAGCTACGGTCAAGGCCAGGCGGAAACCAAAGTTGCCGTATCGCTCTTCCGGTTTGTAACCGATTCGGTTGGCCGAGCGACAATTGCTGGCATACCCGTTCCATGCCCCCCCGCGCAGTACTTTTTTTTCACCCGATGACGGGCCGACGGGGTCCTTCACCGAATGGCTCGGATATTTCCCATACCAGTCTTGACACCACTCCCAGACATTGCCGTGCATATCGTACAACCCCCAAGCGTTCGGCAGAAAACTCTTTACGGCGATGATCGCCAGTCGCTGCGGACCTGTCGAGCAACCGTCCATGGGGAAATTACCGTCATAATTGGCCTGATCCGCAGACAGGCAATTCCCGGTATGGAAGGGTGTCCGGGTGCCCGAGCGGGCAGCGAACTCCCATTCGGCCTCGGTCGGCAATCGGTATGTCTTTCCTTCCCGCCGATTCAATTTGTCGATGAATTCCTGCGTTTCTTGCCAGGATATGTTCTCCACCGGACAATCCTCCCCGCAATCTGAAAAAATGGACGGATTATCATCCATTACCGATTCCCACTGCCCCTGTGTCACCTCGGTGGTCTGCAGATAAAACCCCCGGGAAAGGGTCACCTGATGGCGGGTCTCATCCTTCCCCCGGTTGGTTTCCCCGGGATGGCTGCCCATTTGAAAGGCACCCGGTTTGATGAGAACGAATTCCATTCCTATGGAATTGGCCATGGTGGCCGCAATCGGGACGTTGGGGACAGATACGTCATCCGACCGGGGAGTTTGAATTGTCTCCTGCCAAAATGCTTCGCGCTCCATAGCCTTTTGTCGCATGGAATCATCCTCTTCGGAGTAGGGGTTGTCCGATCCAAAAGCCGCCGAAAAATGTTTCCAGAAAACGATTTTTTCTTCCGGCGTCAGGAGAGCGTTGGCGTCATATCCTGCAGCCTTTTCGTATTGTGCGCCCATATCCTTCTGCCACTCCGCCCATTTTTGCTGCGCTTTTTCGCGTTTTTTGATAACATCGTCCAGCTCTCCGATATCCTTTGCTTCCGGTGGAAAGATCACGGAATCGGCCGGCGGCAATGCCGCCATGGCTTCACCGTCGCTGGTGTTGAAATAAAAATTTCCCATAAGAGAGGAGGATTCCCACGGGGTCTGGCGATTATCCGTCTCCTTCATCACCGCCATCCGCGTGTTCTTGAAGACATCCTCCACCTTCATCCGCGGTTGTTGTATATAATGCATTAAATTTCGAGTAAAAATGCCGTTTCTTCCATCGCCGTCCGCTGCCACCGATCCAGGGGCGGTGGCATAGGCGATAATGGAACCCGTGGGGGCGTCCATTTTGGCAAGCCCCTGATCGACGGCTCGGGAGCTTCTGGCAAAGGGATTGTTCCTGCAGGCGTCCAGGATAATGATGTTGAGTCCGTTCGCTGCGTCTCCCATTTTCCCCAGCACCCAGCCGGCATCCACCGCTTTATACCGGATGTCCGATGGGGTTTCGATCGCTGCATCCACAGGGATGAGATAATTGGTACCGTCCATTTGAATACCGTGTCCGGCGTAATAAAAAAGACCGGCACCGCCTTCCCGCAATTTCCGGCCGAATTCGGCGATCACTTCTTCCATTTTGCGTTGGTCGGCATCCAAAGCGATGGCCACGGTAAAACCGCTTGCTTTCAAAACGGCTGCCATATCTTGGGCGTCGTTGACCGGGTTTTTCAAAGGCGCATTCGGATAGGCCGAGTTGCCGATCACCAGCGCCGTTCTCTTGGCGCTATCGGTTATATTGACTTCCAGTCCCCGATCCGCTGTGTTCGCGGGATGGATCCATACGAAAACAGACAAGAGTATCCATGCGTATCGCCAGCCTTTCATCCTTCCGTCCTCACAGGTCGTCCGCCTGCCGTTGCATCGTTTTCTCGGCTTCCCGGTTCGTTTTTTCAGGTCGTCATTGGTTAAGGAATCAAATGGTTGAGTCGGTATGCGATTCTCTTCCGATACCAAGCATATGTCAAGAACATTGATGTGTAAAGAAATTTGCACTTAATCATACGTCCTTCACGGTACCGATTCTGTCCCGGACCGACCGGGACTGCTTGATTCAACTCGTGAATTCTTGAGTCGGGTTTCGATTTTTTTCGAATAGATGGTGTCTGAATGACCATCCGGTGGGTTATTTTACACCCTTGGCATTTAAAAAATCAGTGTACTTTTTATCTTCTCCCATGATATGTTTAACAAACCAGTCTCTCAGATAATCGAGGACTCCCTTGGTGAGACCGGTTTCGCCTGAATCGAAATCTTTTTAAATCTCAGAACGGTTTCGACAGATTCCTTGTGTTTTTTTATGCACATTGGTTTCCGGCTATGCGAATTGATCAAAATATTTTTCTTCGGTGGAAAAATGGAATATAGTGTATTTGATTAGGTCTCTGATCAACTTGCCGAATATTTGATTGCTCTTGCCGTCTTTTACAGCGTCGAAGAGATTGTTGATCAGATTTGCCAGTGCTTTGTGCTGGGTGTTGAGTTCGGTGATATTCACGCTCATCTTGGAATCTTCCCAAACGATTTTTCCGATAATCATGGCGCCTCCTTTTGAGTTGATTTTACAAGCGATGCTATCATAAAAATGTTCTGGTGGTGTTTCCCGGTGATTATAAACGGCGGAATCTCTCGGTGTGTCCTTTGTCTGAACAAAGGGGATGGTCGTATATCGTGGATTTGTATGATTGGTCAATTGTTTTATCGGTTACCGCGAACGGTTACACAGGCGGGTGCATCGATCGGGCCGCTTCCAGGATAGGTGTATTCTCTTATAGCATTACCGTATGATAATGGATACGGAAGGATTCGGCGGCTGTTTTTTTATTATATATGAATTATTTTAAATCGTTATATTTTTAACAGGGCCTCCGGCGAGCAACAAAAGAATACCCTTGCATGGAAAGCTTCGGGTTCTTCATTACACCCTGCATCCGGCGCATACGATGTCTAATCAATCGATATGTTGAATATATTCAATATGTTAAAGATTTTCAAGGTTCTGTGGCCGCCGATAGGGATTGCGGAAGAAAGTTGGGAAACAGTTTGTAAAGGAAATGGCACATAATTTGCTGGCTTGATGTTCAAGCGAAAGAAAGACGCCTGTCCGAGAATAAGCAGGCGCAGAGACACGTGAGAAAATTTGGTAACCGAACAAAACAAATGGGTAACTTTCGAAACTCATAAAAAATGAAACGGGATGCACAATAAACGATAATGAAATACATATATCATCGCAACCATAATTTAAATATAGGGAGGGTCAACATGGCACGGAAAACCTTTATAGCCGGCCTAGGCTTATTCATTGTTTTACAACTTTTTTCTGGTATCGCATCCGCAGCGACAATTCTTTCATGGTCGGCGTGTGCGGGGGAAGTGACCGGCTATCGTATTTATTATGGAACGACGCCGGCATCTTACCCCTTCAATAAAGAAGTCGGCAAGGTAACGCAGTATCCACTTTCGAGTTTGTCCCTTTCGGAAGGAAACACCTATTATTTTGTCATAAGAGCCTATAATTCGGCGGGTGAAAGCACCAATTCAAATGAAGTCAGCTGGACCGTACCAGATTCCACCCCGCCTCTACCTCCTGCCGGCGTGTCCTGCCCGAATGGGAGTTCGACCATTCAATGGCGCGCCAATACGGAAACTGATTTAAAAGAATATCGCGTTCATTACGGTACTTCTTCCGGTAGTTACCAGCCGTTTATTCCGGTGGGTAAGGTGACGACATACTCCGTTGCCAATCTTCAGAGTGGGACCAAATATTATTTTGCCGTAACCGCCGTCGACAATTCAGGGAACGAAAGCACTTACTCGGCGGAGGTTTCTTCGACGATTACGGATTCACAAGCGCCGGTCGTGACGATTACCGCTCCAACGAGCAGCGGACTGTTCAACACAACGATCGCGACTGTGGATGTGGCAGGCAGTGCGAGCGATAATGTCGGCGTGACGAAAGTCACCTGGACAAATTCTCTTGGCGGAAGTGGAACCGCCACTGGTACGAATAGCTGGACAGCTGCGAATGTAACTCTTGTCGCCGGAGACAACAGAATTACCGTGAAGGCTCAGGATGCAGCTGGAAACAATTCGGAAAAGGCGTTGACCGTCACATATCTGCCACCCGTTGTAACCGATGTCGTGAAGCCCAGCGTTGTGATTACCTCGCCGACAACCAACAGCACATATTCAACAGGCAGCGCATCCATATCCATTTCCGGAACCGCCTCAGACAACATCGGTGTCACCCAAGTCGCCTGGCATGATAACCGGAACGGCGGCGGGTTGGCAAGTGGCACGAATAGTTGGAGTATCTCAAATGTCGCCTTGCAAGAAGGTGACAATGTGATTACGGTAATCGCGAAAGATGCCGCCGGCAATACCGGTGAAAAGGCAATAACCGTTGCATACGCCATTCCCGATACAACCGCCCCGGCAGTTTCTATTGTAGCTCCGACCAGCAGCGGTCTGTATCAGACAGCGACCCCGACTATCAATCTTTCCGGTGTCGCCTCGGACAGCAAGGGCGTGACGCAAGTGAAATGGGCCAATGATCGGGGAGGCAGCGATACCGCCAATGGGACCACTTCCTGGTCGGCATCCGGTATCGCCCTTGCCGGGGGCATAAACAATATCGCGATCACGGCCGTGGATGCCGCCGGAAATCAGGGACTGGCAACGTTACAAGTTACGTACACACCCCCGGATACCATCGACCCGGTTGTCTCCATTCTTTCTCCGACCAACGCCGGCACGTATCAAACCCGAGAAGCCTCCATAAGCATCTCGGGAAGTGCTTCCGATAATGTGGGCGTGACGCTGGTCCGGTGGGCGAATTCGCGAGGGGGTAGCGGAACCGCTACCGGTTTACAGAATTGGTCTGTGAGCGGAATTGGGTTGTCGGAAGGGGAAAACGTGATCTCGGTTTCGGCGGTCGATGCCGCTGGAAATACCGCTGGTCGAAATCTGGTCGTCACCTACAACAAACCGGACACGACCTTGCCGGTCGTTACGATCACCGGACCAAGCCAGAACCCCTATATTACAAGTGCAGCGACGATCAACCTGAATGGTACGTCGAGTGACAATGTCGGCGTGGCCCGAGTTCGGTGGTCGAATTCTCGCGGTGGAGAAGGAAGCGCCGTCGGCACGACAAACTGGAATATTACCGGCGTCAGCTTATATGAAGGCGATAACGTGATAAGCGTTTTCGCGGAAGACAGCGCCGGCAATCAGGGAGTCGTTACCAAAACCGTTACGTATAAAACTTCGAATCAGGATCAGGCACCGCCCGTTATCAATCGCACACAACCGACTGATGGAACCTATTATATCAGTCGGGCGAACACGCTGAATCTTGCCGGAACTGCGACAGACAACGTCGGTGTCACCCTTGTAACTTGGGCGAGTTCCAAAGGCGGTAGTGGTACGGCTGTGGGAACGAAAAACTGGTCGGTATCAGGAGTTAAGCTGAGCAGAGGTTGGAATAAAATAACGATTACGGCTCAGGATGCGGCCGGTAATACGGTTACGGATAGCTTTTTTGTGGTCAAATGGTAATGAATAAGGAGTTGTTCATGATGATAACACGGGCATCATTTCCGGTTATCGACGGAAATCATCGCCAAACATAATCGAGTGCCGCAACCCTGCACCTGCAGCGGAAAGGCCCCATTATTGGAAATCCGATAATGGGGCCTTTTTTTGATTGTTTGTTTTTAAGCCTTAGGCTATGTATTTTAATCGAATTTTCAGACAATCATCCATGAAACGGCGAGGGGAAAAACTTCATCATGAGGCGTACAAAATTCGATAAAAAACGTGTGCTTGTAACAGGCGGTGCCGGCTTTTTGGGCTCCCATCTGTGTGAGCGATTGTTAAAGGACGGGAACGAGGTCATCTGCGTCGATAATTTTTTTACCAGTCGCAAGTCGAATATAGCGCATTTATTGCAAAATCCTTATTTTGAACTGCAACGGCATGATGTCACCTTTCCGCTGTATTGTGAGGTGGATGAAATCTATAATCTGGCGTGCCCGGCATCGCCGATTCATTACCAATTCGATCCGGTGCAGACGATCAAAACAAGCGTCCACGGTGCCATCAATATTTTGGGACTTGCCAAGCGCATAAAAGCCAAGATCTTGCAGGCATCTACAAGTGAGGTATATGGCGATCCGACAGTGCATCCACAGCCGGAAGAGTATTGGGGCAATACCAATCCCATTGGGCCGCGCGCCTGTTACGATGAAGGGAAGCGGTGCGCGGAAACACTTTTTTTTGATTATCACCGGCAACACAGCCTGCGGATCAAAGTAATTCGTATTTTCAATACATACGGCCCGCGAATGCATCCGGATGATGGCCGGGTGATCAGCAATTTTGTTATTCAAGCGCTAACCGGTCAAGATATCACAATCTATGGTGATGGAAGTCAGACACGCTCATTTTGTTATGTGGATGAATTGATTCATGGCATTATCCGCATGATGGGCACTTCAGACGACGTGACCGGTCCCATCAATTTAGGCAACCCGACTGAATTTACGATTTTAGAAGCGGCCAAAATAATTTTGCGACTGACGGGGTCGAAATCAAAGCTCGTTTACAAGGAGTTGCCTGAAAACGACCCGGTCAAAAGGCGACCCGATATCACCAAAGCCATGGCGATACTGAATTGGAAACCGGTCGTTACGCTGGAAGAAGGGTTGAAAAATACGATTGCGTATTTCAGCAGCCAGATTCTCCGATGACGGAAGGAATCCCGACACAAATCTCCTGCGACAATTCGGTATCAATGAGATAATTTCTTGACTTTTATCCGGATATCAGCGACTTGTTTGCAATATGCTGATTTTTAAACGTGGAGGAATGGGAATGAAACGCTGGATTCACTATATTGCAGTGATTGGTCTCGTACTGCTTGTCATGGCATGTTCATCCGACGAGAAAAAGAAAATATCGCATTTTGAGCGCGGAAAGGCCTATTATGAGAAAGCAGAATACAAAAGCGCAAAGCTGGAATTTAAAAATGCGATTCAGATCGATTCGGCGTTTACCGAAGCCTACTGGTATTTGGGTGAAACCTGCTTGAAGCTGAGTGATCCGCAAGGCGCTTTCAGCGCCTACAAAACTGTAATCAAATATGATCCGAATAATCTTGATGCTCAAACAAAGATCGCGACGTTCTTGGTGCTGGGACGAAAGACGGAAGAAGCCAAAGAGAAAATAGAATTTATATTACAGAAAGATCAGAACAATGTGAAGGCCCTGATGCTGAAGGCTGGTCTGTTGAGCCATGAAGGTGACAACGAAGCGGCGCAGAAAGTTTTTGAAAAAATACTGGCCAACGATCCAACGCAGATTAATGCTGTCCTTGGTTTATCGCGGTTGTATGTGATGAAGGGAAAATTTGATGAGGCGGAATCCCTTATCAAGCAGGCAGTTGGAAAAGATCCCAAGGAACTCAAGCTGCAAATGGCGCTTTATAGCTTGTACGTAGAGAAGAAGGACTTTTCGGCGGCTGAATCGGAACTGTTAAAAACAATAACGAACAATCCGGATGAAGTGGATCTGTATCTCGTGCTGGGGAATTTTTATGCCGGCCGGAAGGACAACCCAAAAGCCGAGGATGCATTTAAAAAAGCCATAGACAAGAACAAGGAGGGCGCCAGACCCTTTATGGCGGCGGCCGTTTTTTACAGTTCCACCGGTCGTAAAAGTGAAGCGGAGGAAATGTACCGTCAGGCCATTTCGATCGAACCGGAAAACATTCGGATTATGGAGGCCATGGCGCGCTATTATCTGGAAAATAAGTCTGTCGAAGAGGCGGAAACCTATACGAAAAAAATGCTGGAGAATCGACCCAAATACTTGCCGGCGCGGATGCTGCAAGGTGAAATCGCCGTCATACGCCGAGAATTTGAAAAGGCCCTGGCCAGTTTCGAGGAGATCGTCAAGGAAGAACCGAATTCATTTCTGGCGCAGTATTTTATGGGGGTGGCCTATTTCGGCAAGGGAGATACGCGACTCGCTCAAAACGCTCTTGGTAAAGCCATTTCCCTTAACCCCCGTTTTTTAAAATCCAATATACTGCTTGCGGAAACCTACCTGTCAACAAGGGATTTCGGGTCTGCGCTGCAACAGATTAAAGCCGTATTGGAAAAGCATCCGGATAACTACCAGGCGAAATTAATCGCCGGGCGCGCCTACTTCAGTCAGGGAGATGTGGAAAAAGCAAAAGAGGCATTTGAATCTTTGATAAAGATTGATTCCCAAAATCCTTCCGGATACTACCGTTTGGGGATTTTGTACCGGGTACAGAAAAAATACGGTCAAGCAATGGATAATTTTAACAAAGCGTTGTCCATTAATCCCACCTTGATGGATGTATTCACTCAGGTTGTGTTGACCCATGTCGCCCAGAAGGAATATGGCCAAGCATTGGCAAAATGTGAAAAACAATTGGAAATCATTAAAGAATCAGCTTTCCTGCAGGCACTGGTTTTTAATCTGGAAGGGGAATTGCATTGGGCCGGCAAAGATCGCGCAAATGCGGAAAAGGCCTTCCGGAATGCCCTGGAGAAGAATCCGGACTATCTGCAGCCCTATTTTTCATTGGCGCGCATATATCTTCAGAGCAGAGAAGTCGATAAGGCTGTCGCTCAGTATCAGGCGGCTTTAGAGAAAAAGCCGAACCAGGCCGGAATACATATGCTGCTGGGAACCATTTATGATATGCAGAAAAAAGTTGATGCGTCGGAGAAGGAGTATCGCGAAGCCATCCGGATCAAACCCGATTTCGCCCCGGCCGCCAATAATCTGGCGTATCTATTGGCGACACAAGGCAAAGAGCTGGACGTGGCTTTGGGCTACGCACAGAAGGCCAAAGAAAAATTGCCGGATGATCCGGGAGTGATGGATACACTTGGCTGGGTGTATTTTAGAAAAGGGTTGTTCGACAGCGCAATCAGCGAGCTGGCGGGAAGTATCGAGAAATCGCCAAAAAATGCAATCGTTCGCTACCATTTGGGATTGGCATATCATGCCAAAGGGGATTTCACCAATGCGAAAAAGGAGCTGAAAGAGGCGTTGGAATTGGATCAAAATTTTGAGAATGCAGATGATGCCAGACGGTTATTGGCTGAAATGTAAGTTTTTGATACTTCATATTTTACTTATAGATAGTGGATCTCAATGAGGTTCTTTTCTTTTAAAATTCTTGCGCTTTGCATTCTGCTTCCTCCAATTCTGTATATTGTTACGCTATTGATCATTGAGGGTCGTATCAAGGCAATATACACCAATGAAATCGAAAAATGTTACACCGGAGACACGCGCGAGCTGCTCAGCGGAAATTTTACAATCCGTGATGTCATTGGAAGAAATATCAATCATTTTCTGCGTGCCAGCCGGCTTTTGTCCTGGGGGGTGAAGGCCAATGTCAGTGTGACGACAAAAGAAGGCACCATTTTGTATCCGGCAGTTTTTGAAGTCTCATCCGGCAAAATGGCTCTATCCGACCCCATGGCCATTGCGGCGGACAATTATGCGATTATGAGTGAAGGTCTGCTCGTCAATGTTGATATCGAAATCGACCACAATACCTTTTTGTCAAACCTGATTCTGGCCGGCTATATATTGTTGTTCCTTTCCATCATCTCTGTTTACTATCGGGCCGGTATCCGGAAAATCAAAAAGGTCGAAGAAGACAAAAATCGGGAAATCAATCGGCTGGTGAGTCTAAAGACGGCCTACACGGACAGATTGGTATCCCTTTCAAGGACGCGCGAAGGTCTGCAGTCAAAATACGAAAAGCTGAAAAATGAGCTTGAGAACGAAAAGATGCGGGCCATGAAAAATGAGGATGAACTAATCGATGAAATCGTCAATTTCGAGGCTCAGATCGAAAAAAACGTATTGCTTCAGGAAGAGAAAAATGAAGAAATTGAAACCCTGAAAGAGATCATCAGGGAACTGGAAAAAGGGAACCAAAGCGATAACAAACAGCCTGCCAAAGGGGCCGATATTGTCCGCAAGAGATTCAGATCATTATATAAAAATACAATTTTGCATAAGCGCGCTATTGAAGGATACATTGATCTGTCGGATGATATGAAAATAAAGAGCGAAGAAATCATCCATCAGTTGAATGACGATGCCGCAAAAGTGGCGATCAAGCGAAAAGTCTTCCACAAGAAAAGCAAGGAAACGGTCTTGGAGGTTATTTTCGGTTATCGAGGGAGATTGTATTTTCGAAAAACAAAAGATAATAAAATAGAGATCTTATCTATCGGAACAAAGAATACTCAGACAAAGGATCTGGAATTTTTAGATAGTTTGTAATTGCTCGTCGTAGTCGCGCCTGGAAAAGATCCATGCCTCGCAAGTCTGTCTCCTTATAACTCATTATAATATCTTGACAATGTTTTTATAATTGGTCATAGTAAAAATGATGTCCAAATGGCCGCTTACTTGCCCGGAGAGAATCGGCAGCCGATGAAATGCTTCATTCGCACTCGCCGGCAGTAGGAAAGCCAAGATTTCAATCATGATATACTAAAAAGGTTGCTAGGAAAAATATCCAACGATGCCGACCTTCCGATATAAAATAGCCGTTCCAGGCGGCCAAATCAAAGAGAAGACAGTTCTTGCCGATTCGCCGGCTTCCCTTAAACAGAAACTGGAAAGTGAAGGCAATTTCGTTCTGGATATCGCACGTGCCGGCGGAGATCGCCATTTCAATTTGCGACTGCGATGGGGAAAACAGATAGCCAACAAGGATTTTTTTTCGTTTAACCAGGAATTTTCCGTCTTATTGAAAGCCGGACTTTCGGTGGTGGCGGCGTTGGGCGCAATCATTGAAAAAAATGAGGAAGGTGAGTTGCGCAACCTGCTATTGGAGATCCGTCAGGATATAACGACGGGAGAATCGTTGTCCGGCGCTTTCGATAAATTTTCGCATTTGTTTTCCAAACTATATGTGATGTCCCTCAGAGCCGGAGAGAAAAGCGGGGACATCCCCACAACGCTTTCGCGTTATTTGGACTACATGAAGAAAACGGCGGAATTGAAACGCAAGGTGATTTCCGCTGCAATATACCCGATCATCCTGCTGGTGGTTTCGACCTCGGTACTTTTTTTCTTGATGATTTACGTCGTTCCAACCATTGCCGGTTCCTTTTTGGAATCCGGGAACAAATTGCCTGAAATGACGAGCTTGTTAATCGCAGCCAGCACCCTTATCCGTAATCATATACTTGTCGTGGGCCTATCGGGGATCTGTTTGGGGCTGATCGGCATTTACGCCGTGCGCACGGTTCCCGGAAGACTGTTTTTCGATAAGCAGAAGTTGAAAGTCGTTTTTTTAGGACCATTATATCGTAACTATATTACATCCATGTTTTGTAGAACCCTATCGACACTCTTAGGTGCGGGAATTCCTTTGTTGGAGGCGGTCCAGATTTCCAATGGGACGCTCACGAATCAAGCCTTGAAATCGCAGCTTGCACAGGTTGTAAAGCAACTTGCGGAAGGAGGAGGCTTTTCGGAATCGCTACGACTAACCGATACTTTTCCCAAATTGGCGGTTCGCATGATTGACGCCGGGGAGACAGGCGGGGCGCTTGCAAAGGTATTGAGTGATGTCGCCGATTTTTACGAAGGAGATGTCGATACGAAACTATCAGTGCTAACATCCGCTATTGAACCGATGTTAATGGTTTTCATGGGGCTTGTTATCGGGCTGATTGTTTTGGGGCTCTATCTGCCGATATTTCAAATGGCCGGGACAATCGGGTGAAGCGGTATCTGATGGTAGTTGCATGGTGAAGTTTCGAAAGATGTATGGTGGTGTCGCATGACGGTCGTCAATGTCTTTAAAAAGCTGAAGTTCGGAGATTGGGCGATCAAGCTCGGGTTTATGACCGCCGAACAACTTGAATTCGTCATGTCCAAAAAAACGATCACGAAACAAATGCTGGGACACCTCTGCATTGAAGAAGGATTTATCGACCACGAGCAACTGGCCCAGATCATGGCGGCCCAGTATTCATTCAAATATATCGAACTGAAAGGAATCGATGACCCAGAGCTGCTGAATATCGTTCCCTTGAGGTTCATGACGCGTTACCTGTTTGTGCCCTATGAAAAAAAGGGGAATGAACTGGTTATCGCAGCAGCTGAACCGACGTATTGCTTTAAAGTGATCAATGAGCTGGAAATGCTGACCGATATGAAAATATCGGTGGTGGTGGCAAGCGAAAAGCGCGTAGGAGAGCTATTAAAGAAGATCGAGGCCTCGCAGAGTGTCTTGGATAGTGTGTCGGATGATATGCGACTTTCGATCATCCGGGAAACGGAAAGTGGTGAAAATATTCTAAGCGCCGAAAAGGTGTCGGCGGAAGAAAGCCCGATCGTTCGTTTGGTCGACTCCACCATTCTGGATGCAATCAATAAGCAGGCAAGCGACATCCATATTGAAACCTCCGAGGGGGGGGTCATCATTCGATACCGAATCGACGGCATGCTTCATCAGGCAACCGACCCGATCGATATTCAGTATTTAAGTCACATCATCTCTCGCATTAAAGTGATGTCGGAGCTGGATATCTCTGAAAAACGAGTCCCACAGGATGGACGCTTTAAATTAAAGGTTCGCGATCGAAATATCGATTTCCGCGTATCGATCCTACCGACGATTTATGGAGAGGATGCGGTCATTCGAATTTTGGATCGGGAAGTTATGGCTTCGGATGCAGGTGATTTCAGGCTGGACAGCATCGGTTTGCCGGCGCGGGAACTAGGACGAATTCGTCGCATGATTCGGGCCCCCTATGGCATGTTCCTCATGACCGGTCCCACCGGCAGCGGTAAGACCACCACTCTGTACCGCGCCCTTTCCGAAGTGAACAGCAAAGACGTGAAGATCATAACGATTGAAGACCCGGTGGAATATCAGTTGAAAGGGGTTACACAGATTCCGGTCAACGAGAAAACCGGTTTGACCTTTGCCCGTGGATTGCGGTCCATTCTGCGTCATGATCCGGACAAAATGCTTGTCGGCGAAATACGGG
Organism: Desulfobacterales bacterium; assembly: GCA_041740615.1. GTDB lineage: Bacteria > Desulfobacterota > Desulfobacteria > Desulfobacterales > SURF-7 > DYJD01. The sequence continues at coordinate 61,012 of JBGSLR010000053.1, forward strand.
ACGCCGAAACCGCTCAGATCGCCCTGCAGTCGGCTCTTACGGGACATTTGGTGTTTACGACGGTCCATGCGAATAACTCCTTTGAAGTCATCAATCGGTTTATTCATATGGGCATCGAACCGTACCAGCTGATGTCGGCATTGATCTGCATCGTTGCCCAGCGGCTCATCCGGACACTTTGTCACTGTAAGGTGAAACAGCGCTTATCCAAGGAAGAAATGATCGATTCAGGGTTGGATCTTGCATTATTTGGAGACAAGGCTTTTTTCGAGGCCAAAGGTTGCAGCAGTTGTAAGGGGACGGGATTTAGAGGCCGGAAAGCGATTATTGAACTCATCGAATTGGACGACGACTTGCGGGTGCTTTTCATGGATCGGGCAGGACCGTCCATTTTGAAAAAGAAGGCGGCCGAGTCGGGAACCATTTTTTTACGAAACGCTGCATTGAAGGAAGTCTTGAATGGCAACACGAGTTTGCGGGAAGCCAATCGAGTTACATTTATCGAGCCAAATGCATAGATATGATTTTATTGGCATATTTCATGCTTTCCTAATAACCGGATGGTAGTGGTAAGGACTTGGGATGCGTTTTAGCTTTAATCGCCAATTATGCGGAATTGAAATCAGCTCAAATTCCATCAGCGCCGCCAAAATTGAACGGGATAAAATCGGCTGGCGGTTGATATCCGGGGCTACCATACCGCTGCCGCTCGAATCGTTACAACTGTCGTATCAGAAAAACAACATCGTCGACAGTGACCTATTTATGGCAACGTTGCGGGAGGTGTTGATAAAAGTGGAAATACACTCGGGAAGTGTTGGATTATCAATACCGAACGAAGTCGTGAAAGTATCCATCCAAAAGTTTGAAGAACTGCCTTCTTCCCGAAAAGCGGTTGAAAAAATGATTGCTTGGCATACGGAAAAAACGATGCATTTCCCGGTCGACAGCACACAGATATCCTATCAACGTTTGGAAAGCGTGCGTGAGGATGATAATCTGCTGCTGGTTACGGTTGCGCTGAAGGCCATTGTCCAAGAGTATGAATTGAAGATGAAAGAATTGAATCTCGACCCGGTTGTTGTTCAGCCGGCCGGGATCAACCAATTCAATTTCTACAAACGCGCCTTGCCTCAAGATGGAATCGTCGCGTTTTTGGGACTTTATGAGAACTGTTTTACTTTTTTTGTTTTTGAGGATGCGCGTATGACCTTTTATCACAGCGTCAAACGTGGATTTTCGGACCTGCATTTTTTTCAGGATGTCGATATGACCATGCAACATTATTTGAATGTCAATCCGGACAAGGAGATTGAAATTCTGTATGTCGGCAGTCAGGTCGCATTTCACCGTGAATTGAAGGATGTATTTCGAAATCTGAGCGATATGGACATCGAAATAATCGATGAAAGCCGTTTGATACGAACGGACATGAACCTGGAAAAAGAAAAAGAACGTGAGCGACTGTCTTCCTTTGCGTCGGCTATCGGTGCAGCCCAGAGCGTATTACGGTAAGGAGAGGAATCCATGAAAGCGATCCATACCAACTTGGCCACCTTTGAATATATCGACAGGCGACTTTCCTTGTTGTTGATGTTGTCCACCAGCGTGATTATTTTATGTATTTCTGTGTACATGATCCGCCAATTCTTCGCTGGTGCGGAAAAAATTCAGGAGAACCGGACGAAAATTTATCAAAGAGAGCAGCAGATCGCCAGCAAGACCCGGAATGCCAGTGAAGAGGAAAGGGTCTTGACGAAAGAACAGATTAAATCCATTGAACATCGAATCGCTGAATTCAACCGTCTGATCGCGATCGACATCTTTCCCTGGAACCGAATATTGGAGGAGTTGGAAAGAAGTCTTCCGGAAGGAATTTCCCTGGTTTCGTTTGCCCCGGCCGATGATTTTCGAACCATTACGTTGAAGGGATTGGCGGAATCCGAAAGCAGGATATCCTTTTTCTTGAAACGACTGGAAGAATCCGAGTTGTTTGATACCAATACGTTACTGGCCTTCCAGGTGAAGCCGAAGAATGACTCGATCACGGGAAAAAAAGAAGAAACAGGCATTCCGTTTACGATTGAAAGCCGGCTGTCGGCGGCGGGCGTTTTCAGTGATCCTTATTATCGCGGTATCGGAAAAAGTCTTATCCGATAAACCTTTCTACGGTTTTTGGACGACAATGAAACGATTGATTACGATATTCTCCGTGTATAAAATATTCTGGAGCGTCTGTGGGTTGATTTTGGTCATCAATCTGATGATTTATTGGGGAGCGATCACCGGACAGCAACGTGAGATAGAACGACTCCGGAATCGGTATTCAAAAATTCGTGCGCAGCAACTCCAACGGGGCGAAGCAAATGGTTCTGGAAAACGGTATCGAATAGCGGAGCAGTCTTTGCAGACCTTCATGGATATATTACCGCCCATGGATATGGTTTCCGAAAAAGCCCGTGAATTGGGAGAGATCATTCAAGGTCAAGGATCGGAAACCGGTGTGATGGTGTTTAAGCCCAAACGGATATCCGATATCGGCATGTGGCGTTATGCTGCATCCATTACCATAAAGAACCGGTATGAAAATATCAAAAAAACGCTGGCGGCAATTCAGAATTCCTCAAGCCTCTTTTGTATCGAACACTTATCGATCAAAAAGGAGGGGCCGGCGGGGCAGGTGGAGATGAAGCTCGTCATCGCTACCTATTGTAGATGATCGGGGTGTAAAACAGTGCTGACGAATATGAGCCGTAATGGGAAAATTTTGATGGTATTGCTGGTGGTTTTATGCGCCTCCGTCATATATCGGATTTCCCATCCTTATCAACAGCAAACCGTCGCCAAGCTGAAGTATGCCGGTAGAACGGAGGAAGGCAGCACACCCGGGCATTCGATAAACAAGAATGCGGGAAGCATGGTGGAGGACAAGGAGATCCTCATGGATCTCATCGTCAACCCGCCGCGTCATTCCGATAAGACCGTCAGGGATCTTTTTTCCATGCCCGAAGCAGCGGTCGCAGAAGTCAGGGCCGACGCCACGGGAGCTGAAATACAGCATGCGCCGAGCGAAAATGGCCCTGTTGAGGCGTTGGATCCAGCCGCGCGGATCAATGGAGACATTCAACAATTCCATATATTCGGTTTGTATGAAAAAGGCGGCGAGAAGTTGATATTCTTGGAAAAAGGGAAAGACGTTCTCACGGTACGGGAAGGCGACCTTTTGGAAGGCAAGTATCGGATCGAACGGATTACGGACCATGAGATCGTATTCAAAGCGGAAGATTTGAGTGGCTCCGTTTCAGTCGATATCAATGGGTTGTAGTGGCTGTTTTCAACAAGCGATTCAACATGATTTGGGAAAATCTGGAAGCACCCGGCGCGCGCGTGTTTCAGGAGAGATTATGAACCGGATAATTCATCGATTTTTTTGCATGATGGTCATCGGCTTGATCGTCCTGGCAACTTTCGGATGCAGTAGCACGGGGGGATATCTCTATAATGAACCCGGGCATCCCATCGCGGGGGATTGGGATAAAAGCGTTCAATATTACCAGAAAAAGATGGAACAACACCCGGACGATAAGATCATCATGATCGGCCTCCTCCGGGCGAAAAGAGAAGCCTCTTTCGACCATATGGAAAGAGGGGAATCGCTGATGAAACAGAAGATGTTCAATGAAGCGATTACCGAATTGCAACTGAGCATCGCCTTCAATTCCGCCAATCAAAAAGCGATTCAACTGATAGAAAAAACAAGAAACATGAAAGATGCCGTCCGTTATTATCAGAAAGGCGTCGACTTCCTGAAAGTACAGAATTTTTCTAAGGCCAAGGAGGCATTGCAGATATCCCTGGAGCTAGACCCGGGGAGTGAAGATGCGCGCATGGCGTTTGCGGATTTGCAAAAAAAAGAAAAGCAGGTGCAAAAAAGCCGACTGGGAGTTGAACTGAGCGAACCGGTTTCGTTCAAGTTCAAAAAGACGTCCATATACAACGTGTTTGAAGTTCTTTCCAAGATCTCGGCGGTTAATTTTATTTTTGATAAGGATTTGCCCGACACCAAGGTGACGCTTTTCATGACCGATGTCTCCTTCGAGCGATTCCTTGAAGTGCTGTTGAAAAGCAACAATCTCGCCATGAAATTGGTGAGTGAGAAAACCATGCTGATTTATCAGGATACCCAGTCAAAGGCAAAGGAATATCAGGACCTGAAAATCCGAACTTTTTACCTGGCCAATCTGGAAGCGAAGAATGCCGTAGGGTTGTTGACGAAGATATTGAGCAGCAAGGACATCATCGCAAATGAGAAAGTGAACGCCATTGTTATCCGAGGTCGGGAAGAGGTGCTGGAAATCGCTTCCCGAATACTCGAAGCCAACGATTGTCTTCCATCGGAAGTGCTGTTGAATGTCGAAATTCTTGAAGTCAGCAGAACAAAGGAAAAACAGCTGGGCCTGGAGGTCAACCCGACTTCCGTGACCTTCGGTATGGGGAAAAGCGCGCCGGAAATCGATAGTGAGACCAAACTGGCGAATTATGGGTCTTTGTATGCGCTGGGTCGTTCAACCAACAAGGAATTCCTGTTGTCACTGCCGACGGCGACGTTGCACTTTTTAAAGCAGGACGGCGATACCCAGGTGCTGGCCAATCCGCAGTTGCGGGTGAGAAATACGGAGAAGGCGACGATCCATGTCGGTGAACGGATCCCCTTACGCACCAACCGGCGGTTGGACGCCACCGGTAACATTACGTATGATTATCAATATCAGGACGTGGGCGTCAAGGTCGATGCGGAGCCGAAGATCAATATCCAGGGAGAGATTTCTCTGAAATTGAGTCTGGAAATCAGTGCCTTGGGGCCCAACATCGGGACGGCGGATGATCCGCAATACTCCATCCGAACCCGGACCGCCAAGAGTGTGTTGTCCATTCATGACGGTGAGCCGGTAATTATCGGTGGGCTGATCAGCGATGAAGAGCGTGAAACGATTCGGAAAATTCCCTATTTCAGTGCTGTCCCCATCCTTGGGCGGTTATTCCGGAATGAAGGCCGGAACGATATCAGCACAGATGTGATCATGTCGATCACTCCCATTATCGTGCGGAATCAGGAAATTCCGGGTAGGGAGGTAACGCAGATCTGGTCCGGCAACGAGGACCATTTCTCCCTGCAGGAGCCCTATGAAAATACGTTGAGACAAGATTCCGAACCTGGCCTCGTGTCGTTCGCGGAAGCTGATGCTGCAGAAACGGATGACGCTTCCGACGAATTGTCCGATGTGCGCATCGAGAAAACGGAAACGTCCATTGAGAAGAACCCGCAACCGGAGCCGAAACCCCAGGCCGAGCGATCCGAGGGGGGGGGAGATCGTTTGTCGGATGGCGGAGCCGAGCAACCAGACGAATCACCGGCGGCGGTCGAAGAAGATCGACCGGCTGAAGCGGACGGTGTTTCGAAGCAACCGACCGATCTGCCCATGCCGTCGCCTCCCATGGGCCGGGCGGACGTTGTCGACGCTCCGGTCGACTATGAATGGCCGGAAACAGTCCCATACAGTATTCATGTCAATTCTTTTCCAATCCAGAAAGACGCGCTGGCGCGAATAAAGGAATTGACGCAGCTCAACTATGAGTGTTTCATGGTGTATACACAAGTTGAGGGAAAGGGATGGTACTATCGTGTTTTTGTCGGAAGGTTTCCAGACTATCCGTCGGCCCGGCAAATGTGTCGGGAATATAAAAGGCGTAAGGAGTTTACCAAGGACATTCATGCGGTCAATCGAATTTGGGCTTTCAGGGGGTAATGGTGCGGCGGCGGGTATCCCAACGACAGGGGTTTACCCTGATCGAAATGATTGTGACCATGGCGATTCTTTCGATTCTTGCCGCCGGAATTTTGCCCCTGTCCAATATGACGTATAAACGAATAAAAGAGTTGGAACTGAGACAGAATTTACGAGCGATTCGAAAGGCGATTGACAAATATAAGGAATTGGTCGACGACAAGAAAATCGTGGTGCCTGCCTTTTCCAGCGGATATCCAAAAGATTTGGAACAGCTTGTGGAAGGAGCGGAGGCTCAAGATGGCGCACAAACCATCAAAGTGAAATTTTTGAGGCGTATTCCAAAGGATCCAATGACCGAGGAAGGAGAATGGGGACTGCGGTCCCACGCGGACGAACCGGATAGCGATGTCTGGGGCGGGCAGGACGTTTTCGACGTGTACTCCAAAAGCGATCAACGAGCCCTGGATGGAAGCTATTACAGGGATTGGTGAAATTGAATAGAAGGTTATCATCCATTTTTCCGTGTTGCCATGTTATGATGGATCGAAAAGGATATACATTGATTGAGATGATGATCGTGATATCGATCATCAGCATCTTGACAACTCTGGCTCTGCCGAACATGCAGCGCTCCATTATCAGAGCCAGGGAAACGTCGCTGAAGAACATGCTGTTTGTTTTTCGAGATGTGATCGACCAATATTACGGCGATCATGGGCGCTATCCGGATACATTGAATGAACTGGTTGAAAAAAAATATATTCGCGCGATTCCGAAAGACCCGTTCACCGGCAAAACCGAAACATGGATCATTATGCCGCCCGATGCAAGCGAGGGGGGAAGTGTGTATGATATCCACAGCGGCAGCAATCGGGTCGGTCTGGATGGAACCCCGTACAATGAATGGTAGGGTGGAGAGGGCGTCCGGGCGCCCAGCATCATTCAATTCCGTCCGGAATGTCCGGTCACGCAGCCGGCGGTTTGATTACGGTTTCACCTATATGAGCGCCCTTATTCTGATCGTCGTGTCCGGTATCGCGCTTTCGGAAGCGGGTCGGTTGTGGCAGACAATCTCCAAGCGCGAGCGGGAGGAGGAGTTGTTGTTTCGCGGGGACCAAATCCGGCGTGCCATCGCCTCTTATGTCGACGTTGCCGGCCAGAGCAGCCCATCGTATCCCATGCGTTTGGAGGATTTGCTGAAAGATCCGCGTTTTCCGGGCACCAAACGTCATTTGAGAAGGATATATCATGATCCCATGACCATGGACGGTAAATGGGCGCTCATATTGAACGAAGGGGGCGGCATCAAAGGCGTCCACACCAGGAGCGAAGAATCACCGTTAAAAAGCGGAAATTTCCCGGCGATATACGCGTCTTTCGAAAATGCCCGCACATACGCTGACTGGAACTTCCTGAATGTCCCCATACAATCGCAACCTGTATCTGTATCCGAAACAGGTTCGTCGATGAGTCCCTGAAACCGTATCCCGGTAGCATTCATTTGACTGGGGTGAACCACCGAACGAGAGAATTGAGGAAGGAAATCATGGATGCAATCAAAAAAGCCGTATTATTGACAGTTCTCTTTTTATCGATGGGATGGCCGCAACTTGGTGATTGTGATGAAATGGAAACCTTGATCGATGAATTCGGTCAGGCGTATGAGCAGTTGGCGCCGTTGCCCAACAGTTCGGTCAATTCCGATTACAAGTTGTCCCAGGCAGCGCTCGGCGGATTATATACCACCAAGTCTCTTGGTTTGATCTATCGTCAAGGTCAGAAAATCGCCGCCCAAAATGACGCCATCAGCCGAAAGTATGATAAACTGATCGAACAAAACAACCAAATCATCCGGTTGCTGGAGATCATCGCCAAGGAAAAGAAAGGGGGGAACAGCGAGGAGTGACATCCTTGCGATTCCAGGACCCGTTTCCGGGAAAATAAATACATTATGTATCTTGAACATTATCGACTTACATCGAAGCCTTTTCAGATCAGCGCCGACCCGAAATTTTTATGGCTGGGTGAAAATCATAAGGAAGCCCTGGCCATTTTGAAATACGGCGTTCTCGAGAATCGTGGTTTCCTATTGCTGACAGGGGACGTGGGAACCGGTAAGACAACCTTGATCAACGCCCTCCTGAACGGTCTGGGTGATGAGGTCGTCGCCGCATTCGTGCCGGATCCGGGCCTCTCGACCATGGATTTTTTTAACTATATCGTCGGCGCTTTCGGCATCAAAAAACGGTTTACAAGTAAGGGGGACTTCCTATTTTATTTCAGGCATTTCCTCAATCAGGCCAACCAAGCGAACAAGAAGGTCCTGCTGATTATCGATGAATCCCAGCGCCTCACCCATGAGTTGCTGGAGGAAATACGGTTGCTATCGAATATCGAGAACCAGAGCGCCAAATTGATCAATATTTTTTTTGTGGGTCAGAACGAGTTCAACGATCTATTGTGGGAGCCCCGGAACCGAGCCCTGCGTCAAAGAATTACGGTGAACTATAATGTATATTCCCTGACCGAGGAAGAGATCGGGGAATATATCCGGCATCGATTACGGGTTGCCGGCACGGAAAAGATGATTTTCACTCCGGAGGCCATTAACGGGGTAATGAAGTTTTCCGAAGGATTTCCGCGCATGATTAACATCATCTGCGATCACGCCTTGCTAACCGGTTTTGTAAAAGGCGTGTCCTTGATCGGCCCGGGAATCATCCGGGAATGCACCCAGGATTTACATATACCCAGGGACGAGAAGCCGGCGGAAGCGGCAACGGACAGCACCGATCTTGAAATCGGGGCGGTTCAAAAAGAAATGTCGGAGGATGCCCCCGCAGAAAAACGGCAAACAGAGAATGCAAACGGTATATTCGCCGGTTATAAAATCCAGATCGTCGTCGCTTGTCTGCTGGTCATATTTACCGCGATCTATTTTTTGGAAAACAGCGGCAGCGGATATCGGAAGGATTTGGAAGGATACTGGCGGGCTGTTAAGGGAACGTATCGAAAGGTGCAGGACCATATTTTCGGGGGCCGGAAGCAGGCGGACGGGCTGAAATCGTCCCAAGACGATAGGCCGTCTGAAAAGAGGTTACCGAAGGGCACCGAAACATCACGTGATGCCGGGGGCGGTTCGGAAATATCCGATGAGAAGCTCGCCTCCCTCCGAAAAGCGGCTGCTATCGGCGCCGCACCCACTGCATCCTCGGTATCGAAGGAGCGTGAATCGGAGGATGACAGCAAGCTTCACGCATCCGATATCCCCGGGAAACCTATTGAAATAATGGCTGATACGGAAGCAAGCGTCCCGGCGCGTCCAATCGTTCCGGTGGGAAGCGTCATCACAGAGGGACCTATTTCATTTGCCCAAGGCCAGAAAATATCACCAGACCGGACCTACCGGAACCAAAGAACGATTATTAATTTTACTCATAATTCCAACGAATTGCCTGACGATGCAGTGAATGCGCTGGATCGCATCGCAGGCGTTATGCTAAGTGACGCCGCATGGAAGCTGAATGTTACCGGATACACGGACTCTTCCGGTGTTTACAGTTATAACAAGAGTTTATCTTTGTTTCGAGCCAATATCGTGAAAAGCTACCTGGTGGGCAAAGGGGTGAATCCCGAATCGGTTATGAGCTTCGGACGGGGACCGGAAAACCCAAAGGATAGCAATAATAGCGTGTCGGGTCGAAAAATAAATCGGCGGGTGGAAATTGAATTTGTTTACGGCAAACCCTGAGGTCGTTTTTTCCGGATAATTCGTCCCGCGTTCTTTTTGTTTGTTGTTTTCACAGCAGTTTTAACTGAATGTCATTCATCGCAGCCGACAAGGGTTCAAGGGCTTATTGAACTTTTTTTTCGCAAAGACAAATACTGAAATTTTACAACGCATTGAATTAGTTAAATAAAAACACCTAGACATAACCCCTAT
>JBGSLR010000054.1:0-14498 GCA_041740615.1 Desulfobacterales bacterium
CTTCCATATTTGGAAGCTATAGCACATGTAAAATGAAAAATCTAGCGAAATATTCAATTATTTCAATAAATTATAGTTGCAACAAATTTGTTTTTATTTCAAGTGGTTATAAATTAAGCTCCACCCCCCTGAATAGGTACGTTTGATTTTCTAAATGGAATGAACGATGCCGCCAATTCCATCGCCACCATTGTTTCGACCCGGGTTTTATCACCCCGGGCCGCCGTGGCTTGGGCCGCCTTTTTTAATTTTTTGGCCGCCTTTTTGTTCGGTGTCGGTGTGGCGAAAACCATCGGCAGGGGGGTGGTGATGCCCGAGGTGTTGTCGCTCTGGTTCATCCTGGCTGTATTGGTGGGAGCATCCAGTTGGACGTATGTCTGCACCGTTTTGGGGCTACCCATAAGTGTTTCCCATTCGTTGGTCGGTGGGATAATCGGTGCCGGACTCGTCAAGGGTGGTTTCCAGGTGTTGATTCTGGACGGCATTATCAAAATCGCATTGTTCATTGTACTGTCGCCGCTCATCGGCATGTTTCTATCCATCCTTTTTTCCATTCTAGTCGCCTGGATTTTTCGTGCCTGGCAGCCCCATCGTGTGGATCGGTTTTTTCGGGTAGGTCAATTGTTCTCATCCGCCCTGTTCAGTCTAGGCCATGGGGCTAACGATGCCCAAAAAACCATGGGAATCATTGTCATGGTTCTGGTGGCTGCTGGATGGCAGCAGGATTTTGAGGTCCCCCTATGGGTCATTTTTTCCTGTTATTTGGCAATTGCACTGGGGACCCTGCTGGGGGGATGGCGCGTTGTAAAAACCATGGGGATGCGGATGACCAAACTGGTGCCGGCCAGCGGGTTTTGCGCGGAAATGGCTGCCGCTGCGTCGATTATCGGAAATTCTTTGGCCGGTATCCCCGTGTCCACAACCCATACGATCACGGGGGGCATCGTCGGTGTGGGCGCCATTCGCGGCTTATCTTCCATCCGTTGGGGAGTTGCCTGGAACATCTTGCTGGCATGGGTATTTACCCTCCCCGGGGCGGCCTTGATTTCGGCAGTCGTTTGCTATGCTCTGGATCTTGCGGGGCTTACGTAGACGCCCCGAAGTGGATGGGGGCGTCTACCGTTTCTCGTTCATGGTCCGGTCACGCAGTACGACTAAAAACCATGATCTTTTAGGATCTTTTCCAGTGCGCCATTTTGCTTGATGATGTCGAGTCCCTTATTAAACTCGGCCAATCTTTTTTGCCAGTCGCCTTTGGCGTTTTTGAGAATGCCGTTCATCAGGGGTTGGCGTTGGAGCGTTGCCACCCACTCGATGGCGTCGGCGCTTTCCGGCATGTCGGTTTTCACCATATAGGCGCCGATCTGCTTGTCGATGACAACCAGCTGCAGTCTTCCTTTGAGCAGCTTTCTCATATTGGTGAGATCGTCTTTGGCTTCCTCCACGTTCAGTTGGGCTTCATCAAACCCTTTCGGATTGACATACCCTCTCACCGTCCCGATCTTGACATTTTTTGCTTTTAGCGCCGCGTAATCCGTGAATGCGATGGGATCTCCCTTTTTTTTATAAAATCCCACCTCATTGTCCATCATGGGTTCGCTGAAGGCCAGCCATTTCTCTCTTTCCGCGTTGTGCCAGACACCGATCAGGACAATGGGTACCGATTGCATTTTGTTTGGAATAAAACCAATGAACCGGGAAATGATGATCACAGAAACGGTTTTGTGAAAATGAATGAACAGATACTATCAATTTCTCCTGCGGATTGAAATGTCAACTTCGATATCCGGAAGAAAAAGAATACGACAAACGCTTCTTGTAGCTTGCAATAAAATTAATGAAAATATATAGTTACTTTATAGATCCAATCACCGGTTTGCGTTTTTCTCGATCATTTCCAACTGGATGGATTGGGACTTGTTCGTATGTCCAGATAGAGAGGATGACATCCCGTTTGCTAACTGATAAAGGGGGGCCGAATGGATAAAGGTGATATTGCAAAAAAAATGTTGGGGAAAGCGACTGAAATGGGCTATGACGCCATAACCATCGCCAATGCACTGAAAATTAAACCCCAAACCGTTGAGGAGTGGCTCAGCGGAAAACGATTGCCGCGACCCAGCAACCTGATCGCCCTGGCCTCGTTGTTGAATGTCCCGCTGTCGTTTTTAAAAAAGGGTATCAATGTGCTCACGGATATTCCGACCTATCCGTATCAGCTGATAAAAGAAATTTTTTCGGAAATATCCAAAACCGAAGCCGAAGAGTTGGAAGTCCTGATCCGCTTGTGGAAGGGAGATAAAACCGTTCGGGAAATTCTGGCCATTCTGAAGCAGATGAAAAAAAGCGAACTGGAGGAAATCAAACAGGAAGCCAACCGGATCGTGCAAATCCGCCAGCTGGTCGAGGAGGTCGCTCTGCTGAAAAAAGCGGTTGCCATAAAATAAAACCATTCAATTTTTCGGAATTCGCTGCTTCTTTCATCTTTCCGGCTCATGCCTGCTGTCTCATCCGGGCTCGCGGTGCGAGAATAATTCGAAAAACGAGACAACGGTTATGGTATCCCCAATCGATGTGCCGCCGGATAAGGGTGTTGCATGTCTGTTTCGAGGCTTGCATGCAGTTCTGAAAACAATTGATCCAGTTGCTTTTCAGCCGATCGCAGGTCCTCCAGAGCTGGAAAAGACGAGTCGAGTTCCCGGAATATTGTTTCATACTGGGATAGTGGAATCTCCGTCCCCGATCGTTGAACCGTTGGCCTGGGATATTCACCGTTCTCGAAAAAATAGTTGCAAGGTCCTGGGGCGTTCGGACGTCGATGCCGCCACTTGATTTTCAGGGTGGCAAATTCACGAAGAAGTTCGGCCGCCTTGGATGTTGGGTGGAATTCGTGCGGTTCGGGGGGGCGTTGCATTCGGTTTTCGAGTTCTCGAAAGAAAGCCGCCAGCAGTTTCCGCTCGGTGATGATCAGTCCAAAAAGATACCAGTCGTCCATCGTGTTGCGTAAAATCTCCAGATGGGGCGCTGGCAGATGCCGATAGGTGGGACAAAAATACGTGCGGCAAGCCATTCCGCCGTAATAGCTTAAGCCTCGCCAGTCTTGTCCGTTGTTTCCCGATGCGGCCGGATGGAGCAGGCATCCCACACATCCAGCCGCACCTCCGATCATTCCCAAAAAAGGACAGTGATGAAACTGGGGAAATGGCCTTTCCGGTGAGGTCCATCCCTCTATTTTCATGCGAAAATTATCGATATCCCGAATGGTTCGCGGGACCTTGGAAAATGCTTCGGTTCGTTGTATCAGCATGGTTTCCAGGGTATCCCGGGATGGATCGGCAATATTGTAAAGACCGCAGCAGGCCCCACAAGAGACAGTCGGGCGAATCTGGCAAAGATAAACGTTCATTGTGTCGCCCGGGCCATCCTGATTCGATCGACATTCATTTGTTGGCATTTTGTCGCCACCTCTTTGATCGTTATAAAAAATTATAAATTTACCATGAAGCGCTACCCGAGTACAGAGGTAATCAATTCTTGCCGATAGACCTTCGTTTGGTTCTCTTTTGATATTTTATTTGCGTTTTGCAAACAAAATATTTGCAAAACGCAAATAAAAATGGTAGTGGTCTGGAAAATATGGATAGAGTGCATATGAAATATATGGAAAGCCGGGAGGAGATGGATGAAGTGTTGTTTCGGGCCTTGCGGGCGGTTTTTCAGTTTGAACGGTTGAAAGTGGCTTTGTTCGGTCTGACATTCGAGGAAATTTATCTGCTGCAGTTTTTACGCAGAGAATCTCTCAGCCGGGTGAGCGAAATCGCGACGGAGATGAAAACCCCCATCAGTACCCTTTCCAGAACCATCGGACGTCTTCAAAAACGCGGTCTGGTATCTCGTAAACAGTCCTCTTGCGACAAACGAGTGATGCTGGTTTCCCTTCCGGCCAAGGGGAAAAAAATGGTTTTGGATGTGGAGGCGCATTCCTTTGAAATGATCACGAAGAACATGGAAACGTTCAGTCTTAATGATTTCAGAGCTTTTCTGAAAACGGCAAATGCGTTGGAAACGATTCTGTGGTCGGATCCGCAGAAATCACAAAATCAGTACGGCAATCCCCCACTGCCGTGAAAGCGAGGAAAAATGAAAAAACTGAATGGGAAAGTGGCTGTCGTAACCGGTGCTGCCATGGGCATGGGAAGATGCATTGCCGGTATGCTGCTGGGTGAAGGGTGCAAGGTGGCGCTTCTGGATGTGAATCTCCAAGCATTGGATGAAACCCGGGCCGCCTTCGCGGATCTGGGACATTGCGAAGCATTTGTCTGCGACGTATCGGATCGCGAGGCGGTATATGCAACCGCAAAAGCGGTCAAGGGAGCCCTGGGTCCGGTATCCATTCTGATCAACAATGCCGGTATCGTGCGGGCTGGCGAGCTGATGAGTCTGGAGGATACCCTCATTGAGAAAACCATCAATATCAATCTGACATCCATGCTCTGGACCTGCAAGGCCTATCTACCCGACATGGTCTCCCGAAATGACGGACATGTCGTCAATATGGCCTCGGCTGGCGGCATCTTGGCCATTCCCAACCTATCGGTCTATTGTGCCAGTAAATTCGGCGTGATCGGTTTGTCGGATGCCCTGCGACAGGAGATGGCCAAGAATAAGAACAACATCGGGGTGACCTTTGTCTGTCCCAATACCGTGAATACCGGAATGTTCGATGGTTCCAGGATGGTGGCCGGCACCACACTGCTGACAGCGGAAAAAGTGGCGGCCGAAGTGATCAAGGCGATCCGGAAAAACAAGGCCATGGTGGCGGTTCCGAATGTCCCGGTAAAAATTTTGACGCCACTGACGAAGTTGATGTTGCCCATTAAGCTGATGGATCTGATGAACAGAATGCTCGGCATGTGGCGGGCAAACGATACCTGGACCGGGAAGCAAACCACGGAGAAAGGAGTGTAGAAATGGAAGTGATCAAAAAGGGATTCGTCAATCTGATGCTGAACGGTTTTTCAGGGTGGGGATTGGCGACCATGGATGAAGTTCTGCAGGTCCGGTCGGAAACGGCAACCGTGGAGGATGTCCGCAGGCTCAGTCGCCATCGGCTTTTCCAATTATACCATGCGGCCGAAATCCCGGATTTTCAGGCCATGAAAGGCGAATACCAGGCGGAGGTTCTCCCGGTGGGACCGTTTGCGTTTGTGGCCGATTTCTATACCCATAAAATTTTTGGTCCGGGACGATGGCTGGGAAAGGCCTTTCACCCGTTGTTGGCTACCTCCGGCTGGGGGTATAATATTTTTGCCGGAAAACATGGTAACGGGCATGCCCGAACCTGCCGGATGAACACTTTTTTGGGGCCTTCCAACATGGATGACAAAGTGGCCTTCCATCTCGACTACAGCCCCTGGAACGGCTTCCTCAATTATACCATGCACGATGAAATCCGGAAGATTAATGACCGGCTTTTTCTCGGCATGGGCTATATGAGCGCCGGCGGTGGTCCGCTCAATCCGGCTCCATTTCTGGTGTACGGTGAGTCAGCCAAATGGGTTGGGCCGGACAAGGAATGAAAAGATCGTATTGACATTCAGACCAAAGAAAGCCAGAGTTGGTTGGAAGAAACAGTACATCCACAGCGGCGTCAATCGGTTGAAAAAGAAACTCGATTTCGGCGCATTGAGAAAAACTCCATGGCTGGGAGAGACGACATGCGGAACGTAAAAGGATCGATATTGTTGCCTTGGGTGAAAGCGATTAAAGCCAACAAGACTGGTGCGTACGATCGGTACCTGACGGAGAAGGACAAGGAGACGCTATCCAAGCTCATTCTGCCTTCCTCCTGGTATGATTTTGAAACCTATAAAAATTGTTTCACCGCCGTGGTGGATGTGGAGGCAAAGGGCGCCTTGGAAGTCTGTCATGACTGGGGACGAGCCTATAGCGATGTGATTATGTCGTCGGTTTATAAACGTGCGATCAAAAAAGGCGATCCCAAGGCGGCCATGGATCAGTTTACGTTTGTGTATAAAAGCATGTTCAGCTTCGGCAAGGTGATCAGTGAATTTGTTTCGGATCGGGAAATGATTGTCACCATAGAGGATTTTGATCCACACCTGGAGGCCTGGTATTATGTAACCCGGGGTTGGCTGGAAAGATTTATCGAACTGTGTCTGGACAAAAAAGTGAGCTCGGAGTTTTTGACGAAATCGTGGCGGGGTGATCCTGCAACGCGTATTAAAACGACCTGGGCCGCTTGAGAGGAAAAATTCTATCCACCGATCGCTGACATATGGCCAGCGATCGGTTTTGTTTTTTCAGGCGTCATGCCGTGTCCCTGGGGCTTATGAGCGGCGGCCAGTAGTATCAGCTCTGCAAGCTGAAGGTCGGAGTTCCCGTCCCGAAGCGGGCCTTTGAGATCCAGGTGATATTCTGAAAGCAGGCAGACCCGCAGACACCCGCTGGCTGTCAGCCTGAGCCGGTTACAGGTGGAACAGAAATGGTTGCTCAGCGGACTGATAAAGCCGATTTCTCCTTTGGCGTTTTGAAAGCGATAGCGACGGGCCGGGCCGTCGTTGAAACCGTTGGGGATCGGGAGCAGCCTCCCCAAGGATTCTTCAAGGCGATGTTTGATTTCTTCGGTCAACAGCGGCGGGTCTGATTGGATGGTCGGACTGCCGATGGGCATATGTTCGATGAAACGGATATGAAAGGGATAGGAGAAAGACAATTCCGCCAAGTGGGCGAGTTCATGATCGTTGATTCCCCGGAGCGCCACCACGTTCAGTTTAATAGGTGCAAAACCCGCCTCATGGGCGGCCAGAATACCCGCCCATACTTTTGGGAAGACATTGTGGCCGGTGATACGATAATAAGTCGCAGCGTCACGTGTATCCAGGCTGATATTGAGCCGTCGAATCCCGGCGGTTTGTATTTTTCGGATGTTGTCCTTCAACAGACGGCCGTTGGTTGTCAGCGACAGATCCGTAATTCCGTTTATACTAGATAATTGCGCGAGGAAAGGGTAAACGCCTTTGCGTACCAGCGGTTCTCCACCGGTTACGCGGATTTTGGAAATCCCGAGACCGGCGGTTATCCGGACCAGACGGATGATTTCCTCATAACGTAGAATATCCCCATGAGTGAGCTTGGGAATCCGGTCGTTGGGCATGCAATAAAGGCAGTTCAAGTTGCACCGATCGGTTACGGAAATGCGCAGATAATTGAGCCGCCGGTTGAAGCCATCCAACAGCCCGGGCGCTTCCGATTGTGTTGGGGATTTGATGATATTCATAATCTGAAAAAGAAAACCTGCCCGGTGTTATCGTCAAGGATCGCCAATATGGTCCCGATATGAATCCGGGACCCCAAAAGATATGTATCGCAGGATACCTCCAGCGGTCAATCTTTCTTTAACGAAGGCCGAAGAAGGGCAACGGGGGGATCATTTCTACCAGCAGCGGCATCAGCGGAATTTGGAAAGCCATATGGAAAACGGGCCGTCCCGACTGTTCATTGGGACGGCCCGTTGGAGCTGGATAGCGGAGCGGTTCTTACTTCAAGGCATCCAGAGCGGCAAAAACCTTATTCCGGATTTCATCCACTTTCCCGATGCCTTCCACGCGGACGTACTGAGGGGCGGCCGCATCTCCCGATGCCCGCCATTTTTTATAATATCCGATCAGCGGTTCGGTCTGATTATGATAGACCTCAAGACGTTTGCGAACGGTTTCTTCTTTGTCGTCGTCCCGTTGAACCAGAGGCTCGCCGGTGACATCGTCTTTACCCGCTACTTTGGGCGGATTGAAAATGATATGATATGTGCGGCCGCTGGCCAGATGGGCTCTGCGACCGCTCATGCGTTTGATGATTTCTTCGTCGGGTACATTGATATCGACCACTGCATCCAGGGCAACGCCGGCTTCTTTCATGGCATCGGCCTGGGGAATGGTTCTGGGGAATCCGTCAAATAGAAAGCCTTTCTGGCAATCCGCTTCCTTAATCCGTTCCTTCACCAGTCCGATGATGACTGCATCCGGCACCAGTCCGCCGGAATCCATATGGCCTTTTGCTTCCAGACCGAGTTTCGTGCCGGCTTTGACGGCGGCACGGAGCATATCACCGGTTGAAATTTGAGGAATGTTGTATTTTTCTTTAATGAATGTTGCCTGGGTCCCTTTTCCGGCACCCGGTCCGCCTAACAGAATTAACCGCATAATGGTTCCTCCTTATAAATATATTTTGGACTGTTTTATAAACGCTACAGTTTATAATCCCATTTCATGGCTGTTGATCCTCCACAACCTGATCCTGCTTAATGGCCAAAAATCAAGCCCATGTCAAGTTAATAATGAAATCTATAGGATACTCCTGATATTCTTAAGATGTCTCGTTGGTTTCCATGGGAATTCGAACACCAGGAAGCCCTATGCCAACGTAAACAGGCTCCGGTATCGATGGAAGCAAGAGGATAGATTTGTGAAAAATGTCACCGTTCGCCCGGAGATAACCGCATTTACCATGGGACTGCCAGGACCCTCCGTTGACTTTCAACGATGCGGTTGTTATGGTGCGTGGCTATGGAACTCGGACAAGTCGTAGAATTTATCGAAAAGCAAAGAATGACCTGCGCGGTTGTCACGGAAGTGAAAAACCAACGGCTGCGCGTTTTGACGGAAACCAATCGTGAAGTCAACGTATCGACGACGCGTTTATCCTTCAAGGGAAAAGATCGTTTAAATCTTTCCATGAACAGGGATAAAATATTGGACGCCTTGAAGGAAACCGCCGCCAGACGGAAGGGGTTGGCCTCTTCGATCGACATCAAGGGGTTATGGGAAATTCTTTGCGCGGAGGAAGAATGGGTGGATCTGGAAACCATGGTTTCCTTCTGTTTCGGCAATGAGGTTTCAAGTGATCATCAATCGGCTACCATACGAGCCTTTTTCGCCGATAGAACTTATTTTAAATTCGATCATAACCGTTTTCTTCCGTATCGTCGTGAGAAAGTGGAACAGATGCTGAGAGAGGCCGCTGAGATCGAAAGGAAGGAACGCATGGTATCGGCAGGAGGGGATTGGCTCAAACGGATCGCCGGCGGAGCCGAGTTGAAATTGACCGAAGAAACAACCGCATTTATCGACGTTTTAAAATCCTATTATCTGTTTGAAAAAGAAAGTCCGGAATTTACGATTGGAAAGGCCATGCTGACCCGGGCCGGAATAGACGGCGGTGCGAATCTTTTCAAGCTCCTTGTACAATTGGGGATATGGTGCCGGGATGAAAATATCGACCTTTTGCGGAGCGGCGTTTCCGTCGGGTTTTCAGATGCGGTCATGAGCAAAGTTGGGGAGATGATTCAAGCTGTGACCGACTCCGGTAGTGATCCATCCCGTCGGGATTTGACCGGACTTTCGACGATGACCATCGACGGCGCTTCGACGCTGGACTTCGACGATGCACTCAGCATCGAAAAGGAAGGCGATGGGTATGTAATTGGTGTCCATATCGTCGATGTGGGCCATTATGTGCAAAAGGGGGATGTCCTCGACCAATCGGCCATGGAGCGCGGGAGTTCGATCTATATGCCGGACCTGC
This sequence comes from Desulfobacterales bacterium, assembly GCA_041740615.1. Lineage (GTDB taxonomy): Bacteria > Desulfobacterota > Desulfobacteria > Desulfobacterales > SURF-7 > DYJD01. Next base: position 9,604 of record JBGSLR010000054.1, read on the forward strand.
GGATATCCATGTTGCCTCCCATTTTGGCCGAAAATTATTGCAGTCTCCGAGCGGGTGAAATTCGTCCCGCCATCAGTATATTGGCCAAGGTCGATCGGTTTGCCGCTTTGTGCGAGTATGAAATCGTTCCCAGCTTCATCCGGATTCATCGGCAGTTGACCTATTTTCAGGTAGACGCCATGGCTGAGACCGACGAGGCGATCACAACGCTCCATATGCTGGCCAAGCATTTTCGTCAAAAAAGAATGTCGGCCGGCGCGATCCAACTCGTCCTGCCGGAAATCAGTATACATCTGGGTGATAATGGGAGCATTGAAGTGATTCGGACGGACAGGGAGAGTCCGGGCAGGATGCTGGTCGCCGAAATGATGATCATGGCCAATTGGGTCATGGCAGGTTTTTTACATCAGCATGGAATGCCGGCTATTTTTCGTTCACAACCGGCTCCCAAGAACAGAATCATCCGGGATAACGAAGGGACGTTCTTTCAGAATTGCATGCAGAGAAAACATTTAAGTCGCGTCGTTTTGTCGATGAAGCCGGAGTATCATACCGGGTTGGGGCTGGACGCCTATGTCACCGCCACCTCGCCCATTCGCAAATATTCCGATCTGGTCACCCAACGCCAGGTGCGTGCAGTGCTGGGTCTGGAAAAACCGTACGAAATCGATGATATGCGGCAGATCGTTCAATCTCTGGAGACGCCGCTTCAACTTGTTTCGCGTCTGCAGATACAGCGGCAACGGTACTGGCTGCTGCGCTATCTCGAAGGCCGGATTGGCACCAAGGAAGAAGCCGTCGTTCTGGAAAAACGGCGGGACGGCTATCTGGTGATGATCCCGCAATATATGCTTGAATGTAAGATCCCTTTTTCAGGTGCTAGCTCGTTAAAACCGGGTGATTTGGCGCGGGTAACGGTCCAGCATGTAAATGCCAGAAATGACATGCAGTCTTTTTATTTGGGTTGAGTTTTGATCAGGGAGAGGTTGAATGAAGACAAGACGAGTCATTCCGGGTCTCTTTTTTTTATTATGGATATGCTGCGGATGCACTGTTTTCAATGATCGTTACTGGGATAGTCAGGAGCGGCCGGAAAGTGAGGCGCCGCCGGCCATCCTGCGGATCGTGAACCGGGCGTTCATGCCGGAGAGTCCACCGGAAACATCCGGGATTGATATCACCTATCCCTATCATGAAGCGGTTTTTCCGCCGGAAATCGTTGCACCGACCTTTACCTGGCGGGATAAAACGGGTCTGTCAAAGAACTGGCTCGTGGTAATCGCATTTTCCGATGCACGCAAGCCGCTTTATGTGGTAGTCGATGATCCGTTTTGGACCCCGGAACGATCGATCTGGGAGAAAGTCAAGGCCAATTCAATCCGGGCTGCTGCTCAATTGACCGTCATTGGTTTGGAAGATTACCCCCAAGGGGGAATAACAGCCAAAAATTCCATCGTCTTTCATACCTCCGCCGATCGGGTGGATGCCTCGGTGTTTTTCCGTCAGGTGCCGCTCCCCTTTCTGGCGACGCCGGAGGGATTTTCCAAAACCAGGTGGCGCCTGGGAGACATCGCCGACGAGGATCCGCCGGCCGTTGTTATGTCGGGTCTTCCGTTTTGCGCCAGTTGTCATTTGTTCTCGAAAGACGGATCCCGCTTCAGCATGGAAATGAATTATCACAACGACGGAGGGGCACAGGTTATCAAAACCGTCAGCAGGGACATGCAATTATCGGCAGGTGATTTTATGACGTGGAGCGATTTCCCGAGGCCGGGCGTTTTGCCGGCCACCCGGGGATTGTTCGGCAGGATGTCTCCCAGCGGCGATTATCTGGCCGCCAGCGTGCATGAGATATCGTATGCGGCTTTAATTGATGACATCGCTTTTTCGCAGCTCTTTTTCCCGACTTACGGGGTATTGGCGATTTATGATACCGCTCATAAGAAAATACAATTGTTACCCGGCGCAGATAACTATGCTTACGTTCAGGCAGATCCAAACTGGAGCCCGGACGAGCGCTATATCGTTTTTGCGCGAGCGCCCACGAAGAACAGCGTCCATAAGGATATCAGCAATGTTGCACCCCATCCGGTGGATGGTGATATTTATGAGATGAACAAACGCTTTTCGATACAGTTTGATCTTTACCGCGTTCCCTTCCATCAAGGCAAGGGGGGGGAGCCCGTTCCCCTCCAAGGAGCCAGCCAAAACGGGATGAGCAATTATTTCGCGCGCTACTCGCCGGACGGCAAATGGATCGTATTCACCCAGAGCAGATCCGGCATCATGCTACAGCCGGACAGCAATCTGTTCATCATTCCGGCAGAAGGGGGCGCAGCCAGACGGATGCGGTGTAACCGGGCGTTGTTTAATTCCTGGCATAGCTGGTCTCCCAATGGTCGCTGGTTGCTGTTCAGCTCCAAGGTCAATACCCCGTATACGGAGATCTTTGTCACCCACATCGATGAAAACGGCGTGGATACGCCACCGGTGCGATTATCGCGGTTCAGTGATGGACAATATGCCGCCAATGTTCCGGAATTCATTCCACTTAAAGCCGCTGCCATCCGTTCCATTCGGCTTTTGGATCCGTGAAGATCGCAGAGCCTTTTTTTACAGACGATACATACCGTTGGCGATCCGGTTAGAAGGCTTCCTGGACTTGTTTCAGTGTGTTTTCCACCAAGGCTTGAATCTCATCCAGACGATTCTCGGACATGGCTTCAAATCGTAACACCAGAGCCGGTTGGGTGTTGGAGGCCCGGACAAGTCCCCAACCGTCGGGAAATAAGACCCGGGCACCATCGATATCGATCACATCGTACTGTTTTTTGAATATGTTGGTGACGCTTTTGACCACTTCGAATTTTATATGGTCCGGACATTCCACACGGATTTCCGGTGTTGTAAAGGTCCTGGGTACATCGGCCAATAGCTGAGAAAGGGTTTGTCCGGTATCGGCCAGAATTTCAAGCAACCGGCAGGAAGCATAAATGGCGTCGTCATATCCGAAATAGCGGTCGGCAAAGAACATATGGCCGCTCATTTCACCGGCGAGTTCGGCGCGTTCCTCTTTCATCTTTTTCTTGATGAGCGAATGGCCGGTCCGCCACATGATTGCCCGTCCGCCATGCTTTGCGATGTCGTCGTACATGGTTTTGGAACATTTTACTTCCGAGATGAAAGTGGCGCCCGGTTTTCTTTTGAGAATTTCCCTGGAAAAGACAATGATTAGTTGATCGCCGAAAACCAATCGTCCATTTTCATCGACAACCCCGATTCGATCGGAGTCACCGTCGTATCCGATACCGACTTCCAGCTTTTTTTCTTTTACCAGTGCAATCAGATCCTGCATGTTGCCGATAACGGTCGGATCGGCTTCGTGGTTGGGAAACGTCCCATCCATATCGCAATAAAGATCGTGCACTTCACAACCGAGTCGCTTCAGGATCGGTACGGCTACGATTCCGCCGGTGCCATTACCGGCGTCGATGCCGAGTCTGATCGGTCGGCGAATGGTGATGTTACCATGGATATATTCCTGATACGGTGTGATGATATCCGCCTGGGACGCGATACCACTTCCGATGGCGAAGTCGCCGGAAGCGATGATGTCCCGAAGGGACTGGATTTCCTGGCCATGAATTGAGTCAAGATCGATACATAGTTTAAAACCATTGTATTCCGGAGGATTATGGCTTGCCGTTACCATAATGCCGCCCTGGGTCGGCAGGTGATGAATGGAAAAATAAAACAGGGGGGTGGGGCAAACACCAATGTCAATCACGTCGCATCCGGTTGAGAGTAGCCCTTCAATGATTTTCGCGGAATACGCTTCAGAAGTCGTACGGCAATCACGGCCGACGGAAAGGGTGGTATGCCCACGGCTGCTCAAATAGGTTCCAACCGCTTTACCGATCAACAACACGTCCGTTTCACCATAATCCTTCCCGGCGACCCCTCTGATATCATACTCCCTGAAGATTTCTGGATTCATGTGCGTTTCCCTCAATCCATTTTCATGCCGAATACATTGGCATGAAAGGCGGATATGGCGTGGTTTCTTATTATTTTAAAAGGTTATTGCATTATGCAAAGAATCGGAAAAACATAGCCCATATGACATGCATACCCCAGGATGTCAATCGATAATGCCGTCCGCCTTATGCGGGGAGGGCATTATCGTCTATGGGTATGAAGGAACCGGTAGGATATAAGGAGTCCGCAAAAGGTATACAGAGAAAATGAAAGCAGGGAAAATTCGCCTGCAGAATGGATAGAGTCGACGAAACAGCCGCCGCCGCTGCTGCTCCCTGTTTCCGATACAGCATTTTGGCTGGTCGTCGATTGCGCCGGTAAGACGGTTGCCGTTTTGGCAGGTGCGAAAGCGGTGATGATGATACCGTTGACGGCACCATCGTCGTCACCCAAACCACCGTCGGAAAGCGATAGACGCGCAATAGCTCCCGTTGAATCCATGGAGACCTTGTCGGTGATGTTCTTCCAGCCGTCAAAGTTTGAATAGGTCAACCACTGGAAGTCCAGTGGAATTGATTCCGGCAGAATGACATCTAGTTCGACAGTCTCTCCGGGAGTAGCGACCTGAATGGCCATATCGAACAGTTGATTGGGGAAAATGGATGAAAATCCGATGGAAGGATCAATTTCAGCCGGATCGACGATGTCGACATAGACAAATGTCGCATTGTCACTTAGCTCAAAGTGGACCGAACCATCATTTATTGTGGTGTCGTCAGTCCAATCCGGTGCGGGGTCCGGGGGCGTAACCGGGGGCGTAACCGGGGGCGTAACCGGGGGCGTAACCGGGGGCGTAACCGGGGGCGTAACCGGGGGCGTAACCGGGGGCGTAACCGGGGGCGTAACCGGGGGCGTAA
>JBGSLR010000055.1:0-54544 GCA_041740615.1 Desulfobacterales bacterium
CCGCCGCCGCTTTCTTCCGCCGCCGGCGCCGGGGCGGATGCGGCCTTACGAACGACCGAACCGTTCTCACCTTCGAAGTCGGCGGGATCGGCGGTCAGGGCCCGATATGCATTGACCCGTCCGGAGGTCAGGTTGGCGTCGTGCAGCGCTTCCACCGTATCCACCGTATTCATGATCTGATCCTTTACCTGGGCGGGCGTCCAGGAAGGATAGCGGGCGAAGATCAAGGCCGCCACCGCCGCCACCATGGGCGCGGAAAAGGAGGTGCCCTGGGTTTCACCGTATCCGTTGCCCAGCAGGGTGCTGACGATGTTCTGGCCCGGGGCGGATACATCGACCCAGCCGCCGAAGTTTGAAAACCAGCTTTTCTGATCATTCTTGTCCGTGGCGCCCACGGAAATCAGCCCCGGAATCGCATACGCCGCCGGATACACCAAGTCGCCGGAGCCTTCGTTGCCGGCGCTGCAGACGATCAAAACCCCCTTGCTCACGGCGTATTCAAGGGCCGCCTTGTAGCTGTTGCTGTAGCGGTTGCTGCCCGAACTGATGTTGATCACCCGGGCGCCGTTATCGGCGGCATAGATCACCCCCTTGGCCACATGGGAAGAACTCAGCACCGCGTTTCCTTCGGTGTTCATGTACCCGGCCCGAATGAGCATGACCTTGCTCTTGCCGGCGATTCCGGCGATGCCGATCCCGTTGCCGGTGGTGGCGCCGATGAGTCCCTGAACCCGGTTGCCGTGGGAGGAGAGCATGAAGGTGGGGTCGTTGTCTTCGTCCCGATAATCATTGGCCTCTTCATCGAGACCCACGGGTTGGTTGACGAAATCCCAGCCCACGATATCGTCCACATAGCCGTTGTTGTCGTCGTCGATGCCGTTGCCCGGGATTTCCCCGGGATTGCGCCAGAGGTTTTCCTGGAGGTCTTCATGGGTCATATCAAACCCCATATCGATGACCGCCACGATGATGTCGGCGCTGCCCGCTTCCACTCCCCAGGCTCTTTTGACGCTCATGCCGGGGCCGTCGGTTTCCGGGCTGTCCAGGCTCCACTGGCGGGGGAAGAACTCGTCATTGGGTACCTCCAGCGTATCATTGTCATAATTGGGCTCACAGGTGTTGACCAGGGGCTGTCGTTGCAGTTCGGCGACCATTTCCGGGACGCTGACGCCGGCCGGCAGGATCAGTACGTAATAGTGAATGGGATCGATTTTTTCATGAACCGTCAGGCCATGGCTTTGGATCAGGTCGGCGATGTCGGCCGGCGTCGCATCCGGTTGGAAATTGACCACCACTTGACCGTCCACATAACCGCCGTTTTCATCGGCTCCCACCTGACCGCCGGAAAGCAACAGAAAGAGGACCATCATGATCTGTGCGGCCACGGTCCGCCATTTTTGGAGCTGTTTTTCCAGGGTCTTTTCGGAGATGCCCAGTATTCTGGCGGCGGTATCGGTTTTGCCGCCGGTTCGTTTCAGGGCCTCGCTGATCAAAAGGCGTGTGATGGTTTCGATGGTCGGAAGGTTTTTGGTGAAGGTGACGGTTGCCATGGTGTTTCCCCCTTGAGTTGTGAGCGTTGCCCGGTACATGAGCAAGGGGGGTGCCAGGAGGGGGAAATCGTATATCCTTCTGTTTTGGTTGTATTTAATAAGGGAAAAGGGCCGGTCGGGAAAAAGGGGCGCCCGGCAACCCAGGTTGCGGGTTAACGGGAGAGATGGTGGTGAAATGCCCGTACGACGGGGATCCGTCACACGGGCAAAGGGGGTTCACAAGGCAATCCAGGTTGCAGGGGTTTCGGGAAAGCGGCGGTCGCGGGAACTTATGCGATGCCCGCACCGCACGCCGGACAGAATCGAAAGCCTTCTTCCTTGATCGGGGTCCTGCAGCTTGTACATTTTTTCGGTACTGGGCCCAACACCACCAGCAATTCGCCTTCCCGAACCGGCACCATTTTTTTGTCGTGTTTGAAGTCGGCGGTCTTCAGGACTCTTTCGACGATTCCGTCCATGGTGGCCGTCACCGCCTTTTCCTGTTTCATGATGGTGATGTTGAACAACTCCTCTCCTTTTTTCACCAGATCGCCGGGCTTCACATACATGACCCATAGATCGCCGGTGCTGGGAGATCCCACATGGCTTGGATTGTCTCTGTCCATCATTTCAAGGGCACCGGTCTTGGCGCCCGTGGCGGCCGCCACCTTGACCGGATAGGCGAAGGTTTCATCATCCAGGGCATATCGGACCAGACTCATCCCTTGCGGATCCACCGGCGCCATGTCCAGGATGGACATCCGGTGGGGTTTGCCTTCGCTGTCGTTGAAAACGAGTTCCCGATCGGATGTGAGCCCTTCGAACCAGACATCCAGGGGCAGTCGGTTGGGGTTGCCGAATTCCTGACGGAAACGGATGGTTTTCAAGGCGTCTCCCGGGTGGTTGAGGTACATGACCAGTTCCTCATCCGTCGGATCCCGCTCGATCTGGCGGGCGAGGTCGGATTTTTCCGCCGCGATATCCATATCGGCAAGGGATAGCAGGGGGGATTCCTGGGTCCTCTGGGGCAACATCTGATGATATTTATCACCGAAAACGCTTTCGTAAACCCACTCCGGTGGAAAACCCAGGGGCAGTCTACCGAAACGGCCCATAAGAAGATCCCGGAAGGCGTCATTGCTTTCCCGGTACAGGATCAGACGCTCCTTTTTGAGTTCTTCGTTCAACCGCTCTTCCGGGGTTCCGGCCACGGATTCCATGACCCACAAGAGGTGGCGCACCTCTTCCTCTCCCCCTCTCTGGAACGCTTTCGTTACGGCCAGGAAGGCGGTGTTCCAGGTGATCTGGGAGCCCGGCGTGACGTCGTGGTAGCGGACGATGCGGCGGGTACCGGCCAGAAATCGCAGCATGTACGGCAACAGGTGGATATATCCCTGTTTCATGGCGCCTTCCTGGGACGAGGAGGCGGCGCCGCCGGGCATGCCGTGAAACACCACATCATGGTCGATTCCCCGGAAATAGGGGGCCGCGTACCGGTCATAGTAGGGCATGATCTGTTTGAGCACGAAGTTGCAGGCCCGGATCATTTCCTTGTTGAGGCCGGTTTTCAGACCCATTTCTTCTTCGATATAGGCGGCGGTGGACAGCACTTCCCCCTGACCGTACCAGCGCACGGCCGCTCCAATGGCCGTGTCCAGTATATGGGCCCCGGCCTGGGCTGCGGCTCCATAGGCTGGAACGAAAAGGCCGTCGGTGAAATGCCGATGGTAATGAATCACCAGTTCTGGATATTTTTCCCGGATTGCCGTGACCAACGCCCGGATAAAGCGTGGCGGGCAGACTCCGGCCATATCCTTCAGACCGATGATGAACTGTCGGGAGGCCGCCTTCGAGGGCAGCCCGGTCACAGCGGCCGCCATGGACACCATGGCCTCAACGACTCCCATGTAATGGGGTACGTCAAACCCTTCGGCCCAGGACAGGGATACGGCCGGTTCGAACACGTTCCCGGGCGAGTTCAGGACGACTTCCGCCAGCGGATACATGTTGTCCACATGGTTCAAAAAGTCGAAACACCGGATCACGTCGTGATGGGCGCAGATCATTTCACCGGTCAGCCGCATGAGATTTCGGGGCTGGGGCTTGTATCCGAGAAGGTTGGTGGAACGCACCAGGATTTGCTTCAGGGTCTTCGGGGCAAACTGGTTCCAACTCCGGGCCTCGTTGAAGGGATAAGTCATGTTGGCCATCATGGCCACATGGAAGTGGGCGCCGCCGCCGTTCTCAATGGAGAAAAAGCCGCACTGGTCCAGATAGGGACCGATGAGCTTGTCTTCGGCCAGCCGGAATCGATTGCCGCTGTTGGACTGGGTGATGTCCCGCGGTGTGGTGTCCGTGAAATGAACGCGGCCGGCATCGCGAAGGTAATCCAGCAGGGCCTTGCGGTCTCCGCGCGGATAGGCCGTTTCCGCCTCCTGTTGTTCCAACGGTGGTAAAACCGGGGCAAATGACGCCAGGCGTTTGTCTTCCAGTCCGCGATAATTACCCAGTTGAACAAAGGGGTTGTATCCCCGCGCCGATATCTCGGCCACCAATCGGCTCAGTCGCATGGCCTCGGGCTCGACATCCCGGTATACCATGAGATCCGGCGTCGTTTCGATAAATCGCGTATCGTACAAGCCGGACAGGAAACGGGGGTGGTTGATAATCCTTCGATGAAACGGAATCGTGGTTTTCAGGCCACCGATGATATATTCGTTCAGGGCCCGGTCCATGATGGAAATGGTTTTGTTCCAATCCTTTCCATAGGCGATCAGCAGGGCGGCCGCCGAATCATAGTGGGGCGGAAAGGCATAGCCGCCGGAAATACAGGAATCCAGGCGGACACCGGGTCCGCCGGGGGAGATGTAGCGGGTGATCAACCCCGAATTGGGCGCAAAGCCATGCCGGGGATCCTCGCAATTGATCCGGACCTGAACGGCATGGCAGACCGGGAGGGTGTCTGCGGAGTTGAAACGAAGAGCGGCGCCGAAAGCGATGGCAATCTGCTCCTCCACCAAGTCCACCCCGTATCGACATTCCGTGATGCCATGCTCCACCTGCAGTCGGGTGTTGACTTCGATCAGGTACTCATTGTCTTCGCCATCGACCAAAAATTCCACCGTGGCCAGCGAATAGTATCCCACTGCCTTGATGAGTTTTTCGGCGTAGCGTTTCAGTCGCGCCCGCCGCTCTTCGGTCATGCCGGGCCAGGGGGACGGCGTGATCTCGACCAGTTTCTGATGATTGCGCTGGACCGTGCAGTCTCGTTCGTCAAAGGCGAAAACATTGCCATGTCGATCCGCGATAATCTGAATTTCGATGTGTCGCACGGAGGTCAGCAGTTTTTCGACAAACAGCCGCGGATTTCCAAAGGAGGCCTGGGCCAGGGTGGATGCTTTGGTAAAGGCGCCTTCCAGCTGATCCAGGTCGTATACCTCGTAGATGCCTCTTCCGCCGCCGCCACCTTCGGCCTTGAGCATCACGGGCAACCCCATGTCCATGGCCACCTTGCGGGCCTCGGCGACACTGACGGCGCCTGGGGAGCCCGGCACCACCGGGATTCCGATGTCGCGTGCCAGTTCCCGAACCTTGACCTTGTTCCCCAGAAGCCGCATGGCTTCGGCGGAAGGGCCGATAAACAAGAGATCCGCCTCCACGCACTTTTGGGGGAAGCTGGAATCTTCCGAGGCAAACCCCCATCCCGGGTGTACGGCGGTGATATGATGCTTTTTCGCCAGGGCGATAATGCGATCGATGGATAAGTATGCCCTGGGGTTCTCTCCCAGAAGGATCAATTCCTGCGCGCCGGCGGTAAACGGAGCGGTTTTGTCCGCGTCGGTCACCGTCAGCACCGGAACGGCATGGAAGACTTCCCGGATGGACCGCATGATCCGTCGGGCGGTGATTCCCCGGTTGGCCACCAGAATTTTTCTGCCCCGGATTTCAGTCGCTATTTGTTCGAATGTTTTGGTCATGATATGACTCCTTATATAATTTCATTCCACCGGATAGATACTGCCGGAACGAAAAATACGCTCCCCTTCGGTGGTTTGCACTCGTATTCCCCCGCCGGCGTCAAGTCCTCGAAAAATCACCGGCTGATTCGCTTCGCCATGGGCGTCCAGCAGGATGCGCTCTCCCACATAGGCCAGATGGGAGGTGAGTTCGCCGACGAAGCTTGCCGGGTTCCCCTGCAGAATGGTTTCCGTCATCCGCGATCGAATGTCACGGACAAGGAGGATCCACATATCCAAGGGTGCAAGCGTTACGCCGAATTCCCCAAGACATCCTGCTTCCAGGGCAAGGGGATTGCGCAGCTCATTGGGTTGCGGCGCGGAGATCAGGTTCAGGCCAATGCCGGCGACGACCGTGCCGGATTTTTCCTCCACCAGGACGCCGCCGACTTTTTTTCCGCCGATGAGCACATCGTTGGGCCATTTAATGGCCGACGCCAAACCAAGATTGTTGAGGACACCCCGCATGGACGCCGCCAGCAACAATGGAATCAGGTCATCCCAAACCGATCCAAGCCGTTGAATTCTCAGGGAACCATATACATTCCCCGGCGGGGAATGCCACTGCCTCATAAACTGTCCGCGTCCGGAGGATTGGGTGTTGACCAGCACGGAGGTCCAGTCCGGGAACCGATTTTCCGCCGTAAGGCGCCACGCCAGATCCATGCTGGACGTGCAGGACTCCGCCGTAAACATTGCCGGCGCTTCGGGGTTGTTTCCCATTCGTTGATACACCACCGGAATATCACATTCCGGCATGCTAACCGTTTCCCGTTTCCCACATAAAAAACCGTTCAATTCGGCCTCCCGTTGGGTTCCGGCGTTCCGTATCGGATTCCACAAGGGGAATAAAAAAGGCCGAAAATCGCGTTCATACGACGACTTTCGGCCTAATATTCCAAGGTATCACCCTGCCGACAGGGGGCTACCGGACTCGTCGACCCTATTGTGGGCGGCGCTTTCAATCCCTTGTGCCGCCAGCGCGCCCCCCGAACAAACCCTGCAGCGCAGTTTTTATCCGGTTGACGATCGTTCAAACCAAACCTTTTTTCATGAGATGCGGTAAATGTCAATATGGAAACAGCTGCGGGCGCTATCGAAAATCGGGCACAGCGGAAAGCGTAAACAGAATGACGCGTTCACCGGTCACGGTGCTGATGTCGGTGTGGAGACTTTTCACCTTGACGCGAACCAGCGACTCCACCTCGGCTTGCAGCAGCGGCCGCCCCTTTTCAAGCAAGGCGACCCGAACCCGTTTGATCAGTTCCCGTCCGCCGCTGTTTTCGGCCGTTTCCGCAAGTTGGTGCTCGGCCTGGGTCAGCACGCCCTTCAGGCGCACCAGCACCATATCCTCGATGAGGTAGGTTTTCGTCTCCAAGGGGCCGCGACCCATATATTCCTTTTCAAAGCGGGTGACGGCCTCGCTGATTTCCGCTTCGATTTGACCTCGGGTTTTATTCATCCGCCGCTCTTTTGGATATCAATATTATTGGAATTATACAACTATCTATCATTCGGCTTGTTTTTCACATGCCGGCTGGTATACGGATTTGAATCGCCGGGGGCCGATTCGAATGGTGAGCCGTGCTTCACGGGCAATGGCAGACAGCATACCCCCGAAAATCCATCCATGCAAGGGATAGAGGGTATACCAGTATACAATACCGCCCAGTCCTTTGGGGAGAAACCGGGCGGCCAGCTGCAAATCGGCTTGTCCCGATGGCGTTTCGACAACGCGGATATCCAGAAGTGCTTCGCCGGGCGTCTTCATTTCCGCCATGAGGAGCAGTCGATGGGGAGGACTGACCTCCAGCACGCGCCAGAAGTCCAGGGCGTCACCGGCCCTGATTTCTTTCGATTGCCGTCGTCCCCGCCGCAAGCCCACGCCACCGATCCATTGGTCCAGCAGTCCGCGCAATCGCCACAGACCCGATCCGAAATACCAGCCGGTCGTTCCGCCGATGCGGGCCACGAAAGGCCAGACATCCTCGGGTGACGCCTCCATGACCGCGCGATAGGCGCATTGCAGGATGGTCCCGCCGCTATAGTCGGCATCCCCGCAATACACCCACTCCGGCGGCATCAGACAGCCGGCGTCGGACCAGCAGGTGTCGACGCGATCTTCCCGAATGCGCTGGATGGCCAGACGCAGGGTTTCCCGACAACCGATCAGCGGCTGGGGAATGATGTCGCGAATGCGGTTGTCGCTGCAAACAACCTCGTTTCTTAGCCCTTCCGCCAGAGAAACGGCAATGGCGGCGGGAATCGGTGTGATCAGATGAATCCAGCGGGCGCTCAGCGCCGGTGTTAAAAATGGGATGGGAATGATCCGCCGTTTGGGCAGTCCGGCTTCTTCGGCGTAAATGTCAAACAATTCCCGGTAGGTCAGAATATCCGGTCCGCCGATATCGAAGGTTTCCCCGAGAACCGCATCCGTTTCCAGGCAGCCGCGCAGATAATGCAGCACATTGCGGATGGCGATGGGCTGGTTGCGGGTATTCACCCACCGGGGTGTGACCATCAGCGGCAGTCTCTCCACCAGATACCGGATGATTTCAAAGGAGACGCTGCCGGATCCCAGAATCACCGCCGCTCGCAGAAAGGTCGTGGGAACGCGACCGGACTGGAGAATGTGGGCGACTTCATGGCGGGAGCGCAAATGTTCGCTGAGACCGGGTTGGCTCGTATCTCCCAGGCCCCCGAGATAGATGATCCGTTGAAGTCCCGCGGTTTCGGCTGCCGTGACCATGTTTCGGGCGGCCCGACGATCGTGCGCGGCAAAGTCCCGGGCGCTGTCGAGCATGGAATGCACCAGGTAGAAGGCGGCCCAGCAGCCGTCGGCGGCCTGAACGAGAGATGGTGGGTCCGACACATCTCCCCGTACCAAGGTGAGGTGGGGGTGCGACGACCAGGGACGACCTTTCAATTTGGCCAGGGAGCGGCCCATGGCCCGGACATGGTAGCCGGATTCCAGCAGTAAGGGAACCAACCGTCCGCCCACATAACCGGTCGCGCCGGTAACCAGTACCGGCTTTTCATTTTTTACGACAGTCTGCATGTGTTTCCGCTACCAAAAATGACGCTACACATGGAAGGTGCCGGATTCGATATATGCCGGGTCTTCCTTTTCGATGGCATCCACGATGGGTTTGTTCATGCGCTTCTTCATTTCCGCTATGGTGCTTCGGTTTTTGTTCAAGCTTTTGGCAAATCCAATGGCCGCCGGCAGCAATTCATCCTTCGGACAGATTGTCCGAACAATACCACTTTTATGGCATTCTTCCGCGGTGAGACGTCTGCCGGAAAACACCATGTCTTCCATGACCGTATACGGAATCGCCTTCCGCAACAGCGCCTGCATGCCCGGTAGAAAAGGAATTCCCAGGTCGACTTCCGGAAAACAGAAGAACCCGCGATCCGAGCGCATGAAACGATAATCAAAGGCACAGCTGAAAATGGCACCTCCGGCAAAGGCATGGCCGGAGATGGCCGCGATGGTGATCAGCGGATAGGTGGCCACACGCTTGAATGTATCCATCAGCAGATAAAAAAAGGATTTGGCCGCCTCGGTATCCGGCTTCTGGATGATCGGAACGAGCCAATCCAGGTCCAGACCGTTGGAAAATATTTTTTCATGGGCGGATGTCACAATGATCGTTTTTGCCTCCGTCTCCTTTTCGACAGTATCCAGGACCCGGCGGAAAGCGTTCAGAAAATCCGGGTTAAACCGATTTTCTCCGTTGTTCATGGTGATCACCGCAACGGATTCATCCAGTCTTAAATCCATAATTGACATGTTTCGACTTCCTTTCTCCAGTTCTCATTACCGTCCATTTCCGAATGCTACGGGTTGACAAGCGCTCTTCCACCTGATCGAACATTCTGAAATTACATCTAATCAGACGGATAGGACGATAGCATTTCACTGCCTGCAGGTCAATCCCATTCGAATCCGTCACCAATGCGTCCTTTCGGGAATGGTCGAATCCGATTCGGGAGACGGGGACGTCGACCCTTGTCAACAGGCCGGGAGTACCGGCCTGTTGACCCCTCTTATTCGGCCCGTTCGTCTATTTCGAAAAGTTCGGACAAGGCGTATATGTTGATTATCACCAAATGATTAATGGAGGTTCATGATGATTCTTTCACAACAGAGCCAAAAAACAAGTGAAACCTCAAGGCAAAACCCAGCAGATGGTCATCCAGTTGATTTTTCAGTCCGTCGCCGGAATTTATGAAAGAGCATCAACCCGATGATCAGCAAAGGAGTGGCGCCGGCCACCGGCAGCACCCGGCCGGCCTGCCAAAAAGGAACAGATACAACACGGCCGCGCCAAGATTCTGACCGCTGGCGCCCACTGCCCACAAATAAGGCTGCGCCAACGTAAACATGATCCCCCATGTACTCAATAATTCCAGCGCCTTTCCGGTAAGCAATTCAGTTCGGTATCGCTGACCAAGAGCGGGCTGAAAGCGGACAGCAGGCCGTTATAGGACACCAGCCACAACATGCCTCTTTTGTTGCGAAGCATCTGTACGCCCTCTTTGCGGGCAATCGTCCAATATGTTTTCATCTCCCAGACTCCTGTAGGAGAGCAAAATTCGGCATGGTGTTTGTCTTGTCGTTTGTTTGTCGGTAAGGAAGGGGTGGCGGCAGAAGGATTCGCTTCAGCGTCGGTTTTTTCACGCAGCAGGACAAACTCATCGTATTGCCCGATGGAAGTCAGCTTTTCCATTAATTCCGGTGGGACATGGATCAGATGTCTTTTTTCAACGGCGAAAAAGTCCTGGATCGGATCCTGAAAAAAGGGATATAAATCGTCTGCATGCAACAATTCGATCGCCGCGGATGCGGAATAAAACTCGGCAGAATACGGGCGTTCGAACAAATAGATCAGCCGACTATCCATGGTTGGACGAAGGTCGTGGAACGCTTCGACAAGGTATTTCTGACTGTTTTTTTGAGGATAAAAGTGCCATGCTGAAATCAGCACGGCGAAAAACACCGGCACGATGAAGCCGGCCGCAAGCAAAGGCGAAATGGATGATGGCAATCTGTCGTCAGATGACGGTGAAGCGGATGCAAATGAGAAAAGGCCGGCCACCAGCAGGGAAAAGGCCGGCAGCCCCGGTAATACATAGGTCCACAGAATATTCCCCGCAAATGTGAAAAAGACCATCGGCGTCAGGGTCCATGCCACCATATATGCGGTCCATTCATCGGCATGACCCGTGGCGGAAAGCGCCTGGCGGAAACGCTTTTTTCTGAATACGAACCATGGCAGCAGGATCGACCATGGGAAGGCGGCTGGTATCCAAAACAGCCAGATTGTGCCCCGGGGGTGGGAATGCGAACTGCCGTATAAATCACCGGTCCATCCGGGATGAACAAAGCGATTCCAATGCTCTCCGATCAGAAAATAATTGAGAAATCCAGGCGAGCGATGTTCGGCGGCCAGATACCAAGGCAGGGCCAGAACGGTGGTCAGGATCAGCCCGCGAATCCATGGTATTCTGGTCCAGACGTGTTGCCAGCGGTTTTTCCAGGCTGTCCAGAAAGCGATCGGCATGAAGGTGAGGACAACGGCGACCGGTCCTTTGGCCAGCAAACCGATGGCCAGCCCCGCAAAAAAAAGATATGCATGAATTCCCCTTGGATGGCTGCTCTGCTGAATCGTCATCCAAAAGGCCGCCATGGACAAGGTAGTCCCCAGGGTCAACGCCGCATCCGTCATCAGGGCACCGCTGTTGACAAAGAACAGGACCGAGGACATCAGGACGACGCAGGTGGAGAGACCGAAAAAGCGCCCCCGTTGATGCCGGGCCAAGCCGTATACAATGATGATGATCAGCAGGGAAAACAAAAAGGATGGCAAACGGGCGGAAAATTCGTGCTTGCCAAGCAGCGCCATGGAAGCGGATGCGGCCCAGATGGAAAGCGGGGGTTTGGACCAGAATTTTTCCCCGTGAAGTTGTGGCACGATCCAATTGCCGGAGGCGAGCATCTCCTGTGCAACTTCGGCGTAGCGCGCTTCCGTATTGTCGGTAAGCGGATAGGCGCCCAAGGTCGCCAGTCGGATCAACAAAGATAAAAACAACAGGATATACAAAAACTTCTTTTGTTTTTCAGAAAGGTTATCCTGCATTTCCGCTTGCGTCCCCCGTTTCCCCCACCGTTTTTTTCCAATAACCCGCGCTTCGTCAAGGACCCTTTCAGAATCAGCAGTATACAGAATTCGAAGGGAATATGAAACCGGATTTATCCTTTTTTAAAAAAAAGGTTCATGGGACAACATGCGGACTTATACTATGTGAATATGAAGAAACGATGAAGGGTGTGCGGCGGAAAAAAGGCCGCTGAATAATTTTTCAACGGCCTTCGTGTATTTTTTCGTTTTTACAGGGGCTATCAATCAAAAGCCATATTGGTTTTCCAGGCTTCCCAGACCTTGCCTACCAGATCCGGACCCGGCTTGAGGGTGAGCTTTCCAGGTTTCCAGCCCGAGGGTGTGGCTTCCTTGCCCTTGCTTTCCCGAACGAGTTGAAAGGCCTGGACTTGCCGGAAGGTTTCCCCGACATTACGTCCCACGGGTGGTGTCAGCACTTCGTAACCCTGCACCACCCCGTCCGGATCGATGATGAACCGTCCGCGGGTCTCCACGCCGGCGTCTTCGTCAAAGACCCCGAAAATTTTACCGACCCGGCCGCCGGCGTCGGATAGCATGGGAAAGGGGACGCCGCCAGCCACCATCTTGGAGAGTTCATTATCGTTCCACATCTTGTGGACGAAAACGCTGTCGATGCTCATGGACAGAACTTCGACGCCCAGTTTTTTGAATTCCGCATGTTTTTCGGCAACTGCCGAAATTTCAGTCGCTCAGACAAAGGTGAAGTCCCCGGGATAAAAGCATAACAATACCCATTTCCCCAGATATTCCGACAATTTGACCGATACAAAACCGCCCAGGTGATAGGCGGGCGCGACAAAATCCGGTGCTTTTTTCCCAACGCGTATCATGGGCGATACCTCCTTTTGAACGTTAACCGTTGCGGCTGCATCTGTTTTGGGTTCTTCCCCCACAGGCCCTCCGGTGGGCCGGGCGCACCCGACCTCCATTTTTTCCGGCATATGTACCTCCTTTCCAAACGGGTTGCTGAAGATGGAGATAGCTGTCTGTTATGATCATTAACTCATAATGGCGATAATTTCAATGAGAGTAACACCCCTTATCCTGGCGTATTCAGGAAGCGATCACTAAATAAAAAGTGAAACCTTGCTGTCGGCGGCTTCCTGCAGATATTTGGCGACCCCCGCCAGGGTGATATTCGGATAATCGATCATTTCTGCCGGGGAAAAGCCCATCAGATTCATGGACATCTCACAGATGACGATTTCGACGCCTGAATCCGCCGCCGTTTTGATCAGGTCTTCCAGGGAAAGCACCTTCTTCTCCCGCATGAGCGATTTCATCATGGCGGTCCCCATGCCCAGCATATGCATGTGGGACAGGGGCAGTTTTTCCGATCCGGCCGGAAGCATTTTGCCGAACATTTTCGGCATCAAGGCGTCATTTTTGATTTTTTTGTTTTTATCGCGCAAGGCGGTGATGCCCCAAAAGGTGAAAAACATCACTACACGCTCATACATGGCGGCGGCCCCGACGGCGATGATGAAGGCCGCCAACACGCGATCCAGATCGCCGCTGAAAACCACCATGGATAGTTGGTCAGCCGGCGAATTGTGTTTCAGTTCATCTATTTGGATCTGCAATGCGTCGATTTTATTTTCCAATTCCGATAGCGTCGGTTCCATATTTTTCTTATTCAACCTCCTCGCTAAAAAATTGCTTATCATAAACAATTCCGCTACCGTCGAACTCCTGATACAGCGAGATCAGTCGTTGGTTGGCAATGACGACAGCGCTCGGTCTTTCCGCTTTTTCATCGTCGGTGGGGTAGCATCCCAGACAGCGCTGGTAGAGAGCGGTACGACCCAGCGTGGTCACGGTAAAATTTCCGTTCAGAAACGTCTGTTTGTTTTTTGCCCGGGCGAAATGCTCGACAGCCGGAACATACTCCAGGACCACGTTTACTGAGACCGGATTGCCCTCCCCGGCGATATGGATGTAGTCGTGGATCGTCATCGGAGTGCCTGCGGCTTCATGCAGATCTTCGAATTTGACTACCATGTCCTCCAGGGCGAACATCCTTTCCGGGACTTGGATTCCGCTTTCCCGCAGTCGACGGAAATCGCGCTGAAGGTAGCGATTGGCGATCATGACCGCCTGGGCTACATGCGGGCAAAGATTGTGGGGACAACCCCGGGCGTAACATTTTCGGAACAGGTAAGGTTCACCATCCACGTCTCCGCAATAGCGACACAGAAAGATGACGGCCTGAAATTGATGCTTGCGATGAAAGAAGTCCACGGGCAAGACATCGAAGGCGGGATGACAAGTGATGCGTGATCCGGCATTTTGTAAAGCGACAAGGTCGCTGATGCGCCGCGGCGGATTATGGGGACAGTATTCAACCATGGTTCGCCTCTTTCCATTTGCAGTGACGAGTAATTGAAAAAAATCGGTATCGGTTGCATGATTTTCGATTCCGGATCGGCAATCGGTTCACCGATCCGGAATGCGCTAATAGACAAATACGGCATCGGCTTCCATGGCTTCAACATTCAACTCGCCTGCGGCGGTCGTCCGTGCGCCGGAAACGAGGCTGGCCTCGTCGATCCGACGTTCTTTGATACAGGGGACGCAGACTCTCAAATCGCCGCCCAGTTCCAGGAAGTCCGAAAGTAATTTCGGAAGAGGAGGGAATCCGCCGGGTTTCAGCATGGTGTCCACATACCCTTTCTGGGCGAGATACACGCCCTGCCCTTGCAGCACGATGATGGCCTTGATATCCATGGCGATGGCGGCTGTGGCCATAACAAAGGGCATGGCCGCTTTCTCCGGATCATCACTTGCGTGGGTGCAGAAATACATGATTTTTTCTTCTTTTTCGGTCATGGTTCGATGTTCCTTTCAATGGTTTGATTTTCAATTTTGCATACGGAAGGCGCGCTCCCGCACCTTAACCAGATATTGAATCAACGGCCGATAAAGCTGATGGGTCCATTTGGCAAAGGGGACTTCCAGCACCAGCATGGGAACGGCGATCATCAAGTGGATGACGTAGGTGTAGTAAGTTGTCAGGGGCAGTTCCAACAGTCGGGCTGCGTGGATAAGGATGCCGGTAAAGGTAGTGAGCCACAGCAGGATCAGAAACGTCCAGTCGGATGCATGGGAATGAGCGTAGACTGTTTTATTCTTTTTCAGGCGTCCGATCATGGCATAGGTGACGCCGTATAGAATGGCGAAGGTTGCGTAGTATCCCAACAGGCGAACGGGATGCCAGAGGGGCAGGATTTCATCGCGCTGAAACCAGCGGATTCCAACCACCACCAGCAGAAAGACGGTGGAGTAACCTGTCATGATGAGCAGATGAATCAACCATTGGGTACGCTGGGAGGTCGTTCCACATGCGTTGAATTGCTTTTGCGTCAAAAAATGAAGAAAGAAGGATTTGGCCTCTCCCAGGTAAATGGCAATGGGAATGCCGTGAAATGGTATTTTTTGGAAGGCCTGCCGCTCGCTCAGGCTTAGAGCCGGGTATTGTGCTGGATCCCCCATGACGGCCCCGAATAGCCGATAGGCATTGCTGAGTAGGAAAAAAGAGAGTGCGGCCAGCATGATCAGATCGAGTATCTCGATGACGCGGTTGGGGGCAAACACGTTCAAGGCCACACGGTCCGTGAGCATGGGACCGTGGAACAAATAAAAACCCAACCCGATCAGCGCTGCCAGCGATAGGATCGCCAAGATTTCGAAGCGTTCGGACGTATAGAAAAGCCGAGAAATACCGGTCCAGTCGAAGCGTGATGTCAGATAACGCCTCAGTCCCATCATCACTTCACCCGGGTTGGCCTGGCGGGGACAGGTTTCCGAGCAGTCTCCGCAGTAGTAGCATAGCCAAGGTTCCGGGCTTTGCAGCAGTTTATCCGTGGCGCCTATTTGCAAATAGCGTATGACTTTGCGCGGGAATGGTATGGCTTCGCTGGAAAGTGAGCAGACGGCCGTGCAGTTGCCGCAGTTGAAACAGATGCCGGCGTCGGCCACGCCGAATTTTTTCAACTTCAGCAAGAGTCCGGGATCGACGGTTGTGGTCATGATGTTGCTCCGATAAAGGGTTGCTTCCGTTACAATAAAGTGCATGATCCAGGGGTGGAGACGTCATGCACCGGCCAGTACATATTTGAAATAGTCTCCGTCCTTGGGGCCTTCGGCGACATGCCCGTATTTTTTCAGGGCAGCGATGTACAGCAACACCCGCGTGGACGGCATGGGAATTGCGGCGGCAATTTCGGGCACCGTCCTTCCTCCGTCCTGCAGGGCGGCGCGGATGGCCTTGATGTCCCGGGTTTGGTCCTTGATGGTCTTTCGGGCTCGCTCTATGAGTGCTTCACGCTCATGGCGCAGGGTCGCTAATGCCTTCTTATCCAACTCTTTTGTTTCATTCATTTGTGTCACCTTCCATTTTCGGGGGCCGTCCGGCCTCATGCCGCTATAATGGCATCCACCATGTCTTCATATTGTTTGAGGGACCATCCATTTACATCGATTGCGTTTGTCGTGCAGACCGCGACGCAAATTCCGCAGCCGTTACAGACTGCCGGATTGACATGGGCCCGCATGGCTTGATTCCCATCGGCTTCAACCGGCGCTATCGAAATGGCTTTTTGCGGGCACGCCGCCGCACATGCGCCGGTTCCGTTGCAGCTGTCCAGATTAACGTTGGCCACAAACGGATCAAGCTCAACGTATCCTTTGCCGAGCAGGGCGGCGGCCTTGGATGATGCCGCTTGGGCGCCGTTGCAGGACTCGCTGATATCCATGGGCGCTTGGCAGGTGCCGGCCAGCAGCATGCCGGAATTGGCCATCTCCACAGGCCTTAGCTTGGGATGAACTTCCTGGAGAAATCGGTCGGCGCCTACCGGCAGTTTCATCATGTCCACCAGGTCGCCGATTTTTCCCGGCAGCATGCCAACAGCGAGGACCATCAGATCCACCCCGGCTTCCACATTTTCTCCGAAGGTCAAGGAGTCTTTTACCGTCACTTTCAACGGGAAATCTGCATAGGGCGTGATTTCGACCCGCGGTTCTTCTTCCGGTTCAAAACGGAAAAACAGTACGCCCTTTTCCGCGGCGCGCTCATAGTAGGCTTCATGGCCGCGCCCGTATGTCCGTATGTCTCGGTAGTACTCCAGTACATGGGTCTCCGGATATTGCTCACGGACGGCGATAACGGCCTGCAGAGCGGCGCTGCAACAGGTCCTGGAGCAGTACTCGTTGAGGTTGCCGTCGGCATCGGGTTCGTGTATCCCCGGAATTTGGCGGCTGCCCACGCAATGGATTACGGCCAGTCGACGGATATAGTTCCCGTTATAGAATAATTTTTTCCCGGAGCCCTTGGCTTCGGCTATCAGGCGTATCAGTTGCGACAACGTGATTACCCGCGGACTTTCTCCAAATGCAAATTCACCACCGCGCGGATGATAGGTTTCAAATCCGGTTGCAAAAACAATTGCGCCGGTATCGATGGTCCATTCACGAATGTCTGTTGGAATTTTATGGGGATAGAACCCTGCGAACGGCAGATAGACGCCTGTCGGCTTTCCTGCAAGCGCCGAGGCATCCGCCGGTGGCTGTTGCTGCACCGTAATCTTGAAATTACCCACGTACCCTTCCGATGAAACCACCCGGCTGCATGTGTAAAGCTGGATGCCGGGATCTTCCATCACCATTGATGCCAAGCGCCGGATCGCCTCTGTTGCGGTTTCTCCCCCCGGGGACAACGTATCCAGATGGGCTGCATGGCCGCCGAGGAATGGAGACTTCTCAATCAGCGCCACCGATAGTCCTTGACCGGAAAGATCGATGGCCGCACGCAATCCGGCGATGCCGCCGCCGATTACGGTTGCATGCCGGTGGGCCTCGACCCGAATCGGGTCCATGGCTTCGAGTTGTTTTGCTTTGGCCACGGCGGCCGATATCAGGGTCGCCGCCTTGGCGCAGGCCGACGCCCCGTGATGAACCCAACTGACCTGCTCGCGGATATTGGCATGCTCGTACTGATACGGATTCATTCCGGCCCGCTGAATGGCATTGCGGAAGGTTATTTCATGAAGGCTCGGTGCGCAGGAGGCCACCACCACTCGGTTGATTTCCCCGGTTTTGATATCCTCCTGGATCAATTCCTGCCCTGGATCCGAACACATGAACGTATTGGTGTGGACCACGGTCACACCGGGTATCTTTTCGATATCCCGGGCCACCTGTTCAACATCCACATGATCGGAGATATTCCCACCGCAATGGCAGATATATACGCCGACTTTGGGTTGCATGGAATCTTTCTGCTCGTGGGATGACATGCCGTATTCTCCAAATTTGATGAATAAAATAGTCCGCAGCTTCTCAAGCGGCGTTGCTTTTTTCAATGCGCCTCAGATATTTCGAGGCCTCCACGGCGGCTGCGCCCGCCTCGGCGATGGTGTCCACGATATCCTTGGGTCCAATGGCCACACCGGCCGCGAACAGACCTTCCATTTCCGTCAAGGTCGGCGCGGTTTTGGGCATGGCCGCTTTGATAAAGGCATCCGCATCACAGGACACGTCGCAGATCCCTGCCGGGTTCCACTCGGGAATCATTCCCAGGGATAGAATGACCAGATCGTGTTCGCGGGTTGCGACACCTCCATCGCCTTCCTGGTTTTCATAGCGCAGCCGGACGGATTGATTTTCTCCGGCCTCTATTTTGGCGATTTTACCTTTGACGAACTCGATGCCCATGGCCTTGGCGTTCTGATAGAACTGCTCATAGCCTTTACCGAAGGCTCGGATATCCATATAGTAGATGGTAATGTCGGCCAGGGGCAGGGACCCTGAAAGCAGCATGGCCTGTTTGATGGCGTACATGCAACAGACTCGCGAACAGTAGGGTACTCCCAACGTCTTGTCTCGGGAACCGGCGCACTGGACATAGGCGATGGATCCTGGTTCCTTGCCGTCGGAGGGACGGATCACTCTCTGGTATGGGCCATGCGGGGCCAACAGCCGTTCCATTGCAAGGGATGATATCACGTTGGGAATCTGCCCCTCTCCGTATTGGGGTTTCTGATGGAGCGGCGTGAGTTTGAAGCCGGTTGCCAGTATGGCCGTCTTGGCGTGAAGGATAAATGAATCGGGCTTCTGGAAATAATCCACGGCGCCGGTGGGACAAACCTTGGCGCACTTGCCGCACAGCGAACAATTATCCACATCCAGCTGTGCAATCTGGGGGATGGCGTTGGAAAACGGAATCCGGATGGCCTTGCGCATGGTAAAGCCCCCCTGTTCTTCATCCGGAACGTAGATCGGACATCCGTATTCGCATTGTCGGCATCCAATGCATTTGTCTGGGTTCACATAACGGGGCTTCTGGGTGATATGGGCGGTGAAACCGTCAGTTGTTCTCACCAGCGAAGTCACTTCGCAGTAGGTAAGCAGACGAATGCGTTCATGGTGGGCCGCCGCCGCCATTTTGGGGGTGGTGATGCAGCTGGCGCAATCCAGGGTGGGGAAAACCTTGGATAGGCGAATCATTTTCCCCCCGATGGAAGCGTCTTTTTCCACGATCGCTACAGTGAAATTCTGGTCCGCCAAGTCAATGGCCGCCTGCAGCCCCGCGATGCCGCCGCCCATCACCAGAACATCAAAGTTCAGTTCACGACTCGATTCCATGACATTCTCCTGCTCAGGCCGCTGCCATGCATTGGGGAGGCCCGATTTCCTTGACCAATGCGTTCATGTCGTTCACTTCCTTGAGGAAGGCCCGGTTGCAGACCGTGCAGATACTGGTCAGTCGCAGGCGACGAATGTCCAACTGGTTTGCCTTCATCATCTGGTAGACCCGGTCTAATCTTTTGGCCAGGGCGTGATATGCGCCTTCATAGGGGCATTCCTCGCCGCAGGACATAATGATGATGCCGCTGATCCCCTTTCGGAAGCAGTCCAGGTAAAACTGTTCCGGAAACAGGACCGGCGATCTAACCCTCAGGATATAGGTATTGACCGGGTACGTTGAATGGGCCTGTCCCACCGAGTTGGCGCCGGGATAGGCGCAGCTCTCGGTGGCAAGTATCAGGATTTTGCCTGCTGTTACATCCGCTTCGTTTGTCATGATGCGCCGGGTCCTCTTTTATTTCTTGCGTCGAACGTAGAGTTTGTCATAACCATCGGCCGCCAGCACTCCCAGATATTCATGCCCGACCTTCTTGGCCCAGGCCGGAATATCGGTGCGGGTTCCGGAATCGTTGGAAAAAATTTCCAGCACTTCGCCGACTTTCACTTTGCCGATGCCTTTTTTAGCCTCCAGTAGCGGACCAGGACAGGCGCTGCCCCTCGCATCCACGGTATCGGAAATGGCAATGGCGTTCAGATCGATGTCAGACATGATGTTCCTCCTTGATTGGATGTGTTTTTGATCTTCTTGATTTTCAAACGATATTCGGCTGCATTCCCTTGAATTTCTTCCGCAGGACCGATTTCGAAAGCCTCTGCCGGCAATATCTTCCGTAGATCCGACAGCATGCCGGGACCACTTCCCAAAACTTCCAGGGTGTCGCCCGGGGACATCGTCTTCAATCGTTTGCAGATGTCCAGGAGCGAAAAAGGCAGAATCGTTTTGCGCAGATCAAAGCGATGCATGGAATTTCGTTTCCTTTGGATCACTCTATGCGAAACGGGCGATGAACACTTCATCGACGCACTGTTCTTTGTATTGTGCAAACCAGGTGCCAACGATTCGTGAAAACGGAATTGCAATCTCAAAAAAGGTTTATCACTTTGCGGCTCCATCGCGCGGAGAGCTTCGGATCTCTATTTCGGAGCGAGGCCGTACCCGAAATAGTTGCCGGGTTTTTCCGTGGGACGCTGTTCATCCTTGCCAAAATGGGTGTTCATGTGTTAATTATTTGGACAGTCGGAGTGTTAAAAAAATGAACACTTGGGGAAAAAATGAACGACCATGACTTGAATCACTATTGGAAAACCGTGGTGGACACCATTCAGGACGGGGTGATGATCGTCAACACGGACGGTACGATCATTTCGGTCAATCGGGGATTTGAAAAAATTACCGGTTATTCCCGAAAGGAGATCATCGGTCGATCGTGCACGGTGTTGAACTGCAGTTCCTGTGTCGTGGCCCGGAAGGAAAACGATTGTCACTGGTGCGGCATGTTCAAAAGAGGGACCTTGCGTCAGCAGAAATGTGTGCTGACCCGCAAGGGCGGCGAGGTGATCCATGTGGTGAAAAACGCTTCCGTCCTGAAAGATGCCGGCGGGGAAATCAGTGGCGCAGTGGAAACCATCACCGATGTCACCGATCTCATGGACAAGGAGACCCAGCTGGAAACCTACCGACGGGAACTGGACGACCAGGACCGTTTCTACGGCATGATCGGCGCCTCGGCCCGTATGCAGCAGGTTTTCGATTTGATCGCCAATGCGGCCCAATCCGACGCGCCGGTCATTATTTACGGGGAGAGCGGCACCGGCAAAGAGCTGGTGGCCCAGGCGATCCACGAAGCGGGGCTGCGGCGCAACAAATCGTTCATCAAGGTGAATTGCGCCTCTTTGAACGAGTCTCTTTTGGAGAGCGAGCTTTTCGGGCATGTTAAGGGCGCCTATACGGGAGCCCACCGCGCAAGGGAAGGGCGTTTCGAGGCCGCGAGCGGTGGCGACATCTTCCTGGATGAAATCGGCGATCTGTCCCTGTCCACTCAGGTAAAGCTTCTGCGCGTTTTGGAAGAGCGGGTCATCGAGCGCGTTGGGGATAATCAGACCATTCAGGTGAATGTGCGCATCATTTCAGCGACCAATCGGGATCTGTCCCGACTCATCGCCCAGGGGACCTTCCGGGAAGATTTTTACTATCGGATCAATGTGATTCCCATTCAGGTGCCGCCCTTGCGGGAGAGAATTGAAGATGTGCCTTTGCTGGCCATGTCCTTTTTTCGCAAGATCCGGCTGAAAAGCGGCAAACCCATCAAGGGCGTTTCCAAGGAGGCCATGGATGCCTTGATGCAGTATGGTTGGCCGGGCAATATCCGGGAACTCCGCAGCGCCTTTGAATTCGCTTTTGTGTCCTGCCGGGGCAAGATGATCGAGCGTGAAGATCTGCCATTCACCCTTTTTCAGCGAAAAAACGCGGGCAACGAAACGGCCAAGGCGCCGGCAAACCTAAAAGACATCAAGAAGCAGCGGCTGATCCAGGCGTTGCGTGAAGCCGGCGGCAATCAATCCGAAGCGGCCCGTCTGTTGGGCCTGTCCCGCACGACTGTCTGGAATCAGATGAAACGGTTTCAAGTAGGCACAACTGATTGAACGGACAAAACGCGGAATTCCGGGCATGCGCCTGTTTCAGCCAGTCGATTCCACGATGCGGGATCGGTTCCCGTCCTGCCGGAAAAAAAGGCCGTCCCCGGTGTCCTCCAGGCAGGCGGAAAGCTTCACCATGGCCCTTTCGGAAAAGCGGATGAGTTCTTCTCCCCGGCTCATGAACAGTGTGTCGTCTCGAATATGCAAGGCCCCGGGGTCGATGGGAATGGTATCGCCGGTGTTGAGCAACAGCATTCGGGGCGGCTTGCCGCGGGCATCCACGGCGAGCAGCGGAGTCGTGATATAATGGAAGTACACCTTTTCCCGAAAGCCGTCCCGTTCCTGGGTCACGAAGTAGCCGTGGGCGTCCCGTCTAATGGCGCGATGAAACCGCTCGATAATTTTGGGATTTTCAAAAGGCCCGTGTTCATTGCACCAGCGTCCGCGTTCGTCCATCCAGAAGACCGCGTCATCCGCCCGGATGGTGATTTCCGGCAGTTGGTCGTTCATTGCGGCGGGATCCTGAAAATGGCGGTTTCTTTCCGGAGAGGCATTGGGATCTTGTTGAAAACCATTGAAAACATTACTGTATCTATGGAAATGATCATCTGTAAAGTTGACGATGCGTTACGGCATTCAGGGCTCGTTACGTTGTGAGAGAGCATATGGTATGCGCGCAGACAGGTCAAGAAACAACAAGGCGTATTCAAAAATAGTTGCTATTTTGAAATGGGTCGCGATGACGTTTTTCGCCCGGGGGTTGTGCATCCGCCGGATGTTATGGCGCAAGGAGCGTCAGACGATCCGTCAATTCCTTCAGACTTCCGCTGTCGACCACGCGCCCCTGCTCCAGCACCACCAGATATTCCGCCAACCGCCGGATTTCCTCGCGGGAATGGCTGACGTACAGAATTGGAATGGAAAACTCGCTGCATAATAGGGAGATGAAAGGCATCACTTCCTCTTTTCGCTGGTGATCCAGTGAGGCAAGGGGTTCGTCCATGAGCAGCATGGTGGGGCTGGACAGCAGGGCCCTGCCGATGGCCACCCGCTGTTTTTCACCCCCGGACAGTTTGGCGGGCCGCCGATTCAGCAGCGCCGTTATTCCCAATATTTCCACGACCGTGTCGAAGGTTGCATAGCGCTTGGGCCGGGGCAACAGGCGCATACCATAGGTCAGGTTGGCCCGCACGGATAGATGCGGAAACAGGCGTCCGTCCTGAAAGATGTAACCGATACGGCGTAGCTCCGGCGCCAGATGGATGCCGCGTCCGGCATCGAACAAACAGCGGCCGTTCAAGCGGATGCTTCCGGCATCCGGCCGGACCAGACCGGCGATCATGTTGACGATGGTGGTCTTGCCGGCGCCGGAAGGGCCGAATAAAGCCGTGACGCCGCTTTCCGGAGGGGAAAAGGCCACATCGATTTCAAAGTCACCCTGCTTTCGCCGAACCTGAACTTCGAGCATGGGCGTTATCCTCGCATATGAGCCGCAAAACGGTTGGACATCCATTCGGAGACGATCAGGGCCGCCATGGCCAGCAAAACGGAGATGATGCAAAGGCGCAGGGCCCCGGCCTCGCCGTCCGGCACCTGGGTAAGCGTATAGAGGGCCAGGGGCAGGGTCTGGGTTGCCCCCCGGATGTTGGACACGAAGGTGATGGTGGCGCCGAATTCCCCCAGACTGCGGGCAAACGCCAGAATCGCGCCGGTAATGATTCCCGGTGTCATCAGCGGCAGCGTGATGGTGAAAAAGACGCGAGTCCGCCCGGCACCCAGGGTGTGGGCCGCATCCTCCAACCCATGATCCACCGCCTCCAGCGAGAGCCGGACGGCGCGCACCAGAAGCGGAAAGGCCATCACCGCCGCGGCGATAACAGCCCCCTTCCAGGTAAACGCCAGGGTAACCCCGAACCGTTCGGAAAGGACTTTCCCGATGACGCCCTTGCGTCCCAGCAGCACCAGCAACAGATAGCCGGTCACTACCGGCGGCAACACCAAGGGCAGGTGAACCAATACGTTCAGCAGGCCTTTGCCGGGGAACCGGCAGCGGACCAACAGCCATGCCACCGCAATACCTACGGGCAAGCTGCCGACAACGGACCAGGCGGATACCTGCAAGCTCAAACGCAAAGCTTCCCATTCCAGGGGCGTCAGGCCGATGAATTCCATCAGCGGACACGGAAGCCGTATTTCTGAAAAATGTCGTCGGCGGTCCTGGTGTGAAGGAATTTCAGAAAGCGTTTGGCGACCGCCCGTTCCGTGACGAGGGCCGCCGGATAAATGATCGGGGGATGACAGTTTTCGGGAAACATTCCGATGGTTTTGACTTTGGTGCTGATGGCGGCGTCCGTGGCGTACACCACTCCCAAAGGGGTCTCCCCCCTTTCCACCAGAACCATGGCGGCCCGAACATCTTTGGCCGGGGCCACCTGATTTTTAACGCTGGCCCACAAACCCAGTTTTTCGAGGGCCTGTTTCCCGTAAATGCCTGCCGGGACATGCTCCGGGTCTCCCATGGCCAGACGCCCCTTGCCAAGCATACGAGTCAGATCCAGCCCGGCGTCGACGGTCAGGTTTTCCAATCTGCTGTTCGATGGCGCGATGATCACGATACGGTTGCTCAACAAGTCAAAGCGGCTGGCGGCGATGATCGCGCCTTTGTTCTCCAGATAATCCATCCATTCCGGATTGGCGGACAGAAAAATGTCCGCCGGCGCCCCGTTTTCAATCTGTTTAGCCAGAGTCGAAGAGGAGGCAAAGGAAAGGTTCACTTTGCCTCCTTGACTTTTTTCGAACTGCCGGGTGATATCCGTCAGGGCATTGGTGGTGGAGGCGGCGGCAAAGACGGTGACCGTTTCCCGGTTCCCGGCCCGGGCATTCCCTATGGTGAAAATCAATAGCACGGCCGTAACTTTCAATGCAAAAACCAGGACGCGTGGATATGGCTTCGTATTTTTGGGTTTCATCCGGCATCTTTCTGTGTTGAAAGGGGCTGTTCTTTTTTTGGTAATCCGAGAATGACGATACGAACTTCATTTGAAAACGTCAAGTTTTGTTAGCGAGGCGGTCCTTCTTTTACCATATATTTTCAAAAGCATAGACCATGCCAAGACTCGGATGCAGGCATGAGATAAACCAACCTATTGAAAATGAAGTAGCTAAAGTTGTTTCCAGGATCTGTTGCAGGGATGATCGGTTGCCGATTGGCGTGTGGGTTCAAGACAAACGGCGCGCAACGGCGACTGCCGGTAGGTGATGGTCATCACCGTCTCCCCCGTCTTGACAGGGAAAAGGAAATGCTGTTATATGAACACGTAAAATATACATTTCGTGTCTATAATATGGTACGATCTTTTTAACAGGAAGCCTTGATGCTGTTTCACGTAGCCGGAATCGAAATCGCTCCTTGGATCCCGCCCGTAGTTGCATTTGTGATCTCTTTTTTCACTTCCATGGGCGGTGTGTCAGGGGCCTTCCTCCTGCTTCCGTTTCAAATGTCCTTTCTCGGATACACCAATCCTTCGGTAAGCGCCACCAACCAGTTGTTCAATATCGTGGCGATTCCCAGCGGGATATATCGCTATTGGCGCGAGGGTCGGATGGTGTGGCCACTCGCCTGGATCGTGGTGGCCGGCACCCTGCCGGGAGTGTTCATCGGCGCTTTCGTCCGGGTGGCCTATCTCCCTGATCCGAGGAATTTCAAATTGTTTGCCGCAGGGGTGCTGCTGTATATCGGTTTTCGAATGATCGGGGATCTGTTGAAGAAAAGCGGCGCCGGTTCGAACAAGGCTTCCAGCGAAAAGCGATTTCAGGAACTGGTGACCCGCTATCGAAAGCAGGCGTCCGCCTCCAGGCAAGACAATCGGGAGGCCTTGCCTGTCATTCGGATCACCCATTTCAATCGCAAGCGGCTTGGATACACATTTTACGGCGAGCAATTCGATATCGCGTTCCGGGGTATCTTCGCCTTGAGTTTGATTGTCGGCATCGTCGGCGGCATATACGGCATCGGCGGTGGTGCGATCATCGCACCCTTTCTGGTCACTTTTTTTGGTTTGCCGGTCTATACCGTAGCCGGGGCGGCCCTGATGGGAACCTTCGTCACTTCTGCGGCCGGGGTTGCTTTTTACCAAGCCCTGGCGCTGCTCTACCCGAACATGTCGATTGCCCCCGATTGGCTGTTGGGTGTTTTGTTCGGTTTCGGCGGGATGGCGGGAATGTACCTTGGGGCGCGCTGTCAAAAATTCGTCCCGGCAAAAGTCATCAAATGGATGCTGGCAGGCGTCATCGTTTTTACGGGATTGAAGTATGCAGCGGCTTTTTTTGTGTGATAGCAACCCGAAACGGAAGTCTTCTTACCGACCGCGCGAGTTTTTCCGAACAGATTATACCGATCCGTTCACAAATGGGTTGATTATAAAGTAAATCCCCATGGCGGCAATTGCCACGCCGGCAAGGCGGCGAAACCATATTCCCCTTTGTTGGAACTTGCTGTTCTCCAGCATTCGGCGCACCAAGGCAGCGCTGGAGCCGGCCACCGCGATAGGGATGCAGTGGCCGAGGCCGAAAAGCACGATGAAGAGGATACCGGTGGCGATTTTCTGTTGGATGGTGATGATGGCCAGGATGGGCGCAATAAATCCGAAGGTACAGGAACCGGATAACAGGCCGTATGCCAGACCCAGGATAAAGGCGCCGCCGATACCTCGCACCTGTAATCGCGCCATCAGACTGCCCGACATGGAACAGGCCTGAACTCCCAGCATGCCGAGGGCGACCCAAATCAGAATCGCCCCCACAACAATCATCCACCAGGAACCGACGTCGCCGAGCATACGACCCAGCAGTGAGCAGATCATGCCTGCCAGGGCGATGGTAATGAACAAGCCGATGGTGAAGGTGACCGCATAAAAAGCCGCGCTTCTGGCGTGCAGGCCCTTTTCCTGGCCCGCCACATAGCTGACGATCAGTGGAATCGAAGCCATGTGGCAGGGGCTCAGCAGGACGCTCACCACACCCCAAAGAAAGCAACCCAGCCCGGCGATGGCCTCGCCACCTGACATCCATTCATTAATCGTCAGCAGGAAGTCGTTGATCATTGGCCGGTCGCCTTGGGAACGCCGAGTTTTTCAAGGGTTTGCACGATACTCTTTTTATCCAGAAATCCAATATGTCGGCTGACCTCTTGGCCGTTCTTATCAAAAAAGATTTGGGTCGGGATACCTCGAATACCAAAACGTTGGGCTTGCTCCCGATGTTCCCAGACATCGATGAAAATGATGGCGGCGCGACCGGTGTATTCTTTTTGCAGTTCCACGATGATGGGCGCCATCATCTTGCAGGGGATGCATTTGTGCGCTCCGAGATCCACCATGGTGACCATCCCCGGCGTCGGAAGCGGCGGTATGGCGGCGGGCGATGCGTCGCCGGCAAACGCAGGGGCCGCCCCCGAGCAGAAAAGCATCATCCCCATGCAAAGCAGCCGTTTTATTTCCTTCATCGATCTCCCTTCCAACATATGCTCCCGTTTGATGTGGTCGTGTAATTGTCATGAAGATTTTCAAGCCACATGGCAAATTCCCGTGGGCGTCTCCACCGCATGGGGAAAAAACTTGCGTTTGAACCATAGTGCGGCATTCACCAGTGAGATGAGCACCGGCACTTCCACAAGGGGGCCGATGACTGCGGCGAAGGCCTGCCCCGAATCCAGGCCGAAAACGGCGACAGCCACTGCGATTGCCAGTTCGAAGTTGTTGGAAGCGGCCGTAAAGGATAGGGTGGTTGATTGCTCGTAGGTGGCGTTCACTTTCATCGACAGCCAGAAAGAAACAAAGAACATCACCACGAAATAGATGCACAACGGGATAGCCACGCGCACCACGTCCAGCGGCAGTTGAACGATATATTCCCCTTTGAGCGAGAACATCACCAGGATGGTGAAGAGCAGGGCAATCAGGGTGATGGGGCTGATCCTGGGAATGAAATGGTTTTCATAGCGTTCACTTCCCACGGTTTTCAGTCCGATCACTCGTGAAAGCAGGCCGGCGATAAAGGGGATTCCCAGGTAAATGAAAACGCTTTCAGCGATCTGGCCGATGGAGATATCCACCACCATCCCCGAAAGCCCCATCCAACGGGGCAGTACGGTGATAAAGATATAGGCGTATACCGAAAAGAAAAGCACCTGGAAGATGGAGTTGAAGGCTACCAGGCCCGCGCAGTACTCGCGGTCCCCGCTGGCCAGATCGTTCCAGACGATCACCATGGCGATGCAGCGCGCGAGCCCGATGAGAATCAATCCCACCATGTATTCCGGATGCCCGGACAAAAAGGCGATGGCCAGCAGGAACATCAGAATCGGGCCGATAATCCAGTTCTGCACCAGGGACAGGGACAACACCTTGACGTCGCGGAAAACGAAACCCAATTTTTCATACTTGACCTTGGCCAGGGGAGGATACATCATCAGAATCAGGCCCACGGCGATGGGGATATTGGTGGTGCCCACGGAAAAGCGGTTGATGAAATTTTTGATTTCCGGAAATAAAAAACCGCCCCCTACGCCGATAAACATGGCCAGAAAGATCCACAATGTTAGAAAGCGGTCCAGAAAGCCTAATTTTTTACGAGTCGAATCGGGCATCGGTTCTCCTTTTTTTCACGTGGCCATTGACTGATTTTCGCCTTCGTCTCTTCCGTAACCTTATTCAAAATCAAAAGTGACCAGGTAGTTCGACAACTTTGTTCGATTTTCGTTGCTCAATTCCGGACAATGCTCCACGCCGCGCCCTCCTTCCATCGCTTGGGCGGCGAAGACCATGCAGGTGGGTTGCCCGCATTTCCTGCAGTTTGTTTTAGGCAGCAGTTTGAGGATTTCGATCAACTTGGGCTTCGGTCTGCCGTGAAAGCTGGGAACGATTCGGTCTCTTCCTTCCCAGGCGTCGTTGATTTCATTCTTCAGCCATTCAATGATTTTTTTCGCTTCCTGCTCGTCCTTCAAGGCGTTGACCGCTATTTTCCGGCCATGCAGCGTCATCAGTTTCCCCTGGGATCGAAGCGTGAGGGCCGGCGGATCCACAAGATATTCGAAGCCGCCCAAAACGGCATTCACGTAAGGCAAGGCTTTGCTGATATCCTGATCCAGATGGGCGAAACAGTGCACCCCCATTGCGCCCGGCTGGCATTTGGAATTGAAGATTTCAAGCGTGTAATCTTCCAAAAGCATCATTACCCCTTTTCAATCACGAATTACGGATTCCAGGACCCGCTGGATGATGTTTTGCGTAAATTATCATTATATTGTGTAACGCTTCTTATTTTTTGAGCCAGGATTTGACATCCTCTTTTTTGGGAACCTTGCCCACCGACTTGACGTCGCCGTCCACTACTACCGCCGGCGTTCCAAAAACGCCGTAGCCGGCGATTTTCATAAGATCGGTCACTTTTTCCACATTGGCGGTCACGCCCATCTCCGCCACTGCTTCCTTGACAATTGTCTCCGTTTGCCGGCATTTCGGGCAACCAGGTCCAAGGACTTTGATTTCCATACATTTTTCTCCTTATATTCCGCTTCATTGGGTTATGGATTTGGTGAACACCCTTTCACATGATGATGTTGAAGATGTACCCTACAAGCAGGATGCCCGTTCCGAGCACGCCGATAAAGGTCGCGATCAATCGCGGTTTTAACACCTTGCGCAGGATGATCATCTCGGGCAGGGATAAAGCGATAACCGACATCATAAAGGCCAGCACCGTTCCCAGAGCCGCTCCTTTTTCAAGCAACGCCTGGACGATGGGGATAATGCCGGCGGCGTTGGAATACATGGGGATGCCGATCAATACCGATAGCGGCACCGACCACCAGGCTGATTTTCCCATGAACGAGGCCATGATCCCTTCCGGAACATAGCCGTGGATGCCGGCGCCCACGGCTATCCCGATCATGACATAAAGCCAGACCTTGCCGACAATGTCGCGTACGGCCTCAAATCCGTATCGAATCCGCTCGGCCCAATCTTTCGGGCCGTCGTCTAAATCCACTTTCCCGGCCTGGATCTGGAAGACCCAATCTTCCAGATGACGCTCCATCTTCATCCGCCCGATGACCCAACCGGCGACCATGGCGATACAAAGGCCCGTCCCCAAGTAGATCGCCGCTATTTTCCATCCGAACAGGCCGTAGAGCAAAACCAGGGCGATCTCGTTCACCATGGGGGCGGAAATCAGAAAGGAAAACGTCACGCCCAGTGGCACACCCGTAGTGACGAATCCAAGAAAGAGTGGTACGGCCGAACAGGAACAGAAAGGGGTGACGATTCCCAGGATGGCCGCCAGTACGTTGCCAACGGATTCCCGTTTTCCGGCCAGAATGGCGCGCGTGCGCTCCGGGGTGAAGAACGAGCGGACAATTCCCACCCCAAAGACCACCAGCGTCAGCAGCATGAGGACTTTCGGCGTTTCAAAAACAAAAAACGCCACCGCGCTGCCGAGGCGGCTGTCTGGTGAAAACCCGGACAGGCGGGACAAGGCTCGTGTAAGAAGATCGGCAACCATGGAAAGGTCCCGGTAAATCAACCACCATGCCGCAACCAGGAGAAAACTTACCATGAGATATCCTGCGGAAGGCGTCCGCAATGTTTCGATGATCTCGGAAAGTTGCCGCGGCTCCTCTTCCGATCCGAGCGTATCGTTTTTTTGTTCAGTTGGTTTCAAGTGGCACCATTCTTTTATAATTCGTCATTCAGGTATGGGGGGCAGCTTCACGGCCCCTGAAAACAATAAATCGTCAAAAAGCGATTTAATAAAGGTCAAAAAAATCAGTTTCAACTCCCACAGATGTCCTCTCGCCGGATTTCGGGAAGTCTTTTCAACAGGGCCGTCATCTCGGCATCGTCCTCCAGCCAGTGTCGTAAATTGCCGAGTAGGCTCGCCACGTAAGGGCTGCTGGCCCCATCGGCCAGACGATAATTGACCCACAAGCCTTCCTTGGAATAATTGATCAGGCCGGCTTCCTCCAGAATTTTAAGGTGTTTGCTGGCCGTGGACTGGGCCAGTCCAAGCGCTTCCTTGATTTCGCAGACGCAGAGCACCCTTCGCTGAAGCAGTTTGATCATCTTCACCCGATTCGGGTCAGACAGGGCTTTCATTACCTTGATAAATGCGAGCATGATGCCTCCATATCGATATATCGGAATATAACGAAATGAATATGGTTTGTCAAGGGATGAAATGCCGGATTTATATTCGAATTTTTTCTGTCATCGGTAACCCTTCGGTTTTCGGATGATTCCCGGATGGATTCATGATACAGTCTCTATGCGGGAAATGAGTGGGAATACCCGGCGGTTGCAGAGCGTCTTGCCATCTCACCATAAGGAATGTTGTGTACGCATATAGACCAGCAGGCATATCGGATTTGCCGAAAGTGGCGGTGCGGGACGGCGTTGAGGGCGACCTGACCTGGTCATTGTCGGTCGTTTGATGCAACAAAATGGGTGACAAACCATGCAAGTTCTATTCAAGATCGCGGTCAGCCTCATCGTCATCCTCCTGGCCACGGGGCTCGCCAAAAAAATTCCGTCGGTAGCCGGCTTGATCGCCGTCATGCCGCTGACAGGGGCGTTGGTCTTGACATGGGTCTACCTGGAAAACAAGGGCGATCCCAAGGTGATGCAGACGTTTGCAAGGGGGGCCTTCTGGGGTATCCTCCCCAGTGTCCTCTTTTTTCTGGCGGCATGGTTCTGCTTCAGGAAGCAAATGTCATTGCCGTTTGTGTTGATCTCCGGTTTCGGCGTCTGGCTCCTGGCGGCAATTGTCCATCAGTGGGTTCTTCGATGAATTCTCAAAAAAGGCGGAAGGCGATCGGGACATCTCATGACTTCACCATGGCCCGGGCGATGCCGGCCCATGGAAATATCCGCTCATGACGATTTTTTATCCGGAAATAACGCGTCTGTAACGTCGGCATGGATACATGATCAATTTGTGCAAACCCTCTCCGGCTCAGGAATGCTTCCACGGTTTGTTCATCGATGCCGAAGGTTGCCGGTTCGCCTCTTTTTCGGACGGCCGCGCGAAATCGTCGGGCCTCCTTTTCATTTGTTCCGGAGCCATCGACCACGGACCGGAAAAGGTAGCTCATAATGAGGGAACTGCCGGAACCTGAATGTCGCGCCACGAAAGCCAGGGTATCGTCTACGGCTTCGGCCGTCAGGTAGGTGACGACTCCTTCCAGAATGAACAAGGTCTTTTTATATCGGCAATACCCTGCATCATATAATTTTTGATCCATTTTTTCGCGATCAAAGTCAATGGGAACATAGGTTACGTGCTTCGGCAGCGTGCCGATGGCTCGCAGGATGCGTCTGGTTTTTTCCTGTTGGGTGGTCGGGTGATCCACCTCAAAAACACGCGCCCGGGTTTCAAGCGATGGAAAGCGATACGCCCTCGAGTCCAAACCCGCGCCCAGGATGACGAGCTGTTCCAGGCCCGCATCAATGCAGTCCTGCAAATAGTCATCGATATAGCGGGTCCGCGCAATGACCAGGCCGGGCATGCCCCGGGCCCGGCTTTCGGAATACCAGGAACCCAGTTTTCTCAGAAAACCGAATGCACAAATGATTCGGAATGCCGGGCGGATGATTTTTGCGGCCAGAAAATCGTTGCAGATGCGTTCGTCTGCAGGGCGCATGGATTCCGCCGCCCGCCAGACGGCTACAATTTCAGCGGTGCGGCTGAATTGACTTTTTTTCATGGGGCCGGATACCTTGACATCAACGGGTTTTGCCATTTGGGAAATGCTCCGAATGTAAATGACATTCGACTGGATTGCAAGCATCCGGTTTGCGCAATCGATTCGACCCCGATCAAAAAGCGTGACAATATATACCGATCGGTATATTTAATGGGTGCGGAGAAAGGACCGGATTATGAACAAGGCGGAAGAGACCAGGAATTACATCATCGAAAAGGCGGCGCCGATTTTTAACATGCATGGCTATAAAGGTACCACCATGTCTCAGCTGACCCAGGCCATCGACATGACCAAAGGAGCGATTTATGGAAATTTCAAAGATAAGGACGAGATTGCACTTGCGGCCTTCGATTATAATGTAGCCGAAATTTCCGAAAAAATAAGAAATGTCTTCCTTTCGAAAGAAAATGATTGTGACAAACTCGTTGTATTTGCGAATTTCTATCTGGACCATTTTGCGGAGATTTCCCGGAAAGGCGGATGTCCGATATTAAATGCCGCGATTGATTCCGAGAATGTTCACCTCCCGCTAAAAAAACGGGTGGCGCAGGTTATCGAAAGCTGGATCAACACCGTCGCACGAATCGTTCACAACGGGAAAAAACGGGAACAGATCAACCAGAGTGCCAAACCGGAGCAATTCGCATCCATGTTTGTTTCCCTGGTGGAAGGTGGAATCATGTTGTCGAAGACAACCGGCAATATCATTCATTTAAGCCGCAACGTCGATCATATCATCCACATCGTGAATACGGAACTCCGGGTATAATTTTTTTTGCCAATAAATATACCGAACGGTATTTTATTTCCATCTTCTAAATGAATGGACGCCTCCGGGCGGAGGGACGCGCCATCCGATCCGGAAATTCCGTCAGTTATGCGGAAGCAAGCGTGTTGGACGCAAACGGAGAATTGATCGCGCACGGCACCTCGACCCTGATGACGCTACCCGGAAAAGGGTTGCAAACGAGGGCGCGGAAATTTTTACAAGAAACCGAAGCATATTTGATACCGAAAACCAAGGAGAAATGATGAGCGTGAAAACAACTTTCGAACAGGCGGTGGTTGGCGGAATGGCTGTTAATGGATGGCGGGGGACAGGCAGGACGCCGCCTGTGTGGCCTGTAACGGCTGCTATAATCCCAATGGCACAAAATGCCTTTTTGAGCTTGGAGAGGAAGAAAAAGCGGTGCAAAAAGAAATCATGAAATGGATGAGTTCAATGGGGAAAAAGCCCTGAAGCGTATGTTCAAAGAAACGCAGTGATGTATCGGTAGGGTCGCATCCGTGTTTCGGCCTGTCTAACCAAATCAGCCGGACAGGCCGGGAAACGGAACAGCCGAGGTTTTTTGTTACCAGAACTTGAGATATTTGCTTTTCATGGCGACCAATTCTTCGCTCGTCAATTTCAGACGACCCGCCAGCGTCTCGGCGAACACTCGGTACAGGATGTAATAAAGGGATGCCTTTTCCGATTCGCGCAACCTGTCCATATTGGCATTGTCGATCGCGAGGCAGGCCACGTCTTCTTCCGCAAACACGCTGGCTGTCCTGGAAAACTCACCCAGCAGGCTCATCTCGCCAAAAATGTCTCCTCTTTTGTTCAGCATGGACAACGGCTTTCCTTTTTTGGTGATGCTGATCCGGCCGAATATCAAGATGTAAATGTGGCCATCATACGTGCCTTCGCTAATGATCTCTTCGCCGGCTTTGTATTTGCGGATTTTGCTGAAGGCCATCAGCCGCTGGAGATCATGGTCGCTGAACGGATTGAGCGTCGGAATACGCTTCAAATCCGGAAGGATCTTTTGATTTGATGCTAATGAACTGGATTCGATCATGATGACACCTCTTATTGTCGGCTTTTCATGCACACGCTTGTAGTTGTGCAATATCTACTTCATCTCTCAATTCCTGTGCCAACATGATCGATTTTAATAAATGATACATGATTTCGGTCGGATAATAGCGCCGCTACGCAACTGACGCCGTTTGCGGGACGTTCACAAAAGCAGACAATCACCGCCGTCGGTTTTATCTTTTTGTTTGCGATGCAGCCGGACAGTTCGATCACACCTGAGACCGGCTTCGATCCAGGCTGCGGTATTGAATGGCCTCGGAAACATGGTCCGCCGACAGGTCGGCTGCTGCGGCCAGATCCGCGATGGTGCGGGAGATCTTCAGGATGCGGTTGTAGGCCCGAGCGGAGAGGCCCAGTTTGTTGATGGCCGCTTCCAGGAGGCGCAGGGAGGCGTCGTCCAGGCGACAATGCCGACGGATATGGCGGTTGCTCATCTGGGCGTTGCAGAATACATTTTCATTCTGGAAGCGCTTTCCCTGGACTTCCCGGGCTGCCGTTACCCTCTTCCGAATGGCTGCGGAGGTCTCCGCCAGGGCGTTATCCATGAGCTTTTTATACGGCACGGCCGGCACTTCCACGTGAATGTCGATGCGATCCAGCAGGGGGCCTGAAATTTTCGAGCGATATTTATGGATCTGCTGGTAGGTGCAGCGACACTCTTTTTGGGGACTGGAAAAATGTCCACAGGGACAGGGATTCATGGCCGCCACCAGCATGAACGATGACGGGTAGGTGATGGTGGAGGCGGCTCTGGCGATGGTGACCCGTTGGTCTTCGAGGGGCTGGCGCAGTGCCTCGATCACCGGTTTGCGGAATTCGGGCAGCTCGTCCAGAAAGAGAACGCCGTTATGGGCCAGGCTCACTTCGCCGGGCCGGGGGATATGGCCGCCGCCGATGAGACCGGCGTCGGAGATGGTATGATGGGGGGTTCGAAAAGGCCGCTGGGAGATCAAGGCCTGCCCGCTTTGCAACATGCCGACAACGGAGAAGACCTTGGTGGTCTCAATGGCCTCCCGGAAGGTCAGAGGCGGCAAGATACCGGGGAGGCGTCTCGCCAGCATGGTCTTGCCGGAACCGGGCGGGCCGATCATCAGGAGATTATGGGATCCAGCGGCGGCAATTTCCATGGCGCGTTTGACATGCCCCTGGCCGATCACTTCGGAAAAGTCTTGGTCCGTCGGCGCCTCGCTCTGAAAAATACGGTCCAGGTCCACCCGTTCGGGCTGAAGGGGTCGAATGCCGCGAATGAAATCAACAGCTTGAAACAGGTTGCGCACGGGATACACCGGGATGTCCCGGATGACGGCGGCTTCCCTGCGGTTGCCGTGGGGAACGATGATGCCGGAATACCCGTTATCCCGGGCGGCCATGGCCATGGGAAGCGAGCCTTTTACGGGTTTCACCCGGCCGTCCAGTGACAGTTCACCCAGGATCAGATAACTGGCCAGCGCATCCTGGGGAATCAACCCCGTGGCCGACAAGATGCCAAGGGCCATGGGAAGATCGAAGCCGGTCCCCTCCTTCTTGATGTCCGCAGGGGCCAGATTCACGGTGATTTTATCGGCCGGGAAGGTATACCCGGAATTGCTGATAGCGGATTTTACGCGTTCCTTGCTTTCTTTGACAGCGGTTTCCGGAAGCCCGACCGTGGTAAACGTCGGCAACCCCTGGGTGATGTCGACTTCCACTTCCACCAGATAGGCATCGATACCAAGAACTGCGCTGCTCAGGACCTTGGCAAGCATTTTCCCTCCTTTTGGATTGGATCAGGACAAACGCATGCTCACCCTATCAAAAAAAGCTGAAAAAACAATGTAAAATTGGTGCATTGGGCAAAATGGCGCAACTATTTATGGATTTAAATAAATATGTTATTATTCAAGATAGTTAAGTTGGATTTGGGCCGTCCGGCGTCCGGCCTGGTTTCCGCTTCATGCTTGCTTTTTTTTTCAAATCATCCTAATTTCCTCTGATCATTCGAGGGAAATGATTACTTTGGAAAGGAATTGTGCTTTATCACCATGCATGTTCAACAGCGGACTATCGCAAAACCGATTTCCTGTTCCGGTATCGGAGTTCACTCCGGGAAAACGGTCAATCTGGCCATCAAGCCGGCGCCGGCGAATAACGGCATCAAATTTGTGCGGGTTGATCTACCGAACAGCCCGAGCATCCCGGCGCTGTTCAAAATGGTCGTGGACACCAGCCTGGCAACGGTGATCGGCAAGGATGGGGTGATCGTCTCGACCATCGAGCATCTGATGGCCAGTTTCGCGGGGCTCTCCATTGAAAACGCCGTTGTTGAGCTGGATTCCTATGAAATGCCGATCATGGACGGCAGCGCTGCGTATTTTACGTCATTGATCAAAAAGGCCGGCATTACAACATTATCGGTTCCCAGACATTTTTTCGTCATCAAGGAACCGATCCTCCTCGAGGAGCAAGATCGGTCCGTAGCGGTCTATCCATCACCCGCGCTGAAAATCACCTGCACCATCGAATACAGCCACCCCCTCATTCAACGACAAAGCTATACCATCGAACTCTCGGACAGCAGTTTTGAGCAGGAGATCTGTCGCGCCCGGACTTTTGGTTTTATCCAGGACATCGACTATCTCAAGCAATACGGGCTTGGGCGGGGAGCGTCTTTGGAAAGCGGTATCGCCATCGGGGAGGACCGTATTCTCAATGAAGAAGGCCTGCGATATCCGGATGAATTTGTCCGTCATAAAATTCTGGATTGCATCGGGGATTTTTCACTCCTGGGAATGCCGATCCTGGGCCATATCGTTGCACACAAATCAGGCCATGCTTTTCATCAGGCCTTTTTGCAGCAGTTCTTCTCCAGCAAGAATGCCTGGGAAACCAGGCCTGTCGGGCTTCATGAAGATGACCGCCGGGATGTATCGAAATCGCTTGCCATTTAAAAACCTATCCGTTATGAATTAAACCGGTTAGAATCCTTGACATGGATGATTGATGGACTTGGCGAGGCTGGCGGCTGATA
Organism: Desulfobacterales bacterium; assembly: GCA_041740615.1. GTDB lineage: Bacteria > Desulfobacterota > Desulfobacteria > Desulfobacterales > SURF-7 > DYJD01. The sequence continues at coordinate 37,642 of JBGSLR010000055.1, forward strand.
TGGTCTATCACCTGTTAATTTAAGGTCTTCCGCCAATATGGTGTTGAACAATACCCCCGCAGGCGGGGTTTGCATAGACGAGTGGATAATGGGGCGACGCTTGAAAAAATATACGGTATGGGCAACCGCCATCATCAGTCTGCTTCTGTTTCATCAAACGACATTTGCGTCGGAAGCGGTGCTGGCCAATATGGTGGTGACCAACACACGCGATGATTTGCTTCTATACCTGGATGTCAAAGGAGCGTTCACCGCTGAGATGGAGAAAGCGATTTTAAACGGTGTGCCGGCATCGTTTTCCTTTTTTATTTCGTTGTATCGAACACGGACGTTCTGGATGAATGAAAAGATCACGGAAATCAATGTCACCCATACCGTAAAATATAACAATTTGAAAAAGGAGTTTGTCATCACCCGCTCCTGGGATAAGGGCAAACCGGCCATTACCGACTCGTTCGCGGAAGTTCAACGATTGATGAGCGTCATAGAGGGCCTGAAAGTCGTCCCGTTGAAACAGCTGGAAAAAGGGTCCCAATATCAAGTCAAAGCCAAGGCGGAACTCAGTAAAATGACGCTGCCACTCTACCTTCATTATGTTTTCTTTTTTGTTTCTTTATGGGATTTTGAAACAGACTGGTCTGCCATTTCGTTTTCGTATTGACAGGCGGAATGCGCCGGCAAAGCCTGGCGATGGATGATGACTTTGCTCAGACGAAAGTTCAAAAAGCCGGCGCTGCCCAAGGATGAGCAACGCCGCCGCAAACGAGAGCTTATTCTTATTGTCGTAAGTCTGCTCTTCATTACCATCCTCACATTCGCGGAAACACGCATCATCAAGTTCGGCGCAGACTTCCCCATCTCCAATACCATTCTGATGTTCATCCTGATCAATATCAACCTGCTGCTCCTGATTTTGATCCTGTTTCTGGTTTTCCGAAATCTGGTAAAGCTCCTGTATGATCGCAGACGGAAGGTCATGGGCGCCAAGCTGAGAACAAGGCTGGTGGTCGCCTTCATCGCTCTGTCCCTGCTGCCGACGACGGTGTTGTTCTTTTTTTCCATCAATTTCATTACAGCCAGCATCGAATTTTGGTTCAATGTGCCGGTTGAACAAGCCCTTGAAAACTCCCTTACCGTTGGGCGGCATCTGTACCATTACGTGGAAGAGAACAATATGTTTTTTTTGGAACGGGCCGCCTACCAGATCCAAACCAAAAAATTTCTGCAGGAGGAGAAGCAAAAGGATTTGTCCCGCTATATTCAGGTTGTTCAGCGGGAATTCAACCATGATGCCGTCGAGGTCTACAATGCCAAGGCCCATCGACTTGCCTATGCCGTTTCTCCCCAATTGGAGAGTCGGTCCTTCGTGACCGTACCCCCTGACGATTTGCTGAAAGTGACGCCGCCTCCCGGTGTGCGCACCATATCCGATAGCATACCCGCCGGAGAACTAATCCGAACTATCGGTACGGTTCCCTTTGGCGTCGAACGGAGTGCGGCGGAAGCCTTTGTGGTCATTTCCATGCTCATTCCGCCGGACCTTTCCGATAACATGGCATCCATTTCAAGGGGCTTCGAGGAATACCAGCAAATCAAAATGCTGAAAACGCCGATTCAGACAACTTACTATATCACCCTTTCCATCGTGGCGCTTCTGGTTGTTTTCTGCGCGGTGTGGTTCGGTTTCTACCTTGCCAAATCCATCACCATTCCAATAATGGAGCTTGCGGAAGGAACCCGACGTGTCGCCGATGGGGACCTGGGGTTCCATATCGATCTGGTGGCCAACGATGAAATCGGCAGCCTTGTTGAGTCATTCAATAAAATGACGCGTGATTTGCGAGTTGGGCGGGAGCAGCTGGAGCTATCCGCCCGGACGCTCCATGACAAAAATGTGGAAATTGAAGAACGACGCCAGTATATGGAAATCGTTTTGAAAAATGTTTCCGCCGGCGTTATCTCGTTGAATAAAAACGGATTTATCACAACCATCAACAAATCAGCCGAACGTATGCTGACGTTGAAACCGGAAGAAATCATTAAAAAAAGCTATAAAAATCTGTTGCAGGGACCCCATTTGGAACTGGCCGACGACATTGTGGATAAACTGACGAACTCACGCAACAGCGCCATGGAAATGCCCTTCAAGCTCGCCATCGACGGTCGGCCGCGCAGTTTTCTCGTGCATCTGAACGCCCTGAAGGATGACGGCGGACGACACCTGGGAATCGTCATGGTGATCGACGATCTGACGGAGCTGGAAAAAGCCCAGCGGATGGCGGCTTGGCGTGAGGTTGCCCGGAGAATCGCCCATGAGGTCAAAAACCCGCTGACACCCATATCCCTGTCCGCGCAACGCCTGAAGCGCAAATACGCCGCCCAGGTGAATGATCCGGTTTTCAATGAATGTACCCAGATGATCATCGACCATGTGGATCTGATTCGAAACCTGGTCAACGAATTCTCCGCCTTCGCCCGATTTCCGGGAGCCAAACCGATCCTGTGCGATTTGCCGCCGATCCTGGAAGAAACCATTGCGCTATATCGCGAAGGACATCCCAAGGTCCGTTTTGTAATCACCGCTCCCAACGATATTCCCAAGCTGAATCTGGATCGACAGCAAATCAAGCAGGCGATGATCAATCTGGTGGACAATGCAGTCGCATCCATCGATCAGGAAGGCAGTGTCACCATTACCTTGAGTCATGATCCGATATTGGATAGAGTCCGGCTCGAAGTCGCGGATACCGGAAAGGGTATTTCCGACAGCGAAAAAACAAGACTTTTCGAGCCGTATTTTTCGACGAAAAAAACCGGAATGGGGCTGGGATTGACCATTGTCAGCACGATTATTTCCGATCATGACGGCATGATCAGCGTCCAGGACAATAAACCCTATGGCGCCAAATTCGTGGTGGAACTTCCGGTCACGAAATTTTCGTAACCATCGAGCCAACCGATTGTTCCGAAGATGGTCCGCCTGTGTTCCACCTGTAATAAAGGAGTATCATCATGTTTCCAACCATTTTAATTGCGGATGATGAACAATCCATTCTTCAATCGTTAAAGGGGCTGTTGTCCGACGAGGGCTTTGAGGTCTTGACCGCCTCCAACGGATATGAAGCCCTGAAAATCATCGATACCGATGCGCCGGATCTGGTCTTGCTGGATATCTGGATGCCCGGAATCGATGGGATTGAAACCCTGAAAGAAATTAAAAAAAACACTCCCCATGTGCAGGTGATCATGATTACCGGGCACGGGACGATCGAGACGGCCGTCAACGCCACCAAATTAGGGGCGTTTGATTTTATCGAAAAACCGCTTTCCATAGACAAAGTCATTGTGGCAATTAATAATGCATTGAATTTCAGAAGGCTGGAAGAAGAAAACCGTTTTTTGAGGAAAAAAACCATTGAAAAACATTCCATCGACGGAAGTAGTGCGCCGATCGTGACATTGAAACAGCAGATCGCCATCGCCGCGCCCACGGACGCGTGGATTTTGATCACCGGAGAAAACGGGACGGGGAAAGAACTGGTGGCACGCACGATCCATCAGCTCAGCGGACGTTCCGAAGAACCGCTGATCGATGTGAACTGCGCCGCCATCCCCGAGGAATTGATCGAAAGTGAATTGTTCGGTCATGAAAAAGGCGCTGTTGCCGGGGCTTCGACCAAATCGCGCGGGAAATTCGAGTTGGCCAACAAGGGGACGATTTTTCTGGATGAAATCGGCGACATGAGTTTGAAGATGCAGGCCAAGATCCTTCGCGTACTCCAGGAACAGACCTTTCAACGGGTGGGCGGCAGCCGCATGCTGGAAGCCGATGTGCGTGTGATCGTGGCCAGCAACAAGGATCTTGAAAAAGAAATCGAAGCCGGTAACTTCCGGGAAGATTTGTATTTCCGCTTGAATGTCATCCCCATCGAAGTGCCGCCCCTGCGAGAGCGCCTGGAAGATATTCCCGTGCTGGTGGAAACGTTCCTCGAGAAACTCGCCAGGCAAAATCGAAGCCGGGTGAAAAAACTCACCGAAGAGGCCCTTCAGTCGCTGACGTTTCACAGTTGGCCCGGTAATGTGCGCGAGTTGAAAAATCTCGTGGAACGATTGGTGATCATGGTGCCGACGGATGAAATCGGCGTCATGGATCTTCCGGCGCCCTACAACCCGCACTTTCCCGAAAAGATGAATTCCGGAGATTCGCGGTTTTTTTCCATGAAACAATTGAAGGACGCCAAACAGGCGTTCGAAGAGGAGTTCGTTCGACGGAAGTTGATGCTCAATCTCAACAATATCACCAAAACAGCCGAATTGATAGGCGTTGAACGCACCCACCTGCATAAAAAGCTGAAAAAAATGGGTTATGAACGATCATGAGTGTGCGGATCATCGCCGGAACCGCCAAGGGGAAAAGGCTGCAATCCGTTCGCGGATTGAAGACGCGACCGACCGCCAATCGGGTGCGGGAAGCCATTTTCAATATCGTTTCGTTTCAGCTACCCGGAGCGGTGGTTTTGGATCTGTTCGCCGGAACAGGCGCGTTCGGCATTGAGGCCCTCAGTCGTGGCGCCGCGTTTTCCGTTTTCATTGACAACGATCGCCACACACTGGCGTTGATTGAAAAAAATCTGCGTTCATGCTACATGGATTCCCGTTCCAGATTGATCGGATGGAATATCCTGAAAAACCTGGATTGTATCCGGGCAGCGGATCCGCCCTTCGACCTGGTATTTATGGATCCGCCATATGGACGCAATTGTTTGGAAAACACCTTGATCCACCTGGATGGGACGGGGGCCTTGCGCAAGGGGGCCAAAATCGTCATCGAACATGACCGTTCCGAACCGTTGCCGGATGAAATCCCCGGTTATACGGTATATGATCAGCGGCAATATGGCCGCGCCATGGTGACTTTTGTGAGCCATGGGGAAGATTGATGTAGACGCGGCGGTAGAGAATTACCTTCGACCAGTATCGGAAAGAATGTATGCACAATCGCAATCATGCATCCAAAAGGCGCACGTGTATGGAAAAAATAGCGATATATCCGGGATCTTTTGATCCACTCACCAACGGCCATTTAGATATCATCAAACGGGGATCGCGTCTGTTTGATAAAATTATCGTGGCGATCCTGCACAACCCGGCCAAACAAGCCCTTTTTTCCATCGAAGAGCGGTTGGAAATGCTGGAAGTAAGCCTGAAGGGGTATGTGAATATTGAAATCGACTCGTTTCAGGGATTGCTGGTCGACTACGCGGTTCAAAAGAAAGCGCACGCCATTTTGCGCGGCATGCGCGCTGTATCGGATTTCGAATTTGAATTTCAGATGGCACTCATGAATCGTAGGCTCAATCGTGACGTCCAAACCGTTTTTTTAATGACGGGCTTGCGTTGGATCTTCACGAGCTCTTCCATCATCAAGGAGGCGGCTCGATTCGGCGGCAATATCGACGGTATGGTGCCGGCGATTGTCAATCAGAAAGTAAAAGAGAAATTCAACCGAAAGCCCTGATGGATCTCTGGCAACTGCACATCTTCCGCAAGGTCGTCGAATACAGAAGCTTTTCAAAAGCCGGTAACGCCGTCAATCTGTCCCAGCCGACGGTCAGCAGTCACATCAAATATCTGGAAGATCATTTCGGCTGCCGCCTTCTGGATCGCCTCGGAAAAGAAGTTCTACCCACCAAGGCCGGAGAACTACTGTACGGCTACGCGAACAGACTGTTGGCTTTCCGGGATGAAATTGAAACCGCTCTGTCGGAATTTCAGGGGGTTGTCAAAGGGCGCATGACCATCGGGGGGAGCACTATCCCGGGCGGATACATTCTGCCGCGACTGATCGGCCCTTTTGTAAAGGATCACCGAGAGGTAACCGTTTCCATTCGAATCGGCGACACCCAGACCATCATTGATGAAGTGATTTCCGGTGAGCTGGAGATGGGAATTGTCGGGGCCGGCGTCGAGGACAAGCGAATCCAGCAGGACAAACTGATCGAAGATGAGATGAAACTGGTGGTTCCGGCAACGCATCCATGGGCGAAGAAAAAGCAGGTACCCCTGTCGCTTCTCGCCAAAGAGCCGTTCATTGTTCGTGAAAAAGGTTCCGGAACGTTGAAATCCATCCGGAACAGCATGGCGGCGTGCGGGCATCGCCTGGAAGAATTGCGTGTCGTCGCGGAGATGGGGAGTACGACGGCTGTTTGCCAGGGAATCAAAAACGGAATCGGTGTTTCCATTCTCTCCCCCATTGCCGTTGAAGAGGAACTGCGTGCCGGCTCTCTGAAAGCGATTACCGTCGAAGGGTTGAATTTGCAGCGTCACTTCTATCTCACCCGTCATCGGCAGCGGACGCTATCGCCGTTATGCCGGATGTTCATCCACTTCATTGAAGACGCCTGTGCTACCCCTTTTCTTTTTCCGAAAGTTTCTCCAGCAGAATAACGATAAAAAATCCGAGAACCATCAACCCCAACGCCAGGGCTACCTCTCCGCTCAGGGAGTCCGGTATGATGTTGCGTTCCGAGAGCACATGCACTTTCCCACTGATGATTCGGGTGCTGAGGGTTTCCTTCCAGGGCCATATTTTCTGCATGGAGCCGGCCATCAAACCGGTCAGAAACGATAAGGTGCCGCCATGATATCGTTTCAACAAAAAGTGAAGAAAGCGGGAAAAGCCGATGAGTCCGGAAACGCATCCCAGACAAAAAACAACGATAATCAGTGCGTTTTGGGGGATAAAGGGGTTTTTCAGTGTGGCGGTGATAAACTCATATTTCCCCAAAATTAGCAGAATGAAGGCGCCGCTGATTCCCGGCAGAATCATGGCGCAAATGGCGATAAAGCCGGAAAGGAAAATAAACGACAGCGTTTCGGGGGTCGAGACCGGAATCAGGTTGACAATCACACTGGCGCCGGCAATGCCGGCAGCAAACCAGATAATGGCCGCAAACGTCCATTTTTCCACTTTCCTGCCGACCACCAGAACGGAGGCGGCAATCAAACCGAAAAAAAGACTCCAGGTGAATACGGGCTGATGATTCAGAAGATAATTCATCAATCTTGCCAGGCTTAGAATCGCCACGGCGATGCCGGACAGCAGGCACAACATGAATCTCAGATGCAGATCCGCCAGGGCTTCCTTTGGCTCACCGGATAGCAGGCGTCGGATGAATTGGATATCCAAGGATTTGATGGCCTGAAGCAAATTTCCGTATATGCCGGTGATCAGGGCGATGGTTCCGCCGGACACGCCGGGGATGATGTCCGCCGATCCCATGCAAAGGCCTTTCAACGCCAGAGTGGCGGCCTCTTTGGGGGTCTTCGGCCCCGGGCTTGCTAAAAACGCCTTTTTCCATGAATCAATCGTTTCGGTTTTCATTGACAAACTGCTCCGGTTCAATTTGTGAATCCTGCCTGAATATGCTTCTTTTCCGCATCGTTGGAAATGATGAAAAGGGTGGCGGCGGAAAAACTATTCCCGCCAGCCATGCTCGCCGACGAGCTTGACAAATCGGCATCCGCCAAGATTTGTGGTTTGGATACCGTTCTGATCCTTGACCAGCTTGATGAGGTCCTGGGCGTGCTGATCGCCCACGGGCATGACCAGACGACCGCCAACAGCCAACTGCTCCACGAGTGTCGCCGGTATTTTCGGTGATCCGGCGGTAACGATGATGGCGTCAAACGGACTTTCCTCTTTCCAGCCGGATGTCCCATCCGAGTACCGCGTTACGATATTGTGGTAACACAATTTATCAAACAACTGTCGCGTCTTCACCAGAAGTGTATGCTTCCTCTCAATGGTGTAGACACGGAAGGCGATGGCCGCCAGAACCGCCGCCTGGTAGCCGGACCCGGTTCCGATTTCCAACACCCGATCATCCGGACCGAGTTGTAACGCCTGGGTCATTTCCGCAACAATGTAGGGTTGTGAAATGGTCTGCTGTTCACCGATGGGAAGCGGGAAATCTCCATAGGCCTGATCCATCAAGGCCTCGCTTACGAACAGATGGCGTGGAACCCTCCGCATGGCGTCCAGAACGTACCGATCCGTTATTCCACGTTTTTCGATCTGCTCCCGAACCATCTCCTCCCGCCGGCGCTGGTATTTTATCTCATCTTTGCTCATCAGATTTTATAAATAATGCGCGAATCGGTGATGATGATGTCCACATATTTGTCATGACTTTCCATGGGTACATGTGGAATGATCTGCTTTTCATACGCCAGCGCCACCTTGCGGGTTGTAATGGGCAACTTGGGCATCAGACGATCATAATATCCATCACCGGTTCCGAGTCGTCCTCCTTTCTCGTCAAAGGCAAGACCCGGAACGATGGCGATATCGATACAATCGATGGGCACGCGCTTGCATCTACTGGAATCCGGCTCCAGGTGACCTTGGGGGCCGATGATTAAATCCGATTTCATGTTATCGATTTTCATCGGTATCATTTCCTGATGCTCGGAATCGAAAGTCGGCAGGGCAATGATTTTATGGGCCGCGAGACCGCGCTGAATGATTTTTCGGGTCTCCACCTCTACGTTTCGATTGGTAAACAATAGCACAATGTTGGCCTCAATGAAATTGGCAAAAGCGAACAAGCTGTCCTCCAGCCTTTTCAGGCTTTTGGTTCTTTCCGCTTCCGGCAAGGCTTCGATCAGTGTGATCATTTCTTTTCGAATTTCACTTTTCTTTTCTCGTGTATCCTCCATAACCCCTCTCCGAATCTTCCAGGTTATCCCTTGTGTAATAAGTTGGTCGGTTGAAGGACAGTGTGCCGATTCACATGCTGAAAATCACCCCGAACAATCGCCGTCCGGGCAGTCAAATCATTGGTGGAATTCGCAACCACCCGGTGTGTGATCAGCAATAAAATGGGGAAAGTATATTCATACGACCTTCCCTCTGTCAACTCGCAACTCGTAATAATTATTGACTAAAAATATTATGCATGATAGCTTCCTCGGTTATGTCGCATGTTGTGACCGAGGGGTTGCATCATGATGCCCATCCGCCGCTATTAGCGTGAATCGACAAACTTATCAAACAAATATATGCAAAATTGTCAATATAGGTACTGTTATGCTGGAAATCAAGTGGATACGAAATAATTTTTCCAAGTTGGAAAAGGCCATGACGGACCGGCGCAATCCGTTGGATCTTGAAAAACTGAAGCGCAGCGACGATGAACACAGAGAAATTCTCCTTGAAATTGAAAATTTACGACATCGCCGCAATACCGTCTCGGATCAAATCGCCGCAATGAAAAAGAGCGGGGAGAATGCCGACGCGATCATGTCGGAAATGCGCGATGTCGCCACCCGGATCAAGAGCCTTGAGAAATCGTTATCTCACCATGAAGCGGAGTTGAGTGCCGTCTTGCTGGAGATTCCCAATGTTCCCCATGAGTCCGTTCCAGTGGGCGGAGACGAAACCGAGAACCGGATCGAAAAAACAGTCGGCCAGCCGAAAATATTCGAGACCGAACCGCTGCCCCATTGGGCAATCGGTGAACAGTTGAAAATTTTTGACTTTGAAAGGGCCGCCCGCATCACGGGGGCGCGCTTTCCGCTTTATTTGGGGCTCGGCGCCCAGTTGGAACGGGCCTTGATTAATTTTATGTTGGACATCCACACGGCGGAGCATGGTTATCGCGAGGTCCTACCACCTTTTATGGTCAACCGCGCCACCATGACCCATACCGGCCAGTTGCCCAAATTCGAAGCCGACCTGTTCAAAATCGAGGGATGGGACTATTATTTGATTCCCACGGCCGAGGTGCCGGTGACCAATATTCACCAGGATGAAATTCTGGATGAAGAAGTCCTGCCGATTTTTTACACGGCTTACACCCCCTGTTTCCGGTCCGAAGCCGGCTCGTATGGCAAAGATACCCGGGGGTTGATAAGGCAGCATCAGTTCAACAAGGTGGAGTTGGTAAAATTCACCTTGCCGGAAAAATCGTATGAAGAACTGGAGAGTTTGCTGGCCAACGCCGAAACCATTCTCAAGCGGCTTGGGCTTCCCTATCGCGTCATTTCCCTTTGTACCGGGGATCTGGGTTTTTCCGCAGCCAAAACGTACGACATCGAAGTCTGGATGCCCTCCCAGGGGGTTTATCGCGAGATTTCCTCATGCAGCAACTTTGAGGATTTCCAGGCCCGACGCGGCAATATCCGTTTCCGCAGAAAAGGGAAGAAAGGAACGGAATTGGTGCATACGCTCAATGGCTCCGGCCTGGCAGTGGGACGGACGGTGGCGGCGATCCTGGAAAACAATCAGCAGCCAGACGGATCGGTGATCATTCCGGAAGCCCTGCGCCCCTATATGCGGGGTTTGGAGAAAATAGCGCCATGAAAATAGAATTGTTTCCGAAAGATATCCAGGCGGCCATGACACCCGGGCCGTCCGGAAAAATGATGTATCGATGTTTGGGTTGCGAAGGTGAGTTCGGTATTGAAAAGCTTCTGTATACCTGCCCGGATTGCGGTCAGGTCCTGCTGTTGCATGACGCGCATTTCGACCGGCTGAAATCGGTTCCCGCTCATACGTGGCGACGGATTTTCGATTATCGCAAGATGACCCGAAATCCGGCCCTGAAAGGTATTTATCGTTATCACGAATTTATCGGCCCGGTCCTGCCGATGGAATCCATTATTTATCTAGGGGAAGGCCACACCCCCATGGTCGAAGCCAACAGCCATCTGCAGGAGATGGTCGGTCTGCGGTTCTATTATAAAAACGACGGCCAAAACCCAAGCGCGTCCTTCAAGGACCGGGGAATGGCCAGCGCCATGAGCTATATCAATTATCTGATTCAGACCGGCAAGGTGACCGATGTGTTGGCGATTTGCGCCTCAACCGGAGATACTTCGGCCGCCGCGGCGCTGTACGCGGCGTATATGCAGCCGCATGTCAAGTCGGCTGTTCTGCTGCCCCATAAAAAAGTGACCCCGCAGCAACTATCGCAGCCACTCGGCAGCGGAGCCTCTGTTTTTGAAATACCGGGAGTATTCGACGATTGTATGAAGGTCGTGGAAGCCTTGTCGGAAAATTACAATGTGGCGCTGTTGAATTCCAAAAATGCCTGGCGGATTTTGGGTCAGGAGTCTTATTCATATGAAATCGCACAGGAATTAGACTATGACGTTTCCGCTGCGGTGGTGGTGGTTCCCATCGGGAACGCCGGCAATATTACGGCCGTCATCAACGGTTTCCTGAAGTGGCACGCCATCGGGATTATCGAAGATCTTCCCAAGATTATCGGCGTGCAATCCGAACATGCCGATCCTGTCTTCCGCTATTATCTCGAGCCGGACCGCGCTAAACGGAAGTTTATCCCTGTCACCGTTCAACCGAGTGTGGCTCAGGCGGCCATGATCGGGAATCCGGTTTCCATGCCTCGGGTGATTCATCTGGTGGATCAGTATAATGCGGTTGCAGGCAGGCAAAAAATTCATTTTGTCCAGGTTTCGGAGCAATCGATCATGGATTGGGAACTTCGGGCCAACCGCAACGGCCATATCGCCTGCACCCACGGTGGAGAAACCTTGGCGGGCTTGATTGCGGCAAGAGAAACCGGTTATATTGAAGGAAATGAAGTCGCGGTGATCGATTCAACAGCCCATGCCTTGAAGTTCGCGGGTTTTCAACAAATGTATTTCGACAATCAATTCCCCGAGGCCTATGGGATTTCACCGAATCCGGATTTAATCAACGCCCCCTTATATATTCGGCCCAACGATCTGGAAAAAGTACCAGAACCTGGAAAACCCCTTGACCACCAATCCTTGGGTCTTTTTGTCCGGCGTGTTTCCGAGGAAATCGCCTCGATTTTAAAACTGCAGGCCAAGTGACGTTATCTGGCTCGCGAAACAGTGCCGCCGGTACGGATATTCATAATACAGAAGCGAGGATTTAATGAAAAGGGCTCGAAAATCGGTTTGGATAATTCTGGCTGCCCTGATCGGGGTGACGGCATGCGCCTCGGATCAACAACTGGATACCAAGAAACAGGCCGAAGCAATGCGACGCCTCGGTATCGCCTATATGGCGGAGGGCAAGGAAGCGGCCGCCTATAAAGAGCTGTCGGAAGCGCAGAAATTGAACCCGGATGATCCCGATGTTTATTATGCGCTGGGAATCTTCTATTTCAATAAAAAGAAATACGATCGGGCGATTGAGACCTATAAAAAATGCCTGGAACTGGAGCCGAATTTCGCTCCCGTTCGCAACAATTTAGGGCTCGCATACCTGGCCAAGGGTGACTATGATAACGCGATATTGCATTTCAAGGAGTTGACCGACAATTATATTTATGGCACGCCCCACTACCCATTATATGGCCTTGGACGAGCGTATTATCTCAAAAAGGAATACTCCGAGGCGGAGGCGTATTTTAAAAAAGCGCTGGATGTCGAGCCAGAATACACACCCGCCATGTGCGAACTCGGGCGCATTTATATTGAAACCGGAAAACCGGAACAAGCCATCGTCATTCTCCAGAAGGGCATCGCGCTGGAACCGACCCACACCGAATTGCATTTTGAATTGGCCAAGGCTTTTGCATTGACGCATCAACGAAAGGAAGCCTTTCGATCTTTGAAAAAGGTCGTTGAACTCAACCCGGGCAGCGACATGGCAAGAGAAGCAAAAGCGTTGCTGGGGAAACAATGATCCAGCAGCCCCATTGACGCCAACAGCAGGACCGGACAGGATAAGCCCATCAACATGAACTATCTTCAGGCGATTATTCTTGGTATCATCCAAGGGTTGACCGAATTTTTACCGATTTCTTCCACCGCCCATCTACTGATCGGGCAAAAACTCCTCGGGCTGGCTTCCGATGCGGCCATGTTTTCGTTTCTGGTCCTGGTTCAATTGGGGACGCTGGTCTCGCTGTTTGTTTTTTACCGTCGGGACCTGCTTGCCATCCTGTGCGCCGCGCTGGACTTCCGTGCCATGAAAAAGCCGGGAGGAATGAGCCTGGACGCAAAGCTGGGATGGTATATCATCCTCGCCACGATTCCAGCCCTGCTGGCCGGTTATTGTCTGAAAGACGTTGTTCGGGCGTTGTTTCAAACCCCCATGGTGCAGGCGCCCGTGCGTCTTTTGGCCGCTGCGATCCTGCTCTCTCTGGCGGAGATATTTTCGAAAAAACACCGGACGCTGGATTCCATGACTTGGCGGGATGCCGCGATCATTGGCCTCTTTCAGGTCCTTGCCGTGTTTCCAGGCGCCTCGCGCAGCGGAACGACCATCAGCGGCGGGATGCTTTGCGGATTCAACCGTCCGGCGGCGGCGCGATTCGCCTTTCTGATGAGCGTTCCGGTTATGCTTGCGGCCGGTGCCTATGAGATGCTGGAGGTGATCCGAATGCCCGATATGGTTGAATTGATTCCCATCATTGCGATCGGTTTTGTTACGGCGGCAGTGGTCGGCTGGTTTGCCGTGAAGTGGCTGATTCACTACCTGGGCGGCCATTCGCTGTATGTATTTGCCGGTTATTGTGCAGTGGCGGGCTGTTTGACTATTGTTTTCGCCTGAAGGCGTCTTAATGAAGAGGAAAGGAAACACGTGATGCGGATTGACGGCAAGGAGCTTCGACCTATTTGGCTGCATGACGATCTGGTTACCGTAAAGGTCATCGATCAACGGCTGCTGCCCCATGAGTATGTCGTTGCCGAACTGAAAACGGTGGATCATATCATCACGGCGATCGCGGACATGTTTGTCCGGGGCGCTCCCCTGATCGGCGTAACCGGGAGTTACGGCATCTTCCTGGCCGCGCTTCATGCACCGTCTGGAGAGCCCACGGAAGATCATCTTCTGAAGGAAGCCGGTAGGCTCAAGGCCGCCCGCCCGACCGCCGTAAACCTGAGTTGGGCGGTGGATCGGAGCCTCACGGAAGTTCTGAAGGTCTCGCCCAAGGATCGGGTGGAAACAGCCCGAAGAATAGCGGCGGATATTGCGGAGGAAGATGCCGACAATTGCCGCAGGATCGGTGAATACGGTTTCCCATTGGTGGAAGCCATCAGCCGGAAAAAAAATGGCGCGCCGGTGAATATCCTGACCCATTGTAACGCCGGTTGGCTGGCTTGTATCGAATACGGTACGGCAACCGCGCCCATGTATGTCGCTCATGACAGAGGGGTCGACATTCATGTGTGGGTGGATGAAACCCGTCCGCTCAATCAGGGCGCCCGCCTGACCGCCTGGGAACTCGGCAAGAGCGGAATACAGCATACGGTGATCACCGACAACGCCGGCGGACATTTGATGCAGCATGGCATGGTGGATCTGGTCATCGTCGGTTCGGACCGGACCACTTACACCGGCGACGTCGCCAATAAAATCGGTACCTACTTAAAAGCGTTGGCGGCCAAGGATCATGAAATCCCTTTCTATGTGGCCCTGCCCTCCAGCACCATCGACTGGACCATTCGGAACGGCGTCACGGAGATTCCCATCGAAAGGCGTGACGGGAATGAGGTTCGATATGTTCAGGGGTTATGCCAGGGACGCCTCCTGAGCGTTCTGGTGACGCCACCGGAAAGTCCGGCCGCCAACCATGCCTTCGATGTAACCCCTTCAAGGCTGGTTACGGGTCTGATCACCGAAAGAGGCGTATGTGAGGCTTCGGAAGAAGGTATCAAGGGCCTTTTCCCGGAAAAACGATGAGGTTGTTTAAAAATGCTTGACTTTTCGGAAGAGACGCCCCTAGCATCAGCCCCGATGCTGACCGAACTGGAAAAAAAAATTATTGCTTTCATTCAGGGAGATATTCCGATTTCCCAAAGGCCGTACCTGGAAATCGCCGAAAGAATCGGTATTGACGAAGAAAGCCTGCTCGCCATTTTACAACAACTTTCCGATCGGGGGTTTATCCGCCGTTTCGGGGCCACCCTGCGTCACCAGAAATCAGGCTTCAGCGCCAATGCCATGGTGGCGTGGCAGGTCGAGGAAGCCCGGGTGCAGGAAGTGGGGGCCATCCTGGCCGCTTTCCGACAGGTTTCACACTGCTATCGCCGAAACCCGACCGCCGGGTGGCCGTACAATCTGTATACCATGGTGCATGCCAAAGACCCCTCCACTTGCCGGAAAATCGCCCAAAAGATGGCGGAAAAAGCAGGAGTCAATTCCTATACCCTGCTTTTCAGCCGAAAAGAACTGAAAAAGACCTCCATGGCGTATTTTACCGTCGACTGATGTGCGGTCATCCATGCAACGAGACGTTCCCCATATTTTATTGGTGAATCCCTGGATCCACGATTTCGCGGCCTACGACTTCTGGGCCAAACCGATGGGCCTGCTGCAACTCGCCGCCATCATTCGCCGGCACGGATTTTTGGTTTCCTATATCGACTGTCTCGACCGTTTCCATTCCCAGGCGCCCAAGACCGATCCATATGCACGTCATGGACGGGGGCCCTACGTGAAAACGCCCATTGAAAAACCGCCCGGACTGGAAGATATCCCCCGTCATTTTTCACGCTATGGAATACGGAAGGAATGGTTGCAGGCGGATCTTGCCGGCATGCGGAAGCCGGATCTGATCCTGGTGACATCCATGATGACTTACTGGTATCCGGGGGTGGCGGAGACCATCCAGGTTTTGAAAAACGCGTTTCCCGCGACCCCGTTGATTCTGGGAGGAATCTACGTCAGTCTCTGCCGGGGGCATGCGGAAACAACCATGGGCGCCGACCAGGTGGTTACCGGGCCGGGAGAAGATACGATTTTGACGCTTGTTTCGGAAGCGACCGGGTTTTCGACCGGGACCCGATGGAAACCGACGGATATGGATTCCTGCCCGTATCCGGCCTATGACTTGCAGACCCGGATCGGTTATATCCCCCTTCTCACGTCAAAAGGATGCCCGTTTTCCTGCGCCTATTGTGCGTCGTCGTTTTTAAACGGCCGTCATATGCAGCGACATCCGGAAGCGGTTCTGATGGAATTGATTCATTGGCACCGCAATCATCAGGTGATCGATTACGTTTTTTATGATGACGCTCTCCTGGTCGGCGCCAACCGCCATGCCGTTCCCCTGCTGGAAAGCATTGTCCGTTCGGGCATCAAGGTTCGCTTTCATACGCCCAACGCATTACATGTTCGTGAAATTACATATGAAACTGCCACTCTGATGCAGCGGGCCGGTTTTGCCACCCTCCGGCTGGGGCTCGAGACGGCCGTATTTACCGAACAGCGGGATCTGGATGAAAAGCTCACGGCGGAAGAATTCAAACAGGCAATTCGTCACCTGAAGGCCGCCGGTTTCCAAAAAGAGCAGATAGGTGCCTATCTGTTGGCCGGGCTTCCGGGCCAGTCGCTCCAGGCGGTGCAGCGCTCGATCCAAACCGTTCTGGATGCCGGCATCATACCCATCATTGCGTATTACACTCCCATACCCCACACCGCATTATGGGCGGACGCGGTTTCATCGTCACGCTATGATTTGGCTGCCGATCCGATCTTCACCAACAATGCCATTTCCCCATGTCAAACGGAACTATTTTCCTGGGGCACGGTATCCACCTTGAAACAATGGGTCGGCGGACGGGAAACGCGCTGATCGAAAAGGCCGCTCGCAATGTTGTGCCTGTAACGATCCTATATCGCGGCAGGATGTCGCTCCCACATGGGACCTGGCAGTGGTGTTCTTAGTTGTTACAACTATTTCCACCCTCAAAAAGTGGAATTCCGCAGCAAATTCTATTGTAAGAAGAAATTCGATTGCCCAGTGAGGGCATTCAGGGCAATCGCACATCTTTTTTCAAGACTAAAGTTTCGCAGTAACAAGGCTGCCTGAATCGAACAGGCTATCTTCTGCGATATCAAGTAGATGCAGAACGATATCCGGCTCAATTTTATAGCAAAGTATGTGACTTGACC
>JBGSLR010000056.1:0-17655 GCA_041740615.1 Desulfobacterales bacterium
ATGTCTAGATTTATTTAATATTTTCAATAGGTTGTTTAATAATGATATTGTTTATAAAATTGAGTGGTTATGCGTATAGGTGCATGGGCACTCAATTCAATGCATCAAATTCTATGCCATCAAAGATATGCGATTGCCCTGAGAACAATAGCGGCGCGTCTTGACAAGATGTGATAAAATGTGGTGTGTTGCGTGATCAGGCGCCGTCATGAACAAATTTACTTATAGAGGATATTTCATGCGAAAAATCGGTATCATCGGGGGCTCCGGATTGGATGATCCGGCAATTTTACAAAATGAAATCACGCAACCGGTTCAAACTCCTTTTGGCGAACCGTCTTCGCCGCTTCAATTCGGTCTGATTGAAAATGTCGATGTCGTGCTGTTGGCCCGACACGGTCGAAGACATCAATTCAGTCCTTCGGAAATCAATTTCCGGGCGAACATCCACGCTCTCAAAGAAGCCGGCGTAACCCATATCTTGGCCACCACCGCCTGTGGCAGCCTGCGGGAAGAAATCGGACGGGGCGACTTCGTGATATTGGATCAGTTTATCGATTTTACCCGGTTTCGCAAAACGACCTTCTTCGACTCGTTTGAAAACGGCCCTCACCATACCTCCATGGCGGACCCCTTCGATTCCGACCTTCGTAAAATCCTGTATGACACGGCGATACAGTTGGGATTGCCGACCCACCCGACCGGTACGGTTGTCACGATCGAGGGACCAAGATTTTCCACCCGGGCGGAATCCAGGATGTTCCGTTCATGGGGCGCCGATGTCATCAACATGTCCATTGCACCCGAAGCGATCCTGGCGAACGAAGCCGGTATTCCCTACGCAGCCGTCGCCATGTCGACGGATTACGACTGCTGGAAGCAAGATGAAGCGCCCGTGTCGTGGGATGAAATTCTGGCCGTGTTCAACCACAATGCTGAAAACGTTAAAAAGCTACTCGCTCAGACAATTTCCAAAATTCAATGAGGCGCAAATGAATATCAAAGATAAAATCAGAACCATCCCAAACTGGCCTATCGAAGGTGTCATGTTTCGCGACATCACGACTCTCATTCAAGACCCGGCAGCCTTTCAGGCCACCTGCGATCTTTTTTACGATCGATATAAAGATCGTCGCCTCGATAAAATCGTTGCCATCGATGCGCGCGGTTTTATTTTTGGCGCAGTACTGGCCTACAAATTGGGCATCGGTTTCATACCGGTCCGAAAAAAGGGTAAACTCCCGTTTGATACGATTAACGCTGCCTACACGCTTGAATATGGTGAAAACGTCGTCGAAATGCACGCCGATGCGATCATGAAGGGAGAAAAAGTATTGATCATCGACGATTTGATTGCAACAGGCGGGACGGTAGCGGCAGCCGCTCTGCTGGTTGAAAAACTCGGCGGACAAATCGAAGAACTTGCCTTTGTTATTGAACTGCCCGACCTGAAAGGGAGAGAAAAGGTAAAGGGTTACAATATTTTCGCGTTGATGGAGTTTGAAGGTGAGTGATGGGGCAGCGCAACGTGACGCTCCAGGCTCCTCCCTATTTCGACAACCGCTGCAAATCGGAACAAAACGAATCGAAAATCGCCTTTTTCTCGCGCCGATGGCTGGTCTCGGACATATTGCCTTGCGGGAAGTGATTGCCGATTTCGGCGGACATGGGCTGCTTTTCACTGAAATGTGCAATTCTCGGGCACTTCCCCATGAAAACCGAAATGTTTCAACGGTTTTTCGATGGCGCGATGCCGAACTCCCTCATTTGGTATGCCAGCTTTTCGGAGACGATCCGGAAAAAATGGCCGCCGCCGCCAGCCGGGTGGCAGCGGAAGGCTTTTTTGGTGTGGATATCAACATGGGATGCTCGGTTTCGGGCATCTGCAAGCAGAATTGCGGAGCCGCCCTTCTGAAAAACCCCCGACTTGCAATCCGAATCATTCGGTCTGTGAAGGATAGCGTTTCAATACCGGTTTTCGTCAAATTCCGCACCGGCTGGACAGATGACCCCGGGTTTGCCGTACGGCTTGCGAAAATGTTCCGAGAGGCCGGCGCCGATGCGCTGACGTTTCATCCCCGCGTTGCGCCGGATCGTCGCTCCCGTCCCCCAAAATGGGAATATATCCGGAAAGTAAAGGAAAATGTGGACATTCCCGTATTCGGGAACGGCAATGTTTTTGACGAAACGGATTATCGCGCCATGTTCACCGTCACTGGTTGCGACGGTATCGCCATCGGGCGGATCGCTGTGGCCAAGCCTTGGATCTTCCGGACATGGACGGAAGGATTCCAGCCTCCTCCCGACATTTACGAATTTACCGCGCTGAAAATGGTCGACCGGCTTGAAACCCATTATGAAACAGACGTTGCCGTCAAGCTCTTCAAAAAATTCGCCCTCTATTTCGCAGGCAACTTCCGATTCGGGCATAGTGTTTACAAACAACTATGCCGGGGAAATTCCCTGGATGCCATTCGCGAAAACATCCAGCACGTTTTTGAGCGTGTTCAGGAATCGGTCGACCGCCCGAACATGAACCTGTTCAGCGCTTGACGGCGGGACTCTTTAAAAGAAAAACCGGCCAAATCCCGTTTATTTCTTTTCGACCGTCTCCATTTTGAGTAATTTTGCGGCATTAATACCGCAGATCGCGGCCCGATCCTCCTCGGACAATCCCGCTCCCGGATCCTTCATTTCAGCAAAATATCGACCGGCTTTCAACAAGGGGAAATCGCTGCCGAACAGAAATTTTTCCCTTCCGGCCAACGCCATGGCAGTGCGATAAATCAGCGGCGAATACAGGAACGGCGAAGCCGCCGTGTCGAAATATACATTGGCAAGCGTTTCACGCACCTCTTTTTTCAGCAACAGATAAAAAAAGATCCCGCCGCCCCAATGGGCCAGAACGATTTTGTTGTGGGGAAACCGTTTGGGCAATTGATAGATCTGCGCCAATGTATTCGATGTTTTTCCCGGATACGAATGGCCTACCGGCTCATTGGTGTGGATCATAACCGGCAGATCCTTTTCCAAACAAAGCGCCATGAGGGGTTGCAGCCGCTGAATCATCCTTTCTTCAATACCGGACCGATAAAAGGCCAACTCCCCCACGCCGGACATTCCCGCCTCCAGGCAGCGCTCCACCTCCCGGTATGCACCGTCATCCATTACATCCACACAGCAGAAACCTTTCAGACGGTTTGGATATCTGGAAACTGCCGACAGAATGTAATCATTGTGAAGTCGACTGGTATGCGGATTTCGCCAGGGAAATCCGAACACCACCGATGTATCCACACCATCTTGATCCATGGCCGCGATTATGTCTTCCACACCGTTGAGCTTTGCGCTGGGTGGCTCATACAGTAATTTGAATTCCGGTTCATTGACAAAAAATGCCCCACGGTCGCGTCGAATCCGTTTCGGAAACAGGTGGGTGTGAAAATCAATGATCATATCATTCCTGTTTTCCGGTTTTTTCAGATTTCGTGGAAGGTCTTTTGTGTTGCAATATCCGGTTGGTATCACATCCGATCGCCGGTATGCTTCTTTTTTCAGGGTTACCGCGCTTATATGTTGACGGGACGCTATGCATCGGTGCTGTCTTTTTCAGGAGGTATGGGGACCTTCAATACATCAATACCTTCTTCCTTTAACAGTTTCTCTTCCGCAACCGTACTGACCCCTCTGATATTTCTCGGTTCTGAAACGCCATAGTGGATTTTCAGCGCTTCCCTGGTGAAATCGCAGCCCACGTCGTCAAAATTTTTTTCTATGAAATCATATAGTTTTCGCCCGATGTGGGCCATCATGGTTTGCTCTTCCGTCATGGGGGACAACCGTTCATCGGAAGGCATCGGCAGAGACGGTCGGTTACCCTTTTTGATTCCGAAATTGGATGGCCTGCGGACGATCGATGTATCGTCACAGACAGGGCAGGCAACCAATCCTTTTTTGATTTGCCCTTCAAAACTGGAACCGCTATCAAACCATCCTTCAAATATGTGCCCGTTTTTACATTCCAAATCGTGAACAATCATGACGATGTTTACCGTCCTCCTGATTCCCTCAATTTTTGAAAAGGATACCATAACCCCAAAAAAGTTCAAAGAAAATATCGGATGTTTTATAACCCTAACCGGAAAACCAATTCCCGGATGCCTCGGGATCAACCAAAAAAAACTTGCCGTCCCGATATAACCGGTTTATTACATTATACGTATGTCTATCATGACGGTCATTTCATTCACTTTCCCGGGAGGCAAAACCTTCCCCCTCAATGAATGGCGGAGGCAACGTTTGGTGAAAAATTTGTGCTTTGTCTTGGTTTGGCTGCTGTTTTCGACAAAGGCAGTCTCGGCTGCAAACATGTACATCAATGACGTCGTCAATGTCTCTCTTCGAACCGGACCGGGGCTGGATCAAGAAGTGATCCAGATGATCAAATCCGGCCAGGAACTCGATATCATTGAAAATCGCAAGGATTGGTCCATGGTGCGACTGCCGAACGGTCAGGACGGTTGGGTTCTCAGCCGGTATCTTACAACCGATCAACCCAATAGTTATCTGTTACAAGTGTTGGAGGATAAACACCGGCAGTTGCTTGCCAAGACCGAAACGGTTCAGCAACAGTATGATACCGTTGCCCTTGAAAACAATCGTCTTTACACGGAAATCGACACCCATAAGCAACAATTGATGAGATTGAAACAGGACTACGATGCCCTGAAAGAAGAACGAAATCTTCATCTCTTTGTAATCGGCGCTGGCATCCTGCTTCTAGGGTTTTTCATCGGTTACGTTACCAATAAAAATCGCAGACGCTCCTCCTTGCTGTCCTGACCATTCGGCATCGTGGGACTTCCTGCAATAAACGGTTATAAGATTTTGTTTTCGAAACCAAATACTCTTTTCGTCAGTACTGAAAAAACATGAATCACCAAAGCGATTTTCTCATTATCGGCAGTGGGGTGGCGGGGTTATCCTTTGCACTCAAAGTGGCGGATTCCGGATCGGTTGCACTGGTCACCAAGAAAAAGGCCGCCGAATCCAACACACAGCATGCCCAAGGCGGCATCGCCACCGTTTTCAGCAAGATAGACTCTTTCGATCTCCACATTCAGGATACCCTAGCCGCCGGGGACGGCCTCTGCCATACAGAAGTCGTTGAAAATGTAGTTAGAAACGGCCCCGAACGCATCAAAGAACTGATGGCATTAGGGGTCAATTTCAACCGAAACCACAATACTTCTTCCGCCCAGGTCGAAATGAATTTATCCCTCGGACGTGAGGGCGGTCATTCGCAAAAACGTATCGTACACGCGCAGGATATGACCGGTCGGGAGGTTGAAAGAGCGCTCCTCGATCGGGTAAGAAACCATAAAGCCATCACTATTTTTGAAAATCACATTGCAATCGACCTGATTACCTATTCTACGCGGATGAAAAGAGGGCAGGTCACCACTACCCATGAGGATTTCTGTTGCGGCGCCTATGTTCTTGACCGCGAATTAAATCGGGTAAAGACGTTCGCGGCCAAAGTCACTCTCCTGGCTACGGGAGGAGCGGGAAAAGTCTATCTATATACCAGCAATCCCGATATCGCCACCGGTGATGGCATCGCCATGGCCTACAGAGCCGGGGCCACGGTTGCCAATCTGGAATTCGTCCAGTTTCACCCCACCTGCCTGTATCATCCGGAAGCCAAAAACTTCTTGATTTCAGAAGCCGTTCGCGGTGAAGGTGGCCGCCTGCTGACCGCCGAGGGAAAACCCTTTATGGAAAAATACGACCCCCGTCAGGAGCTTGCATGTCGGGACGTGGTTGCCAGGGCCATTGACACCGAACTGAAAACCAGCGGACAGGACTGTGTTTATCTGGATATCTCCCATCGCCCGGCAGATTTTGTCAAAAACCGTTTTCCCAATCTTTACGAAAACTGTTTTCAATTCGGTTTTGATATGACCAAAGAGCCGATACCGGTAGTTCCCGCCGCCCATTACATGTGCGGCGGCGTGGCCACGGATCTGGTCGGCAGGACCGAGATCCAGGGCCTGTTTGCTGTTGGTGAAACCGCCTGCACCGGATTGCACGGCGCCAACCGACTGGCCAGCAATTCATTGCTTGAAGCACTTGTATATGCTCATAATGCCGCCGGACAAGCGATCGAGTACCTTCGATCCTCGGTCTTTTCATTACCGGTGCTGTCGCCTTGGGACGAATCGGGAACCACCGACAGCGACGAGGTCATTATGGTCACTCAAAACTGGGATGAAATCAGGCGGTTCATGTGGAATTATGTCGGTATCGTAAGGTCGGATAATCGACTGGCAAGGGCCAGACGACGCATTGAGATGATCGTACAGGAAATCCAGGAATATTATTGGGATTTCAAGGTGACGGCCGACCTGATCGAACTGCGGAACATCGCAGTGGTTGCCGATTTGATCATTCGTTCCGCCATGCACCGCAAAGAAAGCAGGGGGCTTCATTATAACATTAAATACCCGGAGCGAAACGACACCCGATGGAAAAAGGATACGGTTTTACGACGACCCTTTGTCGGATGATTCCCCCTTTTTCAACCCCACATAAAGGGTAGCAATCCCCAAGGTGAGCCGACGGTACTTCACATGGGCGAATCCGGCCTCCCGCATGATTGCCGCAAAAGCATCCGATTCCGGAAAGTGGATGACTGAATCCGGCAGATATCGGTACGCTTGATCATCACCCGATATCAAGCCGCCGATCATCGGTAGAATCCGTTTGAAATAAAACAAATAGAGCGAACGCAACAGTCCTTTCGGCGGCGTCGTCAGCTCGAGCACCACAAGCATTCCACCCGCCTTCAAACACCGATGGAATGCTCTCAAGGCGTTCGCCTTGTCCGCTATGTTCCGAATTCCGAAAGCGATGGAGACGCCATCGAACGTTTCTTTGCGGAAAGGCAAGGCAAGGGCGTTACCGGCCAAGAGACTGATGTTCGAATGACTGGTCACGGTTGATATTTTTCGGGATGCCAACTGCAGCATGGCGGGAGAGAAGTCTACACCGACAGCCGTCATGTCCGATCCTTTCCGGTGGACCAACTCCAACAGGACATCCCCGGTGCCACAGGCGACATCCAAGGCTCTGCCCTTTGGGGGAATGAGTAACGTAGACACCAGCACCTTTCGCCAATAAATATCCTGCCGGAAGCTCAGCAGGCGATTCAGCAAATCGTAACGCGGAGCGATGGCGTCGAACATGTCTTTAACAAACGGCGGTTCAACATTCATGGTTGACAATCTCGAAACCTGCATTAGTTTTCATAGTTAGTTTTTACCCGGAAGGATGAGTAACACAACACAAACCCTGAAACAACATTAACCGGAACGATTTTCAGGAAATTGTATGGCCACCAAACGAGATTATTATGAGGTCCTCGGCGTCAACCGGAATGCCAGTGAAGAGGAATTGAAAAAGCAATACCGGAAGCTTGCCATAAAATATCACCCGGATAAAAATCCGGATGACCAAGCGGCGGAGGACAAATTCAAGGAAGCGGCGGAGGCCTATGAAGTCCTGCGAGATCCCCAAAGAAGACAGATATACGACCAGTTTGGTCACCAGGGTCTTGAAGGTGCCGGCTTTTCCGGCGTGGGTGGATTTGAGGACATTTTTTCCAGTTTCGGCGACATCTTTGAGGATCTGTTTGGTTTCGGTTCCAACCGACGCGGGAGGTCTCGCACCCAACCGGGGGCCGATTTGCGCTATGATCTTACCCTTGAATTCATGGAAGCCGCTTTCGGTACGGAAACCAAAATCGACATTAAAAAGGCGGAGATTTGTCCGGACTGCAAAGGCAGTCGATGCGAACCAGGGACTCATCCCGAAACCTGCCACCATTGCGGTGGAAGTGGTCAAGTCGGTCGGTCCCAGGGTTTTTTTACCATTCGAACCACCTGCCCCGTATGCCGCGGCGGCGGAAAAATGATTGCGCATCCCTGCCGTAATTGCAATGGAGCCGGACAAATCATGGTCAACAAATCGGTTTCCGTTAAAATACCTGCCGGAGTTGACACCGGTTCAAGGCTTCGGTTGACCGGAGAAGGCGAATCCAGTCCCAACGGGGGACCTCCAGGTGATTTGTATGTATTCATTCAGGTCAAGCCCCATAAAACTTTTCAGCGCAATCACACGGATGTCATCAGCACGATTCAAATATCCTTTATTCAGGCCGCCCTTGGAGATACCATCAAGGTGCCGACTCTGAATGGCGAAGAAATGTTGTCGATCCCCAAAGGCACCCAATACGGCGATACCTTCCGATTAACGGAGAAGGGGATTCCTTCCCTCCGCGGGTATCATCGCGGTGATCAAATTATCCAGGTGGACATTCGAACCCCCACCAATCTGAATAAAAAACAAGAAGCCTTGTTAAAAGATTTCGCCAAAATCGAAACGGATAAAATATCCAACAAGCTAAAAAATATTTTAAAAAACCAGGCGTCAAAACTAGCGACATAACGCCTGAGGGAATTGGAGTTCCGGTATGTTTGAATTGAAAATTGTTTCCCATTTCGCGGCAGCCCATCAACTGAAAATGGTGGCGGAAAAGTGTGAGAATCTCCATGGTCATAACTGGAAAGTGGAGGCCTACGTCGCCGGAAAAGAACTCAACCCTGCAGGAGTGCTGATCGATTTTGGCGAGTTAAAAAACCATTTGAATCGAATCATGGACACGTTAGACCACAAATTTCTGAATGAGCTTGAACTGTTTGAAGGTAATCCATCCTCTGAGAATATTGCAAAATATATCGCCGATGTCCTGCAGGCCAGCATCCCCAATGAAACGATCCGGGTCTCCCGGATAACCGTTTGGGAGTCGGAAAATGCGAGCGCCACGTATATCGTGCCGAATTCAATAAAAAGCCCCCACTGAATTGGAAGAAGCCGATAACGGGATCCAGTGAAGGCTTTGAGCAAGAAAAACTGTTGGCAGCACTCCTTGAACTCAACCGCACCCTTACCAGCTTCATTCTTTTTGGTCAAACCAAAAGCATAAAAGCGAAAATCAGGATTGAAATTAAATCCGCAAACTTGTAAAGTGAAAAACATTCGATAGAGATGCTTCTTTCGAGATAATGGCGACAGCCGGCACCATCATGCGGATATCGAAGCGGATTCTCTGATAACGGCTATGAGGCAGGACCCGGGGAATGACCGATACGAACCCTGAAAACAGCATCATCCGATTATTTCATGTTTACAAGCGATACGCTTCCCACAGCGCATTGATCGATATCAGTCTGGATGTCGCCCGCAACGAATTGTTGATGGTTACCGGTCCGAGCGGCGCCGGCAAATCGACTTTACTGAAACTCCTCTATCTTGGTGAATCCGCTTCCGAAGGCCAGATTCTGATAGACGGCATCAATCTTGCCCGAATCAATCGGTCGCGGATACCATTTCTCAGACGCAAGTTCGGTATTATTTTTCAAGACTATAAGCTTATTCCATCCAAAACCATTTACGAGAACATCGCCCTGGTAATGGAGGTTGCCGGCTACAAATCAAGCTTCATCCAAAAAAAAGTATCCAGTGTTCTCCGTACGGTCGCCATGGAGGACCGGTTGAATGCTTATCCCCAAAGCCTTTCAGGCGGTGAGCAGCAACGAATTGCATTTGCCAGGGCAGTCGTAGGAGACCCCCAGATCATTTTGGCGGACGAGCCCACCGGAAGCCTGGATACCGACTCGGCCAACATTATCATGAGTCTGCTGAAGGAATTTCATGCCCGCGGCACAACGCTCATTATCGCCACCCATGATAAATCGATTCTTCGGAAAACCCAAGGTAGGATAGTATACCTGAACGAGGGCAGATTGGAAAACAAAACGATAACCATCGATAAGAAACCAGCGATAACATTATGAAAGCCGGTATTCTCATTTTTTTTATCAAACGGGCCGTGCAGGATATCATCAGCAACCGTTTTCTCAACGCAATCACCATTATCACCATCGGCTTGTCGATTCTGATCGTAAGCGCTTTCAGTCTTTTTTTCGTCAACATCAACGATCTGCTCGATTCCTGGCGGAAAGGCGTCAGAATTATCGCATATCTGGATCCCCATACCGGACAACCCGCCGTTTCCGATTTAAAAAAACAAGTTCTCCAAATAGAAGGCGTATCGGCCGCACATTTCATCTCTAAGGATAAAGCATTGCAACAGTTGAAAGAGCGTTTGAAAAGGCAGTCGGCCATTTTCGAAAATCTACGGGAAAACCCGCTGCCGGACATTTTTGAAATCCGCCTATCTCCTTCGGCCCAGGAATGGGAAAAAGTGGAAATTATTGCCTCTCAGATTGAAGCCCTCCCGGAAGTTGAATCCGTCGAATACGGACAACAGTGGATTGGAAGAATAACCGGCATATTCAATCTGCTTCGATTCACCGGTACGGCGATGTGCGGTGTTTTTTTTATGGCTTCTGTTTTCATCGTCGCCAACACCATCCGCCTTCTCTTTTTTTCAAAAAGGGAAGAATTCGAAATTATGCAGCTGGTGGGCGCAACCGACGGGTTTATTAAAGCCCCTTATTATATTGAGGGTATTTTGCAGGGGACTTTCGGCGGGATACTCGGGCTGATCGCTCTTTATATTTCCTATGTGGTGGTGGTATCCAATGTCGACCAGGGGCTGGCCTCCGCCTTCATCCAGATTCGGTTTCTACCGATTCCAATCGCTTTGGCGATCATCACCGCCAGTATTTTTTCCGGATGGTTGGGATGCTATCTGTCTTTCAAAAAATTTCTAACTACATAATTGGAATATACATTGTCTTTTCCGTGGTGATTCTCATCATCTCACCGGTTTGGGCGGGAGTGAAAAATGGTATTGTCATATCCGGATTACTGAATGTTCGCAAAGGACCGGATCGAGAACAGCCCTCTATCGCCGTGTTGAAACGCGATACTCAGGTCATTATCCTTGACGAAATAGATGGTTGGCTGAAAATTTCTTTTAATGGATTGACCGGTTTTGTTCGCAATCGGCAGCAATATATCCGGATTCAGACGCCACCACCAACCCCCTCTGCAGAGAATATCGAACAAAAGCAGCTCACGGAAAAATCCAAGGCCATTGATCAAAAAATCGAAGAGCATAAAGCGGAAATCCGGGAATATAGTGAAAAGGAAACTGCCATCATCAACGGTCTCAATGAGCTCGACCTGACCTTGAACAAAGCGAGCCAGCGAGCCGCAGCCCTCCGTTCGGAGCTGAACACGCTCGAAAAACAAATCAGCGAAACTGACGCAGCGGCCCAAGAATTAATTCGGGAGATTCGAACAACCGAAGAATATATCCATAAACGCCTGGTTGCCATTTATAAGTTGAACCTCCTCGGCCAGATTCACATTCTTGCGTCCGCCAATTCCGTCTTTGATTTTATCAACCGAAAAGCCGCTATCGAACATATCCTGGATTATGATGAAGCAGTGCTGAAAAAATATTTGGAGGACAAAAAAAGCCTGCTGGAGCTGTCTCCGCGATTGAATCAACAACGAAAAGAAAAAATCGAAATCGAAGAAAATTTTCAGAAACAAATTTCAACACTCTCTAACAAACGCTCCAAACGCTCCAAACTTCTGGAACATATCCGCGATAAAAAATCTCTGGAATTGGCGGCCATCGACTCCCTGAAGCAGGCGGCCCAGGCCCTTGATCAAACCATCATGTCTCTGCATGTTGAGCCCGTTGAAACGGTTGACAAAACGAAAAATCAGTTTGACGCATTAAAAGGCTTGCTCAATATGCCGGTCAAGGGTAAAGTAATTTCCTTTTTTGGTCCTTATAAAAACACCAAATTTAATGTGATGAACTTTAGAAGCGGCATTGAAATTCAGGCGGAACGCGGTGAACCGATCCGAGCTGTGAGCAGCGGGCTTGTTCTCTTTTCCGGCTGGTTTAAAAGTTACGGGAATATGATCATCATCGATCATGGCCTTAATTACTACACGATCTACGCACATGCGGAAGAATTGTTCAAGTCCAAGGGCGATCGGGTTGAGACTACCGAGGTGATTGCTACCGTCGGAGATTCAGCTTCCCTGACAGGAGAGGCGAATCTTTATTTCGAAGTTCGCCACCACGGCAAACCGATGGATCCGCTCATCTGGCTGAAAAAAAGTTAAAGGAGTCAATCAATGAGGCATACCATGCAAAAACTCGTAACCCTTTCCGTTATCACACTCTCCGTCGCCCTGGCCGTTACCTTCGGCGGAGGATTCGTTCATGATATCGGGGCGAGCAGCGATGATACCTATCAAGGTTTGAAAATCTTTTCCGATGTCATCGAGCAGATCGAAGCCAACTATGTCGATCCGGTGGATTCAAAAACCTTAATCCGCAAGGCGATTCAGGGGATGCTCCACAGCCTTGATCCCCATTCCATGTATTTGCCACCGGAGCAATTCGAATCGCTCCAGGACGACGCCAAGGGTGAATTCAGCGGAATCGGCATCGTCATCACCCTGCAGAAGGAAATGCTTACCGTCGTCTCCCCCATTGAAGGCTCGCCGGCCCATAAAGCCGGGGTGAAACCAAAAGACATCATCGCAAAAATCAATGGAAAATCGACTCGCGATATGAGCATTGGAGAAGCCGTGCAGAAAATCAAGGGTCCAAGAGGAACACCGGTCACCATCAGCATTCTGCGAAAGGGCGCGACCAAATTGATTGATTTTGAAATCATGCGGAACATCATTCCCATCGAAAGTGTTCGATCCATGGAATTGAAACCCGATTACGGTTATGTGCGTCTTTTCAATTTCACTGAAAAAACCGATGAGGATCTGAAAGCTGCCTTGAAAAAACTCGAATCCGGAAAAAACCCATTGAAAGGATTGATTATCGATCTGCGCGACAATCCGGGAGGATTGCTTCCCCAGGCGGTAGCCGTAGCCGACTTGTTTATCGATAATGGGGTCATTCTTTCTATTCGAGGACGGATTTCCAAACATAACGACGTGTATAACGCCACGCCCAACAAGAAAAAAAGGGAATATCCAATTGTCGTTCTCATCAACGGCGGCAGTGCCAGCGCTTCTGAAATTGTGGCCGGCGCCCTTCAGGATCATAATCGCGCCATCATTCTCGGCACGACCTCTTTTGGCAAAGGCTCTGTTCAAACCGTAAAACCATTGCGAGACGGTTCCGGGATCAAGTTCACCGTCGCACGCTACTACACTCCCAACGATCGATCCATCCAGGCAAAAGGAATCGAACCGGACATCGTGCTGAAAAGAAGAATACGGAACAAGGACGCTACCAAGGAAATTGAAGATCTGCCGATTAAGGAAAAAGACCTCCAGAACCATCTCGAAGCGGAACCAAACAAGGGTACAAAAACCCAAACAACGTCCCCGGAATCACCGGATAAAAAAGAAATCGTCGAGGATTCCGAATTGGATGAAACGGAATATGGCACCCTGAAACCGGAAAAGCTTCTGAATGATAACCAGGTCCGATACGGCCTAGATTTATTGATCAGCCATAGTGTTTTCAAGAAATTGAAAAATTGAACGATACGCGCGACGCCTAAACTACCATGCCTCAAAGAAAAAACAGGCGTAAAAAAACTGAAAGGAAAGAAAGCGC
Organism: Desulfobacterales bacterium; assembly: GCA_041740615.1. Lineage (GTDB taxonomy): Bacteria > Desulfobacterota > Desulfobacteria > Desulfobacterales > SURF-7 > DYJD01. Next base: position 13,643 of record JBGSLR010000056.1, read on the forward strand.
GCGGATCGCCCCTTCTTTCAGCGCCAATTTATATAAAACCATAATCGCAATGTTTCTGCTCGTTGCGATTATCATGGGTGTCGCACTCCTATTTCATTCTTGGTTACCGACCACAAAAGAAAAGCCCCCTTCCGCGCCCGCTACAGTTAAGAAGCCGGAGCCTACGCCTCCCAAGGCCATCGCTCCGATTTTTGAAATTTACACACCGGAAGCCAGACATCCAATCTATCCCCCGCGGACGTCATCACCGCCCTCCGACCGGCGACCGAAGGTGGCCATCATCGTTGACGATCTCGGTTACGATAGTCATATGCTGAAAAAATTCATTGAGCTGAATGCTCCGTTGACACTTTCGGTTTTACCCCATTGTCCTTTGAGACAAACAATCGCCCGCAGCGCTCGACAAAAAGGCCTGGAAATCATGCTGCATCTGCCCATGGAGCCGATTGAATACCCCACCGTGAATCCCGGACCGGGTGCCCTTCTCGTCTCCATGTCACCGGACATCCTGATCCAACAGCTGGAATCCGATCTGAATTCCGTTCCAGATGTGAAAGGTGTCAACAACCATATGGGTTCACGCATGACCACTATTTCCACCCAGATGTATCAAATTTTCTCCATCTTAAAAAAGCGAGACTTGTATTTCATCGACAGCCGCACCACCAAGGATTCGTTGTGCAAACCAGCGGCGCGCCTTCTGCGGATGAAATTCGCCGAACGGGATGTTTTCCTGGACCATACGTTGGAGCCCGAAACCATTCGCGGTCAAATAAAGCGGCTGATACAAGTCGCCTTTGAAAAGGGCCATGCCATTGGTATCTGTCATCCTCATGAGGCAACCTATCGGGTTTTGCTAAAAGAGCTGCCGGGTGTCGTAGAAAAAGTGGCGATTGTTCCTGCATCGGAACTGGTTTATCCTGTCAGTGTTTCCGATTCGCCGTTAGATCCCGGTTGATCGAATAGAATGGAGCCAGAACGGTCGGGGTGTTGCTCCGCAGTTTGGGTTGTGCTACAAGTAAGAAAAATCGGATAAGCGCTTTTCATTCCTGCCGCAAACCTCTTGCGGAACATACCGAAAGGAGGTTAACCATGCTCGCAAAAATTTTGATCAAACGGCGATTTAAAAAAGGAAAAACCAAGGAAATCGTTTCCCTGCTCAACGAGCTCCGATCCAAAGCCATGGAACAGACCGGATACATTTCCGGCATTACCCTGTCATCCCATGGGGATCCCCAGAAGATGCTCGTCATCGGAACTTGGCAGAACATGGAGGACTGGTTGCGCTGGAAAGACAGTCAGGCGCGCAAAGCCCTGGAATCTATGTTGGATATCTATTCGGAAAGCCCTACGATTTATGAGGAATATATTGTCGGGACTTCTTTTCACGAGTGATGGTCATTCTATTTTGTCATGATAAAGCTCCATAAAACACCAGCTGCAATGGCGGAGCCGATCACTCCCGAGGCATTGCAGGCCATGGCTTGCATCAACAGAAAATTGTGCGGGTCGGCAGACTGCCCCATTAGATGAACCTCACGGGCAGATCCGGGAACGGCGGAGACACCTGCTGCGCCGAGCAGCGGGTTAATTTTCTTTTTCAGAAACAGATTCATGATTTTAGCAAAAATAATTCCCGATGCCGTTGCCAGCGAAAAGGCCACCGAGCCGAGAAAAAAGATCCCCAGAGACTTGGGGGTCAGAAACACATCACCCTGGGTACTCATGCCGACCGTCATTCCGAGAATGATGGTCGCCGTATCGATGATGGCCGATCGTGCGGTCTGGGCCAATCTTTCCACCACTCCGCATTCTTTCAGAAAATTACCCAGGAATAACATTCCCAGAAGAGAAATGGCGGTGGGTGCTAAAAAACAGCAAAGCAAAACCCCGACAATCGGAAAAATGATTTTTTCCTGTTTTGAAACATCGCGGGGTTCTTCCATCCGGATCAGGCGTTCTTTTTTGGTTGTCAGCAGTCGCATGATCGGTGGTTGAATAACAGGGATCAGGGCCATATAGGAATAGGCGGCAATGGCGATGGGCCCGATTAGATGCGGTGCCAGTTTGGCGGTGAGAAAAATGGATGTCGGTCCATCGGCCCCGCCGATAATACCGATCGAAGCGGCCTCATTCAGGTTGAAGCCGAGGAACAAGGCTCCCAAAAAAGTAAAGAAAATGCCCATTTGAGCGGCAGCTCCCAGCAACATCAACTTCGGCTGGGCGAGCAGGTATGAAAAATCCGTCATGGCGCCTAGGCCAAGAAAAACGACTGAAGGATAAAGACCTGTTTTAACACCAAAATATAAATAATTATACACACTGCCCGTCTCATAGATTCCAATACCGAGACCCCTAAAAAAAGGTATATTCCCAACGATGATGCCAAATCCGATCGGAACCAGCAGCAACGGCTCATATTCTTTGGCAACCGCCAGGTAAACAAACACACATCCAACCAATATCATGATCACATTGCGGTAATCCGCCAAGATGAAACCGGTATTGTTCAAAAACTGTATGAGCAAATCTGTCATGACATTCCTTTCTCACTCAACGCCGCTTTGATTCCACATGAATACACCCTCTTCTCCAACCGGTATCAAAATCCGGGCTTCCCTCAGACGGGTGATGGTTAAGTGGGGATGTGGGAAATCATATTCCCTGGCCAGTTGAAACAAGGCCGGCAACACGAAGGTTTCATCGAGTTTTTCGGCCAGCGGCGACCAGATACGCGCAACCTCCTCGATATCCTCCGGACAATAGTCCGGATGTCGATAAATTGGCACGGCCGGGATCACCTCCCCCGCCTGTTTGGCCTTACCGTTTTGGAGCAGAGACCCGCGATTTTCCCACAGGTTTAGCAACTTGTGGATTTGGGCGATCGACAGTGAAAGAACCACCAATCCACAAAAAACGATTGAAGCGCCCAACACCGCCATGGACCAACCATTTGAAGCGCTGATTGCAGCAAAGCCGTACACTATCTCCCCCTCTCCTTCGTATGGTTCTCCGATTTGCGTTTCAACAAGCACGCAATTATAAGCTTTACGTATCCTCCATAAAATACCGCTCTTGTCAATAAAAAAACGACGGTTTTCCATAGTAACCTCGGTTACATGGACCTGGAACGGATTTTTTGAGACGATTATCGGAACATATTGGCTGTCCGCTTGAAAAACAAAAGGGTTTGCGGTGTATGCCGCAAACCCTTATTCACCCTGGTAGGCGCGATTGGAGTCGAACCAACGACCTCTACCGTGTCGGTGTGTCCGGTTGCACTTTTTAACGAAACGATTGCATAATAACACACAATAATATAAAGGAAAACTCACAGCGTCATTGTATCCTGTTGTGTGACCATTTGGCACTTTTTTTTATGTTATGGTCACAATTTGGTCACAATTTTTCAACCGGAATTCAGCCGTACAGAAACAGGTATCGCAACTCGACAAAGACAGAGTTATGGTTAAAGGAGAAAATAAATCGCCTATAATTTATTTTTGAATTGAGGTGTTTATCCATGAGGGGTGAATATGGAAACAACTTATCAAAAAAAACTGTTAACCAATAGAAATACAAGACAAATATACTATGGCATTGCTACTTTCTTCTTTTTTTTAGTTGTTGTGCCAATCACAAATAGCGCTGAATATATTTTTCGTCCTAAAGGATGCGAGTATTCAGTAATTTTCCCATCAGCACCTAAAATCGAGGAATATGATTCCTTTCCTGATGATGATGAATGCAATACCAAAGATGCACAGCTACTATTATGGAACGGCGCAGGTGTTTTACGGGCAGAATGTACCACATGTAATAATTATAGTAGTATTCGAGAGCATGATAAAAAAACAATAATAACTGAACTAATGTTGATGATCGGTGCTATAGAGCCATTCCGTGATCGCCGCAATCGAGCCACTTGATGATCGCCGTAATGGGGCCAGTTGGTGATCGCCGTAATGAGGCCAACCGATGATCGTCGCAATCGAGCCATTGGCGGTTTCAAG